>CAYQTE010000034.1:47715-50447 GCA_964420285.1 uncultured Tepidisphaeraceae bacterium
ATAGACGTACGGGTTGCCCCACGGGTCGATCGGAACCTTGTCGACGTAAGCGTGGTCGCCGTTCGGCGGGTTCACAAGAATATTAAGCCCTTCGGCCGCCGTGGGAAACCGCCCGTTGTCGATCTGAAACGCGTCGATCGCGACTTTCAGATTCATAACGTCCGTCCCGGCGCCAATTGACTTTGGTTCACCGGTTCGCTCGGTGAATTGAGGGGCGACAATGACAACCACCAATCCCAAGCCCAGGAGCAGCAGGATCACGGCGCCAAGCGAAGGGTAACGCGGCCGCTCGCGATCGCCGCGTTTGATATTCTCGGGCAAAAGCGGCATTCCGCATTTGGGGCATCGCTGGCTGTCAATGCCGATCAGCGCATACTCGCACCGGCGGCACCGGGGCAAGTTGTCCCGAATTCTGTGCCGAAACAAGTACGTGATCCATTGCACGCACACCGCAACAACCACGGCGCCAAGCACCAAAGCGGCAACGGCCAGCAAAAGAAGAAAAGCATAATCAGTCGCCATGACGACGCCTACGGCTTTTCGGGAACGCGCATGCGTTCGGGCAGGCAAGAATATCCCTCGCAGAGGCGCAAAGGCGCAAAGTAAATGCCGGATAGCAAGTCGAACGGCAGGCGGTCTCGAGCCGCCCGGCCAGCAACTGAATGTAACGCGCCTTTGCGCGAGCTAAGCCTTTGCTCCGTGGGATGATTCAGTGACCGAGATTATCGCACGTCGTTCCACACCAGCTATTACCATTCGATCACCGGAACGTTGTCGGTTGTTGACAGACATGAATCGCTCATGCCCGGCCGGCCGGCATTTTCTCTGCGCCTTAGCGCCTCTGCGAGAGCTATTCTTTAGTTCCCGATATCATCCGACGTGCCCGGAATTCCATCCGGGCCACAGCAGAACAAGTGGTAGTCCTTACCATTGCTTCCCGGGCAGCGATAGACATACGGGTTGCCCCACGGATCGATCGGCACCTTGTCGACATACGGTCCGCGCCAGGTCCGAACGCCGGGCGGCGCCGTTGCCAGAGCGTTCAGCCCTTCGGCGGTTGTCGGGTATCGGCCGCAATCGCCCTGAAACGCGTCCAGCGCGACTTTCAAATTCATTGCGTCCGTCGAAGCGGCCGAAATGCGGGCACGGAGAGGATCTCCACGAATGGCTTCTCCGCTGATAACCGCCAGCAGCAGCACGACGCCCAGAAGCATCGCAACCACGCCGGCCATTGCCAGACCGGACGGACGCCCACGTTCTCCGCGCAGGATATTTCCCGGGATGAGCGGCGTCCCGCATTCGGGACATCGCTCGCTCTGGATTCCAATGAGCAAATACTCGCATTGCCGGCAGTGCGGCCAATCGCCTTTTCGCCGCGGCCGGGATCCCTCGTTGACCATAACCGCGCCGGCCAGGATCAGCGCGAAGAACGCAGTCATTACGAGGTAATACATTGGGTCACCTCCCGCTTCCGCCGCGGCCGTTGAGAACTCGCGCGCATTCGGGGGAGAAGAAAATCCCTCGCAGAGGCGCAGAGGCGCAAAGTAAATGTCTGATAACAAGCCGAACGCCAGGCGGTCTCGATCCGCTTGGCCGGCAAATGAATGCAGATCGCCCTTGCGCGAGCTATTCTTCCGGGCCGCGTGATGATTCAACAACTGAATTCATCGCACGTCCGTTCCACACAAGTTATTACCAATCAACTGCAAAACCGTTGCCGTTTGTTGATAGACAAGCGGCGCCCGACACGCCGGTATTTCCTCTGCGCCTTAGCGCCTCTGCGAGAGCTATTCTTCAGTTCCCGATATCATCCGCCGTGCCCGGAATTCCATCGGGCCCGGCCGAGAACAAATCGAAATCCTTCCCGTTGCTGCCGGGGCAGCGATAGATGTACGGATGGCCCCACGGATCGGGAGGAAGCTTCTCGATATAGCCGCGATTGCTGACCAAGGCCATGAGGCCTTGGCCGGTCGTGGGATATTGCCCGTTGTCGATCTCGTAGGCATTCAACGCCAGTTTCAAACCAGCGATGTCCGCCTGGGCGGCAGCGACCGCGCCACCGCCTGCCATGCCGATATTCGGCGGCGCCATCCCCGCTCCGGCCGGTGTGTGCATTTCCCCGAAAAATTGGCCCATCACGGCAAACATCATCGCGGCGTAATAGGCCTCGATCCCCGACACATTCCCGGCCGCGCCCATGATGTCGGCGCCGGGGAAGGGCATGATCGACTTGGCGTGCATACCCGCGTCATCGCTCCAGCCGATCGAGCCGCCGGGTTCGGTCTGGGCCATGATCTTGTCCAGCGGCGGTACCACCATGGCCGGGGTCTGTGCGCCGAATAGATCACCGGCCCCCAGGAGCATACGCGTCAGCATCAGTGTCGATTGATATCCCTGCGGCATGGTCTTGGGCAGATCGACGAACTGGAACTGGCTGATCTTCGCCGGACCGCCGAGTGCGGCGCGGATGCGCTGCCAATCGGGATTGTCCAGAATGCTGGGCGCATCGGCCGGTCGCGAAAAGCTGGCCACCGCCATTTGCGGATACGAACTGATATACAGCGTGCCGTCCTTGATGGCCCACGCGGGGGTGATGAACGGCGTGGCCAGAAAATGAACGCGCGTGCCTTCGATCATTTCCTGGCGGATTTCCACGGTCACGCCGGAATCGGCAAGCTGATCGGCCACCATCTTATTGGCGAATTTTTCGAGCTGCCCGAGCGATGCTTCCA
>CAYQTE010000035.1:0-48989 GCA_964420285.1 uncultured Tepidisphaeraceae bacterium
CTCCGCTTCGTCGCTCTGGACATCAGCAAGGCGACGGAGGAGTAGGGATTCGCCACCCGCCTCCGTCTTATCGCCGTTCGCGAACGCTCTCCTTGCACTTTCCCCGCCGCCGGCCGATATTGTGCGCGTTCAGAATTCCATGATTACCCGGCAGGGAGGCGTCCATGTGGTGGCGATTCAAGCCTTATGTTCCTGTGGCCCAGCGGCGGGCCAACGCGCTTCGTGAAGTAAAAAAGCTGGAGAAAAAGGGGCGGCCGGCCTCGCCCGTGGAAATCGACGGCCGCACGATCGCCTCGACATTCTGGGGCAAAGCCTGGTGCGACAACCTGGAATCCTACAGCGACTTCAGCAACCGCCTGCCGCGCGGACGAACCTATGTCCGCAACGGGTCGGTGGTCGATCTGCACGTCGAGCCGGGGAAAGTCACGTCCATGGTCAGCGGCTCCAGCCTCTATCGCATCACGATCAAGATCAAGCCGCTGGCGGCGGATCACTGGAACAACGTGAAATCGCGTTGCGGCGGACAAATCGGCTCACTGGTCGAATTGCTTCAGGGAAAACTGTCCAAAGGGGTCATGGAAATCGTCACCGGCCGCGACGCCGGCCTCTTCCCCGCGCCCAGGGAAATTGAAATGTCCTGCTCCTGCCCCGATTACGCCGGCATGTGCAAGCACATCGCCGCCACGCTCTACGGCGTCGGCAACCGCCTCGATCATCAGCCGGAACTCCTTTTCAAGCTCCGGCAGGTGGATCATCTGGAACTAATCGCCCAAGCCGCCAGCCCGATCGCCAAACCGAAGACAACGAAGAAACGCACGATCGCGGCCGACGAATTGGCCGACGTGTTCGGAATCGACTTGGAGGCGCCCGTCGCAACCGGCGCTGCCGAAGCAACCGCCAAGCCGGCTAATCGCTCCAAACCGGCTCCAACCAAGAGCTCGACCGGTCGCACAAACCAAGCGAAAACGCGCCGCCGCAAGCCTGCGAAAGTTGAAACCTGAGGGTCCGCCTCATAGCCGCGATTGGGTGGATTTACGAAGAGCGCAAGCTCCTCATGGGTCACACCGGCGACATCACGCTTGAGCACTATGTCGAGAAATACGGAATCAATCCCCTGCGCCGACTCATGGATGAAGTCTGGCTGCGGGCGTTCACCGCGGCCTGGCCGAGGGGCTCGGAAAGGCGAGAGCCGGACGGGACTCGTGCAGGAAGTCTGGCGCCGGCGTAGGTCTTGACGTTTCGCGAGGCGCTATGCGGCGTGTAGACTTCTGGGCAAATCCAACCGGAGCCGCCCATGACCCAGCCAAGGATCTAACTCTTTACGCCCTTGTTTTCTAATTGCGTGTAATTAGCTTGTCCATGATTGGGGGGAAGCTCAGTTCTTAATCACGAGTTCCGGAAAATGGTACCTATTCGAATTCAAGTGGCGTATTGGCTCTGGAGGCTTGGGGCACAAGCCGTGTTACCAGCACACTTTGTCAGCCGAATTCCCATCAAGGATGAAGGCGAGCAGCTCATCCCCATCCCGGAAACCCCTCGGCTACGGCTGGACCATCGCCTGGGTATCCGGCATGTCGCACGGGAGTCCGTTGTGCGAGGGCTTGAAAAGGCAGCAGCCGCTCTGCCGGATGGCTACCAGTTGCATGTGGTGGAGGCCTACCGCGGTCACGCCCGACAAATCGCGTATTGGAATCAGACGCGTGCCAGATTCGCCGTGGAGCATCCACAGCTCGACGCGGAAGAAATAGACCGGCGAACACGACTGGTCATCGCCGACCCCACGCGGGGAAATACGTGCGGCCATCAGACAGGTGCTGCCGTGGACGTCACACTGACCGATGAGACCGGCATGGAATTGTGGATGGGGACTGCGGTGGGCGAATTTGGCCTGACAACGCCGACGCAAAACGCGGCAGACCCCGAAGTCGCGCGTAGACGGCGGATTCTGTGCGCGTGCATGAGCCAGTCGGGGTTCGCAAATTATCCCGGTGAATGGTGGCATTTTTCGATGGGGGACCAGCTTTGGGCCGCATATATGCGAAAGCCCACGGCTCGTTTCGGGCCCGTACAACTCCAGGAGGAATCGTGATGAGAAGGCATGAGTTTGCCTTCGGCCATGCCGGTGTGCCCGCCCGACGGTGACTGGTCATCAATCAGGCAACTTGGTGCACATGGTGTCTTCCATTTCGCTGTCCAGATGTGCATCAATATATCCATCGAGGCGTCCCCGAGGGGGTGTTATCTTGCCGTGCTGATCATGATTATCTCGGCCAGCTACAAGACGGACATCCCCACGTTCTACGGCGACTGGTTCATGAACCGTCTCCGGGCCGGGTATTGCAAGATGGTCAACCCGTACAGCCACCATGTCCTACGGGTCTCGCTTGCTCCCGGCGACGCCGATGGATTTGTGTTCTGGACCAAGAACATCGGGCCCTTTCTGATGCATCTTCCCGCGATTCGCGGGCTTGGTTACCCGTTTGTCGTCCAGTACACGATTACTGGCTATCCACGGACCCTGGAACGCGCCGTCGTCAATGCGACACGGAGTGTCGAACATATGCGTCGCATCGCTGAGGAATACGGACCGCGCGTGCCGGTGTGGCGGTATGACCCGATCGTGATTTCCTCCGAAACGCCAATGGACTTCCATCGGCGTAATTTCGAGTCGCTTTGCCGGCAGCTCGAGGGCGCCACCGATGAAGTCGCGATCGCATTCATGAACGTCTACAGGAAGACGCTACGAAACCTGAACGCCGCCGGCCGCGAATTTGGACTCACGTGGGAAGACCCCTCTGGCGACGCAAAACGTCAGTTGGTCCTCGAGATGGTGCAAATGGCCGGTGCGCACGGCATGCGACTGGCCGTCTGCACGCAGAGAGACTACCTGGTCGCTGGCGCTCACGACGCGCGATGTATCGATGCCGAGCGACTGGGGGCAATCGCAGGGCATCCGATCCACGCCCAGGAGCGAGGCCACCGGACGGCATGCGGGTGTTTCGCCTCTCGCGACATCGGCGAGTACGACACCTGTCCGCATGGCTGTATCTACTGCTACGCGGTCCACAACAGCGACAACGCTCAGCGCCGATTCCGAGACCACGATCCGGCCTCGGAGTTTCTCTTCAAGAGCGCCGGCATCAAGGATGTGCCGGACAATTCTCAAAGGTCACTGGTAACCCTGCCTCTGTTTGCCACGCAGACCAAATGAATCGCGCAACGGGCCGATGGTGCGCGGCTGTTGCTGGCGCCTGCCACAGCCGTTTCGAGGCAGGGTTGGCAAAGTTGAATAGTGCTTTGTTCCTGACAAGGAGGATTCACATGAGACGGGTTGAGGAGATCTTGCACGAGTCGATGGCCGAGGGGATGAATGCGCTGCTGGAAGGCTACCATGGCGTTGGAAAGACGCAAATGGTGCTGGAATCTGTCCGGCACCACCGCCGCCAAAAGCAAAGCGGTCGAAAGCTCTGCCGCCATCGGACATGGGCAGGAGTTTCTTCGATTCCGACGAATGAGCCGGCGCCGCGCATTATGCCCGCTTCATACCGATGGGCGACAAAGGGTAGGGGCGCTCAATTTCCGGAAAGGTATGATGAAATCATAAGGAATCAGGTCAAATTCCAAGGGTGTGAGGCTCAATCGCAGACAATCGGTTGCAAACCGCCGCGCAATGAAAAACCCCTGAAACACCGGCTATTTTTGCGGTCTTTCAGGGGTTTTTCTCGAATGGGCAGAGCCGGAATTGAACCGGCGACACATGGATTTTCAGACCATTGCTCTACCAGCTGAGCTATCTGCCCAATTGATCCAAACGGGGATTCTAGACGGGCTGAGAGCGAATTCAAGCCCGCGCGATACCCGCGCGATACCCGCATGGCGGGCGTGGCCCGGCAAGTCGCCGGCTATGGGGCTGTCGCCGGAAGAGCTGGCAGCGACGGGAACAGGCTCGCACCGGGCGTCAGCGTCGCCGGCGGCGCCACCGGCATGATGCTGATCGATTCGTTTCGCATGTCCTTGAGATGATGGGCGACCAGCACGATCGGATCGCCGGCGTGGGCCTTGCGGAACGTTGTGTACGCCTGGCGAAAGCCGTCCAGCGTCGTGACAGGGGCGCCGTTCATCTGTGTGATCAGATCACCAATCGCGAACCTGTTGGTGGGGGAACTGCTATCGCGGATGTTGGCAACAACGACACCGGTCGCATCGGCCGGACGCTTGCGAAGATAATTGTCCAGGAACGTCACGTCGCGGACGACCAGGCCGATGTCCTGGGCATAATACCGCTGTGCGGTATTGGGGCCTTTGGGGCTTTCCTCCAGCGTCAGCGTGACATCCTTCAGCGGCTGGCCGCGCTCCGGCAGGATCGTCAATGTGATCGGATCGCCGACTTTCATCTGCGTGATACGGCGCTGGAAGATCTGGGCGATCTCGGCGGGAAGGTCGCCGCGATCCAGCGGCTGGCCGTTGACGCGGACGATGATCTGTCCGGCCTTGAGGCCGGCCTTGTCAGCCGCCGAACCGGCTACCACGTCGGTGATCCGAACGACGCTCTGGTTTTCGAGATTGAAGAATGCGGCCTCGTCGGCGCCGATCCCGACAAATTGCGCGATGCCGGTCCAGGGGATTCGCAGCGGCCGGTTGGGGTCCGGCGGATCGCTCAGGCTCATCGCGAATCCGCGCGTCGGCATGAACATCCGCGGCGGCAGATACAAGGCCGAACTCATGGCGGCCGCTTCGTTGTCGTTCAGCAGATAATGCTGATCGAATTGATTGTGGACGACGCCGATCGCCTGGCCATCGGCGTTGAAAACCGGCCAGCCCACGGCGCACAGGCCGTCGTTGGCCAGAACCTGCGGCAATTCGCCGCGCAGATTCGACGACACCATCGCGTGCATGAGATACGGCGCGTAACCGTCCTGCTGTGGGAGCAGTCCGACGCTCCAGATCGTGTCGCCAATTTTGGGCGGCGAATCCTGGAACTTGATGGCGGTCCAGCCGGCGGGATCCCTGGCTTTGACAAAGGCCATATTGGTTCGCTCGTCACGGCCCTGGAACACGGCGTCGACCACGACAGGATCGTGCGGGTAATTCGTGCGGATGATCTTGAAGTCGATCATCTGGCTGTCGGGAAATCGCTCGTCGACCATCACCAGCGGGATCATGACCAATCCATCCGGCCGCACCACGATGCCCGGGCCGATGAATGTCAGCTTGCCGAAATCCGAATTGAGCGTGAACCGCACCGCGACCAGCGACGGCGTGGCCCTGGCAACAATCGGATTGGAACTGGAGGTGTCAGGAACCCAGCCACCGGCCGGCCGGGTCGTCGCATCCGCCTGACCGGCCGCCATATTCGGCCGGGCAAGACCCACCGCCAACATTGCCGCCAACGCCAATACTCGCCACATGTCAGCTCCAAGCAGGAACGGCCGCCCCACCGCCCGGACAATCAGTGCTCCAACCCCGCATTGCTTTACACGCAGTCAATATTGAAATCAATCGCGGAGCCGGCAAACCGACGCGAAAGACCCTTATTCGATCTCCACGTCGACACTGTGTTCTCTGCGATCATCAATGAGCCGCAGCACCCCCTGCGGTTGGTCCGATCCGTCTTGCGTCACGCGCTTGACGACGTTGCCGGCGCCGCGGCGGCGGTAGGTGATGTGATAGAGGGCTTCCCGATATCGGTAGTGGATCTTGAGGGTTTCCCAGCCGGCCGGCATGCATGGAGTGAATCGCAGTTTGTCGACTTCCAGGTGCAGGCCGAGCAGCGATTCGGTGATCAAACGATACATCCACCCGGCTGAGCCCGTGTACCATGTCCAGCCGCCTCGACCGGCGTGCTGCGGATTGGCATAGACGTCGGCGGCAACGACGTATGGCTCGACTTTATAAGTCTGGATCGCATCAGGCGTGTCGCCGTGGCGAATCGGGTTGATGAGCTGGAAAAGTTCCCAAGCCCTGGCGGAGTCGCCGGCGGCGGCGAAAGCCATGACCGTCCAGATCGCGGCGTGCGTGTACTGTCCGCCGTTCTCGCGCACGCCGGGAACATATCCCTTCACATAGCCGGGGTTCAGTTCGGATTTGTCGAACGGCGGATCGAACAATTGAATGAGGCCCAAATTGCGTTTCACGAGCTGCCGATCAACGGCCGCCAGCGCCAGGCGTGAGCGCTGGGGGTTGGCCGCGTGGGAAAGCATCGACCAGCTTTGCGGGATGGAATCGATACGGCATTCCAGATTGGTCGCCGAACCCAGAGGCATGCCATTGTCGAAATAGGCGCGGCGATACCAGTCGCCGTCCCAGCCGTGCGCCTCGATATTCTCACGGAGCTTGTGCGCCTCGGCCGCACACTGTGCCGCGAATTCCGGGTCGTTGTGTTGCCGGGCCAGATCGGCAAACTGCGTGAGCACGTCGTGGAGGAAGAACGCCAGCCATACACTTTCCCCCTTGCCGTGTTCGCCGACCAGATTCATGCCGTCGTTCCAGTCGCCGGTTCCCATCAGCGGCAGGCCGTGCTCGCCGAACCTCAAGCCATGGCGGATTGCCCGCACGCAATGTTGGTAGAGAGTGGCGGATTCTTCCGATCGGTTCGGGAGATCGTAATAGCTGTCCTCTTCCGGCTGCACCGGACGGCCCTCGAGAAAATTGACCTTCTCGTCGAGAACACCCATGTCGCCCAGCGCCGTCACATAATGGCAGGTCACATACGGCAGCCAGAGGAAATCATCCGAGATGCGGGTGCGCACGCCGCGGCCTTGCGTGGGATGCCACCAATGTTGCACGTCCCCTTCGCGAAATTGCCGGCCGGCGCAGCGCAGCAGGTGGCCACGGAGAGTCGACGGATCCGCATGCACCAGCGACATGACATCCTGGAGCTGATCGCGGAAACCGAACGCGCCTCCCGATTGATAGAACCCGCTGCGGCCCCAGACGCGCGACGCCAGCACCTGATAGAGAAGCCAGCCGTTGGCGAGGAAATTGAGCGACGCATCGGGCGTTTCGACATGCACGACCCCGAGCGTTCGCGTCCAGAAGGACCAGACCGCTTCCAGCGCCGCTCGCGCCGGGCCGACACCCCGGAAACGATTCACGAGGTTGCGCGCGTCGGCCAGATCCCGGCCGGTGCCGAAGGTGAAAACTATTTCGCGTTCCTGCTGGTCCGGGAGATCGACGACGACCTGCATCGCAGCGCACGGATCGAGTGCGGCTCCGAGTCGTCCCGACAGGCGTGCGCGCGACAGCGCCGCCGGTTCGCCGGGACCGCCGTTGCGGCCCAGGAACTCAGCGCGATCGCCGGTCACGGTGCGCTTGGTATCGCTGGCATCGAGGAATGCGACGCGCTCGGAGAATTCGCTGTTATAGGAATTGCGTGCCAGAAACGCGCCGGTTTTGGGATCGACCTCCGTGACAACATGCGGCGCATGCGTTGCGCGCCGATCGCCCAGCACCAGTTCAAAATATCCGGTGATCGACAGCCGCCGCGCCCGGCCCGAGGTGTTTCGCACCTTGAACGAGAAGAACTTCACCGGCGCGTCGGTGGCAACGTACATGAGCATTTCCGACGTGATACCGCCCTCGGTGTATTCGAAAACGCTGTAGCCGAAACCGTGCCGCGTCGTGTAGGGCATCGCCCCGCGCGCCGGCAGGGGCGAAGGCGACCAGAACCGCCCGCTTTCTTCGTCGCGTATATAAAACGCCTCGCCGCCGCCGTCGCCGACCGGATCGTTGGCCCACGGCGTCAACCGGTACGTCTGGGCATTTTCGCACCAGGTGTATGCCGAACCGCTCTCGCTGACCAGGCTGCCGAACCATGGGTTGGCCAGCACATTCACCCACGGCGCGGGAGTTCGCGTTTGAGCTGTCGTCGTGATCACATATTCCCGCCCATCCCGCGTGAAGCCGCCTATCCCGTTGAATTCCGCCAGATCGTGCGCCGGAACCTCCACCCCCACCGGGATTTCTCCCCGGCGGCTCCGAACGGGTCGGAACCTCGGCACGGGAAGATCCACGCCCCGCCGGCGATCCATCTGCTCGGCCAGCGTTCCGGCCGTGTCGCTGATGATGACGCGCGACACCGTCAGCATCAGCACCTTGTCCTCCTCGGAAATCTGCTCGAGCCGGCGGATGAAGATTCCGCCGGGCTTGTCCAGCAGATTCGTCTCGGATCTCGATGTGATCACGGCTGCGATCTGATCCTGCAACAACTGCCGATAGCCGGACTGGTCTTCATTCCATATCACCAGGTCGACCGCCAGCCCGTGCAGCCGCCAATACGCATGCGCCTGCACGAGTTGGCGCACGAGATTGATATGCGACTGGTCGGTGAGTCGCAGCAGCACGATCGGGAGGTCGCCGGAAATGCCATAGCCCCACAACCCCGACTGCCCGCGCTGGTTGCGAGCGATGACGCTGCCGGGGGCGCGCAAATGGGAATTGGCGTACAGAATATGGCTTGCCAGCCGGCCGTACAATTGCGTGTCGGGCTCGGCGGCGTCGAGTTGCCGCAGTACGACCTGGCTGTGTGTCCAGGCCAGTTCGAAGACGCGGTCGGCCAGCCGGCGGTCGTGGTATTTCTCGGCCAGCGCCAACGCGGCTTCGTAGGTTTCGGCAGCGCCGGTAACCAGATGCAGTCGAACCGTCTGGTCGGGCTCGATCGTCACCGTGTTGCGAATCGCCACGATCGGGTCGAGCACCGAGCCGACGCTGTCGCTGAGGGCTGGGCGATGCATCGCCGCCGGATCGGCCAGAGTGCGGCCACGCCCCAGGAATTCGCTCCGGTCCGTTTCATACGACGTCGGCGCGGCCGTATCGCCGTGGACGGCCATGAGGTGCAGCATCCAGGGCGGCCGCTCGCTGGCCGAACGCGGCCGGCGCGTGCACAGAATCGCCCGGCGGGCGCGAAGCAGTTGTGTCTGGACGAACAGATTGCTGAACGCCGGATGCGCCGTGTCGGCGGCCTGAGGCGCCAGGACGACTTCGGCATAACTGGTCACTTCGATCACGCGCCGGGGCCGGCCGCGATTGGTCAGCGTGAGCCGCCGCAATTCGATGTCGTCTTCCGGCGAAACGCTGATCTCCAGCACGCTATGGAGGTCTCCGTCCTGGCGTTTGAACTCTGCGCGGCCTTGCGCATAGACGGCCTCATAGCTGACGGGCCGCTTCGCCGTCGGCTGTTGCGCCGCCGACCAGAATTCGCCCGACGCGACATCGCGCACGTAGCAGAACGTGCCCCAGCCGTCGCAGGTGGAATCCTCGCGCCAGCGGGTCAGTGCCAGATCGCGCCAGCGGCTGTATCCGCTGCCGGCGGCCGTGACCATGACGTGATAACGACCATTGGACAGCAGATGCACCTCGGGAACCCGCGTTTGCGCCGTGGCAAAGACGCGGAAATTTGCGGCCGGATCAACCGATGCCCCCGGCGTGCCGGCAATTTCGGTGACGCGCGGAAAGACCGACGGCGCCTTGGGCACCCGTTCCTGCAACAGCAAATCCGTTGCGCGAAAAGCGGGGTCGGACTGAAAGCGCCGTTGCATCGGCCGGTCCAGCAATAGCGACGCCAGCGACAGCAACGCCATGCCCTGATGGTGTGCCATGTACGAACGCACCGGCGCGTTGGGCTCATTGGGCGGCAATCGCGCCGCGTCATAATCGATGGCCTCGTAAAAGCCGTACCGTTGAAGTCGGCCTTCACGCGCCAGGCGGCGCAGATTCGCGCAGGAGGCTTCGGCGTCCACCATCAGCGCCAGGGCGCTGGCGTATGGTGCCACGACCAGATCGTCCGCCAACCCGCGTTTGAATCCCAGCCCCGGAACGCCGAACGCTTTATATTGATAATTCCCCTGCGAATCGGTTTTCAGATATCCGGATTCCGAAATGCCCCACGCCACCCCGCGCTCGCGCCCATACACAATCTGCCGGCGCACCACCGCCTCATACGTTTCGTCCAGAAGCGTGTTGTCATAGGTCGGCATCACCAGCAGCGGCATGAGATACTCGAACATCGACCCGCTCCACGACATCAGCGCCATGCCGCGCCCGGTATTGGTCAACGAGCGGCCGAGCCTGAACCAGTGTTCCTGCGGAAGTTTGCCCTGCGCGATCGCGACATAGCTGGCCAGGCGAGCCTCCGACGCCAGCAGGTCATAGAAACCGGCGTCGAGTCGGTGCTCGGCGATGTTGTATCCGATGCTCAGCAGGTGACGATCCGCATCGTACAAGAACCCGTACTCTACGTCGCTCAATTCCCGGCATCGAACCGCCAGGCGGCGCGATTCGGAGATTCGTCTGGAGGCCATCTCCGATCCGGCCGCGATGGCGGCCCGCAGTCTATTCAACCAGTCGCTTTCGTCGCCCGTGACGGCGGTATTTGTCGATGTTCGTTTTCGCAATGCTTCGTCGAGCAACGGAACCATCACGGATTCCATCCGGGCCACGTCGCCGGTCGTCGGCACATCGTCGAGCTTTGCGATGATGTCGCGCAAACCGTCAGATAGCGTCGAGACCGCCTCGGCGCCCTTCCATGTCATCGCAGCGCCAGGCAGCAACGCCGCCCAGGGCGCCAGATGGCTCGTTTCTTCCAGATTCATCCGGCATTGCCGTTCAAATGCCGCCGACCACCAGCCCAGTTCACCGTCGGCATCGGCTCCAACCGCAGCGACAAGTTCGGCGGCCTTCGACGCCGCGTCCTGCAGGAGAGCCGCGGACGCCGACACTGCTTGCGGCGGCGTCCTGAACCGGTCGCGAAGCCCGTGGAGCCGGTCCACGACTTTCGCGATGGCCGGTATGTCAGACGCACCGGCCGAGTCGAAAACCAGATCGAGCGTCGTGCCCAGTCCCGTGAAGATGACAGGGCGTACAAGGAGTTGAGACGGCAGCGCATCCAGACCCGCCGCCAGCGTCAGCAGATGTCCGGCCAGATTGCCGCTGTCGACGGTCGAGACATAGGCGGGTCGCAGTGGCTGGAGCGTGCGCGTGTCGTACCAATTATGAAAATGGCCGCGATATCGCTCGAGCTTGTCCAGCGTCGCCAGAGTGCGCGCCGTGCGTTCCAGAACCTGCGATGCCGGTATGTAGCCAAAGTCGTACGCGCCCAGATTCGCCAGCAGCGAGATGCCGATGTTGGTCGGGGAAGTCCTGTGTGCGATGCCCTGCGGCGGCCCTTCCTGAAAATTGTCGGGCGGCAGTTCGTTGTCAGCGGCCGTCACAAACGTCTCGAAGAACCGCCATGTACGCCGCGCGATTCTGGCCAGGAAATCCAGGTCGGCGGCCGTCAATCTGGACCTGCGCCGCGGCGTGGGTCGGCTCAGCCAATGCGCGATGCCCGGCGCCAGCAGCCAAAGCCCACACACCGGCGCCGCCACCGCCAACGCCGCGGGTCGCAAAATGCCCAGGGCCAGCAACGACAGTGCGGCAGTCACCGGCAGCACCCACATCGACCGGTAATACCCCGCCAATTCGGTGCCGGCTGCGCGCTGCGCTTCGCGCGCCGTGCGCCACTCCAGCAATCTGCGTCGGGTGATGAACAATCGGACCAGTGTCCGCGCCACCGCGTCGGCGCTGACCTGGGCATCATACGGCAGGCACGCCAGTGCAAATGCCTGCGCCAGGAATTGGCGGCCGACCGATGTCCCCACCAGCCGAACGTGATAACTCACGGGCAGATCCGCCGGCCGATGACTCAGTTCCGTGGCGCCCGCCAGAACCGACGGAAGGAGCAGGATGGCGATGACGAGCATCGTGTAGAACAGCGCCCCGCCCGGCAGAAACCAGCCGCCGACCAGCAGGACCACCAATCCCGCTGGCATCACACTGCGACGGAGATTGTCCAGAATCTTCCATCGCGACAACGCCGAGATCGGATTGGCAACCGGCCGCATATCGGCGCCGGGCACGCGCGGCATCAGCCACGGGACGATCTGCCAGTCGCCGCGAATCCAGCGATGCCGCCGGCCCATTTCGACGCAATAGGCCGATGGATATTCCTCGAACAGCAGGACATCGCTGACAAGTCCGGCCCGCGCGTACGCTCCTTCGAGGAGGTCGTGGCTGAGGATGTGATTTTCCGGCAGACGCCCGCCCAACGCCTGGCGGACGGCATCCACGTCGTAGATCCCCTTCCCGACAAATGACCCCTCGCCGAAAAGATCCTGATAGACGTCGGACACGGCCAGCGTGTACGGATCAATCCCCGGCTCGCCCCCGGAAAGCCTCGCCAGCCGCGAGCGGCCCACGCTGGCTGCATTGATGGCGACGCGAGGCTGAAGAATGCCGTAACCCGCCGTGACGCGACCCAGCGCCGCGTCGAAATACGGCCGGTTCAATGGGTGCGCCAGCGTGCCGACGAGCTGCCTGGCCGAATCGCGCGGAAGCTGCGTATCGCTGTCGAGCGTGATGACGTACCGCACGCCGGCCAGGTCGTCGGCAGGGCCGACGATGGTATCGAATCGGCCAGTCTCACCGCGCAGCATGTTGTTGAAATCTTCGAGCTTTCCGCGTTTGCGTTCGCGGCCCATCCAGACATTCTCCTGCGCGTTCCAGCACCGGGCACGGTGAAAAAGGAAAAACGGACCGGATTGGGTTGTGCCATCAGGGGAATCGCGGTCTCCGTTGTCGGTGTATTTCGCGTTCAGGGACTCGATACCGTCCCGCGCCTGTTTCAGCAAAGCCTCATCGCCCGGCATCGTCTCGCTGGCGGCATCGCGAAAATCGGTAAGCAGGGCGAACAGGACATTGCCATCGCGATTGGCCAGGTACCGCACTTCCATCCCTTCAAGAAGTTCTTCGACCTCGAGCTTGTCCGTCAACATCGCCGGCACCACAACGATCACACGGTGCGCCGATGGAATCCCCTTTGAGAAATCCAGCCTGGGCAGCATGTGCGGCGGCGCCAGGCGCGTCGCCGCCCATTGGATCAGCGCCACCGCAAATTGACTGGCGCACGCCAATACGATCACGCCCCAGGCGGCCAGGCCCCCATATCCCATGCCATGCCGCGACGCGATGAGCAGTATCAGACTGGTGACTGCGATCGTGACCGCCAGCAGCGAGCCGAGATAGATCAATAGTGGAAACCGCCGCCCGATCCGGCTCAACAGGCGTTGGAAGCTGAATCGCATCCGCGCCGACCGCTCAAGGCGTTCTCGACCGGAATCGACCAGAAAATACCCGACGTGATGCCCACGGCCCGTGCCGGCAATCCCATCGCCACTCTTTCGGACGTCACCCTGGCTGGCGGCGCGGGCCAGCTCCACCGCGCGGCGAGCCACGTCCTCTTCGGAAAACGCACTGTCAGCGGCGATTTCCTCGACCGCGTGCCGGTACCAGTCGCGCGTCGCAAAATCCATCTGCGGATAGACGCCGCACGGATCGGTCCGCAGAATCCGCTCGACCGAGCTCATGGTCTCGACGAAATCCCGCCACTCGACGGCGCCCAGAAATCGCAGGCTGCCGATGCTGTTGCCGATGGAAACCTGGTCGGCGGCCTGGCTCTGGCTGGCCTGCTGGAAAATACTCTCGATCGATTGTCCCTGTTCGGCGACGCGGTGCTCCAGCCATGTGACCGGAAACATCAGCGCCTGCCCCTGGCCCTGCAGGCGGCTGGCGAATTCCGCGACAAACGAGGTGGTCAAGGGAGGGTTCTCCTTCACCATCTCCGCCAGGACCATCACCACGTTCGCCGGCGCTGATGTGGCCGTTTCAAGCATGCGATCGACCCAGAATGCCGCCCGCTCCCGCTCCCGCCGCCCCGCCGCCACGCGCACCACGACACGCCGCAGATTCTCCAGCAGCGCCAAACGCAGCATGATCGGTATCGCCCACAGTTCCCCCAGCCGCAACGGCGTCACCGATTGATACGAGGCCACGAACGCGCGAAGGCTCTCGGCATCGATCCGGCCGTCCACGTGCGAAATCAGCTCCAGCGCAATGGCATAGGCGCGGGGATAACCCGCGGTCTGTCCATTGCTCAGCCGGGGAAGCTCGCGGCTGTATCCGCGCGGCAGGTGCCGCCGCGCGATGCGAATCTGCTCATCGATGAGATGGTAGTTGTCGAGCAGCCACTCGGCGGCCGGCGTGATGCGCCGGCCTCGCTTCACGGCATCGGTAATGAGGAGATTGGCCTCGTGGAGCACCGCCGCGTTGGCGGAAAGTCGCGGCAGGAGCCGGTCCGCGTCGCGCCAACCCGGGGGCATCAACTCATGCAGACCGGCCAGAGTCCGGGCATGACGATCCAACTGATCGATCGTGTACAACTCATCGCGAAGCGGTAATTCGTCAGCGCCGAGTCCGGGCAGTTCTTTGCCAGCGAGCAACCGGCGCAATCGCCCAATGGGATTCGGCCGCTCCGCGACTCTCGGGATTTCGAAAAACAACGCCGCAATGCTCCCATTTGTTCTGATGCGGCCCTCGCCGCGTCGCACCCGCCGTGAAGCCACGGTCCGCGCCGGGCCGTTCGACCGGGGCCGCACGACTTCAGCGTATGACGCGGTTGTTCCGCCGGGAACGATGAAAATCCGCCAGTTTATCAAACTTTTGGTGACAGATTGGTGACACGTGATGCGATGGGGTACCTATTGCGCGGACGCTTCTTGCTTCCTATCTCTGGTCAGATCACACGGCGCTTTACCGTGTCCGCGCTGCGTTATGGGTTCGGGGGCCGCGAAGAAAAGTCCGCCGCCAAGGGAGGCCAGTGATGGCGGGGCCAGATTCGAATGACTGACTGCATTAACCATGGAAAACGGGCCACTCTACTATGGGCGCGTTCGAACGACCTTGCGATCTGGGCAAAGGGCGCGGCTTTTTTGGCAGTTACATCTCCTTTGCATTCTCCCATACAGTGACCGGAGACAACGAGATGTATTCAACATATTCGCGCACAACTATGCTTCTCCGAATCGCGCGCTGCGCAAGCGTGTCGCGGATGCGTTTCGTCGCCTCGGGTCTGGTGCTTCTTTTCGCCGGCGGCTGCGCCAGCATCCGCGTGACCGATCCCCTCGAAACGGCGACCGAACAGTTTCTCATGAGCGAAGCGGCACGGCAGGCGATCGGCCAACTGGCGACAGACTCGCTTCGCGATCGAAAGGTCTACGTCAATACCGCTTTTATCACTTCCGACCGCGAGCCGGCGCCGCAAATACTCTTCGCCATCGCAGAACTGCGGGCCAAGCTACTGACCGATGGCGTCCGCCTCGTTGATCACCAATCGGACGCCCAGATCGTTTTGGAATTGCGCACCGGATCGATCGGCATCGACCGCACGGAATTCCTGCTGGGAATTCCTGCTACGGCAGTGCCCGCCGGCGGCACCCCCGGCACGGGCGTCTCTGTTGTCAGTATCTCGACACCCGAATTGGCGCTGCTCAAGAGCACCAAGCAACAAGGCTATGCTTCCATTGCCTTCGTCGCGTACTGGGCTGATTCCGGCGAGATCGTGGCCCATTCCGGACCGTTCATTGGTCGAACGCTGCGTACCGACTATTGGATTTTCGGCACCGGTCCGCACACCATCGGCAATATTCCCACAGTCGACAAATGAAAAAGCATTCGCGATGGTTCGTGCGTATTCTGTGGGCCGCGGCGGGACCGCTCGTGTTGCCGGCACTGACCATGCAGATCATCCTCTGGACCGGAGTTCCCAGACATCTGGTTCTGGACAAACTGCAGCGCCGCACCGGATTGCGCATCGAAGCGGCCAGCCTGACGACCGGTTGGATCGGCCATACCACGCTGCGCGATGTGCGCTGTTTCCTCCCGCTGGCCGGCGAGCCGTTTCTGGAAATACCCAACCTGCGCGTCGATCATTCCAATCTGATCTCGGCGCTGGCCGGAGATCTGACGATTGAATCGCTATCGCTGGATCATCCGACCATCCGCATCGTGCAGGACTCATCGCAGCGGTGGAACGTACAGGACATCGCGCAGATTCTTGGCGCCTCGGCGGCGCCGGCGGGCGGCGATTCCGCCGCCAGCAGCGACAGCGCGCGCGAAGCGAACATGCCGCCGAGCCTGACCATAACGGGTGGCACGCTCGAACTTGTCGACCACCAGAAACGCTCGATGACGCTGGCGCCGCTGGCCTTTTCCGGCTCGCCGCGTGGCCTGGTCGTCTGGCAATGTCACCTGGCAATTTCCGGTCAACTGTCGGCCGACGCCGAGATCGCACCGGATGCGCGATGGACCCATGTCGTTCATCTCACTCTGGATCACATCGGACCGTGGCTGCGTCCGTGGATCGGCAAATGGCCGCAGGACGATCATCTGGCCGGAACGTGGAATGGTCGGTTCGTCGATGAGACTCTGGCCGGCACACTGACAATCGATAACCTGACCGCCGGATTGGTCCATGCCGTCGGATCGGTTCGCCTGGGTTCGGAAACGGCGGGTTCGGTTCTGTCCGCCGACGATCTGACCATCGACATTCCCAAGCGACCGGTCCCGGTCGTTCGCATGCTGGGCGGAAGTTTGCTCTGGACGGGAACGACCGCTATCGCCCGCCAGATCTGGCTGGCCGGCGCCGGCGGCAGCGTCCGCATCGATGGCAGTTTTGCCACCGCCGCGCAAGTCGCCGATCTTTCCACCGCCTGGTATGGATTGGAATATCCGCCTGGCGTCACGCAATCCGGGTCGCTAAGTCTCAACATTGAACAGCCGTGGCCCCATCATCGCCATGTCAAAGCCGGTCTTTCGACCAAGGGGAGCACATCGAGCACGAATTGGCAGGTCGATTTGCAGGCCGACGGCGCCGGATCGGACTGGAATCAGATGGACTGGTCGCTGGGAGTGTCGACATTGGCCCTTAGGGCCGGCCGATCGTTTGCTCTACACGATGTGAATGCCAAGCTTACCATGCGGGGCGACGAGGTTGATCTGGCGTCCGTCCAAGCCCCGGGC
This sequence comes from uncultured Tepidisphaeraceae bacterium, assembly GCA_964420285.1. GTDB lineage: Bacteria > Planctomycetota > Phycisphaerae > Tepidisphaerales > Tepidisphaeraceae > CAYQTE01. The sequence continues at coordinate 16,891 of CAYQTE010000035.1, forward strand.
CTGCCAGAACCAGCCGCGCTGAACCTGCACGGGGGCGCGGATCTCAGGCGGAAGCTTGCCTGGGTCTGGGCCGATGCAACGCGATTTCCGGTCGGGACCGATCGTGATCCCATCGATTTCGACTTCAATGCATGGGCATCGGCACAGGAAATCTGCCTGTCGCAGCTTGATTTACGGCAGGGCGATCTGGCACTGGATGGACGAGGCGATTACGTCTATTCGCGGCCAAGCCCGGCAGACTTCTTCGTCAATGCGACGTTGGTCCCAAATCGCGACACGCCCACGGAGGTCGGGCCGTCAACAAAACCCTATGGGACGCCGCAGTCGCCGTGGCCGCTGACAGCACGATCGCTGGTTGGCTCGGCTGAGCTGACCGGTACCGTTCGGCCGCTTCACTTGGATATTCATGGCCATCTCGTCGGCGAAAATATGATGATCGAGAAGCGAGCGGTGGGAGACCTGGCGGTCGATATTCAAGGTCTCCTCGACGCCGACGCCGCAAATGTGCATTCCAATACCTTGGATATGCTGGGTGGCCATTGCCAATTGGCGGGATGGTGGCCGACGGACAACCACGCGTTCCGCGTTGATCTAACCGCGCACGACATGCAGGTGGATCAAGTGGCCGCTCGGAACGACCTCCGGGGGACAGCCGACGCGCATGTGTCCATTGATATCACCTCCGGCACACTCAATGGCGTCCGGGGAGCCGCCACTGCAACGGTTCACCAATTCGCAATCGTCAATCGATTCCCCTTTGCCGTGAGTGAAGTCGATCTGCCGAGGATTACGCTGAATAACGGCATCGTCAGGGCCGACGATATCCGATTACTGCAGGGCGAGACCGCATCGACGACGCACCCGGTCAACGGATCAGCCGTTTGGGACGCGGCGGCATCGATCAACCTGCGGACGCCTTCGCAGATCGAACTCAGCGCCGAGCAGGCGGGAGGCACGTGGGTCATATCGCTTCCGGGTCGGAACGCAGAGGTTTTGCTTCACACTTTTTCGGCTCAGCTTGCGATCGACATCGCTCGGCAATCCGCTAATGGGCGTATTGACCTTTCGGCGGGCGTTGATTCGCTGGGTGCCGCGACCGGATCGGGCATCAGGGCCGCGCCGCCAACGTCATCGGCTCTCCCCAGGGTCGAGCTAGTCCTCGCTTCCAAAATTGGGGGCCGGAGCATCGAGATTACCCGCCTGCATGCCGATGTTCTCAACGGCCGCCTTGATGGAACGGCGTCGGTTGATATCGATCACCCGGAGCAGGCTCGCGCCTCAGTCCGATGGAGCGATTTCCAAAGCGGCGCGATCGCCGTGTTGCTGCCGGCAATCAGGCCTATCAACGGCAGCTTCGATGGCAGTATTGATGTCGCGCCGGCCGCGGTTGATCCGGACGCGCCTCCGCCGCTGGGGCCGTCGCGCGTGGTGATCGATGTCCGCCCCGCAGCCGCTTCGATCGGGCCCGCCAAAGTGGGATCGCTGCACCTGGTCGGGTATTTCGGACCTGATCGGTTCGTGCTGAACAGCGACCAGAAATCGCCCAACACGCTGTCGATTGGCGGAGGCGAGGTTCAGTTCTGGGGCCGATTGACCCGCCATCAGGGCGCGCAAATGCAATGTCTCGTCGTGGCGTCGTTCTCGCATATTCAGTTGCAACAACTTCAGCGCGCCGGCTCTCCGAATGCCTCGCCAGAGATCGGCGAGTTATCCGGCCATTTCACATGGATCGCCGACCCGCGCCATCTCACCAGCGCCAACGTCCAGGGAGACATTCGCATTGATCGCAGCGCACTGGTCAACGTGCCGGTTATCGCGATTCTGTACGCGGCATTTCATCCCTCGCAACGCCTGCATGCGGCAACCGGCGCCGGCTCGGCGCGATTCCTTCTTGAAGGCGATCAGCTCCATCTCATCACGGCGCGCTACGAAAACGAAGGATTTGAGGTTCGTGCCGCTGGAACGATCGATCACATTTTCTCTGTGCCCCAGAGCCCGCTGGATATCGTCGCTGTCGGATCGGGACAGCCGCTTGAGAACACGAAGTTGCCGCTGATTCAAGACATCGATTCGATCCTGGCGGCGATTCAACACGATCTGCTGGCCGAGCATGTTGGAGGATCGATTGGCAGCCCAACGGAGAGGAGAATTCCCCTGTCGGATCTCGGTCAGGAGATGCGGGAATTCCTCACCGGCGACGTCACTGGGCAGACGCAAAACACGGCCGATTAGCGCTAAAGCGGCCGGGGCAAATCCGCCATCATGAGGCCGGTAACGATTCTACGGCATGGGCGCTTTCGATGCGGTCAGCGAGCGGAGTAATTCCAGGAGTGATTCCGACGATCCTCCTTTTGTCAAATACGCGGTCGCGCCGGCCGCCCGCATGGCTCTTGCCATGTCACGATCCGCGTGCATGGATAATCCGACGATGCTGGTGCGCGGAAATTCTCGCGAAACCCGGGCGGCTACCTGAATACCGTTCAGCTTGGGCATGCTGACATCGAGAATGAGGATATCGGGCTTCAATTTCCGCGCCAGCTCCAGAGCTTGTTCTCCGTCGGCCGCATCCCCAATCACGGTCAGGTCGGGCTCCTGCGAAAGAAGGGAAATAATCCCCTCGCGAAACAACTTGTGATCGTCCGCCACAAGGACCCTCGCCGGCCGGCCAAGGGCGTCTGTCGATGCCGGATCATCGGCGGCGATGGACGCTTCGGATCTCGGCGAAACCGCGGCGGGAGCTGCGGAGATGCCAATTGGCACGGACAATTCGACGCGCGTGCCGTCGCCGGGGGCGCTATGGACATTGAGCAATCCGCCGATAAAGCCGAGCCGCTCGCCGATGCTGAACAGACCGAATGACGTTTCGTTCCGCTTGCTGTTAGCGCGCAGGTCGTGCATATCGAAGCCCCTTCCGGCGTCGGAGACCACGAGGCTAAGCACGCCGCATGCGGAAACGTTGAGCGTCAGTGTCGCCTCATTGATCGAGGCGTGCTTGACGACGTTAAGAAGCAGTTCTCTGCCACACTCGAACAGCAACGTGCGCAGTTGGTCACTCTCCGGCGCCGCGGCTGGATCAGCCACAACGATCACGCGCAGGCCGTAATCGGCCTCCATCTTCTGCGACAGCCATTCCAGGGCGGGAATAAGCCCGGCGTCGTTGAGCAGGGGCGGGCTCAGCTCCGTCGCCAGCGACCTCGATGCGGTGATCGCCTCCTCAAGCAATCTCTCCGTTTGCTCAAGGGATGCGATGATCTTCGCATCCGTGATGGCACGCCGCACCATGCCGGTTTTCAGCTTGGCCGCCGACACCAATTGTTGAAAATGGTCGTGCAGCATCTGCGCGAGGCGCTTTCGCTCCCGAGATTCCGTCTCCGCCAGATCCAGGGCAAGTCCTCGAAGTTGATGGGAACGAGCTTCCGCTTCCATCGTCCGGTCCTGAACGCGCCGTTCGAGCGTTTCATTGAGCGAGCGAAGTTCCGCTTCCCGCTTCCGCAACTCCGCCTGCACGCGAATGGTATTCGTGATGTCCGTCAGCGAGCCGATCCATTCGCAAATCTGGCGTTGGTCGTCGGAGATCGGTACGGCGTGAATAAGCATGTGGCAATAGTCGTTTCCGTTGCAAGCGATGCGCGCCTGAGCCCGGAACATGGAGCGGCTGGCGACGGCCGCGTGCCATGCCGCCGCCGTGTTCTGGCGCTCGGCGGGATGAACGGCCTTCAGCCAGCCAAAACCAGTGTATTGTTCGAACGATTGCCCCGTGAGCTTCGCCCAGGCGGGTTGTTCCGCTACAAATTGGCCGGTGGGATCGGTAGTCCAGACCACGGCCGACGTGGCCTCCAACAAGGTGCGGTATCGCCTTTCGTTGTATCGCATATCTGCCGCGGCGCGTTGTCGGTCGGTGATATCGACGGTGACATGTGGATAGTCCGGGCGGCCGGGTATCATGACTGCTCCAGCGACAATTCGATCGCATACCGCAGCAGCTCCTGTCCGGTGGACAGGTTCAGCTTCTCTTTCAGATGCTCCCGGTATGTTTCAATGGTCTTGGTGCTGAGGCACAACCGATCGGCGATCTGCGCCGTTCCGATCCCCTTTCCCATCATCTGCAACACCTCCAGTTCGCGGTCGGACAGCTTGTCGATCGGCGACTGGACGGCGGCGGTCGAAGTTCCGGCCCCGACGAGCTTGCTCAAGAGATGTTCGGACATGCGTCCGCTCAGAAACATCTTGCCCTTGAGAATCTGCTGAATTGCGCTCAGCAAGACCTCCGGCGCGGCCTGTTTCATGACATATCCCTTGGCGCCGGCGCGAAGTGCCCGCTCGGCATAGATGGATTCGTCATGCACCGAGTAGGCCAGCAACGGCATCGAGATGTACCGGCTGGAAAGAGTCTTCATCAAGTCTATTCCGTTGTTGCCGTCCAGCGACACGTCAATGATCGCCAGATCGGGCTTGAGCTTGCCGGCCAGCGCGACGGCATCCTGCAGGGTTGCCGCCTCGCCGCAGACCTCAAGGCCATCTTCGCGGTTGACCAGATCGGCAACCCCGCGGCGCAAGACAGGATGGTCGTCCACAAGCAGGATTCGGGCCTTCGATTTCTTGGGCGCGATTGCGATTGCCATGCTGGCCTCCCATCAACACCTTCATTGCCGCGTCAATGCCATTCAGTGACAAAAGCGGTCAACCGCCGGAGCATCGCTGCGCATATCCGCCGACGACCGATGGCCCATGCCGTAAACTGCCGATCATCCTAACTCCGTAAAACCTTTCCAGACAATCAGTGATTCCCCGATGCCGCCGTTTTTTCCAAAACGCTAATCTTGCCCCTGTTGTCGTGGCCTTGGCGATGTGCCGACGCCCGCAGCCGTGAGTTCTGAGATGTCCAAGGAGTACGCCATGCAGACCATTCACAATATAGCGGCCACCTTGAATCACCTGATCAATGTTTGCCGCGACGGGCAAAAGGGGTTTGAGGCCGCATCCAAATCGATCAGGGATACAACGCTCCGCGCGGAGTTGCTTCAGTACAGCCAGCAGAGACGCGATTTCGCCGAGGAGCTTCAGGCCATGGTCGACGACATGGGTGAAGCCCCCAGCGAGGGCGGCACTGTCTCAGGCGCCATGCACAGCGGGTGGACCAAACTCAAGGACGCTCTGACAACCAGGGATCAGTATGCCATTCTGGACGAGTGTGAAAGCGGCGAGGATTCGGCCGTTGAGGCGTACCGCGAAGCCCTCGCCACAGATCTTCCGGCGCCGGCGGCAGTGCTTCTGGAGACACAACTTCAGCATATTCAGCGGGTTCACGATCGGATCAAGACGCTGCGTGACGCGGCTCGCACCATGTGAGCGGGACTGCGATTCGTTCCGCGCCGTCCCCTACGGCCGCCCGGCGGGAGCTTTTCCCGTCGGGTGGTCGGACGCGGCGGCTTGGCGGGAGCACCGGCTGAGAACGAATGGAATCACGAAAGGAAACGCCAATGTCAATCAGCATGGAACATTTCGGCTGGTCGTCGATTGCCCAGAAGTCGACATCGATGGTTGAGAGAGCGCGGCTATCGCACCCCTTTCAATTGCAGTGCCGCACATGCGGATTTGAACCGGAGAACCAGATTATTCCGCCGCGGCGTTGCCCAAAATGTGCCTCAAGCACCTGGGAACGATTCCCAAAGCCAGGCGGCCTGCTGGCAAATGTCAGCGCGATGGATCCCTGGCCGGAATCTGAAGAGGACGATGACCTCGACGCGTGAATTCCTGTCCGGCGCACGTTGAATGCGTATTCGGCGGCGCGACCGGACAATGTGACCATGGCCGCTCTACATGGACATGGTCGTTGCTACGAAAGGAGCCTCCCATGAAAAGGGCATATCTTGCGGCGGCACTGCTTGCGGCCGGCATGTGCCTGCTGGTTCTCAGCGCCTGCCAGACCGACCAGCCCGGTGCGTCCTACACGCTCGGCACATTCAGCGGAAACGTGGATAACTCGCCCGACAAAGTGACGGCCGCGGCGGTCAAGGCCGCCAATGATCTGAAACTGGTTGACGTGGTCAGCAACAGCACCCGGGTTGACGGCACCGTCACCGCCAAGAATGCCGCGGGCGATACCGTGACGATCAACATTTCCCAGGCCGGCGACAAAGTGAGCAAGGTCACGATCCGCGTCGGCGCTGTAGGTGATGAAAGCTTGAGCCGCCAGATCATGGACGGCATCAATCATCACGTCAATGACTTACTGTAATGTAACTGCATCAGCACCGCATTCGTCGTGCCGCGAGGCCCTGCAACCTGGAAGGGTTGCAGGGCTTTGCCAACTTCGGACGGATGCCGCGGTGCAGAACTGGCGTACCTTGATGTCCCTCTCCGCAAATCCTGGCGGGTGATGAATGGTCGTCATCCAAGAAAGGAGCCTGATATGGGCCTCGTACTTCTCATCATCGTGATTTTGCTCTTGGTTGGCTCAACGCCGGCATGGCCTTACAGTAGGAATTGGGGCTATTACCCAAGTGGTGTGCTGGGTACTGTTCTCCTGGTCCTGCTGATCCTCATATTGCTCGGAATGCTCCCAGTGCGTTATTGAGGCGTCTCTCGGCCTATCCACTGGCGAGCCGCCGGATGACCGCCTTGTTGTCGGCAGAAACCACTGGCTTGTCGAGATGCTCGGCAAATCCGGCCGAATGAGAACAGCGTACGTTCTCATCCGCCCCGTTGCCGCAAGGGACAACAGGCGCGCTCGTGTAAGCGATGGGTCAGCGGATCCATGAGTTGGTCACGAACCCCTGGCGCCGCGCCTCTTACCTTTGGCGCCTCCATCTTGTTTGTTGACGGTGGCCCAGGCAATCTGCGCCGCCCGCTCACTGCCGTATCCCCGCCGTTTGCTGCTTTCCTCTATGTGTTCGGCCTGGCGTCGTTGCTTGGGCGAATACGAGCTCTTGTCTCCGCGTGGCATGTGCATCTCCCTTTCTTGTGAAATCAAATCGTTGGCTTCCTGGGGAAGATTCTATTGAACCACGCCCGTGCGGAAAACGTGTAAAATACCCGTTCCTGAAAACCTGGGCCGTGGGCTAAAGTCCGGGCGTCGGATTTGGAAGCAGCAACCCGGACGTAACAATTGGAGATTCGCCGTGACCAAGGAACTGCGGGGAAAGAGGATCGCCATACTCGTGGACGACGGTTTCGAGCAGGTGGAGATGACCGACCCGCGTCGGGCGTTGGAGGCCGCCGGTGCGGAAACGGAACTGGTCTCACCCCAGGATCATGTCGTTCGTGCAGCGCAACATGCTGCGATGGGGGATCGTTTCGCGGTCGATATATTTCTGGAGAAGGCCAATCCCGGCGATTATGACGGGCTTTTGCTGCCCGGCGGGGTCGCAAGCCCCGATCAGTTGCGAACCAATCCGGACGCGGTGGAATTCGTCAAGGCATTCGTAGGTGCCGGCAAGCCGATCGCGGCGATTTGTCATGGCCCGTGGACCTTGATCGAAGCGGATGCGGTAAAGGGTCGGACCTTGACCAGTTGGCCCTCCCTGAAAACCGACCTGCGTAATGCCGGCGCGACTTGGATCGACGCGGAAGTCGTCGTCGATCGGGGGCTGGTGACCAGCCGAAAACCGGCGGACATTCCCATGTTCAATCAGAAGATGATCGAGGAGTTTTCCGAGATTCACCATGGCCGAGCCGTGACCCAGGAGCATCAGGCGGCACAGATTGGAGTGGCCGACATATCAGACTTTAGCCGTCGCGCCTAGCGATGGCGCTATTCGACTTTGTCCAGTTGATCACCAAGCCTCGCCACGGCGTCGAAAATCGCTGCGGATCCTTTGAGCCAGAATCCATCAGCGCCCGCGGATGTGGCGGCCTCGCGCTCCCGGTCGTCGGCGCTGCAAAGAACGACGCGGATTTGTGATAACTCCGGCGTGCCTCGCACTCGCCTGAGCAGTTCCATTCCCGTGATCCCGGGCAGCCGCTGGTCGATGATGAGCACTTCGGGCGGCCCCTGTCGAATCTTATCCCAGGCGCTTTCGGCGCTGTCAGCTGTTGTGACGCAGTGGCCATGCATAATTAACATTTCGCAAAGCACTTCAAGCGAATCGGGATGGTCATCGACAACCAGAATCTTTGCCATCAAATTCTCCTGGCGAATGCCGCGCTGTCAAAGCCTGGTGCGGACCCGTCCGGGGAACAGGAATCGACATCGCCTTATCTTGCCCGAAGTTTGCCGGGTGGTCCAGTGGACGCAAGGACGGAGGTGGCGCGGCCCGGGATGTGAACATCGATCGCAAGCATCCCCATCGGGGGATCCCCGATGCCAATTTCGTGATTTGCCCGATCCCGGCTCTTTGCCAGGCGGATATTGTGCGTTTAAGGTTTTCTAACGGCGGTGCATCTGCCGCAGGAGTTGGTCATGGATGCTAAACGGATCGTCGGCATCGCATTGCTGGTTCTCGGTTTGGGCCTCGTAGTTGTGGGCATGAATGCCTCACATTCCGTGGCCGACCAGGTAAGCAACACATTTCTGGGCCGATTTACTCAGACGACCACGTGGTATCTGCTGGGGGGCGCCGTCGGCATCGTACTGGGCATCTTCATGACATTGATTGGCCCGCCGGCGAAGAATGCCTGAGCGGCCGCCGCTGGCGTCTGGCGCTTGGTCCATATCGCGCGTAAGTGCCGTGCGATGGATTCTTACGCCAGACCGTGAGTGCGAAAATATGACGCAGCGAAGCAGCGATCGGCCAGAGCCACGACCTGCTGCGCCGCTGGCGACCCGGGTGACCGGAAATTGATCGTGGCGATCAGCGGTCGCTCATTGAGGCTCAGCAGGTCAAACGCGGGCTCGATGCCGCTGTCGTGGAGTTCATGCAACAAATGGGCTTGAAAGGATTGTAATGTTATGGCATCCCCCTGCATATCCAACCCACAGGCGAGCAGACTCAACGTCATCAATTCTCCGCCGCTCCAGATTGTGGCAATGCCAGAAGAATTCGCAGTTGCGGCCCATCTCAGCCGCAGATCATCGACCGGCCCACCGAGCGATATCGTGAAGACCGTCGGTTCGCGCCACAGTGCAGTTGAAAATCGCACGATAAGTTCCGAAGCACACCAAATTGGCTCAAGGCTTTCATACGAGTAGCTTTGACGCGTTCGTAGTTCTCCTCGGGTATTGAGATCGGCAACCATGAACTCTCGCATGGCGGTTCTCTCTTCTCATTTCCGAATAGCAAGGGACTTCGCGCAAATTGCGCTTATAACATTCCATTCTCCAGAAAGGGAATTCCGAAAAACAGAAATTTTTCGGTTGGCGCACTGCCATGTGCGAGATTATTTTTTGACCACCTTTACCATCAGGATTCATAAGGGAGTTTCGTATGAAGAACAAAGCGAGCGCGTCGATGGGAAATCGCGATGTGGCATTTGGACGCAAGACCCCTGGCAATGGTTCGAGAGGCAACGGTAATGGCAACGGTCACGGTGCGGTGGTAGCCGAACGCCGCGACATGGCAAGGGAAGATCATGCGCTGTCGGATCAGCCATCGATTGCCGCGATTCGCAAGGCGGCCCGCGAGGGAAACACGCGGACCAGGGAATTGGATAAGACCACGTTGCTGACCGCGCTGCTGGCGTTTCGCAAGGGGAATTTCTCGGCACGCCTGCCCATCGACCTGGACGGCATGGACGGCAAGATCGCCGATGCTTTCAATGATGTCATCGAGATGAACCAGCGCATGAGCGCGGAACTTGAGCGACTCAGCCAGGTCGTCGGCAAGGAAGGCAAAATCTCGCAGCGCACCGAAATGGGCGAAGTGACCGGGGCATGGAAGGACTCGGTCGACTCCGTGAATGCCCTGATCGGCGATCTGGTGCATCCGACGAGGGAAACCGCGCGTGTCATCGGGGCCGTGGCCAAGGGAGATCTGTCGCAGACGATGGCGCTGGAAATTGAAGGCCGTCCGTTGGCCGGCGAATTCCTGCGCACGGCCAAGACCGTCAACACCATGGTGGAGCAACTCGGGAGTTTCGCCGCCGAAGTGACACGCGTGGCGCGCGAAGTGGGTACGGAAGGGAAACTGGGCGGGCAGGCGAAAGTGAAGGGCGTTGCCGGAACCTGGAAGGATCTTACCGACTCCGTGAACTCGATGGCCGCAAATCTGACGTCGCAGGTCCGCAATATCGCGGCGGTGACGACCGCCGTGGCCGCGGGCGATCTGTCCAAAAAGATCACCGTGGACGTGAAGGGGGAAATTCTGGAACTGAAAAACACGATCAACACGATGGTGGACCAGTTGCGGTCATTTGCGTCGGAAGTGACACGCGTGGCCCGCGAAGTGGGGACCGACGGAAAACTCGGCGGGCAGGCCGATGTCAAGGGCGTGGCGGGAACGTGGAAGGACCTGACTGATAGCGTCAATCTGATGGCCGGCAATTTGACCGGCCAGGTGCGCAATATCGCGGCCGTCACGACGGCAGTGGCCAACGGGGACTTGTCCAAGAAGATCACTGTCGACGTCAAGGGAGAAATTCTCGAATTGAAAAACACCATCAACACGATGGTGGAGCAGCTCAACAACTTCGCCTCGGAAGTGACGCGCGTGGCCCGCGAAGTGGGCACCGAGGGCAAATTGGGCGGCCAGGCCGAAGTGAAAGGCGTCGCCGGCACATGGAAAGATTTGACCGACTCCGTGAACTCGATGGCCGGCAACCTGACGTCGCAGGTCCGCAATATCGCGGCCGTCACGACGGCCGTGGCCAAGGGAGACTTGTCCAAAAAGATCACCGTGGACGTGAAGGGGGAAATTCTGGAACTGAAGAACACGATCAACACGATGGTGGACCAGTTGTCATCGTTTGCGGCGGAAGTAACGCGCGTCGCGCGTGAAGTGGGCACCGAGGGCAAGCTGGGCGGACAGGCCGACGTGAAGGGCGTCGCCGGCACATGGAAGGACTTGACGGACAACGTGAACCTGATGGCCGGCAATCTGACATCCCAAGTGCGCAACATCGCGGACGTGACCAAGGCCGTCGCCAACGGTGACTTGACCAAGAAGATCACCGTCGACGTCAAGGGCGAGATTCTGGAACTCAAGAGCACCGTGAATATCATGGTGGACCAGTTGTCGTCGTTTGCGGCCGAAGTGACGCGCGTGGCGCGCGAAGTGGGCACCGAGGGAAAACTGGGCGGACAGGCCGAAGTGCGCGGGGTGGCCGGTGTGTGGAAGGACCTCACGGATTCGGTCAACCTGATGGCCGGCAATCTCACCGTGCAGTTGCGCGACATGTCGAAAGTGGCGACGGCCATCGCCAACGGCGATCTGGCTCAGAAGATCACGGTGGACGTGCGAGGTGAAATCCTGCAGATCAAGAACGTGATCAACACGATGGTGGATCAGCTCTCATCGTTTGCATCGGAAGTGACGCGCGTGGCGCGCGAAGTGGGCACGGAGGGCGAACTGGGCGGTCAGGCCGACGTGAAAGGCGTCGCCGGAACATGGAAAGACCTCACCGACTCGGTGAACTCGATGGCCGGTAATCTGACGGCGCAGGTGCGCAACATCGCCGCGGTGACGACGGCCGTCGCCAACGGGGACTTGTCGAAGAAGATCACCGTGCCGGTGAAGGGCGAAATCCTGGAGCTGAAGAACACGATCAACACGATGGTGGACCAGCTCAACTCGTTCGCGTCGGAAGTGACGCGCGTGGCGCGTGAGGTGGGCACGGAGGGGAAACTGGGCGGGCAGGCCGAGGTGAAGGGGGTCGCCGGCACGTGGAAAGACCTCACCGACAACGTGAATTTCATGGCCGGCAACCTCACATCGCAGGTGCGCAACATCGCGGCGGTGACTACCGCGGTGGCCAACGGAGACTTGTCCAAGAAGATCACGGTGGACGTCAAGGGTGAGATTCTGGCCTTGAAAAACACGATCAACACGATGGTGGACCAATTGTCGTCGTTCGCCGCGGAAGTGACGCGCGTGGCCCGCGAGGTGGGCACCGAAGGAAAACTCGGCGGACAAGCCGATGTGCGCGGCGTGGCCGGCACGTGGAAGGATCTGACGGACTCGGTGAACTCGATGGCGGGCAACCTGACATCACAGGTGCGTAACATCGCGACGGTCACGACCGCCGTCGCCAATGGCGACCTGTCCAAGAAAATCACCGTCGACGTGAAGGGGGAGATTCTCGAGTTGAAGAACACCATCAACACGATGGTGGACCAATTGCGGTCGTTCGCCTCGGAAGTGACGCGCGTGGCCCGCGAAGTGGGCACCGAAGGAAAACTCGGCGGACAAGCCGACGTCAAAGGAGTCGCCGGCACATGGAAGGACCTGACCGACTCGGTGAACCTGATGGCCGGCAATCTCACCGGCCAGGTGCGCAATATCGCCGCCGTGACGACCGCCGTGGCCAACGGCGACCTGTCCAAGAAGATCACCGTGGACGTGAAGGGGGAGATTCTCGAGTTGAAAAACACCATCAATACGATGGTGGAGCAGCTCAACAATTTCGCCTCGGAGGTGACGCGCGTGGCGCGTGAAGTGGGCACGGAAGGAAAACTGGGCGGGCAGGCTGAGGTGAAGGGTGTGGCCGGCACCTGGAAAGACCTGACCGACAACGTGAATTTCATGGCCGGCAATTTGACCAACCAGGTGCGCGGAATCGCGAAGGTGGTGACGTCGGTGGCCAATGGTGATCTGAAGCGCAAGCTCACCGTGGACGCCAAAGGTGAAATCGCCGAACTGGCCGACACGATCAATGGCATGATCGACACGCTGGCGACATTTGCCGACCAGGTGACAACCGTGGCCCGCGAAGTGGGCGTCGAAGGAAAGCTGGGCGGGCAGGCGAACGTACCCGGCGCCGCCGGCACCTGGAAGGATCTCACGGATAACGTGAATCAGCTCGCGGCGAACCTGACGACGCAGGTTCGGGCCATTGCGGAAGTCGCAACCGCCGTGACCAAGGGCGATCTGACCCGATCCATTTCCGTGGCGGCCCAGGGAGAAGTGGCGGCCCTGAAGGACAACATCAATGAGATGATCCGTAACCTGAAGGACACAACCCTGAAGAACGCCGAGCAGGACTGGCTCAAGACCAATCTGGCCAAATTCAGCCGGATGCTTCAGGGTCAGAAGGATCTGTTGACAGTCGGGCGGCTTATCCTGTCGGAATTGGCGCCGGTGGTCAGCGCGCAGCAGGGTGTGTTTTACATGATGGACACCGCCAAGCAGGACGAGCCGTTCCTGCGCCTTCTTGCCAGCTATGCCTACAAGGAACGCAAGAACGTCGACAACCGGTTCAGGCTGGGCGAGGGACTTGTCGGCCAGTGTGCGTTGGAAAAGGAAAAGATACTGCTCACCGAGGTTCCCAACGACTACGTCAAGATCACCTCGGGGTTGGGCGAAGCCGAGCCGTTGAACATCATCGTGCTGCCGATCGTGTTCGAGGGCCAGGTGAAGGCGGTCATGGAACTGGCGAGCTTCGATCGATTCAGTCCGACGCACGAAACATTCCTGGATCAACTGACCGAATCGATCGGCATCGTGCTGAACACCATCGAAGCGAACATGCGTACGGAGGATTTGCTCAAGCAGTCGCAATCCCTGGCCCGCGAGCTGCAAAGTCAGCAGGAAGAACTTCAGCAGACCAACGCTGAACTGGAAGAAAAGGCCAAGCTGCTGGCCGATCAGAACGTCGAAGTGGAACGGAAGAACACGCAGGTCGAGCAGGCCCGCCAGGCGCTGGAGGAAAAGGCCAAGCAACTGGCCCTGACCAGCAAGTACAAGAGCGAATTCCTGGCCAATATGTCGCACGAATTGCGCACGCCGCTCAATTCGCTGCTGATTCTGTCCGACCAGTTGTCGAAGAACGGCGACGGAAATCTCACGCCGCGTCAGATTGAGTTCGCCAAGACTATCCATTCGTCTGGCAACGATCTGCTGACGCTGATCAACGATATTCTCGACCTGTCCAAGATCGAATCCGGGACGGTCATCGTCGACGTGGGCGAGGTTTCCTTCCGCGATCTGAACGATTACGTCGACCGCACGTTCCGGCATGTGGCCGAGAGCAAGAAGCTCGAGTTCGTCCTGGAAGTCGCGCCGAATATGCCGCGCTCGCTGCACACCGACGCCAAGCGATTGCAGCAAATCCTCAAGAACCTGCTCAGCAATGCCTTCAAGTTCACCGACCGCGGGCGCGTGTCGTTGCAGATGGCGCCGGTGACTAGCGGCTGGAACGCGGAAAATGCCTCGCTCAACCGCGCCCGATCCGTGGTGGCGCTGTCGGTATCCGATACCGGCATCGGCATCCCGGCGGAAAAGCAACAGATCATCTTCGAGGCGTTCCAGCAGGTGGATGGGTCGACCAGTCGCAAATACGGCGGGACCGGGCTGGGACTGGCCATCAGTCGCGAAATCGCCGGTATGCTCGGAGGCGAAATCAAGCTCAACAGCGCCATCGGCGTTGGCAGCACGTTTACTCTCTATTTGCCGCAGACCTATGTGCCCAAAACGACTCGACGCCAGCCCGGCGCCGCAGGCGAAACCACGCCTATGCTGGTGCAGCCCGAGAAGAGCGACGGCGCGACGCCGGTTTTGCTGGGAGAGTCAGGCGCAACCAGCGGCTCGGGCGTCAATGCGGCGCCGGCGCCAGTTGCGGCGCCGGCCGATGACCTGGGAAATATCGGGCCGGGGGATAAGGTGCTTCTGGTCGTGGAGAACGACATTCACTTCTCCCGTTATTTGCTGGATATGGCCCACGAGAACGGATTTCGGGCGGTGATAGCGGCCCGGGGAGCACAAGCCCTGGCGCTGGCGCGCGAGCTCACCCCGCACGCCATCACGCTGGATATCAATCTGCCGGACATCGACGGCTGGCGCGTGTTGGATCGCCTCAAGGACGACGTGCAGACCCGCCATATTCCTGTGCAGATCATCACCACCGAGGAAGAGCGTGAGCGTGGCCTGCGGATGGGCGCCATGGGCGCCTTGACCAAGCCCTTGCGGACGCGCGAAGTTCTCGATGGCGCCTTTGCCCGCATCAAGCAGCAGATCGAGCCGCACACGCGAAAACTGCTGCTCATTCAGCCCGACCCGGAGTCGGCGCGATATGCGGCCGATCTGATCGGCGGTGACGGTCTGGAGATAACCCAGGTCGCTTCAGGCGCGGACGCCATCGCGGCGGCAGGCGCGGGAGCGTTCGATCTGGTCGTTACCTCGCCGGATGTGCCCGACAAGCGGCCCTTTGATCTCATCGACGACCTGGGCGAATTGCCCGGAGTTGCCGATACGCCCATCATCGTGCACACCAGCCGCGAATTGTCCAAGAAGGAGGAAACTCACCTCAAACGGTTGTGCCAGACGATGGTGGTGAAAGATGTACGCTCGCCGCAGCGGCTGCTGGATGAGGTGGCGATGTTCCTGCACCGGCCGTTGTCAGCGTTGGACAATCCGCGAAGGGAAATGATTCAGCAGCTTCACGACGCCGATGCCGTCCTGTCCGGCAAGACGGTTCTGATCGTCGACGATGATATTCGCAACATCTTTGCCATGACGAGCCTGCTGGAACCGCACAAAATGCAAATCCTGTCGGCCGAAACCGGTCGCGGCGCCATCGAAATCCTTCAGGCCCAACCCGAAGTCGATGTGGTGCTGATGGATATCATGATGCCGGACATGGACGGGTACGACACCATGCGAGCGGTGCGAAAGCTGGCCAAGTTCCGGGCACTGCCCATTATCGCGCTCACCGCCAAGGCCATGAAGGGAGACCGTGAAAAGTGCATTGAAGCCGGCGCCTCGGATTACATCAGCAAGCCGGTCGACAGCGAGCAGCTCTTGGCGCTGCTGCGCGTCTGGTTGTATCGATGATCCGGCGAACGCACGTTCATGGACACCAAGGCGAAAATCCTGATCGTCGACGACCAGCCCGAAAAGCTGCTGGCGCTTGAGGCGGTTCTCGATGATCTGCACCAGATCCTGGTGCTGGCCCATTCCGGCCGCGAGGCGCTGCGGCACGTGCTGAATCACGATTTCGCGGTGATCCTTCTGGACGTCAACATGCCCGGCATGGACGGATTCGAGACCGCCAGCCTGATCCGCCAACGCAGCAATTCGCGCCACACGCCGATTATCTTCATCACCGCTTACGGGGACGAACTGCACGCGGCGCGCGGGTATTCGCTGGGCGCCGTTGATTACATTCTGACGCCGGTCGTTCCCGACGTTCTGCGAACCAAAGTGGGCGTCTTTGTCGACCTGTTCACCATGACCGAACAGATCAAGCGACAGGCCGAATCCCTGCAACGCCGCGCCTCGCAAATGCAAAAACTCGCCGCGGCGTCGCTGCTCATCAACACCGCCCTGTCGATCGACCGCATGTTGAAAACAGTCACGGAAACGGCCCGCGATATCATCGGAACCCATCAGGCCGTCACTCTCTTTCTTGCCGGCGACGCGGCCGGCGCGGCCGGCAAGTCGAGGGCGATCGGCAGTTTCTCGGAGAAGTATGCGGCCTGGAACGAGACGGAATTGAGCATCGATGCCCTTGCCAGCGTGCTCGCCGGCCGGGCGCAATCCGCCACGTGTATGACACAGGACGAACTGATGGATAGTCCGGTCTGGGAGGTTCTTTGCAAAACGCAGATTCCCCCGGTCAGCGGCGGCCTGCTCATCGCCCCGCTGACCGGTCGCAACGGCGCCAACCTCGGCGTGATTTATCTCTGCGATCGCTATGGCGGCCCTTTCACCCGCGACGACCAAGCGTTGCTCGTGCAGTTGGCGCAGATGGGATCGATTGCTCTTGAAAACTCCGTCTACGCTCAAGAGCAGCATGTCAATCGCGTGAAGGATGAATTCCTGGCGACGCTCAGCCATGAATTGCGAACGCCGCTCAATGCCATTATGGGTTGGACCCAGTTGCTCAAGATGGAAAAACTGGACGGGCAAGTCGCCCACGGACTGGACATCATCGACCGCAACGCGCGGGCCCAGACCAAACTCATTGAAGACCTGCTGGATGTGTCGCGCATTGCTTCCGGCAAACTGCGGCTGAATCTCAGCCTCACGACGCTGGAACCGGTCATTCAAGCGGCTGTCGACGCCGCCCGGCCGGCCGCGGAGGCCAAGAAAATAACTCTTGAAGTGCGATTGTCCGCCCAATCGATTCCCACCATGGTCGATCCCGACCGCATTCAACAAGTCGCATGGAATCTGCTCTCCAATGCCATCAAATTCACCGGCGCCGGCGGCCGGGTGTTTGTTGAACTGGAACATATTGTCCGCAGCGGAGCTGAACGGCTGGTATTGCGCGTCGGAGATTCCGGACATGGCATCGACCCCAGGTTCCTCCCTTATGTATTCGATCGCTTCCGCCAGGCGGACAGCACCAGCACGCGCCCGCATGGCGGCCTTGGAATCGGCCTGTCGATTGTCCGCCATATCGTCGAGCAGCACGGCGGCGCGGTGAGCGCCGAAAGCGCCGGGGTCGGACGGGGCGCCACATTCAGTGTCGAACTTCCCGTGGCGGCCCGAGGCGCCGCCCCTGTCCGGCCGCTGACCTCAACCGACGACCGCGAAATGCACGCGCCGCCAGCGGCGCAAATCCCGCCGGCACCTGGATCCCTGACGGGCTTGCGCATTCTGGTCGTCGACGACGAATCCGACGCGTGCGACATTATCGCCGCTGCACTCCGCCATGCCGGCGCCTTTGTCGTGGCGGCCAATTCCGCCGCCGACGCATTCCACGCCCTCGACACCGTCCAACCCGATCTCATGGTAAGCGACATCGCCATGCCCGAGCTGGATGGCTATTCCTTGATTCGCCAGATTCGCCGCCGGCCGGCCGGTCAGCGCGGCGACATTCCCGCCATTGCCCTCACCGCGTATGCGCGCAAAGAGGACCGCACTAACGCTTTGAGCGCCGGCTATCAGGCGCACCTGGCGAAGCCGATCGACCAGGTTGAGTTGATCAATTGCATCGCTCAACTGGCGTCGGGTCTCAAGGCGGCTGCGCCGGTGATGCGTTTGGCGCGATGATGCAGCGATGCCAATGCCGTTTGAAATACTGAATCTCGCGCTCAGGCTGCCTGGCGGCAGGCCGCGTTACGCCCTTCACTTCCGATCGCTGTCAGCATGACCCGCGACCGCTTGGCTGGCGGCTTATGAAGCGGCGAAATGCCATGATTGACATTCCCCCAAGCACATGTCCAAGGGCGCGGCACCGTGCCGCGCCCTTGACAGAGGTTGGGAGGACTCGGACGACCTTGCCGATCAGCGATTGGCATCCGTATTTGCCTGCGCGCCTCCACTATTCTGCGCCGGCGACATCGCCTGCGATCCGCCGCTCGCCTGGCTCACGGCAACCATCACAGTTTGGCTGACGAGCCGCGCGGCCGTGTCCTGATTATCCGGCCATTGCCCGCGCTGATCATGCAGACGGTTCAGTCGGGCCAGCAGCGCCTGATGCAGTTGAGCACTGTCGATCCGCCCGGGTTCTTCAATTTTCCACGAGTTCAAAATGGTGCCCTCGTTGAAAAGATAGATCTGCAGCGCCGGCAGTTTCGCGTCGCCGTTCGCCGCGAAGAACACCGTAGCCGCCAGTTTCTGATCCCGACCCGGCTGGCCGCCGCTTGTCGGCATTGGTGCGCTTGACCCGTTCAGTTGCGGCAAATAGCCCTGGTAGATCGGCACCTCGTCGGTGAAAACCTGGTTCACATCGTGAATCTTGAAATCGGAGTGGTACTTATCCTTCCAGTCCTGCTGGAATTGTGCGGCGGCCTGATTCAGATCGTCATACTTGTTGTCCTTCTCCTTGTCGAGTCGATCACGGTCTGCCTTCGAGAGGTCGCCGATAATCGTGCTCATTCCATTCTTTGTCACCGCCGCCTCGGTGACCTCCGCCAATACATTGCGGATCGCCTTGGCCTCGGAGCTATCGGTGACAAGCTGTCCCTGCGGCCGGGTCGTAGCACCGCTCATCTGGTCCGGCCTGACGTCCATGCCGCCGTTGATCGCACCGGGTGTCGGCGGATTCGGATCGGCCGCCCGCGCCGGCCCCATGGTCAACCCGCCCAAAACCAATCCCGACACCACCCCAATTACTCGGATTCGCATGACAGACTCCTTTTCCAACAGACTTCCACGTCCGGGAGGCCACACGTTGCAACAGTTGCTCAGCTCGCAACCTCCCGGCTCGCTGACCCGCAAAAGTCGTGCCCCGGTCCAGGTCGTTGGTGCTGAACGGCCTTCCCGACGCGCGAACACCACATATTCCTCCCGGTCGCCAAAGTGCGACGCCGTCGCTCGACGGCTGGCACGGAAGCCCTGTCGGACTTTGTCCGGCCAATTGCGACAATCCGTCGCAATGTCGGCCCATCCGCTCGAGCGATACGCAAATGACTCATTCTGATGTCGTTAATGAGTGAGCGCGTCTTAACCACGGGACGCCACGTAGCATCAGCGCCGACTTGTGGCGGACACAAATCTCCAATATCGGGGCTACCCTCATGGGGCATCCGCAAAAGCATTATGGTGAGTCGCGGGCACGACCCGATGTTATATGGCGTTGCATTCTGTCAGCATCATGGATCGCATAAGTGGCTTCCGAGTTAGGAGTGCAGAAATGATCCTGCAACATATATTGGCCCCTGCGGCGATCGGATATTCGCTCATATACCTCCTTTTCGGAGGCGGTTTCGTCGGAGCTGTGGTGATATTCATCGTTGCCAAGATGCTCGGCAAGTGAACCCACTGAGGCGGCCGCGTTCGCGTAAGAGCTGAATATGCTATAGCGTGGGGACATAAGATGGCGCGCACCACCAACACTGTAAGCGGTTCAGCGAAAGACTTCCTGGCGACGTTGGTGCTGGTTGTGGCGATATTGTATTTTGCCCGCGACATCCTCATTCCAATATGCGTCGCAATACTGTTGGCATTTCTGCTGACGCCAGCGGTCGCTTGGCTGGAGCGGCGGCACGTCGGACGATTCGTTTCGATTGCACTGGTCATGGTGCTCTTATTGTCCGCGATCGGCACGGTCGGATGGGCCGTCGAGCGCCAGATGGCGGATGTTGTGGCGCAGTTACCCAATTACCAGGACAACATACAACGCAAGATACGTCGCATTCGAGGCGCATACGAATCCCGTGTCACGAATGCGGCAAAAGAGGTCGAGGTGACGTTGAACGGCGCCGCCAGCACGAATCCCGCGTCGCAACACTCGACGGTCGCCGCGAGTTCCGAAGCCGGCGCGACCACGACGCAGGCGCAGGCCGCGGGGAGCCCTACTGTCCAAAACGGTGCGGCCGGCCAGCAGAATGGCGAGACTTGGTCCCTGTCCAGGATCATCGGCCAATATAGCGGCCTGGTGCTGAACCCGTTGGCGACATTGGGTTTGATTCTGGTGCTCGCGGTATTCATTCTCGCCAATCGAAAGGATTTGCGGGACCGGATCCTCCGCTTGGTGGGCGATGCCCGACTCCATATTACAACGCAGGCCCTTGATGACGCGGCGCTGAGAATCACGCACTACTTGATGATGCAGTCGGCCATCAACACGGTCTACGGGATTAGCGTGGGTTTGGGCCTTTGGATTATCGGGATTCTGTCGCCGGAGCGAAGATATCCCGATGTTCTGCTTTGGGGGCTGCTTGCAGCATTATCGCGTTTCCTGCCCTATTTGGGGCCGTGGATCGGAGCTGCCTTGCCGCTGGTGTTGTCGCTGGTACTGTTCAATGGCGCGGGAGCGTTTGTGGCCACACTCGGCTTGTATGCGGCCTTGGAGGTGATGACCGCGAATACGCTCGAACCCTGGCTGGACGCCGCCAGCACCGGAATCTCGGCCATCGCTGTGCTGGGATCGGCCGCGTTTTGGACCTGGTTGTGGGGTCCCATCGGGCTGCTGCTTTCCACGCCAATGACGGTTTGCCTGGTTGCTCTGGGCAAGTACGTGCCAGGATTTAATTTCCTGGCGGTCTTGCTGGGCGATGAGCAGACGCTGGAGCCATATATTCGGATATACCAGCGGCTCTTGTCGTTTGATCAGGCAGAGGCGAGCGAACTGCTTCACCAATACGGACGGGCGCAGGGATTGGAACACGTCTACGATGGCGTCATGATTCCCGCACTGGCTCTGGCGGAAGCAGACCGGCGGGCCCGGACCGTTGACGCCGATCGCGAACTCTTCGTGCGCCAGGCGATGCGCGATCTCGTCGAACGGCTAAGCAGCGACGAAACGCAGCGGAACGGGCCGGCGCCGGTCGCACCAGACGCCGGCGTTGCCGTGCTTTGCCTTCCCGCTCATGGCGAGGCCGACGAGATTGTCGGCTTGATGTTGGCACGGCTCCTCGATCGCAAGGGACGCCGCGCGATCGTCGCGTCGCACGCCTCGTTGGCTGGCGAAATGGTCCAGCTTATCGGATCGCAGCCGGCCGCGGTCGTCTGCATCTCGGCACTCCCACCGGCCGCGACTTCACACGCGCTCCATCTCCACAAACGTTTGGCGGCGAAGTTCCCAGGGCTACCCACGGTGGTTGGATTGTGGAGGGGCGCATCGACCACAAGACCGTTGAGAGCCGGTGCGTCCTTCAACGAGCGGGCGCGCTTTGCAACGGATTTGAATGAGGCGGTCGTGGAGCTCACCGAAATGTGCGAATCTCTCCTGCTTCATCAGGCACAGCGAGCGTGAGGCCATTTGTTTTGCATCATTTCATAGACAGTCCGCGAAACGAACATGATGCGCGCCGTTGGAATGATCGCGCTGAATCGACGATGAGCGATGGCCTCACCCGGTCATCTCCGCGGCATGACAACAACTCGACACGAGCTCACGGATGAGCAATGGGTGTTGGTCGAACCCTTTTTGCCGCTCAGCACAGCCCGAACGGGACGCCCGCCCAGCGATCGGCGAACAGGACATCGAGCCGGTGATTCCGCACAAGCAGAACGAATGGGCCCGGCACGACCCGACCACATGGTTTGACAGGTGGGCTTACCGGGGCCGCTGTGTGGCCGAACAATGCGTCGGCTGGCTCAAGGAGTTCCGCCGCATCGGAACGCGATTTGAAAAACCGGCCGTCCACTTTCATGGTATGCTTCAATTGGCCATGATCCGCAGATATCTCAAACTACTGTTTTCAGACAGTGCCTGGTGCGATCTCCCCATCGCGCCAGTGCGCAAAATGATTTTCGCTCATTGTCGTCGTTTTGTCGCCACGTCGGGTCACCCTTGCGACAGGATGGCGGTGTGGACCGGGCCACCAATGTGTGCGGTTTCCAGTAAGCGGTATTTCGTGACTGTGGTACGACGATTGCAATGCCCCCGATAGTGCCCGTGCCGCGATCACAACCGGACGTTTCGGGTGTTCCGAACAGGATGTGCCGCGCCGGGGTACATGTTAGGAGCTTCGTCATGTCAATGGAGAAGACCGAACAGCCCAAGAGCGGTCAGCAAGGCCATGGCGGCCAGGGGCCCTCGAAGCAGCACAATCAGTCCCATTCTGAATCGAGCCAGGCCGGAAGCGAGCGGCGCGACCAGGATGATCGCGACCGGGGCGAGCCAAAGCGCGGCAAGGATGATCCAAGCCGCAAGAATCAATGATTCGCGCGGCCAAGGCTGCTCCGGAGATCGAGGTAGCACTCCGGAGCAGCTTCTGCAGGGTGATGTCGGGTTCCCGTCGATCTGGACATACCACAGACCACGGGCCGAACGAAAAAACGGTTTGGGATACTGTGCCATTGAAGAAACCTCCAGGGTACTTCTGCAAGCCCAAGAGGTTTGCCAAGGCCTCGTCGGTGACAGCCGGCGGGGCTCTTTTTCTTCAACTTCTCTGACACAATTCTCTGACACAGGCCTTATACATCAACGTGCATTTGACGTAAAGCCTTGTCGTTCCTGAATGTCCCCGGTGGGAGTCGGACCCACAACCTTCGGCTCCGGAGGCCGACGCTCTATCCAATTGAGCTACGGGAACCTGCTTTCAAGAGAATATCGAGCGTGGCAGGTCCGATCAAGCCGGGGCTGCGGCCGGGCTTGGCGATTCGGGCGAGATCGACTCTGAACATATTACTTGGACGCCGGCTTGAGCGTTTGGGGCATTTCCAGCATCAGGCCGTCCTTGATCGCCACCGGCCTGGAGTCGATGGTGATGGTTCCCGATTGCAGGCCGGGGCGCGTGGCGGTGACGGTGATCGGCCCGGGTGTCAACGTCGAGCGGATGGCAACGCGGTTGATGCCGCAATCGGTGTCGAGATAGAGGTTGTTGGTGGTGTTGAGCTTGGCGGCATTGAAGCCGCCGCGCCAGATGGCCGGTCCGGTGACGGCGAAATCAACCCTCGCCTCGTCGGTGGGGCAACGGTTGCCCTGGGCGTCGACGACTTCGAAGTCGATCAGGGCCACGTCGCTGCCGTCGGCCCGCAATCCGTCGGGGCCGGTGTGCTGCGTCAGCTTGATCGCCGCGGGCGCGCCGGCGGTCTGGATTTCCTCCTGGGCGACGATCTTGCCGGCCTTGGTGGCGACGGCCTTGAGCGTGCCGGGGGCGAAAACGACATCGGGGAAGGCGTAAACGCAGCCGGTGTCAATCCCTGAATTCAACTCGTCGGAGCCCATGGTTCTGATGCCGGTCGGATCAACGAACTTGTAAAGCTTGTTCTGCGTGCCGATGGATTTCCCGTTGAGGAACAACTCAACCTGGTCGCACTGGCTGGCCGCGACATACACGGCCTTCTTTGTGCCGGCGGGATAGGTCCAATGCCCGATGATGTGAATGTCGGGCTTCTCGTTTTGCATCACGCGCGACACGTAGAAGATCGACTTGGGCAAACGCACGCCGTCCACTTTGCCGCTGACGCGCAGGACATAGCTGCCCTGCTGTCGGCCGTCGGCGTCGGAATCCGTCCAGTAGATGGACGCATAGCCGGACCATTTGGAATGAGCTGGATCGGTATTGTCGATGCGGTTGCGCAGATAGCTGGCATAGCGTGTTGCGCCGGCGAGGCTGAACGTCTCGGAGTTCCAGTGATAAGTATCCAGCGGACGCCCGCCCAGCGAGCCGCTCTTGGGTTTGAACCCAAAGTGCGGCGGCGAGAAATCATCCCAGACATCGCGTCCGGCTTCGTCGCGGAAGTCCTCGGTTTCGATCAGCGGCGCCTTGTCGCGGCGAGCGATGCTGTAACCACGGAAGATATCATCACCCTTGACAAGGTCGGTCTCCGCAGCCTGGCCGATCATGACGCCGTAATACTCGCACACCGGCGTGAGTGCCTTGTTGCCAGCGACATCATCATTGTCCCGCGTGCCCATGACCCGGCCGCCGTGGGGATCCAGCTTCTTGCGCAGATTCACCATCTGCACCATCTGGTCCGCCGTGACGATGGTATTGCCCGCTTCCCAGAAGAAAATGCTGGGGCTGTTGCGGTAGAAAATCATGGAGTCGCGCATGACCTCGACGCGCTGGTCCCACTGCCGGCCGGTGACCTCGCGTTCCTTGTCGCCCGCCGGGCAGACCTGCACGATGCCAAGCCTGTCGCAGGCATCGGAATCGGCCCGCTGCGGCGAGACGTGCATCCAGCGCACATAATTCCCGTTGCTCTCGCGCAGCAGCGACAGAGTGAAGTCGTGCATCCAGTCGGGATACGCCCCGCCCAGGCCGGGCCAGTCATTGGCGGATCGCTGCGAGTAGCCGGTGAGCCAGACAAACCGGCCGTTGAGCCACACGCCGCCCGTGCCGACGCCGCCCTTGAATTCGGTCTGGCGAAATCCGGTCTGCGTCTGGCAGACATCCACCACCTTATTATTGACGGTGAGGATCGAATAGACTTTGTACAAATAGGGATCGTTCACATCCCAGAAGCGCGCTCCCGCCAGCGTGCCGGTGGCCGTGAAAACTTCCGACTGCCCGGACACCAGGTCGGACGTATTGCCGTCGAGCTTCGCCCGCACGATGCCGTCGGCATCCACCACGACGGCCGAAAGCGTGATCGAGGCGTAGCTGTCGGTTTCGTTAAGAACCTCGGCCTCGACGTTGATGTCCGCGGTCTTCTTCGCCAGGTCGATGGCATCGGGATACACATAAATTCCGGTGGTCTGCAGATTCTCAAAAAGCGGCAGGGTCTGGTAAATCTTGCCCGCCACGATCAGCTTGGCATCGCGGTTGAGGCCGCCGAAATTCGGATTGAAATCCTTGGCGTTCCACAGGAACGGCGTGTTGCTGGACTCTTCCCTGTAGCCCGGGCTGTTGTCCACCTTGACCGCCAGCAGATTGTCCTGCCCGCCGAACTTGACGGACTTGGTGATGTCGAGCCCGACCGCCGTCACGCCGTTTTCGTATTTGCCGATGGCCTGGCCATTGAGAAAGAAATGCCCGGCCTGGCGCATGCCGTCGAATTCGAGGAAGATCTTGCAGCCGTCGGCGTCGGCGGGCAGCTTGAAGTGCTTGCGATACCAGCCGATGCCCATCTTTTCGGTCGTATCGCCGCTGCCGTGGTTGATATACGCGCGATAACTGTCGGTGTCGTTCCAGGTGTGTGGAAGACTGATGGCCGTCCACTTTGAATCGTCGAACGCCACCTGACTGGCGGCGGCCGTATCGCCAAACGCGAATTTCCAGTCGGGATTGAAGTTGTAGCTCGCGCGCGGCGAAGCCGGCACGGAATACTTCTCCTGCCCCAGGGCCGGAACCGCCGCCACCAAGATCCACAACGCCAATGCCGAGAAAGCCGTTGAACGGGTCATCTTATTTCCTCCAAAGCGGGATGCCGCACGACATTCCGCGGAAACCGCCGCGACGATCTATGTACTCAACATATTACTTTAGCGTCGGCGGCATCCAAGTCGCCAGGCCGTTCTCGATCACCACCGGCTTGGAGTCAAGCGTGAGCGTCCCCGATTGCAGGCCGGCGCGCGTGGCCGTCACGGTGATCGCACCCGGCGTCAGTGTCGAGCGGATGGCGACGCGGTTGATGCCGCACTCGGTGTCGAGATAGAGATTGTTGGTGGTATTGAGCTTGTCGCTGCAGAATCCGCCGCGCCAGATCACCGGGCCGGTCACGGCAAAATCCACGCGCGCCTCGTCGGTCGGGCAGCGATTGCCATCGGCATCCACCACCTCAAAATCGATCAAGGCCACATCCGCGCCGTCGGCCTGCAGGCCTTGCGGGCCGGTGTGCAGCGTCAGTTTGATGCTCTTGGCGGCGCCGGCCGTCTTGAGTTCCTCCTGCGCCACGACCTGGCCACCCTTGGAAGCGACGGCCTTGAGCGTGCCGGCCGCGAACGTGACCGCCGGGAACGAGTAAATAAAACCAGATTGCGCGGCTTTACTGACGCCCAGCGATTTGCCATTGAGAGACAATTCGACCGAATCGCAGAAGCTGGCGATCACGTACACGGTCTTGGTCGTGCCGGCCGGGTAGGTCCAGTGGCCGATGATGTGGATATCCGGCGTTGAGCTCTGCATCACGCGCGAGGCATAGAAAATCTCCTTGGGCAGCCGCACGCCGTCCACCTTGCCGCTGACGCGCAAGACCTCGCTGCTCTGCTGCCGGCCGTCGGCGTCGGAATCGGACCAGTAAATCGACGCGTAAGCGGAATACATGGCACTGGCGGGATTGGGATTGTCGATGCGGTGGGTGAGGAAATCGCCGTAATAGCGCTTGACGGCGGCCAGAGCGAAGGTCTCCGAATTCCAGTTGTAACTGTCGTTGGGACCTCGCTTGAAACCAAAATGCGGCGGGGAAAAGTCGTCCCAAATGCCGCGCGGGCCTTCATCGCGGAAATCTTCCGTCTCGATCAGCGGCGCGTGGTCACGGGCGGTGTTGGGCCGGCCGAGCATGGTGCCGATATACTCCGCCGCCGTCACCGCCTCGGCCTGCGTGATCGATCGGCAACCCATCGCCCGCCCGCCGCTCGGATCCCACTGCTTGCGAATGCCCACCATCTGCTGCATCTGCGGCCCGGTGACGACCGAGTTCCCCGCCTCCCAGAAGAGCACGCTCGGATGGTTGCGGAAATAAATGATCGAGTCGCGCATCACCTCGCAACGCTGATCCCACTGGCGATCGAACACATCGTGTTCGCCATCGCCGGCCGGGGAGTTGATGGCAATGCCGTATTTATCGCAGCTTGTCACGTCCACGCGCTGCGGCGAGATGTGCATCCAGCGGACGTAATTGCCATTGCTCTGGCGGAGCAGTGCGGCGTTGAAATCGTGCATCCAATCCGGATACGCCTGGCCCAGCCCCGGCCAGTCGTCGACCGAACGCTGCGAGTATCCGGTCAGCCACACGAAATGGTCGTTCAGCCACACCCCGCCGGTGGTCGCGCCGCCCTTGTATTCGGCCTTGCGGAAGCCGGTGTGAATCTTGCACACATCCGCCACCTGCCCGTTGACCGACAGGATCGAATACACATCGTAAAGATAAGGATCGGCCACATCCCAGAACCGCGCCCCGGCCAGCGGGCCGGTGGCCTTGATCGTCGCGGTTTCGCCAGCGGCGATATTCTGAGCGGCGCCAGCGAATTGGGCACGTACGACGCCGTCGCCGTCGACGACGGCCGCCGAAAGCGTTGCGGCCGCGGCGCCGGGCGTCTCGTTGCGAACCTGCGACTCAATGTTCACGCTCACCGTCTTGTTCTTGATGTCATAGCTTGTTCCATAGACATACACGCCGCTCGTCTGCAGATTCTCATACAGCGGCAGTGTCTGATACACCTTGCCCGTGACATGCAGCCAGACATCGCGGTTGAGCCCGCCGAAATTCGGGTTGCTGTTGCTGAACTTCCATTCGAAGGGCATGCCGCTGGATTCCTCCTTGTATTCGATGGTGTTGTCCACCTTCACCGCCAGCACGTTGTCCTGACCGCCGAAGTTCACCAACGCCGTCAGGTCCAGCCCGCAGGCGGTCACGCCGTTCTCATATTTCCCGGCCGGCTTCCCGTTCAGGAAGAAATGCGCCGCCTGTTTCAGCCCTTCAAATTCGAGGAAAACCTTCTGCCCCTCGGCCCCGGCCGGCAGTTTGAAATGCTTGCGATACCAGCCGATGCCCTGATAATACGTCTGGTCGCCGCCGCCGTGGCTGATGAGGGCGCGATAGGTATCCACATCGTTCCAGGTGTGCGGCAGGCTGACATTCGTCCACGCCGAGTCATCGAACGCGGGGTTGGCCGCCTCCGGAACATCCTTGCGGACGAATTTCCACCCCGGATTGAAGTTATACATGGCCCGCGTCGAAGCCGGCGGAGAATACTTCTCCTGCCCCAGCACCGGGACCGCCATCGCCAACATCGCCAAAACTACAGCCGAAAAAGCCATTGACCGGGCCATCTTTTTCCTCCAGAGACAGGATGGCCGAATGGTATCGGATGCCGATGGAGCGTGCAAATGAATATTCGCCCGCGTGGCGTCACAGGCCAATTCTCGCGCGCCTGTAGTGCCGGACACAATCAAGCAGCGCGATGATGAATGACCCCAGCCAAACCCACAGTCCCGCGTTGCCCCACGTCAGGTGCGCCGTCCCTGCGACAAGAAATCGTATTACCAAAAAAACACGCCCGAGAGTACGATCGTGATAACGCAGCACCGAATTGCCTCGATAGCCAGTCTCATTGCTCCTCCGCGTCAAGCGAAAACTGTTTCTTGCGGCACCGAAATCTACTTGTGCGAAGCGTTTCCGCGCGATCAAAGGGGTCGGGCATGTTGTCCACGCCGCGGATTTTGTGATAGAGAATCATTGCAACGGCTCCGCCGGCGGGTCGGTTTGCGGCGATTTCAAGTCCTTTCCCGGCGGAATCGGCGTCCCGCATTCGGGGCAGCGATCCTTGCTGGCGCGGAGATCGTAGCCGCACTCGGCGCATAGCCCGGCACGGGGAGCGGCCCGTTTATTGTGGCGCCAGAATAGCGCGGCCGTGGTCGCGCCGGTAAGCGCAATTGCCCAGTCCGGGACACAAAGCAGTAGAGTCTGGGTGTTGAGCGCCAGGCTAGTGCGCGAAACCGTGCCGAACGAGAATACGAAGCCGAGCATCTTGAAAATGCCCTGCGTCGCCAGCAGATGGTGAAAGTCGTCGGGCTCAGACGCGGGCTGGTGAT
This sequence comes from uncultured Tepidisphaeraceae bacterium, assembly GCA_964420285.1. GTDB lineage: Bacteria > Planctomycetota > Phycisphaerae > Tepidisphaerales > Tepidisphaeraceae > CAYQTE01. Next base: position 45,962 of record CAYQTE010000035.1, read on the forward strand.
CCGCCAAGATCTTCAGGCCGCGTAACTCGCCGCCATACGGTTTCCGGACCCTGTCGATGTGTTGGAGATGCGCGCCGATATCGCCACCGTCTGCGCCGCAGATTCCGAGCATCAGCGAGTAGCTCCGCATGTGGATGTCGTCCGTACCGGGGACGGGGTCAATTCGCCAAAAATCAATGTGCAATACGTCATGGACGAACCTGCCGCGCAGCCACCCGACGCCGGCGCCCACTGCAGAGCAAAGCGAGACCGCGATCACCAGCCAGCCAAGAAACCGCCTGATGGTCCGGAAATGCGTTTTGGCTACGCTCATAAAACACCTCGCGATGCGCTCGACTCCCGCGCTAGGTTGCCTGTTGCTGAAATCAATTGTCCGGCGTGTTCTCGGAATTCATAGGGGTCGGGAGTCTTTGATGCAACCAGGTCGATCAAAGACTCCCGACCCCTTTGAATTCCTGGATCCAATAGTTGCTGGCTCACCGGATACTCCTCCCAAGCCTTCGGCAAGGCAAGGCCGCTCCACGGCCGATGCCGCGAGCATTTTACCTGATTCGCCCGCGTGGTGTTATCACCATTTTCCGTTAGAGCACCACGAAGCCGGTAAAACCGCCAGGCGAGCGGGCCGGGAAAAATCTTCACCGGGAACAATTTTCTCTTGCCATCGGCTTTGAGTTTGGTTAATGTAAGGGATGATAGGCAATGAACAATGGATAATTGACAATGGACAATGAGCGGGCAGAAACGGCGGTTTGTCGATCTACTGTCTACTTTCCACTGTCTACCCTCTCGGCCGCAGGCCGGCCCCCACCCCCCCCTTGGTTGCATTCGGTTGCATTTGGGTCGCGCAGCGCGAGAGAGGAGATCGCGGCGCTGGTGGAGGGGAGAAAGGAGAGCGTGAGGCGGAAGGCGTGGATCGTCGCTCTACTGTCTACTTTCCACTTTCTACCCTCTCGGCCGTGGGCCGCCCCCCACCCCCCCTCCGGGCCATTCGGTTCCATTTGGTGACATTGAAGAATCGGTGGAGAGCGGGAGACGGGGGGCAGCGGAGACGGACATGCTGGCGCTTTCGGCATTGGCGTCATTGACTTCTCGTGGACACTGGTGGTTGGTGTCCCGTTCTGGCGCGCCCAGATTGGACTCGGCCGGGCAGAGTTCCAACTTCTGCGGGCGAAGTTCGAACTTTTTCGAGACATTCAGGGCACGTTTTGGACGCGATGTTTGGCGTAAACCGCGATATCCGGCTGGAAATGAGGGTGGGGTGAAGTGGGGATTGCAACGCGTTCTTATCGTAAACATGGTGCGGCAAATCACTTAAGAGAAATCTCACGCGGAGGCGCGGAGCAAAGGCGTGTTGACCGCGGATGCCACGGATAAGAATGAAAAGATGAAGATGGAAGCCAGGCGATGGAACCGCGGATGAACGCGGATAAGACAAGAACCAGATTCTATCTGCGTTTATCTGCGGTTGATCCGTGGTTCAATCGTATTTGCCGTTCCTTTGTAAGCAACGTCCTCTACGCCACGGCCGCGACGGCTTTGGCGGATTGGACGATCCACCGGCGGATGGCGTTCGTCTGCCCTTCCCAGGCCGACGAGCAGCGCACGCGCAGGAAGGCGTCGAACATGTTGTCCAGAGCTGCGGCCAGATCGCGGAGCATGGCGATCCGCTCCTCGAACACCATACGCGGCGAATCGGCCTCGGCCACGTCGGGCAGAGCGGCGCCGGTGACCGCCAGCGATTCGGCCGCCAGAGTCAGGCGAAACTGCTGCTGGTTGGCGTGCAGGACCAATCCCATCCGCCGTGGCAACTTGCCCGTGCGCAATGCGGCCCGGGCTTCGGGCATGCGGGTTGGGCCGTCGCCCTTCAATTGCACCCGGCCGCTCTCGCCCAGGGCGCAATCCAGGTCCAGGGCGCGGTCGATGAGCACCGTGGCCGAATCGCCTTCCCATTCGATGGCGCCGGCGTGATGATCCGCCTCGTGCCACAGCCACAGCAAGAATTCGTTGCCTAGGAAATTCTTGCCCGCTTCGCCGCGAGCCAGCCAGGGATAATCGAAAATGGTATTGGCCGCCCCTTCGCTGGAAACAAACCGCGTCGGCCGCAAGTCGTCCAGATCGCGCTTTCGCGACCGCTTCTCCAGCAGGCGATGCGCCAATGTTCCCGACGTGACCGCTTCCAGTTCGATGCCCAGGCTGCGCTCGAAGAGTTCGATGAGCTTCTCGCCGTTGGCGCCGGTGGCCGGGCAGTAGATCACCGCATGCGGCACATCCCAGAGGATCGGCACGAGTTTGCTGCGGCGGTATTTTCCGCTGCGGATGTCGTTGTCGATCTGCTGCTTCAGTTGCTCGCGGGCCCGCTGGCGGCGCAGGGCCGAATCCCGCCCCGCCGATTCCTCGGCCGTCAGTTGATACGCCTTCTTCACCTCCGCCGGCACGCGGTTGGTGTCGACGCGCATGGCGAAGCAGACGGCCTCGGCATAGACGTTGGTCTCGAAGCCGATGGTCGCGTCCCAGACATGACGGCCGCCGCAGAAGCCGTATTCCTCTTCCGGCATCGCCCCGATTTCGGATTCCTTGAGCAGATGCTCGCGCAGGGAGATCAGGAGTTTCTCATCGGCCTCCTTAGGCACGGACCCCGACAGATAAAAGCGACCAAACGAAACCGCGCCCGCGGAAAAGGCCATGATTGTCTCCTTGACGGCCGATCGTATAGAAGCACCCGCAAGGGCGAGCCGGCGGGCTCTTCCCGCGCCAGCCCGCTCTCAACTTATCCACATTTTCCGCCGATCCACGCACAAAGAACCGAGTGGGTAGCGAAGAACACTCACCCCAACCGCTCGCTGAGTACAGGGCGAGGTGGAAAGGCAGGCCGCCGATGGCATTGCGCCCGCACAAAAGAACGGCCCCATTGCCTCGGGTGCCCGATTGATGCGATAATCGCGGGACTGGCCGCTGTAGCTCAATGGCAGAGCACCGGTTTTGTAAACCGGATGTTGCGGGTTCAAGTCCCGCCGGCGGCTTTGGTTGC
>CAYQTE010000036.1:0-46991 GCA_964420285.1 uncultured Tepidisphaeraceae bacterium
GAGTTTTTTCTGCGCCGATTCAACTGAATTATGCGAAAATCACGCTTGATTCAGGGCTAGGTGGAAGTCAAAAGGGCCCTACGGCACCATTGAGCATCGCATCGCGAACTTTGCCGAGAAGTTGGGACACTTTGGCACCAACAACGGTAAGTAACCGAAGGAGACACACCCCTTCAACGGGCTATGTCCGCGTGACGGCCGGGCTGTCCGCCGCGCGGGCGGAGAGCGCTTTGCAGATCGTATCGGGCCGTTGAACGGGGACGCAGCTCGTTATCGCACAGAATGTGATCTTCTTGCTCAGGGACCGCCAACCCCGGCATCTCCGGCGACTCGGCTCCCAGCGGCCCGCACGCATTTGGGAGCCCACGGCACTTATTGCCCGCAGGCCGTCGGCTGGGAGAACGGCGGCATCCGGGTCGGGACCGGCCGGCGAATCGGTTGCCGTCCGGCCGATTGCGCCGTCACGCCAGGGTGACAAAAACACGAGAAAGTGTAACCTGTTACCCGATGCCGCCCAGAGGCGGGAAAAACGCGGGAAATGCCCCCTGTTGCGACCCCCAGCCAAATGCCCGAAGGTGACAGAAATCGCGAAAAGTGTCACCTTCTGTTACCCCACGCTGCGCGAGACGGGAGATCGCCACGCTGGTACAGAGGAGAAAGCAGAGCCGGAATCGGTAGTCACCCACTCGCTTTGTCACCTTGTCACCCTGTCACCCTGTCACCTTGCCACCCCTGCTGCCCCGTACGGCCGGAGGAGGAAATGGCGGTCGGCCGGAAATTCGGGCTGTATCTCCGGGGGCATGCCACTTATAATGCCGGCCACAGGTTGAGATCGCGCCGGGGGGCATTTTGGGCCAGTCATCGAGAAAGGTGCGGCTATGGAAAAGACGTTTCAGTTCACCGTCAACGGGAAGAAGCAGAGCGTGACGACGGATGGCGACCGGCCGTTGCTGGATGTGTTGCGCGAGGATCTCAAGCTGACCGGGACGCGGTACGGTTGTGGGGCGGGCGAGTGCGGGGCGTGCAGCGTGCTCATCGACGGCAAGCGGGAATTCTCCTGCTCGACGCTCATGTCGGATATCGACGGCAAATCGGTGACCACCATCGAAGGGCTGGCCGACGGCGACAAGCTCCATCCGCTCCAGGAAGCGTTCATGGAGGAGGGCGCGTATCAGTGCGGATACTGCACGTCGGGGATGATCATGACGGCCGCGGAACTGCTGCACGCCAAGCCCAAGCCGACCGAGGCGGAGATTGTCGAGGCGATGAACGGGAACCTGTGCCGGTGCTGCGGCTATCAGCGGATCGTGGCGGCGATCAGGCGCGCCAGCGGTCAGCCGGTGGCGCAGGCGGCGGTGCGGGACGATTTGGCTCTGTCTACCGCGAGGTAAGCCATGAAAGACATTGACGTTGAAGCGATGGCGGCGATTGATCCGTTCGCGGGCGAGGAATTGGCGGCCAGTGTAGTGTCCAGCGGCCGGGAAGGAGCGGGGGCGGCCGGCGGCGGAATCTCGCGGCGGCGGTTCATGCAGGTGCTGGGAGCGGGGCTGCTGGTGGCGGTGACGCGGGAAGGGGCGGATGCGGCCGCGCCGGGCGGCGCTGCGGCCGGTGGTCGCGGCGCGGCGCGGGGCGGGGGCGGTCGCGGCGGGGCGGGGCGCGGCGGCGGTGGGTTCGGCGGTGGTGGATCGACAACAGTGTCGGCCCGGCTGCATATCGGGCAGGACGGCGCCATCACCGTCATGAGCGGCAAAGTCGAAGGCGGACAGGGCGCCAGGGCGGAGATCACATCGGTGGTCGCCGAGGAATTACGCGTCCCGATCGGGCAGATTACCGTCATCCTCGGTGATACGGACCTGGTTCCCGACGACGGCCCAACCGTCGGCAGCGGAACCACGCCGCGAACCATTCCCGCCATCCGCCAGGCGGCGGCCGGGGCGCGATCAGCGCTGATCGCCTTGGCGGCGTCCAAGTGGGGCGTGGCGCCGGCCGATGTGCAGGCCAATGAGGGTAAAGTCACGGCAGGTCTCAAATCGGCAACCTACGGCGAACTGGTCGGCGGCGATTCCAACACGATCTTCGCCGCGCAGCCGGCGGCGAACGTGACGGTGACGGCCGTCAGCCAATGGAAGGTCATGGGCACGCCGGTTCTTCGCAACGACCGCAAGGACATGGTCACGGGAAGCCATCAATACCCGTCCGATATCACTGTGCCGGGGATGCTGTACGGGAAGATCCTGCGAGCGCCCAGTTATGGCCGCGCGGCGGGAAGCGGGGCGCCGCTGGTATCGATCGACATGACGGCGGCGACGAAGCTGCCGGGCGTGCTGGCGTTTCGCGACGGCGATTTTGTGGGCGTGGCGGCGCCGACCAATTTCCAGGCCGAAGCGGCGCTGGCGGCTCTGGCGGCGACGGCCAAATGGAACGAGACCTCGACGCTCACCAGCAAGACATTGTATGCCGATCTGCTGGCGGGCTCGCCCAACGCGGCGGTGAACCCGTATGCGGCGGATGTGGCGTCGGCGGCCAAGTCGGTCAAGGGCGAATATCACGTCGCGTACATTCAGCATGCGCCGCTGGAGCCGCGGGCGGCGGTGGCCCAGTGGAGCAACGGCAAGATGACAGTTTGGACCGGCACGCAGATGCCGTTTGGCGTGAAAACGCAGGTGGCTTCGGCGCTGGGCATCAGTGCCGCTGCGGTGCGTGTGATCGTGCCAGATTTTGGCGGCGGCTTCGGCGGGAAGCATCAGGGCGATGCCGCCGTCGAGGCGGCGAGACTGGCACGCGGTATCAACCGCCCGGTGTGGATCCGATGGACGCGGGAAGAGGAATTCACGTGGGCGTATTTCCGGCCGGCCGCTGTAATCGTGGCCGAAGGAGGGCTGGACGCACAGGGCCAGATCACAAGCTGGCATTACGCGAGCATCGGGCCGGGCGGGGCGGGTGTTGCCTCGCCGTACAACATTCGCGGCGGCCGGAACCAGAGCACCAGCCTGGCTTCGCGGGCGCCGCTGCGGGAGGGGTCGTATCGCGGGATCGGGGCGACGGCGAACCATTTTGGGCGTGAAGTGTTCATGGACGAACTTGCGACGGCGGCGGGAATCGATCCGCTGACGTTCCGGCTGAATCACATATCCGACCCGCGGTTGCAAACGGTGCTGCAAACGGCCGCGACGCGGGCGGGGTTCGCCGACAAGTGGAAGAACAAGCAGGCGAACATGGGCATCGGCCTGGCCTGCGGTACGGAGAAGGGCGGATATCTGGCGACGTGCGCCCAGGTGACGGTCGATCGCAAGAGCGGAACGGTCAAGGTGAACAAAGTGACCGAAGTATTCGAGTGCGGGGCGATCGTCAATCCGCACGGGCTCTTGTCGCAGGTGACCGGTGCCATCGTGATGGGCCTGGGCGCGGCAATCCGGGAGGAAATCATGTTCGATAAAGGCCAGATCACCAACGGCACGTTCGGCAATTACCAGCCGCCGCGATTCGCGGACGTGCCCGAGTTGGACGTTCACCTGATCAACCGGCCGGATATCGCATCGGCCGGCGCGGGCGAATCGCCGATCATGGGAGTGGGCCCTGCGGTGGCCAATGCGGTGTTTCACGCGACGGGTGTGCGTATCCGGCAGATGCCGGTGAAACTGGGTGCGTGACTCCATCGGCGGCCCTTTCTCTCCCCCTCGCCCTGTACTCAGGGAGAGGGTTGGGGTGAGGGTTCTTTGGCTGGGGCGCGGTCACGAAATACCCCCTCACCCTATCCCTCTCCCCGGGTACAGGGAGAGGGGACAAGAGGCACGCCGCCGAATGAGGCACGCGCCCGGTGAAACTTCCAGCGCAAAGGTGTATGTTGTTGTTAGTATGGGGCCGCAGGATAGAATGGGGTGAGGGTGCGCACGCCACTTAGGGTGGTAGAAGGCGAGGCGTTATGACACGACTGGACCAACACGTTCGTTTGGTGCAGACCAGGCAGAGTGTCAGCCTGTTTCTGTTGTCGGCGGCCTGGACGAGCATGGCGCTGGCGGCGGCGGTGCTGTTGGTGCTGCTGGTTGATCGGCTGTTTGGGTTTGCGTTGCCGAGAATGCGACTCTGGACGGAGATCGCCGCGGGCGTGGCGGCGGCGGGGGCTCTCGCGTGGACGATCTTGCATCGGCCGGGCGCGGCGGCGGCGGCGGCTCTCATCGACGAGCGGCTTGTCCTTCAGGAACGATTCAGCACCGCGATCTATGCGCGAGGGTCGAGCGATCCGTTTGCAAAATCAGCCGTGGCCGATGCCGAATCGGCCGCCAACAGGGTGAGCCTGGCGGGGCGGTTTCCGGTGAGATTTCCCCGGCCGGCGATCGGGACGGCTCTTTTCGCGGCGGCCGCGCTGGGTGTGTTTGCGATGTCGCCGCTGGATCTGCTGGGGCACAGGGAGGCGGTGAAGACCAGCGACGCGATCAAGGAAAAGAAGACCGATGACGTGAAGCGGCTGTTGCAGCAGGTGGCCAGCGTGGTGGATTCGGCCCCGCCGTCGGTGATCGCCACGCCGCAGATCATAAAGGCCCGCGCCCAGATCAACGATTTGCTGGCCCATCCGCCGCAGAATCCCGATCAGGCTCGCCGGGATGCCCTGGACGCGCTTCAGCAAATGCAGGAGGCGATCAAGGAGGAGATCAAGACCAATCAGGCGTTCGCCGACAACCAGAACGATTTGCGCACGCTGGCCAGTTTGCCCAAGGCGGAAGATCCGTCCACACCCATCGGCGCTGCCCAGCAGGATTTGCAGAACGGCAATTTCAACGATGCGGTGAAGGATATTCAGAAGGCCGTGCAGAAGTTCGACAACGCGACGCCGGAAGATCAGGCGAAACAGGCGCAGCAGATGCAGAATCTGGCCAACCAGATTCAGAACCTGGCGAACAATCCGCAGGTTCAGCAGCAGGCGCAGAATCAGCTTCAGCAGATGGGTGCGACGGCGGCACAGGCCCAGCAGATATCGAGCTTGATGCAGCAGGCCGCCCAGGGTCAGGCGACGCCGCAGCAGGTGGCTCAGGCGATCCAGCAGGTGACAAGCCAGATGAACAACGGCCAGGGACCGACCGCGCAGCAACAGGCCAAGATCAACCAGTTGACCGCCCAGCTCCAGGGCCAGGCCAATGCCCAGGCTCAGGCGCAAAATCTGGCCGGCGCGGCACAGCAATTGGCGGCCGGCATGAAGCAGCAGGCGCAGGCCGGCCAACAGGCTCAGAATGGTCAGAACGGTCAGCCGGGCGGTTCGCAGCCGCAGCCCGGCGGGCAGCAGGGGAACCAGCCGGGTTCCGGTCAAATGGCAGGCGGCGGCCAGGGGAGTCAGCAGATGCAGCAGGGCCAGGCGGCGATGAATCAGGCAATGCAGGCGATGGCGGCGACGGCCAGCGATGCCCAATCGGTGTCGGCGGCGCAGCAGGCGGCAAATAGTGCGGCCCAGCAGGCGGCCAACGGATTGAACGGCGGCCAGGGCGGCGGCCAGGGCAGTCAAAGCGGCAGCGGCAATCAGGGAAGTGGTTCAGGGAACGGCAATGGCCAAGGCCAGGGCAGCGGCAACGGCCAATGGGCGGGCGGTGGCCAGCAGGGTAACCCCGGCGGCGGGGGCGGCTTCGGTGGTGGCGGCGGCCAAAATCCCGGCCTGACAGTCTCCCCCTATACCACCAAGCAGGAAATGGATCCCTCCAAGGCCACCGATAACGGCAAGATCCTCGCCTCATCGCTCATCAAGAGCGAGCAGATCAAGGGCGAGAGCAAGGCCCAGTTGAACACCATCGCCAAGCAGGCCGCCGATCAGGATACGCCCGAGGATGTGGACACCGAAGGCGTTTCCGGCCAAAGTCAGAAGGTCGTTCGCGACTACTTCGGCGCAATACAAAAGGATTCACAATAGACGGCCCTGTGATGCCGCTGGAAGTTGTTTTCCGTGGCGATGGATCCAATGAGCATTCAAGTATGTGCCGCCACGCTGGGCGGCCGTGAAAGTTCAAGCCAGAGCGAGATCATCCGTTGAGCTTTTTTCTTCCATCGACGCCCGCTCTGGTGATGCCGCTGCGGTTGCAGTATTTCTCGGCGTGGACGGCCCTGGCGGCGTTTGCGATTCTGGCATTCCCGATCGTCTTTCTGGGCATCCGCAATCTGGCCGCCATGGGGCCGGTGCGGCAATGGGTGTCCATCGGCGTTCGCCTGCTTGTGCTGCTGGCGATGATCCTCATCCTGGGCGGCATTCGCTGGCAGCGGGTAAACGAATCGTTGGAAGTGATGGCCGTCAAGGACATCAGCCAATCCACCACACTCGTCACCGATTATCCCGGCAAGGCGCAGGGCAAGTCGCTCCAGGATGCCCTGGATGATTTCCTCCGCAAGGCCTCCGATCCAGCCAACGATCCGCGAAAACGGCCGGGTCAGGACAGGATCGGACTTATCAGCTTCAATGAGGAGCCGCACGTCGAGTTGCTTCCGCAGGACACCTACCGCACCGATGCCCGGGCGGTGCGCGGCGCCGGAACCGGGACCGACGCGGCGGCGGCCATTCAACTGGCCCTGGCCACCATGAGCCCCGACAGCCTGCACCGGCTGCTGCTGATCTGGGACGGGAACTCGACGGCCGGCGACATCGAATCGGCCATCAATTCCGCCGTCGCCCAGCATATTCCCATCGACGTGATGCCGTTGAACTACCACGTCGAGCACGAGGTCATGGTTGAGCGTGCTGACGCACCCACCGTTCGCCGCGAAAACGAGGCCTTCGACCTGCTGATTCATCTCAGGAGCACCAACCTCACCGACGTGACCGGCCACCTGAGCGTCACGCACAACGGCGAGCTGATGAATCTCGATCCCACCACGCCCGGTATGCACGATACGCGCACGATCACCATCAAGCCGGGTGCGAGCGTGCAGGATGTCTGGGTTCCGCCGCAACCGGCCGGCGTGCATGAATTCAAGGCTACCGTTGATGTCGATAACGTGACGACATCGACCAGCGAGTCCGTGCCGGCCGATACCATTCCCGATAACAACGTCGCCAACATCTTCACGTTCGTACACGGCAAGGGTCAGATTTTGTATGTGGACAACGTGAGCGACGGCGGCGATCCCGGTCCCAAGGCGGGTGGAAATATCCTCGCCGAGGCGCTGGAGTCCGAGCAGATCAAGGTCGATCGCATAACCGTTCCGCAGTTTCCCACGTCGCTGGTGCAGATGCAGGCCTACGACGCCGTGATCCTGGCCAACGTGCCCCGGGGCAGCGGCGGTCTCAGCGAGGACCAGGACCAGATGCTCGCCAACTACGTGCATGACATGGGCGGCGGTCTGGTCATGATCGGCGGCCCGGAAACTTTCGGCGCTGGAAGCTGGCAGGGAAGCAAACTCGAAGCCGAATTGCCCGTCGATATGGATATCCCCGCCGAACGACAGGTCGGCAAGGGCGCCCTGGTGCTCATCATGGACCCAGCCGAAGCACCCGAGGGATCGTACTGGGGCGAACAATGCGCGCTCAAGGCGGCCGACACGCTCTCGGCGTATGACGAAATCGGGATGATCAGCTTCGACTACGGCCGGGGCGGTATGAATGGCAATGTCTGGGATGTCCCGCTTGGTCCCAAAGGGGACGGCAGCAAGATCGCCAACGCCGTCAAGAAATGGAGCCTGGGTGACCTGCCCGATTTTGATAGTGCGATCACCACGGCCTTGGGCGACAATACGACATACGGCCTGCTGGCCAGCGATGCCAAATACAAGCACATCGTGCTCATCACCGACAACGATCCCTCGATGCCCACCGACGCGACGATCCAGAAACTCATCGACAACAAGATCTCCGTCTCCACCATCACCGTTTATCCGCATCCGCAAATGCCGCAGTTCGCCAGCGGTATTGTCGAACTTGCCAAGAAGACCGGCGGCCGGTCGTTCGGCCCAATCCAGGGCGGGTTCAATACTCTCCCGCAAATCTTCATCAAAGAGGCCCAGGTCATCCGCCGTAGCCTCATTCAGGAAGACGAGCACGGAATGGGCATCGGCAAGACACTGTCGGCCAGCGAACTGATCAAGGGAATCACCAAGTTCCCGCCGGTCTATGGCATGGTGCTGACGCAGATCAAACACAATCCGCTGGTCGAGGAGCCGCTGGTTGTCGGTCCCAACAAGGATCCGCTGCTGGCCCACTGGCAAAGCGGACTGGGGCGAGCGGCCGTTTTCACCAGCGATGCTTTCAATAAGTGGGGCGCCAATTGGGTTTCCAGCGGCCAGTTCAGCAAGTTCTGGGCCCAGGTGGTCCGCGGCGTGAGCCGGGCCGCGGTCAGCACCGACTTCAAACTCGAAACTCGCCAGGACGGGTCCAGGGGTCACATCACCGTCGAGGCCGTCAACAAGGACAACGGCTTTCTCAATTTCGTCAATATCGCCGGCACGCTGGTCGGTCCCGACGGCAAGGCGCACGACATTCGCCTGGAACAGACCGGCCCCGGCGAATACGAAACCGATTTCGATGCCTCAGCACCCGGCGATTACGTCTACATGCTCAATTACACCGGCGACAAGGGCAACAGCGGCGTGCTCCCGCCCGGCGGAATCGCCATCAATGGATCGGCCGAGTTGCGCGAACTCGACAGCAACGAGACGCTGCTCCGTCAGATCAAGGAGCGCACCGGCGGGCGATGGCTCCAGCCGTTCGACGCCGCCAGCGCCGACCTCTTCTCGCGCGAGGATCTGAGGATCACTTCCTCGCCCCAGCCGATCTGGGACCGGCTGATTCCGCCGCTGCTGTTTCTCATCCTGATCGATGTGGCGGTTCGGCGCATCGCGTGGGATTGGCTCTCGATCCGCCGGCTGGCCGCCTCGGCGGCGCATCAGGTCCGCCTCTTCACGCAGACCACCCGGGCCGTCGAATCCAGCGAAACGCTCGATTCCCTCAAGCGCGTCCGCGGCGAAGTTGCCGAGTCGCACTTCAAGCCAGCAGATGCCGCCGGCGCCCCGGCCGCCGCGCCGGGACAGACTCGCGCCGCCGGATCACCGGCGGCCCGACCCGATCCCAGGGCCAAGTTCCGGGCCACCGGCGTCGAAGGCGATATTGCGTCGGTCGTCGGTGGCGCGGTGGACAAGCCCGCTCCGTCCCGCGCCCCGGCGGCATCGACGGCCACGATCGATACTCCCGCCACCGCGCACACCGGCAGCCTGCTGGAAGCCAAGCGCCGTGCTCAACAACAAATCAAGAAGAAGGAAAACGATTCCGCGTGATGAGCGATACAAACGATAGCTTACAATTATAAAGCCCGCGGACAGCCGTCCGTCGCTTCCTTAAGGATCATGCACTATGTCCATCATCGCCCCCCCGGGCGTCGACCCGGAAATCCATCGTCTCTGTGAAGAATTCCGCCGCGACTACCGCGCCGTACAGGCCGAAATCGCCAAGGTCATCGTCGGCCACGAATCTATCGTCGATGGCGTCCTGACCTGCCTTTTTGTCGGCGGCCATGCGCTGCTCGAGGGCGTGCCCGGCCTGGGCAAGACCGCACTCATCCGCGCCCTGGCCGCGGCTCTGGACCTCAAGTTCAGCCGTATTCAGTTCACACCCGACCTCATGCCCGCCGACGTCATCGGCACCAACGTGATCATGGAAAATGACCACGGCCAGCGCGCCTTCACATTCATGCCCGGACCGATCTTCGCGCAGATCGTCCTGGCGGATGAAATCAACCGCGCCACCCCAAAGACCCAAAGCGCCCTGCTGGAAGCGATGCAGGAAAAGCAGGTGACGGCCGGCGGCGCGCTGCGGCCGCTTGTGGCGCCGTTCTTCGTCATGGCCACCCAGAATCCGCTGGAACAGGAGGGAACCTATCCCCTGCCCGAAGCCCAGCTCGACCGGTTCTTCTTCAAGCTCCAGGTGCAATACAGCGGCCGTGAAGAACTCCGCACCATCCTCGAACGCACCACGACCAACCAGACGGCGACGATCACACCGGTGCTGAACGGGCCGAAGATCATCGCCCATCAGGAACTGGTCAAGCGCGTGATGATCGCGCCGCACGTGCAGGATTATGCGATCCGCTGCGTGCTGGCAACCCATCCGCAGGGGATCTTTGCGGTAAAGATGACCAACCAGTTTCTCCGCGTCGGCGCCAGCCCTCGCGCGGCCCAGGCGATCGTCCTGGCCGCCAAGGTCCGCGCCCTTCTCGACGGCCGGTTCCACGCCAGCTTCAAGGACATCAAGGAAGGCGTCGTTCCGGCGATGCGTCACCGCGTGATTCTCAACTTCGAAGGCGAAGCCGAGGGAATCACGACCGACATGGTCCTGGAGAATGTCATTGCCGAGACCCCGACAAACTATGACGAGGATGCGGTGATTGCGAAGGCGAAGGCATGATGAAGGAAATATCCCTCGCAGAGGCGCAAAGGCGCAGAACCAGCAGCAGAACAATAGACCCGGATTTCAACGAAACTCTAAATATGATTGGCAGCCGCCGCATAGCCAATGACCGCCTGAACTCAGAAACGAACTCTGCGCCTTTGCGCCTCTGCGCGGGATCTTCTTCATGACTTCCCCCGTCACTGAAAAATCCGGCCTGCTGCTCTCGCCTGACTTCATGGCCCGGCTGGATCAGCTTGATATTGTTTCGCGCAAGCTGCTGGCCGGAAAGCTCAAAGGCGAGCGGCGCAGCAAGCGGCGCGGGCAGTCGGTTGAGTTCGCCGACTATCGAAATTACGTGATCGGCGACGATCTCCGTTTCATCGATTGGAACGTCTACGCCCGGCTCGATCGGCTCTTTCTCAAGGTCTTTCTCGAAGAGGAAGACCTCTCGCTCTACATTCTGATCGACATGAGCCGCAGCGCCGATTACGGCAACCCGCAAAAGGCCGCTTATCTCCGCCAGGTCGCGGCCGCACTGGGCTATGTCGGACTGGTCAATTCCAATCGCGTGTCCGTCGCTGCCATGACTGGCGGAAGCATGATCGAAACCGGCGCCATGCGCGGAAGGAGCAAAGTCTCGCAGCTTATGGATTTCGTCGGCAAGCTCGAACCCTCCGGCGCCGGCGACCTGGCCGATGCCTGCCGGCGCTTCGCTCTGGTGCATCGGGTCAAGGGCGTCTGCGTCGTGCTGAGCGATTTTTTCGACAAGGGCGGTTTCGAGAACGGCCTGCGCTACCTGGCTGGCGGGAAATACGACCTGTTCTGCGTGCAGGTCTTGTGCCCGCAGGAGATCGATCCGGATTTGCAGGGCGATCTCAAGCTCCGCGACATGGAAGATGACGACATGGCCGAAGTCTCGATCACCCAGCCGCTGATCAAGAAATACAAGGCGAATCTTAATGCGTATTGCCTGGCGCTGAAGGATTATCTGAGCCGTCGCGGCGGAACGTATTTGTTTACCAGCACGGATGTCCCGTTCGACACCCTGGTGCTGAATTATCTGCGCGAGCGCGGACTGTTGGGCTAGACGATCGTATGACGCACGAGAATGCACAACTTCATGAGGACGGCGCGCCCGAATTCGCGCCCGGCCGTCTTTTCCTCCTCCCCTTGTATTCAGGGGGAGGAATGAGGTGGGGGTTCTTGGCGGGTGGTGCTCGACTGCTCAAACCGCTCAAAGTGCGGGCACGGCTCACCCCCACCCTAACCCTCCCCCTGAGTACAAGGGGATGGGAAAAGAGGGTGTCCGTGTCGATCTGTGCAGGGGGCCGGCCATGAGTTGGTTCCCGACATTTCTCAACGCCGGCTATGCCGCCGCCGCCGCCGCGGTGGTCGTGCCGCTGCTTCTGTTGCTCTATTTCCTCAAGCTGCGCCGCCGTGAATTGCCGGTCAGTTCGACGCTTTTGTGGCGAAAAGCGGTTCAGGATCTCCAGGTCAACTCGCCGTTTCAGCGGCTGCGCAAGAACCTGCTGCTGTTTCTCCAGATGCTCATCCTGTTGTCGTTGGCGTTGGCCCTGGCCCGACCGGTGGTCAATTACACGCCGCCGCCCGGCGGATTGACGGTCATTCTCATCGATCGCTCGGCGTCGATGAGCGCGTTTGACGGGAAGGTGATGCGCCTGGACCAGGCGAAGAAGACCGCCGACGAGATCATCGACGCGCTGCCGCGCGGCGGGCGGGCCATGGTCATCGCCTTCGACGACTCGGCCCAGACGGTGCAGCCGTTCACCACGGATGCCACTGCTCTGCGCAACGCGGTCGATTCAATCACGCCGTCGGACCGGCCCACCCGGTTGAAACTCGCCTATGAACTGGCCAACGCCGACATGAACTCCGCCCTGGCCGATCCGAATTTTCAGCAGACGGCCAAGCCGGATGTGTATCTCATCTCCGATGGGCGTGCTCTGGACGCCGGCCAGGTGTCGCTGCAAACGCAGGTGAAGTTCGAGCAGGTTGGCTCGCCGGACACGCCCAATATCGCCATCGTCACGCTCAACGCCAAGCGGAATTACGAGCATCCGACGCAGGTGGAGGTCTTTGCGCGGCTGGCGAATTTCGGGCCGAAGCCGGTGACGGATGTGGGCGTGCAGTTGTCCGTTGACGGCCAGGTCCGCAGCGCCGGCGTTGCCAGTCTGCTGCCGGAGCGCTTCACCGAGGATCAGAAACGCGCGGCAACCGACAAAGGATTTGTCCCGCGCGACAGTATCGCGTTCCCCACGTTGGATATCACCAGCGCCGCCGTCATCAAGGTCGAGCAGACGGCCACAGAACATGACGCTCTGGCGGCCGACGATGTGGCCTATGTCGTGGTTCCGCCCGCCAAGCAGCTCAGCGTTCTGGTGGTGGGCGACGGGAATTATTTTCTGGACAAGGCACTGTCGGTGCTGTCGCTGAAGAAGCCCGATGCGCTGGTCCCGACCGATTACGAAAAGAAACTGCCCGACAACTACGACGTGATCATTTTTGACCGCTACAGCCCCACCAAGCTTCCGCCGGCCGGTGGTTTCATCTATCTGGGCGCCGTGCCGCCGAACCTGGCGCTGAAGGCGGCCAAGGATGCCGACGGCAAGGTGATTACGATGGACGATGTGACGGTGCTCGATTGGAAGCACGATCACCCGATCCTGCGCGATCTCATCCTCACCAAGCTCTGGGCCCGCAAACAGACCAAGCTCCTGCCGACGCTCGATTCGGAAGTTCTCATCGACGGCTCCGGCGGGCCGCTGCTGGTCCTGCACCATGAAGGCCGCGGCACGCATCTGGTCCTGGCGTTCGATCCGCTGGACAGCAACTGGCCGGTCCGGCCCAGCTTTCCCGTTTTTCTGCAAAACGCGCTGGAGTACCTGGCCCTTGGTTCGGATATGAACGTGCGCCAGTCGTACGAGCCCGGCCAGGCCGTGCGCATCCCCCGCGTCGATCTGCAAAAGATGGATTCAATCCCCACGCGCGTGCGGATCATTGGCCCGGCCGGCTCGGTCAGCGCCGAGGTTCCGCCGACCGGTGATTTCGCCCTGCCGGCGATGGAGCGCGTCGGCCTGTACGCCACCGATCCGCCTATTCCCGGCTACGAGAAGATCGCCGTGAATCTGCTGGATGCCAATGAAAGTAACCTGCTCCCGGCCGACACCGCCCCCGGCGGCGGCAATTCCCCCGCCGTCGCCGCCGGCGCCAAGAGCCGACTTGAGCTGTGGTGGTGGATCGTCATCGCCGCCGTGGGTTTCTCGATGATCGAATGGTGGGTCTACACGCGGCGGGTGCATTTGTAGGGCAAATCCGCTCAACGCCGCCGGACCACGACCACGCCGCCGACGTACGGGCCGGGGCGATAGGGATAAGGTCCCCAGTACGGATCGTCGCGGTAATAATAAACCCGCTGATATTCGCGCTGGAAGTCGGCGATCTGCTCGACCGGTTGCGGGCCGATCTGCAAACCCCAGCGGAGCTGAAGCGAATCCAGATCAAAATCGTCATACGACTTGCCGTCGGGGAACGGGAAATACGCCGTCACCAGCGCCGATTCTCCGGGCGTGAGCATAACCGGCGCGGGCGCCACCACCGGCGGGCCGAACCGGAACAGATTGCCGGTGGTCAGTTCCAGCGAGGTGGGATTGAGCGAAATCGTTTCCGGTCCGTTGTTGTCCAGGCGCAGGCGCACCTCGACCGATTCCGGAACATTCGCCTTCTGATCCTCATATCGCACACCCACGACCGAAGCGTAGGCACGAACCGGCGGCGGCTCGTTGGGCTGTGTCGCCGGAATATCCGCCACCACCGGCCGGGGCTGGTACAAATACCCGTCCACGTACGGTGATGAAGAACATCCGACCGCCCAGCCAATCAGCGGCAGGCAGATGGCAAGATAAACCCGCTTCATAAGCACCTCCAGTTTTCCACGAAGACATTGTAGCAGCATGCAGCGAACGTCGCGCCGGCCGGACGGCGTTCATATTTGTCCGCCGCGCGATAGAATGCCCGCTCACTTACGGAAGGAACACCATGACCCGTCTCGAAATTGCGACACTGGCCTGCAAGATACTGGCGCTGTGGATGTTCGCCCAGGCGGTGACCTATCTTGCCGCAATAATCCCCACGCTGATTGCCCTTATGGGCCGCATGTTCAGCTACCCGCCCCTTGGCTGGCGGGATTTTGACAGTTTGGTGCTGCCCCTTCAGCTTCTTGCCGGGCAAGTCGCGGTTGGATTGGTCTTGTGGTTCAAGGCGGAATGGACCGCCCGCCGGATGGTCTCGCACGAATCGACTCCGGTGGCCGGATCGAATATCACGCAAGCCGACGTGATGGCCGTGGCCTTTTGCGCGGTCGGGGTTTTTACTCTGATTCCCGCGCTCCAGTCGGTGGCGCGGCAGATCGCGGGGCTTGTCATGGGAACGTATCGCTCTCCCTCGGAGGTGCTGGGTAGCCCCAGTTTCTGGTCATCGGTCCTGGTGCTGGCCGTCTCGCTGTGGCTGATCGTCGGCTCGCACGGCGTCGTGCGCCTGGTGCTGTGGGCGCGATCGGCCGCGGGTACGCGAGGCGCTGAGACGCCGGGGATTTGCGCCAAGTGCGGCTACGACCTCCGCGCCACGCCCGACCGCTGCCCGGAATGCGGAACGATTCCGCCGAAGTGATTTTGCGGGTACAATGCCGGCATGGAATTGGGAAAAGGACAAAGGCCGCCGTGCATCGAATTGATCGACGAGGATGTCGCTCGGATTTTGCGCGGGATGTCGGGGACCAAGCGTTTGCGTATTGCGAGCGAAATGTACCGAAAGACTCGGCTGTTGCTGATCGGTTACTTGCGCCACGAGCATCCCGATTGGGACGAGGGGCAGGTCAAGCGCGAGGCCATCCGGAGGATGTCGCATGGAGCAGTATGAGCTTCTGCAGTTCGTCGCCGGCAACATCGAGGAAATGGGCCTGCGATATTTCGTGACCGGATCGACCGCGACCATCTTCTACGCGGAGCCGCGGCTAACAAACGATATTGAGTTGTTGTTGATTTGTCGCTGCGCGATGTCGGCGAGTTTTGCCGCCGATTTTCCCAGCGGGGTCTCTATGTAAGCGAGGATGCGGCGCGCCAAGCGGTGCTTGACAGAACGCAATTCAATCTCATTGATCCGGAGTCGGGCGTGAAAGTGGACGTCATCGTCCCGGAGTCCAATGCCTTCAACGAATCACGATTTGCCCGCGCGCGGCGCGTTCGCGCGACTGGCGAGATTGTGGCGTGGTTTTCCTCACCCGAAGACGCGATCATCAAGAAGATGGAATACTACCGTGAAGGCGGCTCGGAAAAGCACCTTCGCGATATCGCCAGCGTCCTGACCACCAGCCGGGACCAGATTGATATGGCATATATTGATCGTTGGGCCGGGCAACTCGGCCTTGACGATCTCTGGAACACCATTAAGGCACGCATGAAGCCCAAGGGCTAACGCCAAAAGAAGAACCACGCTCCGGCCACGATGATCGCCTGCGTGGCGATGGCGGTGAGGATCATCAGTTTCCACGGCGGAGGGCAGGAGCGGTCGGGCGGCAACTCCGTCTGCTCGTCCGTGGATTGCGTCGCGGCGTCGGATCGGCTGGTGCGGTGGACGACGGCGGCGATGATGAGGTTGGCTTCAAATCGGTCGATGCCGGTTTGTTCGGCTTGACGCAACAGCGCCTGGCGGGCGGAATAGCGAAGCGTTGTTCCGTCCATTTGCGATGCGACGAGGCGGGCGAAGGCGCCGGCCTGTGAGGGCTTGGTCACTTCGCACGGAACGAGCGACCGGCCGGAGATGGCGGATAATTCCTGGTACATCCGTCGGGGCTGGCCGCCATATCGCGCCCGCGCCTGCCGCGAGAGGCGGCAGTAATCGGCAATTGAATATCGACTTGTCAATACCGCGGCGGACATGAGAAACAGACTAACCCATGCCTGTGCCGGGGCCGCGAATTTCGTGCGTTCGCGACAGCATCGCCACCGCCGCAACGACCGGCTGTACCGGTTATGACGATCGTGACGTACACTGGTCGCGCTATGGATGGGCGGCACAGCAAATCGCGGCGAACCATCGCCCGCCTCGCCGCTCTGCTGGCGATTGCGGCCGTGGGGGCGATCGTGGTGTTAATCATGTTGGCCCGTCAGCCGCCGGGTTGGTACGCGGCCGCGCTGCAATTTGATCCCGCGGCGGCAAACGACGCCGATCAGAAGCTGGCTGGCATCGTGAGCTGGGCCGCCGGCGTACAAGCGAGCGAGACGCGCCAGCGCCTTGCGGCAGCGTCCGGTAATCCAGCGGCGGGGGCATCGGAAAACGCTGGTCCGATAACCGTGGAATTCACCGCGGCGCAGATCAATTCGTTTATTCGCAAGTGGTTTCCGGCCGCGGCAGGCTCCGCAGGCCAATGGGGCGACGTCGCCGTAGAACTGGAGGACGGCCGGATCATTCTGGCCGGGCGGATGGGCGGGGGATCGACAGTCCTGAGCGTGCCCGTCGAGCCGGTTATCGACGGACAGGGTCGGCTCATCGCGACGGCTGGAGGCGCGCATGCCGGACGGCTGCCGATTCCAGCGGCGATGTTGTCCGGGTCGATCGCGCAAGCCAGGGCATCGCTACAATCGCAATTGTCCACATGGCAATCGCAGGCCAGGATCGACGCGGATGGAATCGGCAATCCCGCAGCCGCCAACGTCTGCATGGCGCGACTGTGCATCGCGTTGTTGGACAGTGCGGCCGGGCGGGCGAGTCCCGTTGATCCGATCGTGATGGTGCCGTTCGATCCGTCGCGCGCCAGCCGGCGGCTTTCTGTGCGCGTGGAGGCGATAGCGATTGATAGCCGGTCCATCACGCTGCGGCTGGCGAGAAAGTAGATCGCTTTACGGGTAGAGAGTAGAAAGTAGAGGGTTGGGCCAGAGAACGGAAGACGATCACACGGTGGCACATGTGCGTGCTGGAATATCTCGAATGGAGCCGACCGGGCTCGAACCGGCAACCCCTGCCTTGCAAAAGCAGTGCTCTCCCAATTGAGCTACGGCCCCGACGCGGGCGATCTTAGACGCTAGCGGTCTGGCCAGCAACGGCGGTGGCCTGTTTGGTGCCCGTGTATTCCGAAAAAATGCCCAATTCCACATGGCGTCCCACCGCGGCAAACCCCGCCGTGGACAGCGCGGCTTGGACGGCGGTGGGCGGAACGCAGGCGGCGATCGTGTCCCAGTAATAGGTCCAGAGATGCTGTGTCGATCGGCGCCGGCCGATGATGCGGGCCATGCCGGGAACCACACTGCGCATGTAGAATTTCAAAAGGAGCGTGGCCAGCGAGCCAGCGGGCTTGGTGATTTCCAGAACGCACAACCGGCCGCCGGGTCGCAGGACGCGATGGAATTCGGCGAAGGTGACCGACAAATCGCTGAGATGCCGCAGGGCATAACCCATGGAGAGGAAATCGAAGGAGTTGTCGGCGAAGGGAAGTCGCTCGCCGGTGGCGATGACGGGGCGGATGCCCAGCGCGCGGGCGGCCAGTTCGAGCATGCCGTGACTGGGGTCCAGGCCGATGACGCGCTGCGGCGAGCCGGTGATGGTGCAGGCTTCGCGCGCCACCAGGCCGGTGCCAATGGCAACATCAAGGACGAGTTGTCCCTGTTTCAGCCCGGCGCGTTCCAGGGCGCGGCGACGATACCATGATCCGCTGCCCAGGCCGATGAGGCGTTCGATGCGGTCGTAATCGGGCGCCGTATCGTCAAAGATCTTGCGGACGAAATCGGTTTTGCCGGACCTGGGATCGTAATATTTTGCCAAATCGGGATGAGGGGGAAGAGGCTGCGGATGAACGGTGGCGGTTGCGTCCGACATGACGCGGAGTGTACAGCAAGTCGGGCGATTTTGGCAGATGCGGGCGATTTTGGTGCGACTGGTTATACTCTGCGCGTCCCGGAACCTGTATGCGCCCAGAATTCGCCCGGCTTGGTGAGCACCCCGATGTTTCCGTCCTGATTGTGGGCGGCGGCATCAATGGAATCGGCCTGCTGCGAGAATTGGCGCTGCAGGATATCGACGTTCTGCTGGTCGACAGGTCTGATTTCTGCGCCGGAACCAGTGCCGCCATGACACGTGTGATTCACGGCGGCCTGCGCTATCTGGAGAACGCGGAATTCCGTTTGGTGAAAGAGTCTCTCCGCGAGCGAAATCGCCTGCTGCGCAACGCGCCCCACTACGTCAAGCCGCTGCCGACGACGATTCCGATCTTCAACTGGACGAGCGGCGTGATTCCGGCCGTCCGCAATCTAAT
Organism: uncultured Tepidisphaeraceae bacterium; assembly: GCA_964420285.1. Taxonomy (GTDB): domain Bacteria; phylum Planctomycetota; class Phycisphaerae; order Tepidisphaerales; family Tepidisphaeraceae; genus CAYQTE01. The sequence goes on from CAYQTE010000036.1 coordinate 18,675, forward strand.
GGGTTGGCCCGCCAAGCCGGGCAGTCGCGGCGCAGTGCTCATCAAGATGGGTCTGACGTGTTACGACTGGTTGGCCGGCCGGGAGTCACCGCTGCCGCGACACCAGTTTCGGTCCAGGCGTGCGGCTTTGGAGCTGCGGCCGGCTCTGAACCCCGACGTGATTTGTACCGCGACCTATTACGACGCGAGGATCACGTACCCGGAAAGGTTGTGCCTTGAATTGATCCAGGATGCCGAGGCCGTATTTCCTGAGGCGAAAGCGCTGAATTACGTCAGCCTGCAAAGCGCCGCCGGGGACGCGGTTGTGCTGCGCGACGAGGTATCTGGTGAGATTTGTCAGGTGCGGCCGAAGGTGGTGGTCAATGCCACGGGCGCATGGATCGATTTCACCAACCGGGCTCTGGGGCGGGAGTCTCGCTTCATCGGCGGGACCAAGGGTTCACACCTTGTGCTTGACCATCCCGAGCTCGTGAAAGCGACCGGCGACGAGATGATCTACTTCGTCAACCGGGACGGAAGAATCTGCATCTTCTATTCGGTGTACGGCCGGATCATCGCCGGGGCCACCGACATCGCGACCGACAATCCGGAGGCGGTCTGCGACGAGGCTGAGGTGGACTACATCCTGGAAGCGATGCGGCTGGCGTTCCCGTCCATTCGGGTGGACCGGTCGCACGTCGTCTTCCGGATCTGCGGCGTGCGGCCGTTGCCGCGAAGCGATGCCCTGACGCCAGGCCAGATCAGCCGTGACCACAGCTTTCCGGTCCTCGCTCCGGGCAATGGGATCGACCTGCCGATCTACTCGCTGGTCGGGGGGAAGTGGACGACGTTCCGCGCACTGGCCGAGCAGGTGACGGATGCGATTCTGCCGGTCCTGGGGCGGAAGCGAATCCGCGGTTCTGCGGAGGTTCCGATCGGCGGCGGCAAGGGCTATCCCAGGATGCCGGAGCAAACGGGACTGCCCCCGCAGAGGCTGGAAACCCTCGTGGAACGCTATGGAACCGGGGCGGACAAGGTGGCCGCATACCTGCAAGCGGGACCGGACGCAGCGCTTACGTATCATGACGGCTACACCCGCCGGGAGATCGAATTCGTGGTACGAAACGAGTGCGTTGTCCATCTCGATGACCTGATCCTCAGGCGTACGCTCATGGCGCTGCTGGGGCAGGTAAGCCGCCCCCTGCTGAAGGAACTGGCGATGATCATCTCGCCGGTGCTCCAATGGACGCCGCAATCGGCTGACGCCGAGGTGGAAAGAACCGCCGAAATTCTGGCGCGGGTTCACGGCGTGACGCTGGCGAGGTGATCGAAGTCGCCCTTGAGGTGCTCGTAGACATCCCGAAACACCTGGTAGAGACGCGTGTACGTCTCGTGATTCGCCGGGTTCGGCTCGAAGCGTCTGTCGAGTTGGACAATCTCCGCCAGCGACTTGCGCACATCGGGGAAGATTCCAGCGCCCATTCCGGCCAGCACTGCGGCGCCGAACGGGGAGCCGACCGATGTACGGGGCAGCAACAGCGGAAGCCCCAGCACATCCGCCTTGATCTGATTCCAAAGGTCGCTGCGGCTGCACCCGCCGACGCTGCGCACTTCGCGAACTTCGGCACCCGCCCGCATCGCCACCTCGACATTGTGGCGAAGAGCAAAGGCGGCGCCTTCCAGAATCGCTCGCACCATCGCCGCTTTGGGCGTGGCCAGCGAGAGACCGAAGAACACCCCGCGGGCATTGGTGTGCCAAAGCGGCGAACGCTCCCCCATCATGTACGGCAGGAAGATGACACCCCCGCTGCCCGGCGCGATCTCGGCGGCCCGCCGCGTGAGCAGATCAAAAGCGTCGGTCTTGCCGTCGGACGCGGCCTGAACCTCGCGCTGGGCGAACTGATCCCGGAACCAGCGCAGGCAGCCCCCCGAGGCGACCATGGCGCCCAGCAGCAGATGGATTCCCGGCAGGGCGTGCGGCATGGCAATCAGCGCCGGCTCGGTCAGACCCCGGTCGTTGGGGATGATGACGACCGTGGATGTCCCCGTCATCTCGGCGGCGATGCCGGGCTCAACCACGCCAACCTCCAAGGCCGCCGAGGCACTGTCCACCGTGCCGGCCATCACCGGAGTGCCTTCCTTAACCCCGGTCGCCTCCGCGGCCTCCGAGGTGACTTCGCCCTGAGGGCAATGTCCCGCTATGACCTCGGGGAATTGCGACGGCACGACTCCGCAGGCGGCGCACAGTGCATCGGACCATTCTCCCGTACGGTAGTCGCGCATCTGCAGGAGTACGGCGTGTGCTGGATCGAGTGTGAGCCGCCCCGTGAGGCGGTAGTTGATGTATCCGTTCACCTGCACAAATTGCCAAGTCTGCCTCAAGACCTCGGGCTCGTGATCTCGCAGCCAGAGGAGTCTCGCGGCGACGTAGAAGGCATCCGGCCGGTTGCCGGTGACACGGTAGATCTGCTCGGCGCCCATCAGTTCCGTCAGCCGGACAATCTCGGCTTCCGCGCGACGGTCCATCCAGATCATCGCCGGTCGCAAAGGCCGGCCGGAACGATCCAGTGCTAACAACGTGGGGGCCTGACAACTTACGGCCAGACCAAGAACGCGCGGGGCTCCGTTGGGAACCTTGGCCAGCGCCTCTCTGATGGCGATGCAAGTCCCTCGCCACCAATCGTCGGGATCCTGTTCCACCCAGGCGGGGCGGATGTGGTGCAGTGGATACTCCGCCTGGCCAATCGCGTGGAGTTTTCCGCGCTGGTCCACAAGCGCGGCCTTGACGGAACTGGTTCCGACATCGATGCCAAGGAGCAGTGGTTCCATGTGTCGTCTCCGACGAAGCGTCAGATGGGCTGCCTAATGGGACGCTGTTGCAACGACGATCAGGCCTGCCAGATAGAGCAGGAACATGAGGACGAGGAGCCGATACACGCGCCCGCCGCCTCCGGCGAACTCTTTCCAAACCAGAACGCCCCACAGGGCCCCGACCATGCACGAGCCTTGCCCGATGGCGTAACTGATCGCCGGACCCACCTGCAACGCCTTGGGTGCGCTGGCGGCCACCCAATTCGACAGGGAGCCGATGATCCACATTACGCCGCCGATGATCCCGAGAAAATGGAACAGCGCATTGCCCTGGAGATAATCTCCGAACCTCAGCCGCGGGCCATCGATCGGGAATTTCAGGAAGTAGAGATTATAGAAGAACACCGAGACCAGCACGCCCAGACCGAAAGCAAACGCTCCCGCGTAGGGGCCGAGTCCTTTGTCGCCTGTCATGCCGATTACGACCAGCGGGTAGAACATTCCCATCAGGATGCCGCCGATGATGGCGAGCCTGATTCCCTTCCACGTGGCGGCTTTCCTGGCGGCCGCATCCGCTTTGTCTCCGGCCGTGCTCTTGCTGGCCGCCAGCGCCCGGTACGCGATAGCGTCCACGATGATGGCGCCCATCACCAGGGCCACGCCGGCAAACAGCAGCATGGGATTGCCCTGGGGGTTAACGCAGTAGTTCCATATGACCCCCACGATCAGGGCCAATCCCACGCCGATGGGGAATCCCACTCCCATGCCCGCCACCGCAATGGCGCCCACCACCAGGATGTTCGAGAGATTGAAGATGACCCCGCCGGCGAACGCGGAGAGAATGTTGATGTATCCGGCGTGCGACAGATCGGCTGTGAAGCGGAGTCCGTCCGATCCCCATGTGCCGAAGGTGAATCCGGCCAGGACCGCGCCCAGCGCGACTCCGATCGAGTAGTCATAGTAAAGGAGTTCGAACCGCCAGCCCCTGGTGAACTTGAGCACATTGGTCCATGATCCCCAGCAGATCATGGTCAAGATCGTGAGCATTAAGACAAGCCCGTAGGCATGCGGCAGTGTCATAAGATGTCCTTTCGCCAAAACTCGATGAATTGTCACGCTGTCGGATCGAGGTGTTCTCCTCGGCGTAGCATGAATGTCGCCCGGGCCCCTGGCTTTGTGGGACCATCGCAACAGTCCAATCGCCGCCAGTCACGCCGCAACGCCGAGAACTAATAGCGCCAACACAGACGTGGAAGTGATGCAGTCCATGCCCTCACTTCGTCCCCATTCGCACATGCTTATTTGCGCTTCCCGTATAGCCTAAGCAGAATCCGCGGGCGCGTCAAAGATTTGTGCCGCACCAGCCAGGATGCGGCAGGGTTCTTTTGCCCGTAAGCTCGATGTTGCCGAGTCGCCGTAAGGACTTACAATCGGGGCGGCGATGTTCACACGCTCGGGCGATGCCAGCAGGAGCCAGATATGACCGTGGATGTAGTGATGTTGCCGGCGCTGATTGGTGCGGGCGAATTGGCCGGACGCGAGGTCGTGGTCTTCGATGTGCTGCGAGCGACCACATCGATGACGGCCGCGCTGGCGGCCGGTGCGGCGGGGGTGTGGTTGTTTTCGTCGGTTGAGTCCGCGAAACTGGCGAGGGACAAGGAGGCGGATCGGCCGCTGTTGGCGGGCGAAATCAGGGCGGTCCGGCCGGAGGGGTTTGATCTGGGGAACAGCCCCGGCGAATTCGTCGCTGATCGCGTTTCCGGCCGGCGTGTGTTTATGGCCACGACCAATGGGACCAAAGCGATCTTGGCGTGCGCTGCCGCCGGCGCGGAGCATGTGTGGGTCGGGGCACTGGTGAACGCGGCGGCAGTGGCGGGGCGGTTGGCGAAGACGGGTCGGCCGGTGACGCTCGTGTGTTCCGGGACAGTGGGGCGGGTGTCGCTGGAGGATGTGCTGGGCGCCGGTGCGGTGATGGAGCGGCTGGGCGAAATTGGTTCTGTCGAGCCGGGGAATGACAGTGCGGTGATCGCCGCTGAACTTTACGGTGCGATGCGCGGCGACCTGTCGGGTGCGTTGCGGCGCGGGCAGGGCGGGAAGAACATTCACGCGGTCCATCTCGACCCGGACATTGAGTTTGCGGCGAGGCTGGATTCGATTGACGTGGTGGGATTGGCGCGCGGTGAGCCGTGGGTGGTGCGGCGGAAGGATGACAAAGTGACAAGATGACAAGGTGACTGGGTGACAAGTTGACAATCGCAGGTAGCGCTTGCCTTGTCACCCCATCACCCAGTCACTCAGTCATCTTCCGCAACGCCTGGGCCTATGATGGTGTACGCACCGAGAGCGATGCTCTTCATGGGAGTTGGCGTTGACTTCACAAGATTCCAAGCGCGTTGTGATAACCGGCGTGGGAGTGGTCAGCCCCAACGGGATCGGGGCCGGGGAATTTGCGCGGGCGTGCGAGGCCGGGCGCAGCGGCGTGCGATTCATCGAGGGGGTCGATCTGGAGGGACTCAAGTCGTCGGTGGCGGCGCAGGTCGTGGGATTCGACGTGCTCAGCGTGATGGAATCGGCTGAATCACGGCGTGTGCCGCGCATGGTGCCGCTGGCGCTGGCGGCGGTGCGGGAGGCGATGGCCGAGGCACGGCTTGCGATCGCGGCGGATGATGTCGAAATGCAGCGGCGAGTCGGCGTGCTGCTGGGAACGGGCGGCGGCGGATTGGCATTTGTAGAGGAGCAGTACCGGCAATTCTTCCTGGAGGGAAAAGGCTCGCTCTATTCGATCACGGCCGGGACGCATGGGAATCTGTCCAGCGAGCTGTCGATCGCGCTGAGTCTTCGCGGGCCGTCGCATGTGGTCTCGACGGGATGCGCCAGTAGCACGGACGCGATCGGGTATGCAATGATGATGATCCGAACCGGCGTGGCCAGCGCCATGGTGTGCGGCGGGGCGGATGCGCCGATCTCGAAGGGTATCTTGACGGCCTTCGAGAAGATGCGGGTGATATCGACCCGGCGGTGGGAGGAGGCGCGCCGGGCGTCGCGGCCGTTTGATGCGCAGCGGGATGGGTTTGTGCTGGGCGAGGGGGCGTGGATGTTCGTGCTGGAGGATGCGGAATTCGCCGAAAGGCGAGGAGCGACGGCGATTGCGGAAGTGGCGGGGTATGGCTCGACCTGCGATGCGTATCATCGGGTGCAGATCGCCCCGGACGTGGCCGAACCGGTGCGGGCGATCGAATTGGCCCTGGCGGATGCCGGGGTGGATAAGTCAAAAGTGAATTACGTCAGCGCCCACGGGACGGGGACGGAGTTGAACGACCGGCTGGAGACACTGGCGCTGAAGAAGTGTTTCGGGGCGCGGGCGGCGGAGCTGGCGGTCAGTTCGGTGAAGTCGATGATCGGCCATCCGCAGGGCGCCAGCGGTGCGGCCGGATTGGCGGCGACGGTGCTGCTGATGAAACAGGGGCGGATTCATCCGACGATCAACATCGACGAGCCTGATCCGGCGTGCGATCTGGATTACGTCAGGGAAGGCTCGCGGGCGATGAAGGTGGAGGTGGCGCTGTGCAACTGCATCGCGTTCGGGAGCAAGAACAGTGCATTGGTGGTGCGCGGGGTTTGAATTCTGTGCCTTAATTGCGAGTGAGTTTGGTGACGGCGTTCTCGTCGGCGACTATCGCCATGTGGGCCAGTTGGAGGAACAGGCCGGATTCGACGATGCCGGCGCGCGTGCTCAGGACGGCGCTGATGGCGGCGGGTTTTTCTATTCCCTTCTCGAAACGGCAATCGTAAATGAAATTGCCGTTGTCGGTTTGGAAGGGGGATTGATCGGCTTGCCGGCGGAGGGTGGGGGTGCAGCCGAGGGAACGCAGGAATTGGCTGGTCGATTCGTGGGCGAAGGGGATCACTTCGACAGGCAGCGGCGAGCGCGTGCCCAGTTGGGTGACGCGTTTGCTTGCGTCGGCGATGATGATCAACATGCGGGAGTTTTGGGCGAGGATTTTTTCGCGGAGCAATGCGCCGCCGAGACCTTTGATAAGGTCCAGATGGGGCGCAATCTCGTCGGCGCCATCGACGGTGAGATCGATCGAGTCGGGCATTGTGAGCGGGATGAGGGGGATTCCCAGTTCGGCGGCGCGTGATTCGGAGCGATGTGAACTGGCCACGGCGCGGATGTCGCGCAGGCGTCCTTGTGCGATCGCCTGACCAACCGCAATGAGGAAGAAATCGGCCGTCGAGCCCGTGCCAAGGCCGAGCGTCATGCCCGAGCGGACGTAATCAAAGGCGGCCAGAGCGGCGCGCTGCTTGGGATCCATGGGAGACAGGATAGGGGCCGGAGGCGGGATGATCCAGAGCGGGCGTATATCCTGACAATGGTTCGGGCGGCGGGTGAGCGGTAGAATGCCCGTGGTTGAAAAGAGAGGTGAGGTCATGACCGTACAAACCGTGACGTTGGGGCGGGAGCGATTCGTGTTGCTGCGGGAGAAGGACTACCGCGACTTGAAGGCGCGGGCGCGCCCCGTCGGCAAAGGGCGGCGATCGACGGCGCAGGATCGGGGCGATATCGCGGAAGCCAGTCGCCGCGAGCACGAGCCGTCCGTACCGCTGAAAGCGGTGCGCAAGCGACTGGGGCTGTGAGCATGAGCTACCACGTCAGCTTCAAGGCCAGCGCCGATAAGGCACTGGACAAGCTTCCCAAGACGGTGCAAGCCCGCATTATCGAAAAGGCGATAGCGCTCGGCGACGAGCCGCACCCGCCGGGAAGCACAAAACTGGCCGGCGGTAGCAGGCTGTGGCGCGTTCGCATCGGCGATTACCGCATGGTGTACCTTGTCGACGATGAGCGGCAGACCGTGGATATCCGCATCATTGCCCACAGGCGGGATGTTTATCGGGGGCTTTGAGCGGATGAATGAACGGGAGAGCCCGAAATGAAGAAGAACGTTGCAATTACAATGATTGTGTGCGGGGTCGTCTCTGCCGTGGTTGGCTGTGCCTCAAAAGAACCTGCGCCGCGCACACAACCGGCCAGCACGCGCGCCGCTGCCGGAGCCAATGAGCTGACTCTGGACCTTGGCGACAAGGTGACGCTGAAGATGGTGCAAATTCCGGCGGGGAGGTTCCTTATGGGAAGCCCCCAAACCGAGAAGGGCCGACAGGATGATGAAGTCCAGCACGAAGTGACGATCAGCAAGCCGTTCTACATGGGTGTGACCCATGTAACGGTCGATCAGTTCGCGGCGTTCGTCAAGGACAGTGGGTACAAGACCGACGCCGAGAAGGATGGATGGTCGGCGGCCTTGTCAATCACGGCCGGCGTTCTCGACGCAAATAAAACGGCTGGGTGCTCGTGGCGCAGCCCGAGTTTCGATCAAAAGGGCGATCATCCGGTCGTGCAGGTAAGCTGGAACGATGCGACGGCCTTTTGCGGCTGGCTATCGAAGAGAAGCGGTCGGACGGTTGCTTTGCCGACCGAGGCCCAATGGGAATATGCCTGCCGTGCCGGCACGCAGACCGCGTATCCGTGGGGCGACAACCCGGATGATGGCAAGGGCTGGGCCAACTGTGCCGATCAGAGCCTCAAGAGGAGAGTGCCCAATTCGGCCGCACAAATTGGATTCTTTAGCTGGGATGACGGCTTTGTGTTTACCTCTCCCGTGGGGAGTTTCAAGGCCAACGCGTTCGGACTCTACGACATGATCGGCAACGCGGACCAGTGGTGCGAGGATCGCTATGGGGATTATGACACGGGTGCGGCGACCGATCCCATCGGAGCAAAGACCGGCGGTTTTCGCGTGGTGCGCGGCGGATCGTGGTTCGACTTTGAGGGCTGCCGTTCGGGGAGCCGCGGGGGGACTGACCCAGATTTCCGGTGCGGGTACTACGGTTTTCGCGTGACGGCAGTCGCCGATTGACTTCGATCACCCCAGCGCCGTCTTTTTCTTTCTTCCGCTCAGGTAACTTTCCATAATACAACTGGCCAGTTCGCCGCTGCTCGTATAGAACGCGAGGCCCTTGGTGAGTCGGGTGAGTTGATCCACGAAGCCCACCCAGTCCATGCCCCAGTAATCCTCAATCAGCGCGAATGTCGAAATGCGGCAGCCTTCTCTCACGGCCAGGACGGCTTCCTTTAGCGTCGCCACAGTGCTTCTGGTGTCGGGGGGATAAAGCAAATAGATGTAATCGCCCTCGACGTGCGCGGTGGGCTGGCCGTCTGTGATGATGAAGATTTGCTTATTCTCGGCCGAGCGGTGGCGGAGGATTCTCCGGGCGAGTCGCAGGCCCATGTGCAGATTGGTGAAGTGCTGGGGTGCCTGCTCGATATCGGGGATTTTGACGCGGAGACGAACCTGATAATCGTAGATCGTCACCGGCATGGGCATGCACAGAGGCAGGGCGATCTCGGGAATCTTGTGGGCGCCGGAGTAGAAGCCGACAAAATCGATTGAATCCTGCGGGAATCGCGTCCGCACCAGGGACTGCATCGCCAGTGCCACTTTTTTGGCAGCGAGAAACCGGCCGTAACGCATCATCGAGCCGCTCATGTCCAGCAGGACGACCGTCGAGCAGCTTGTCAGGCCCTCGTGGAGATGCAGTTCCAGATCGCGTTCATCGAAACGGATGGGAGCGATCCGGCCGTCGGGCTTTCTGTTGGGCAGGCCATGTCTGGCCAGGGCGTTGGCCATGCTCTGATGGAGATCGAGTTCACTGACGGGGTCGCCGTATTGATAGGGGCGTGTGCCCTCGATGCGTTGGCCCCCCTGGCCGTGGGTCAATTTGTCATGGCCGTCGCGCTGGCCCTGGCGGAGATGGGTAAAGACCTCCATGAGTGCGCGGCGTTGCATGTTGCCGACCGCGCGGGGTGTGAGTCGCAGCCGGCCGGCGCCGTCCTTGTCGAGCATGCCATCCTTGATGAGTTGTTCGAGAAGCTCGGAATACTCGGGATTCTTCTGATCGCCCAGCATTTCCGCAATGGCGTCCAGGGCCTGCTGGCCGTGCTGCATGATGAATTGGAAGAGCTGATTGACGTCAAAGAGATCGTCAGGGGAAGGAAAGGGCTGGCCGTCGAACTCGCCGTAGAAGTACTTCATGACGTGGGATTGTAGGCGTGGCTGGGGAGGGCGTCGCCGCGAACATGCGGACAGTTCCATTGCAGTGTAGAGCATAAGAAACGCGGGAAATACTCACATTCTGTAAGGCTGGGGAGAATGGGCAAATTGCCGTTGCAAGCGGCATTTTTTGGGTGTTTCGGGATTTGCTGTCGTGCCGATAAGGAATGGCATATGAAATCCAGAACCAACATGCGTCGCTCCATCCGTCGCAACGGGTCCCGCTGTCTCCTGGAGCAGCTCGAATCCCGAACGCTGTTCAACGGAAACGTGACGGCGTCGGTCGCCAGCAGAATTCTCAATCTGCAAGGCAATAACCTTAACAACAGCATCGTCGTCGCACAGACTTCGACTTCCACGACGGGTTTCACCGTCAGCTCGGGCGACGGCTCGACAACCATCAACGGCAAGTCAACGCCCCAGGCGTTCACAGGTGTCACCGGCATCACCACCAAACTCGGCTGCGGCAACGATACCGTCCTGATCGAGAATGCGACCGGTATCGCCGGTAACGTCCAGATCACCGCGTCCAACGGCAATCAGAATATCACGCTCGACAACGTCGTAGTCGGCGGGAACTTCACGCTCACCAACAGCGGCGGGCAAAACCAGACGACTGTCGAGAACTCGACCATCGACGGCAGCGCCACAGTCAGCGCCGGCGCCGGCTTCAACTGCCAGGGCTGGTCGTGCTGGGGCTGCTCATCCTTCAACGATGCCAACGAGATCTTCACCCTCTCGTACTCCACCGTTCAGAACAATCTCTCCATCTCCAACGTCAGCGGCGAAACCACGACCGACATAGAATATTCCACGGTCGGAAGTTCCACGGTTGCCGGTTCCACGGTTGAAGGGAACGTGACCATCACCAATGGCGCCAGTTCCTATGGCTATTGCGGCTTCCATTGCGACAGTTCCTCCGCGGCCGGCGACCTATTCACGATGAATTATTCGACCATCGCCAATAACGTCACGATCTCCAATGACAGCGATGGCAACACGACCAATATTGGCAACGTCTCGACGATTGGGGGCAATCTGACCGTCAGCAACCTCGTCGGCACCGCCAGCCAATGCTGCTTCAACTCCTGTTTCAGCGGCAATCTCGCCAATGCCAGCGATTCGTTCACGCTGAATGGCGCGTCTTCCGTTATGGGTAATGCGCTGCTCGCCAATGTCAGTGACGGCGCCATGACCGACATCGACGGTGCATCATCCATCGACGGCACGCTGACCATCAATAATGGTGTCGGGTCATACGGACAGGGCTTCACGTCCTGCTGCGGGCAGACATCCACCGACTACGGCGATCTATTCACGATGTCCGGTGATTCCTACATCGGCAGCGACGTCTCGATCTCCAATGGCAGCACCTACAACGACACCAAAGTCCTTGCCGGTTCCACTATCACCGGCAGCCTGAAAGTCGGCGATGGCCTCAATTTGAGCGGCCGAAGCACGGACGATCACTGCGGCGGTGGCGGCTATGGCTGTGGCTGTGGCGGCTGCGGTGGCGGCTACTCTTACCAATCCGTCTACACCACCGATCTCTTCACGCTCGACGGCTCCTTCGTCATCAATAATTTGGCCGTCTCCAACGCCAGTGGCTATACGGATACCGCCATCACCGACGGCGCTTTTGTCGGCAGCAGCGTGGTGGTCGCAGACCAGAACGGCGTGGCCTATTTTGAGATGGATTCCAGCTTCATCGGCGCCAATCTTCTGTTCACCGCCGGCTCCGGCATTACCGTCGTCGATGTGACCAGCAGCACGATCTCAGGTAGCGCGACAGTCATCGTCTCAACCGGCGCGTCGGTGTCCATCGCTTCGGGACAGGTCGCCGGTGCGGTAACGATAACGGTCTGACCGGATTCCGCACCCGCCCGGCGGTTTGCCCAGGCGGTTACACATGCAATGCGGTGATTGAATTGGCGGCGCGACGGCCGTTAATACGTCGCGCCGGAGAAGTTCGTCATCTGCACGCTGCCACCGGCGCCGCCGCCGGAGTATTGGATAAACCACGGCGGGGCGGCATAGGTGATGGCCACGTTGCCGCTTCCGGTGACGCTCTGTTGCACCACGACCACGCCGTTGATTGCCGTGGTTCCGCTTTTCGTCAGGCTGCCGCCGGCGCACAGGCAACCGTTGATATACTGGCTGCCACTCAGCGTGACGTTGCCGGTGGTGACGATGTTGACCGGCGCCGGCGACACGGCCGTGCCGATCGTGCTGCTGTTTGACAGCGTGCCCGCGATGATCAACGTTCCCGTGCCGACGATGGTGGTCGTGCCCGCGAATGTGGCGTTGCCGTTGATATACACGATTCCGTTGGGGCTGTTGTTGAAGTTGATCGTCTTGTTGGCGAACACGCCGCCGGCCATCACGGTGCCGTTGGATGTGGCGTCGGCGATGAGTGTTGCGGTGTTGACGGTCGGGGAGGAGATCACGAGGTTCGGACTGTCGTTTGGCAACGTCGAACCGGACACGTTCCATGTGCCCGAGTGCGAGATCGCCCCACCGGATTGCACGTTGCCGGCCGCGACAACGGTTCCGCTTGAGGTGATGGCGCTATTGAATTCCACGTTGCCGGGGACATTGAATGTGCCGCTGGAGGTGAAGCTCCCCATCGATGTCAGGCTGCTCTTGGATTGCCCCGCGACGTTTGTCAGGGTCATGGTTCCGCTGCGGGTGACGTTGCCCACCACGGCGACGCCGCCGGCAATTGTGAGCGTGCCCGAGTCACTGAGGCTCGCCCCGACCGCCAATCCCGGCGCCGAGCCGGTGGACGTAACCGTGATGGACGCCTGGCTGACGGTCGATCCGTCGGCGCTCTTGCCGACCGATTGAAAGGTGACCGGCGTGGTGGGCCAGTTGGGGGCGGCCACGGTGCTGACAGTATAGGAGCATCCGTTGGCCAGCGTCACCGTCACCGGCAGCGTATTCACCCACGCCGAGTTGTTCTTCATGTTCCAGATCGCCTGTTGAACCCCGGCCTCGGCCGCGTAGAAGGCCGCGTTGCGCTTGAGACTGATATCGGAGATCTGCGACTGCACGCCGGAAACGGTGGACATGGTCGCGACCATTCCGGTGAGCATGATGGACATGACCATGATCAGAAAGACGACGGTGCTTCCCTGCTGCCGCCGCCGGTCCTGACGAGAGATGCCGAGTTGCCTGCGAGGCGTATACATACGAATCCTCCCGTGGCCAGGCCACGTTTCGGTGTGAACTATTCAATATATTCCGGGTTGCCGCAAACGACGTGCGAGGGCGCGCTCGATCACAGGTTGCGCCCGAACGCTATGAACGTGCGCTGCACGGTCGGCGCCGTTCCGGCTTTGAGCGTGATTTGGAATGCCTTGGTATTGGCTGGCACCGTCGCGACCGAGAATGTGCCGACGTTATTGACCAGCACATCGGAGGAAAAGGTGGTGGAATTGGCGTTGTTGACGTAACTTTCCATAAGATTGGAGCCCACCAGGAAATAGTTGATGGTGAAGGTTCCATTGCTGATCAGGGAACTGGGCGGCGAGGTGATCGTGATGGAGTTGGCGGTGATCGTCACCGCGTTGGCGGCGCGGATATTGTCCGTTATGCGCTGCACGGCAAACTGGACTTGGGAATCCGCCGTGGCGCCGGACTGGGCGTACTGCTGCGTATTGAAGCCCGCCGCGACAAGATAGGTGCTGGCGATGGCGATCAGCGCGAAGATGATCAGGGAGATCATCAGCTCAATCAGCGTGAATGCTCGATATCGCGACGGCCGAAGTTTGATGAGATGAGAATTCATTAGTCACTGACATAAGTGCAGAGGGACCGGTTCGCGATCTGAACAGTGAGCGAGAAGTATGTGGCCTGGACGCCGCCGGTATTGGGAGCGGCCTGGGCGATTGTCGTCGTCATCGTATACTGGGTGGCGCCGACGGTGATGGGCGTATTGGTGCTGCCGAGCGCGTCGTTTTGCCAGGTGGCGCGGAGGTTCTCCATCTGGGACACCAGGGCACTGTCGATCAGAAGCGTGTTGTCGTTCGACTGTGTGCTGTTGGCGGTGGCGCTCATGGCGGTGCCAAGACCGGTCGCGACGATGCTGAGCATGACGACCAGCAGCAACGCCTCAATAAGCGTGTACGCCGGGGCATTGAAGCGGCTGCGTCGGAGATAATAGCGCGTGGTTTGCATGTCAATTCTCCGTGGGATCGCCGACGGCCGGGATGCTAATGGTGACGGATTTCCCGCCGTAGCTGAGCGTGATGGCGGACGTAGTGAGTCCCGGGTTGAAGGTATCGCCGAAGGGGCGATATTGGCAGTAATAGGGAGAAGCGGTGTTGGCGCTGGTATCGGCGGTTCCGGTGAGTTGAACCGAGGTGATGGTGACGCCGGCGTAAGCGGGATCGGTATTGAGATTGATAACGCAGTTGCCGCTGCTGAACAGCGGGTCGGTGACGGTGGTTCCGGGGAGCGTCCATTTACTGGTGCCGGTGTTATAGGTGGCGTGATATACGGTGACGGTATTGGCGGTAGTGCTGATCTGCACGCCATAGGCGTCGGTGGGCTGGAAATTGGCGCCGGAAGACTGGCCGTGGCCCATGCTCAACATCCGGGCATAACGGCAGGCGGAGATGATGGTTTGCGCCGCCCGCTGGAGTCGGGTGGAAGCGTCATCGGCGCCGTCGTTGACCAGGACGAGAGTCGAAATAATGCTGATGATAAGCACGGCCAGGAGCGTCTCAATGATGGTGTAGCCGCGCCTGGGCATGCGAGAGAGGAGATGGGATGCTCCGATGGTCATGAGACTGATCCTGCCGCGGATACCGCCTTCACAGTGGGTAATCTCCAATAGATTCGGTTGGCGTGCAAAAGAAATGTCGAGGCGGCGGCGCAGTTATTTGACCAGAGAGCTGAGCTTGAAGATCGGGAGTATGATGCTCATGGCGATGAAACCGACTATGCCGCCCATGACGACGATCATCAGCGGTTCGATCATGGCGGTGACGTTCTTGATGACGGCCTTGAGCTCCCGGGCGTAGTATTCGCTCACTTCGTCGAGAACCTCGCCCAGCTTGCCGGATTCCTCGCCGGCGCCGATCATCTGCACCACGGCGCGGGGCAGGAGCGTGCTCTTGCGCAGCATCGTCGAGATTTTCTTACCCTGCTTGACGGCCGAGAAGACGTTTTTCCACATGCGGCGGTACAGAGCGTTGCCGCTGACATCGGCGGTGATGCTGATGGTGTCGAGCATCGGTACGCCGGCGTTGATGAGCTGGCCCATGGTGTGCAGGCCGCGGCTGATGTACAGGGCCCGGAACATCTTCTTGAACAGGGGGATCTTGAGTTTTGCCTTGTCGAACCAGAGCCGGCCCCAGTCGGTGCGAAGGGTGAAGACCAGACCCCAGATGCCGGCGATGGCCACGACAACCACCACGTACCAGTCGTGGACCATGAAGTTCGACAAAGCCAGCAGAACCTTCGTCGGGGCGGGGAGCACCGATTCCTTGCCCTTGAAGATGACCATGAACCGCGGCAGGACGAAGGTCAGCAGGAAGATCGTGGTTCCGATGGCCATGGTCCCGATGATGCCGGGATAGAGCATGGCGCCGATGACCATGTTGCGGGTCTCGATCTGCTGGGCCTGATAGGCGGCGATCTTGTCGAGCATGCGGCTGAAGCCGCCGGAAAGTTCGCTGGCGCGCACCATGTTGACATACAGCGGGGAGAAGACCTTGGGATATCGCGTCAGGGCGTCGGAGAATTGCCGGCCGCTCTCGACGTCCTTCTTGATCTGCACCAGCATCTTTCGGAATTTGGGGTTTTCCACCTGTTCGACGATGCCGCCGATGGCGGATCGGATGCTGATGCCGGCGCGGATCATGACGGCGAGCTGACTGGTGAAATTGTGCACGTCACGGGCGCTGGGTCCAAAGCTGAAACTGGCGTTGAGAATCGATCCCTTGCGGCCGCCGCGCTCGTCGGTGGGGGCCAGGTGGATGATGAACTCGCCGCGGCCGCGGAGGTCTTCGCCGGCGGCGGAGAGATTGGCCGCGACGACAGTTCCGGTATTGGTCTTTCCGGCGGCGTTTCGAGATTCGTAAAGATACGTCGGCATTGCGGCGGGGGTGAGTGGTGAATCACGCGGCCAGGGTGCGTTCGAGTTTCTCCGGGTGGGCGGCCTGCGAGATGGCATCATCGCGGCAGATATAGCCGTTGACGAAGAGCTGTTTGATCGAGCTGTCCAGGGTCTGCATGCCCAGGGCGCGGCTGGTTTCGATGACGTTGGGGATTTCAAAGATGCGGTTCTCTCGGATGCAGTTGCGCACCGCGGGCGTGCAGAGCATGATCTCCAGCGCCGGAATCATGCCCGGTTTGTCCATGCGCTTGAAGAGAGTCTGACTGACGACGGCCTGAAGGGTATTGGCGAGCATCGAGCGAATCTGGTTCTGCTGATCGGAGGGATAAATATCGATGATGCGCTCGATCGTCTGCGGGGCGTTCACCGTGTGGAGCGTGCTGAAGACCAGGTGGCCGGTTTCGGCGGCGGTGATGGCGGCGCTGGTGGTTTCCAGGTCGCGCATTTCGCCGACGAGAATGGTGTCGGGGTCCTGGCGCAGGACATGCCGCAGGCCGCTGGCGAACGTGGGCACGTCGCTGCCGACTTCGCGCTGTTCGATGGCGCACTTGTTGGATTCCAGGGCGTATTCGATGGGGTCTTCGAGGGTGATGATATGGCCCTGTTCGCGGCGGTTGATGGAGTCGATCATGGCGGCCAGAGTGGTGCTCTTGCCGCTGCCGGTCGGGCCGGTGACCAGCACCAGGCCGCGAGCCAGATACGTCAGCTTGGCGACGATCTCGGGAAGGAACAGTTCAGTCATCGGGCGGATGCGGTCGTTGACGACGCGGAAAGCCAGGGCGACGGAGTTGCGTTGATAGTGGGCATTGACGCGGAAACGGCTCAGGCCGGGCACTTCGTAGGAGAAGTCGCTGTCGCGCACCTTCTCGAATTCCTGCCAGCGCGATTCGGACATGATCGACTTGGCGATGCGGATGGCGCCATCGGGGGTGACGATGGGCAGGTCGCTGGGAGTGATGACGGTGTGAATGCGGAACAGCGGGGGCAGACCGACGTTGATATGAACGTCGCTGGCCTTGGCCGCCACCGCGCTGCGGAGCATGTCGTTGAGCATGTGCGGACACCTCACCCGATTATGGGACTCGCCGGGGCCCGGCGGCGAGAGACCGATAAAGTCGGACACGGCGGATCGGGCCGCTACGCCGCGGTTTCGGTCACCCGGATAATCTCATCGACCGTTGTATGGCCCTGCATGACCTTGCGCAGGCCGTCTTCGCGCAATGTCACCAGCCCTCGCTCGCGGCAGAGCTTGCGAAGCTGAGTGACGTCGGGATTGGCGGTGACCTGGTCGCGCAGGACGTCGTCCATGACGAGCATTTCGTACAATCCGAGCCGGCCGGAATAACCTGTCTTGCGGCAGCGATCGCATCCCTTGCCGTGCCAGAGCTGGTCAGCGCCCAGGCCGCGGAGGGTCAGAAAATCCTTCATCTGATCCGACGGAGTGAACGGTTCCTTGCAATGGGGACAGATGCGGCGGACCAGTCTCTGGGCGAGGATGGCGTTGACGGCGGCGCTGATGAGATAGGGTTCGACGCCGATGTTGATCAGGCGCGTGACCGACGCCGGGGCGTCGTTGGTGTGAAGCGTGGAGAGGACCAGGTGTCCGGTGAGAGCGGCCTGGACGGCGATGCGGGCGGTTTCGGCGTCGCGGATTTCGCCGAGCATCACCACGTCGGGATCCTGCCGCAGAAGGCTTCGCAGCGCGGCGGAAAAGGTCATGCCGATCTTCTCGTGGACCTGGACCTGGCTGGCGCTGGGGAGATGGTATTCAATGGGGTCTTCGACGGTGCTGATGTTCAGCTTGTTGCCGTCCATGACGCGCAGACTCGAATAGAGCGTGGTGGTCTTGCCGCTGCCGGTGGGGCCGGTGACCAGCAGGATTCCGTGCGGTTGCTCGATCTGCTTCTTCCAGATCGTCAGGGCTTCATCGCTGAATCCCAGGGCTTCCAGCGGGACGTTGATGGCACGGTTGTCGAGAATGCGCATGACACATTTTTCGCCGGCCACCGTGGGAAGCGTCGAGATGCGCAGATCGACCTTGCGCGAGTGGACCATGGCGCGGATGCGGCCGTCCTGCGGCAGGCGACGCTCGGCGATGTCGAGATTCGCCATGATCTTGAGTCGGCTGACGATGGCGGCGTGCATCTGCTGGGGCGGATTCATCGCCTCGAAGAGGATGCCGTCGATGCGATAGCGGATCTTGAGGTCCGATTCCTTGGGCTCGATGTGGATGTCGCTGGCGCCCTGCTTGATCGCGTCGAAGATGAGGTAGTTGACGAAGCGGATGACCGGCGATTCGCTGCCGATCTTGGCCAGGTCGGTCACTTCGTCCTTGGTCTCGGCGACGAGTTGCACGTCGTCCTCGGCCATGTCCTTGATGATGTCGTTGACCTTGACGTCGTCGGTCTTGTCGCTGGTGAGCTGTTCGACCAGGCGGTTGATGTCGGCGCTGGTGGTGACGCGCAGGCGCAGATCGCGCTTGACCTTGCGGCGGACCTCGTCCAGCAGAAAGACGCTGTTGGGATCAGTGACGGCAACGATCAGGTCATCACCGTCGAAACGCAGCGGAAGCACCAGGTGCTTGCGGATGTAGTCCAGATTGAGCAGTGCGAAGGCCCTGGGATCGACGGCCGAGCGTTCGGGCTGCTCAAACGGCAGGCCGAGCGTTTCCGCCAGCGCCGAAAGAACCTGCGCCTCGCTGGCCACGTTCATGGTCAGGAGGATCTTGTCGATGGGCTTGCCGGGCGTTTGCGCGGCGACGGCCCGCGCCTGCACGAGCTGATCGGGCGAGATCTGGCCGCGTTCCAAAAGGAGTTGCTCGACGGATTGCCGCTGCCGCTGCCGAGCCGGCTGCCACAGCGGCGCGGGTTCGTCGGCAACGATCACGGCGTCGTCGTTTTCTTGTGCCGCATCGACATCGTCATCAACGCGAGCGTCGGAGCCAGACTGAGCGGTAGTGCGACGGCCGAAGATCATGTGGGTAACATCGGAATAATCGATCGGGAACTGACGATCGGAGTCAGCCCCAAATGGGGTCAGAATCCCTTTTATTGCCCCAAATTGGCTTATGACCCCTTGTTTCAGTTCTGCATGCGGATCTGGAAGCGATTGTCTCCCTGACGCAGGATCACGGAATTGGTATCGATACGCTCGATAACAAACCCCTCGGCGGTCTGACCTTCGGAGTAGAACGCGCCGTCGATCATGCAGGCGCGGCGAGCCGAACTCGAGACGACCGACTGCAAATGCAGTGTCTGCACGGCCTGTAGCGCCGAGACGCGAAGCTGTTCCTTCTTCTGTTTGGCAGCGACTTCGTCAATATCGACGGTTTGTTTCGGCTGGGCGTATCGGAAGGGATTGGTGCTCAGTTGCGAGAGGGAAACCTGCGTGGCCGACGGATATTTCTGTACCTGGTGGACCAGCGACTCGGTGTCGGTGAAGGTCCGCTGGATGGCGGCCAACTGGCGGGCGCCGTCGGAAAGGAAATCGGAGACAGTGCGGCTGGCGGCGGCGACGTCGGGGGATTCGGGCGTGCCGCCGCCGGTCTGCGAGCACATGAGATACAACAGCCCGGCGCCGGCCAGGGTGATGATGGCGATGAGAACCATTGCCCGGTCCAGCGGGCGTTTTTCCTCCGAATCGGCGAAATCGTTCTCATCGGCGTCGGTCTCGCCGGTGATTTTCGAGTTGGACAAGGAACCCTCGGCGGGCTCGTCCTCCTCTTCGAGCAGTTCGGCATCACTCTGGCTTTCAAGTTTGCTCATGGGGTCTCCGGTAGTCGGGGCCTGTGTCGCTGGCGGCTTACTGGGCGGACGCCGATGTTCCCGCCGGCGCAGAATCGGGTTCGAAGAAGATGCTCAGCGTCACCTTGGCGGTCATCTCGCCGTCGCGCTCGTTGATCTTCTGAAGGTCCATGTCCGTGACGCGCGTGAGCCGCGGGAGCTTTTCCAGTGCCAGCAGGAACGAATAGAACCCGCGAAAATCGCCGCTGAGACTCATCTCGATCGGCTGGCGCCGCACGGACGCGATCGATTCGGTCGGCAGCGTCTTGACCGTCCGCGTCTGCAGGGCATTGTCCTGGGCCATCTGCCAGACTTCCTTCAGAACCGTATCCACTTCGCGCTCGGCCGGCAGCCGCGAATCAAAGAACAAGATGGTCTTTTGCAGGTCGTTGATCTTCTGATCGAGGCTCTCGACGCCGGCGGTGGCGTCGCGCAGATCGGTCAACGCCTTTTGTTTTTGCTGCACCTGCTGGGCAAGAGCCAGGCGGTTCTGGTCCATTTTCTTGAACACGAAGACGTAACTGCACCCCAGCAGGCCCACCATGACAACGAAGAGCAGTAGTTCGCGAATGCCGAATTTCATGGGTGTATTCCGTGAAAGTTGATCAGGATCTCATTTGAGTTCCAGGGCGGCGGTGTCGGTATTGGCCGGCGACCCGTCGTGATGGGGGACATCGGCGGCAAGGGTCATGTCCACAACGAACCGTCGGACCGTGTCTCCCTGCATCTGGTATTCATCGCTGATGGCCAGGTTTACGTCCTTGAACAGCTCGCAGCGCGACAGATGGTTGATGAACTGTGCCACCTGCACATCGGTGGCCGCCACGCCCGTCAGCCGAAGCGACACGTCAAAGACGACCGGCTGCTCGGCGGGCTTGGGGGCTCTGGCGGTGGGCGCCTGGGTGGGATTGGCGACGGGCAGCGGCGCAAAGACATGCCGATGCGATTCCATCGACAATTGCAGCAGCGACACGCCCACGGGCAGGCAATTGGTCACCTGGGCCAGGACCAGGCTGCGCGGGACTTTTTCCAGCAGCGATGCCGACATCTCCGCCTGATGCGAGACGCGCTGCTGCTTGGTCTGAAGATCGTGAAGCTGCGTGATGCGTGCGGCGGCGTCGGCGTAACTCTGATCGACAATTCGCTGTTGTTGCACGATGCGATTGATGCTCTGCTGGTCCAGCGCAAAGGCCGATCCGATCCCACCCATCACCAGCACCGCCAGCACCAGGCAAATGATGTTGGTTCGCCGCTGGAGCTTGCGGTCCAGATAGTCATCGGGAAGAAAACTGACTTGGTTGGGGGCATTCATGATTCGATCTCGGTTTGCTCGGCGGCGGCGCCGAGGCTCAGGCCGATCGCCACCGCCCAGGCGGGCTGCGGTTCACGGCGGTCGATGCCGGTCTCGGGGGCTATGTCGTTGCTGCGGCTCATGCGCGCCAGCGGGTCGCCGATCTGCGCCGGCAGACCCAGTTCACCGGCCAGATATTGGCACAAGCTCTGTTGCCGGGCCTCACCGCCGACGAACAGCGCCCGATCAACCGGCCGCGACGGAAATGTCGTCTCGTAATAGCGGCGGCAGAGATCGAGTTCCTCGACCAGCCGATGCAGCGGATGACGGCAGGCATCCTTCACCAGTGCGGCCTTGTCGGCCAGGACCGATGCGTCCGACCGCTCCGACCCGGCGATGCCGGTCTCATCGGCGTCATCTTCGATCAGTTCGGCATCGAATTCACTGATCGGCCCGGCCGGCGCAAGCGTTGCCACGCCCGCCCCAATGGATGCGGCGCCCGGCGAGCCAACGGCTGCCGCGTGGATGGGAGCATGATTTGCGGCGCCGGTGGCGGCTTCCAGCTGCGCCGACCGCTGAAACTGCGCCGCCGCCTCCACGCGCGACAGCTTGATTCGCAGCAACTTGGCTTCCTCGAATTCGACCTTCATCGCCTCGGCGACGGCTCTGGTGAAATGGTCGCCGCCGATCGAGATCGATCGGGCGAACAGCACCTGTCGACCGCGGCAGATCATCGCCCGCGACGCGGTGCAGCCGATGTCCACAAACAGGCTCGTCACTTCCTGATCGGTCTTGCGACGGTAGACCTGGCTGAAACAATCGACCAGGGCCATCGGCTCGACGTTCATGCCGACCACGTCGAGTTTCGCGGCGCCGGCGGCCGCAAGCAGGCCGTTGACCGATTCCCGCGACGCCGCCATCAGGATGATCTCGAGAAGCGGTTCCTGATCGTGATAGACTTCACCGGCGATGAGATGGCGGATGACGGCTTTGGAAAGGTCGATCGGGAGCTTTCCGCGCGCCTCCCACCGCAGTGCCTTGCGGAGTTGATCCTCCTTCATCCTCGCGGTGCGGAGATGCCGGATGAACATGCTGGCGGCCGGAAGCCCGAGCACCGCCTGGCGGCCGCGGAAATTTCCCTGCGCCAGCAGATCGCGCACGTTTTCGGAAAAGAACGTGAGGCGGGCCTCGGCGTCGTCGCGAATGTGGTGAGGCACATCGGCGCTGGCGGCGGCAATCAGCCGGGGCTCCGCGCCGTGGAACTGCACCTGCGCCAGCCGCAGACAGTCGCTGCCGAAGTCGACGCCGATCGGCTGGGCCCGAGTGGTTAGCCAGTTTTGTACCTGTCCGAACATAATCGCACCGTCTCCCACCCCGTTGAGTCAAATACGATAGATTTGTCCGTTGGGGCAAAGAAGTTGAACCAGGAAATCCCTGCCGTCTGGCGGGGTCAGGTTGCACTTGTGCGGTCTGGCGCGAAGGAAGCGATTGTACCGTGTGCGCCGGCGCTCAGAAGGAATTCACCGGCGATTGAATCGGCTACTTCGAAGCCGCGGTCGGTGAGGCGGATCGACCGGCCGGTGTCGATCAGCAGGCCGGCTGCGGTGAGCTTTTCGATCAACTCCGGCCAGAGGGCGCGCGGGTCGCAATGGGTGCGGGCGGTGAATCCGACAAAGTCGATCCCTTCCGATAATCGCAGCATCAGCATGGCCAGTTCGCCGGCTCGGACGGTCGGCGTGAGATGCTCGATATCTGTGGCGGGCAACTTTCCGGCCAAGATGGATTGTTCCCATTCGCCAAGATGCGGGCGATTGCGCCAGCGTGTGCCCTGCACGTGCGAAGCGGCCGATGGACCCAGGCCTATGTAATCACCGCCGTGCCAATACAACAGGTTGTGCCGGCACTCCTGGCCGGGCGTGGCGTAGTTGCTGATTTCGTAGGCGGGCAAACCGGCGGCCGATAGATGCTGGCGCGTGTGGCGCATCATTTCCAGCACCAGGGGTTCATCGGCCGCGCGGAATTGCCCAAGGCGTTTTCGGACTGTCAGCGGCGTGTTCGGCTCATAGGTCAGTTCGTAGCAGGAAAGGTGTGTGGTTCCCAGTGATAATGCACGATCGAGAGACTGCTGGTATGACGCCAATGTCTGACCGGGGATCGCGTAGATCAGATCGACGTTGAGTCGCTCAAATCCCGCATCGCGCGCGAGTTCGATGCTGCGAAGGACATCTGGCGGAGCGTGATGGCGTTCCAGCAGGGCCAGTTCGGCCTTGTCAAAACTCTGGGCGCCGAAACTCAGCCGCGTTACCCCATGGGATTTGAGCATGGCGCAATAATCCCGATCGGCTGTGGCCGGGTTCACCTCGACGGTCCATTCATGGCTCGAAGTCAGATCGAAGCGTCGGGTGAGTCCGATAATCAGTCGGCTCATCTGGTCAAGGGGAAGGAGCGAGGGCGTGCCGCCGCCAAAGAAGATGGTTTGTGGCACAATGCGCGGGGCGGACCGGCCGGGTGTCCAGGCATCCGCTTCGAACAGGATCAGATCAACGAACCGCGACATTCTGTCTGATGTCTGACGGGTAATGCTGTAGAAATCGCAGTAATGGCACTTATGGAAGCAGAACGGGATGTGGACATACAGGCCCGGCACGACGACCTGGGCCAGCCGTTCGGGCTGTAACACCTCTATTGATTGTGACGAGATGAGCGTCATGTCAAATCTGCTTGCCACCTCGGCGCGATCAGGCCGATTCAAGCTATCGGAATGGGCCTTGGCTGCGCGTATATCCATATTAGCCAGCGAGTTGGCGCAAATCCGGCGGGCATTGTACCGCGGGGGAGGGGGTGTGGACTTCAGGTTATGGCACTGGATTATTCTTGCCCGCTGGTCGGTTTTCCGGTAACGTTCTCATGGTGCTTTTTTGGCGGAGGACGGCGGGCTTCTCCTGGGCTCGTCACATCTGAATTCCATCAAAAAGCCCCGCGTGTTTGCAAAGGCAGGTTCTATGCAGGTCGTACTGGCCATGTTTCGCCCGGATGGCGAGCGGCGAAGTTTCTCCATCTCGCGTGATCTGACCGTCGTCGGCCGTCGCGAAGATTGTGACCTGCGCATTCCCCTGGGCGATGTCTCCCGCAAACATTGCCGCCTCATCAAGGACGATAATTCTCTCCGCGTTGAAGACCTCGGCAGCAGCAATGGAACCTACCGCAACGGCCAACGCGTCCAGGAATCCGTCCTGGAAGCGGGCGATCGCGTGAAGGTCGGCCCGGTGACTTTCGTCGTGCAGATCGACGGTGTGCCGGCCGACGAAGAACTGACCCCCGAGCCGCCCGAAAAGGCGGCCGATGCGTCCGGTCCCGGCCTCGATGTCGCCGACCACGAAGCGCAGGAGATGGAGCAGGAGAACGAGGAAGCCGCGGCCGCTCATGCCAGCGGCGATACCCCCAATCTCGACGATCTGGCGATGGCTGCGGAAATGCCCCCGGCCGAAGAGGAGCCTGTCGAGCACGCCTCGCGCAAAAAGTCCGCCAAGCGGGCCGATGACTCTGGCGACCTCGAAATTCTCGCCGATGACGAAGAGAAATAGGATCGCCTGCAATATCGCGACTACCGGTTCCTGATGGACCGCATTGCCGCGGATATCTATATTATCTTGTAGTGGCGTCGCACCGTGGGGCGGAGGAAGCGTCTTGAAACCAGGAGTTGCCGTGACAATCAAAGGGGCCATCGTCCTGTTGCTTCTGGCCGCGGCTGGCTGCGCCGGTGTAAACAACCCCGAGTCCGGACCCGCGTCATCGGGTCCGGCCGGTGTAACCGCGCCACCGACCGCCGTCGACAATCCGGTCGTCGCTGTTGTCGGCGATCAGCCCATTCGGATGGATCAACTTGTCGAGCCGCTTAAGCAGGCCGACGGATTGAAGTTCCTCCTTCGACTGGCCGTCCTTCAGGAGGCACAGGATCTGGCCCGGCGAGCCGGATACACGATTGGGCCGGCCGATATCGAGCACGAACGGTTGCTAATACTCGAAGAACTGCGGCGGGAAATGACCGGCCCGCAATCGTCGGGCGATTCCACCACACAGCCCACCACGCCAACGGCCCAAGAGGTCGTGCTGGCGCTGGCGAGCGTGCTTCAGAAAGACGGCATCAGCGAGCCGGAGTTCCGCATCAACCTGCAAATCAACGCCTGCGTGCGCAAGGTGTGCGAGAAGAGAACATTGGATTCGATCACGGATGATGAAATTCATCAGCGGTTTAATCTTCTGTACGGCGAAACAGTGCGCGTGCGGGCCATCTGGCTGAGGAACCTCTCGGAGGTCGCCGAAGCCAAACGCCGGCTGCAGACGGACGATTTTGCGGCCGTCGCCAGCGAGATGAGCCAGGAGCCCAACAGTGCCCGCAATTTCGGCGAGCTGCCGCCGTTCAGCTTGCAAAGTCCCGACTATTCCCCCACAGTCAAGGAGGCGGCGTTTAAGCTCAAGGTCGGCGAAGTTTCCGATGCGGTGCAATACAAGGGCTGGTACCTGCTTATCAAGCTGATCGAGCGAATTCCGCCCAAGGCCGTCCAATTTGACGATGTGAAAGACTATGTCACCAACCTGGTGCGCCGCGAAAAAGTCCAGGCGGCCATGCAGGATATCACCAACAGACTGGGCGCCGCCCTGCCGGCCAATATGCAGATCAAGGACGAGGATCTGAAGCGGCAGTACGAAGCCATGATCCCCCGAGCCACGTCGCCCGGCACCGTTGCGCCGCCCGCTCCCGCCGATACGTCGCGGGCGCCGGCCGACAGCGGCCCCAACTGGATCACTGTTCCCCCCGGCGCGACTCTTCCGTCCGCGCCCGGCGAATCCCCGTGACAACCGGCCTTCATCGGCTATATCATAAGAGACCCCATGACTAATCAGCCGTTCCATATTGACGTGTCGTCGCGCATCGAAAGACTCCCACCCTATTTGTTTGCGCGCCTGAACAAGATGAAGTACGAGAAGCGAGTCGCCGGCGTTGATATCATCGACCTGGGGATGGGAAACCCGACCGATCCCACCCCCGAAAGCGTGGTCAAGAAGCTCGTCGAATCGTCACGCGATCCGCGCAATCACCGCTATTCCGTCTCTAACGGCATCCCCGCGCTTCGCCGCGAAGTCGCCATCAAATACCGCAAGAAATACGGCGTCGAACTCGACCCCGAAACCGAAATCATCGCCACCATCGGCTCCAAGGAAGGCTTCAGCCACCTCTGCCTGGCCCTGCTCGGGCCCGGCGACACGGCCATCGTTCCCGATCCGGCCTTCCCCATCCACATCTACGCCGTCGCCATGGCCGGGGCCAATGTCATTCGCGTTCCCCTGGGCAACGACCAGGCGTTTCTGGATCGCGTCGAGCGCATGATCGAGGGCCTGTATCCGACCCCCAAGCTGATGGTGCTTAATTTCCCTCACAATCCCACGTCGATGACCATCGACCCTGGATTCTGGGAGCGTGCCATCGCCATGTGCCACCGGCGCGGAATCATGATCATCTCCGATTTCGCCTATGGCGAGGTCTGTTTCGACGGCTATGTCGCGCCGAGTTTTCTCTCCGCCCCCGGTGCCAAGGATCTGGGCGTCGAATTCACCACCATGTCCAAGAGCTACAATATGGCCGGCTGGCGATGCGGCTTCTGCGCCGGCAACGCCCAGATGGTCAAGGCTCTGGCAACCATCAAGGGATATTACGATTACGGCATGTTCGCCCCCATCCAGATCGCCAGCATTATCGCCATGCGCGAGCACGCTGTTCACCCGGCCGAACAAAGCCTCATTTACGAGCGACGCCGCGACGTCGTCTGCCGCGGCCTGGACCGGCTCGGCTGGACCTACGAGAAACCACGCGCCAGCATGTTTGTCTGGGCCCGCATCAAGCCGGAACATCTCGGCGGTCAGGGAACGCTCGAATTCTGCCTGGACATGCTCGAAAAAGCCGAGGTGGCCCTGGCCCCCGGCAAGGCCTTTGGCGACAACGGCGAGGGATTCGTCCGCATCGCCCTGGTCGAGAACGACCAGCGACTCAAACAGGCCATGCAGAATCTCGAACGCGCCCTCAACCCGCGTCCCCCCAAGAAACCCGGCCGACAAACCGCAAAGGTGTAGCAGGCCGCCAACCTATTCCGTGTACGCTTTGTCGATCTCTTCAAAGTGCTGGGCCACGGCCTCGGCCGGAACATCGAACGTATTGGCGGGCAATCCCTGGTTGATCTGCACTTTGTCCAGTTGCGTGGTGTGCAGTTCTTCACCGCTCTGATCGACCGTGACGATGCGCGTCGGCATGGCCGTCTTGCAATCGACATACACCTCGATCGACGTGAACTTCCGCGAGAGTGTCGTGCCCTTCTTGGGCGCCAGCGACAGATGCACTGTGCCCGCCGGATCGTCCTTCGCCGCCGCCGGCTTGGTCACGTCGAATTGCGCCTGCACATCTTTCGGATCCTGTCCGATCGGCAATGGGAACGGCCCCTCGCCGAGCTTCATCAAATTCATCTTTTCGCCCGGCTTGACCACGCGTTCCCTGGTGATTCTCTTTTTCGTGAAATCGATATCCAGAAGGTCTTGCCCGTTAAGCAGATCCGGCACGCCCAGGATGTATTGATGCTTCTCCTGGAAAGTTTGGCCACCGACCGTATGCGTGTCGAAATTGACGCGAATGCGCCCGCCAGTGGCGTTGTTTTGATACCAGACGTGCCCGCTTTGTCCGGTGGAAAGCTGCGTGCCGGTATCCAGGCTGGTCAGCGTCACGTCGGCCGAAAAATCCTTGAGCGTATCACCCCGAATCTTGAGCGCATCGAGGATGGCTCCCACCGGCGCATCGCCCGCCAGCGGCGCCGGCTCATCTGCGCCGCGAGCCGCCGTCGCGCCAAGGATCGCCGCCGCAATCGTCAAAACGACTGCTATCCGCCCGCACCGCATTGAGCCTTCCGGCCGCCCATGAGCCAATTCCATCCGTGTCGCCATCGCCGTCACTCCCTGGTTGAATCCGCGCGGTTAGTATACCTCGGCTGCCGCCGAACGTCGAAATGCATGCCATTCTTTTGAGCTCGCTGCCGGCGTCTCGAAAAAGGGGTCATTTCGGTGCCCAGCGCGCATGGACATCGGCGGATTCAAGAAGACTCAGATCTTCAGCAGCGCCCGCGCGCGCTCGATCACCGCGTCGATCGCGACATTCTCCGAGTCCTTCGACGTGCGGAG
>CAYQTE010000037.1:0-45400 GCA_964420285.1 uncultured Tepidisphaeraceae bacterium
GCGGCGTCGATCGTCATGGTCATGGCTGACTCCTGGCAAACGGAAACAGGCCTCGTTCCCGCCGGCCTGCCCCTCCGCCCGGCCAGCGCGTACGGTCACTTGTCAATATATCGGTCAGGCAGCGAGGTGAATTCATCGCCGGGGTGGGCTATTCCTCGTCGAGGCGAACATTGCGGGTCTCAAAGCCGGGAGACTCAGAGCCTCCAGATCGCCGACAACGGCATCGCCACCAGATCCTTGTCGAACGGGACGACGTCCGTGCCGTCGTACAGAACAATTCCGCGCACGAATTTCGTACCCGACGATTCATGCAGTGAGCGCAGCCCCGAAAAATCCGAAGCCCCAACTGCGGCCGCTGACTTGACTTCGATTCCGACAAGCCGGCCGGCCGCATCCTCGAGCACCAGGTCCGCCTCCCGTCCCGCGGCTGTCCGATAATGGAACAGGCGTGTTCGGACGGTGCTCCAGCCGGCCTGCTTGATCAACTCCATGGCAACGAA
This sequence comes from uncultured Tepidisphaeraceae bacterium, assembly GCA_964420285.1. Taxonomy (GTDB): domain Bacteria; phylum Planctomycetota; class Phycisphaerae; order Tepidisphaerales; family Tepidisphaeraceae; genus CAYQTE01. The sequence goes on from CAYQTE010000037.1 coordinate 501, forward strand.
GTTTTCCAGAAGAGACCCTCTGGCATTGCCATCGGCCTTGAGGCGGTCGTGATCCATGCCCAGCACATGACAAGCCAGGCCCGTGTCAGCGAGCATTATTTTCGGGGCCTTGGTCAGTTTCACGCCCTGGTTATTCGACCAGGCCGGAATCGTGAGCACCAGAAACGTCGCCTCAAGAAGTGCAAAATACCTCTTGAGCGTTGACTGCGGCATCGAGAGGCTGCGCGACAAATCCGAGAGATTGAGCAGGCCGCTGGTGCGAGAGGCAATGAGCGCCAACAGCCGGGGGAAATCCGTGAGTCCCTCGATATTGGCCAGATCGCGAACATCGCGATGCAGAATGGTGGTGAGATACGACGCATACCACGCCGACCGCCGCTGCGGACCCGGCCGCATGATCGGCTCCGGATAGCCGCCGCGGACGATCCGCTCCAGCAGGTTCTCGCCGTTCGGCGCGGACAAATGTGGAGATGGAAGTTTGGGCTGGAAGACCGCGTCGATGAACTTCTCCGATCGCCCCTCGATCTCGCCCTGCGACAGGGGCCAGAGTGTGATGAGTTCGATCCGACCCGCCAGTGACTCCGAGACTTTGGGCACAAACAGCACGTTGGCCGAGCCGGTGAGCAGGAACCGCCCGGGCGTTCGATCGCGGTCCACATCGGCTTTGATCGCCAGATAGAGAGCCGAGGCCCTCTGCGCCTCGTCGATGATGACCGGCTGATCAAGTTCCTTGACAAAGCCGACGGCATTGGAGACCGCCGAGGAGAGAATTGTCGGGTCGTCGAGCGTCAGGTAACGCCGAGGCGGCTTTTGGCTCGTCAGCGTCTTGGCCAGTGTCGTCTTGCCCGTCTGGCGGGCGCCCTGGAGCAGTACAACCGGCGTGTCGCCCAGCGCGGCGTTCAGGTTGGGCAGAATATTCCTCGCGAGCATGGCGTATTATCGTCCATTAGATGGTTGAAAATCAACCACCAAATGGTCGATTATTAGCCACCTGCCTCGCCCCGACAAATACGATTGACATACGCGGCCGGCGTTGTGGTATACTGCCTCGCCACGTCCGACAATGATGTCGGAACGCGGAGTTTGGAAAAATTCGCCTTGGATCGCCGCCAAGTCATGGAGGACTGGCCATGTTCATGCTCGCCTTGCCGGCTGGAAGCCGTCGGTTCTGGATCACCGTTCTTTCTTTTGCAATACTAAATGCCTCGGCATGGGTGGCGTACGACCGCTACCACGAATCGCGGCAACGCGGGGCGCTGCGCATCGAGGCGTTCCAGCCGGGCGACGGCGCTGTGGCTGGGGCACGGCCGACGCTACGGTGGCAATTCAATGATGATGTCGTGCCCACATCCGTCTATGGCAAAGACCCCGGCGTGGTGACGCCGCCGGTCAGCGGGACATGGGCCTGGGAAGACCCGCGCACGCTCACCTTCACGCCCAATGCGGATTTCCCCCGCGCCACGCGAGTGACGTTCACACTGGCCGATCAGTTCATCCGCGGCAGCAATGGCGCGACGCTCGCCAAGCCGTATTCGACGAGCATCCAGAGCACTCCGCTGGCCGTCACCGCCGTCCGCCAGGCCGCTAATCAGGCGATGGATCGTTTCGTCGTTGAGTTGACGTTCAACGATCGCGTGGCGCCCGGCGACGTGCTGTCGCACCTGACGGCCACCACCGCCGATGGGCACGCGGTCCATTGCGAACTGTACGGCCAGGCCGCCGACAAGACAGTGCGCATCATCACCGATTCCATTCCCCAGGTTCCGAACGGCCCGCGGGAAAAGGATTCGACGCCGCTGAACATTCGCCTGTCGCCGGGGCTGGCCGGGTTGAGCGGGCCGCTGGGGCTGGCAGCGCCTTATGCGACGAGCATCAACCTGACGCGGCAATTGGCGGCCGTCGAGTTGACCGCCGAATCCCCCGCCCGCGAGCGGCCGTATCTGATCCTCAGGTTCAACAATCACATCGACACATCGGTTCTGAAGGAAATTGCCTCGGTCGAGCCGGCGGTGCCGTTCACTATCGAGCAATACGGCGATGGCGCGAGGCTCGTTGGCGATTTCCAGCCGGCCACGCGTTATGCCGTCACGCTGGCCGCCGCTCCCAGGGGCGCCGATCCCACGCAATATCCCGCGGCCGGCCGGTTGTCGGCGTATGTCCCGGATCGCCAAAGCGGAGTCTGGTTCGACAACGACGAGGGATATCTTTCCTCCGACGGCAACCGCACGCTGATGGCGCACTCGATCAACATCAAGAGTCTGCGCGTTTCGGTCACGCGCGTGTACGACAACAATCTGGTCGCCTGGCGAACCGCCGGCCGATATGACTGGTCCAACACTTCGCGCTTCGCGACGACCGTGGCGACGCAGACCATCGCCCTGCCATCGGAACTGAACAAGCAGCACGACCTTCGCCTGACATTGAACGATCTGCTTCCGGCCAATGCCCGGCGCGATGGCGTGTATCGCATCGCCCTGGCATCGGCCGACGCGCACTCGGACACCGCATACAACGGCCGGTTCGACGCCGATTATGACCCTTATGACGGCGACTCGGCGGTGGTGACGCTGAGCGACATCGGCCTGACCGCGAAGGAAACGCACGGCGGGGTGACGGTGTGGGCGACATCGCTGCGATCGGCCAGCCCGCTGAGCGACGTGCGCGTGCGCGTCTATTCCAGCAAGAGCCAATTGTTGGGCGAGGCGATCACCGACGCTACCGGCGTGGCCAGCATCGCTGATGTTCACCCGGCCAAGGGCGAATCGGTCGTCGTGGTCCTGGCCGATCGCGTGCCGCCGCAAACGCCCGACACGACGCAACCAACAGCCGACGCGACAACCATGCCCGCCGTGCCCGAGTCTTCCGATCTCACCTGGCTGGACGTGCGGAACACCGCATGGGACTTGGGCGACAGCGACACCGGCGGCCAGAAATACCTGCGCCAGGGCTATGAGGCGTTCGTCTATACCGATCGCGGCGTCTACCGGCCGGGCGAGACCGTTCACCTCAAGGCGATCGTGCGCGGCGCGGACCTCGCCGCCCCGGGCGCCGCGTTCCCGGTCCGCTGGCAGATTCGCCGGCCGGATCAGCACGATTGGAAGAGCGTCACCGTCATGCTCGACGCCGACGGCTCGGCGACACTCGATCTGCCGCTGGCCGCCGATCTGCCCACCGGGCCGTGGACCGCGTGCATCGGCCAGCCCGGCACAACGGGCAGCACCGCCGCAAACAGCGCCGACGGCACGCTCTTCGGCTCGGCCGTGTTTCAGGTTGAGGAATTCATCCCCAGCCGCATGAAGGTGAGCCTGACATTTAAGGGGACGCCGGGCGATGACGCGGACGACAAGCCGCCGTCGCGCTCGAACATCGCCGCCGGACCGCTGGGCGCGGCGGTGCAGGGCGATTATCTGATTGGCCGCCCGGCCGCGGGATTGGGCGTTGAATTGTCAACGCGATTGGATCCGATTTCGTTCTCGCCGCAAGGGTGGGATGTCTGGTCGTTCGGGGACACGGCGCGCGTCTATTCCGACAGCGGCAAGTCCGGCGAATCGGCAACGCCGGCCCGCAAATCCGCCGCGCCACAAACGACCGCCGCTACGCTCGATGCCAACGGCCATTACGATTGGTCGATCGACGTCGCCGATGCCCTCGGCTTCAAGGGTGACGCCGCGCCCAACCCCGCCGACAACAAATACACCGGACCCTGGCGACTCACCGCCGCCAGCGGCGTTCACGAAACCGGCGGCCGCACCGTCACCGCCACCGGGCGCATCGACGTGGACTTGCTCCCCTATTACCTGGCCGCCCGCCTGGCGGATGGTTCCACCGCCCGACCCGGCCAGCCGTGCAATGTGCAGATCAAACTCGTCCGCCCCGACGGTGCCCGCGCTTCCGACGCGGCCGTCATCGAAGCCAAACTCCTGCGGCAGGATTGGAACACAACGCTGGTCTATCGCGACGGGCGTTATCAATACAATTCCAACCGCGTCCTGGAGCCGGTTCATACCGAAACACTCAAGCTCGATTCCGACGCCGATGCGTGGTCGCCGGCGATCCCTTCCAGCGGCTCGTATATCGCCGCTTTCCGCGACACCAAGACCGGCGCATTCACGTCGATCGAATTCTACGCCACGGATGGGTCGCCCTGGGATGACAACGTCAGCCGTGATAACCCCGAACATCTCGACGTGCGCATTCTCGATGCCGGCGTCGATCCCACCACGCAGCCGGACGCGCCCAAACCAGCCGTGGCGTCGAAACCCGCCGCGCCCTTCCGCGTCGGCCAGACCGCCAATGTGCTGATCGCCAGCCCATTTGCCGGCCGGCTCCTGCTCACTGTCGAAACGGACCAGGTTGTCCAGACGCGCGTCATCGACATGACAAGCTCGCACGTGGTTGTTCCCATCTCCGTGACCCAGGATTGCTGGCCCAATGCGTACGTCACCGCCACCGTCGTTCGCGGCGTCGATCCCGATGCCAAATGGCAAACGCACCGGGCGTTCGGCGTCACCCGCCTGCGCGTCGATCCGGCCGATCGCACGCTCAAGGTCTCGCTGACCGGCCCGGCGGAAATCCGGCCGCTGCAAAGCCTCGATATCGGAATCGCCGTCCGCGACAGCCAGGGCAATCCCGCCGCCAACGCCGCCGTCACCGTTGCGGCCGTTGATGAGGGAATCTGCCAACTCACCGCCTTTGCCACGCCCAATCCGGTCAGCTTTTTCGCCCGCGATCGCGCCTTGTCGGTGCGTTCGAGCGACCTGTTCGGATTGCTTATGCCGGAAGTACCGCGCCCGCAGGGCGCCAGTTCCACCGGCGGCGACGGCAGCGCGCCGAGCACGCGGCACATCACGCCCGTCGTCGCTCGCCGCGTCACGCCTGTCGCACTGGCTTGGGCCACGGTTCACACGGATGCCGACGGAACGGCCCGCGCCAGTTTCCCCATCCCCGAATTCCAGGGCCGACTTCGCGTCATGGCGATTGCCTTCGACAAGACCTCATCCGGCTCGGCCGACAAACCTGTCACCGTTCGCTCGCCGGTGTCGTCGCAATCCTCCTGGCCGCGATTCGCCGCACCGGGCGATCAGTTCACCGTGCCGATTGTGCTGTTCAACAACACGCCGACCGCCGGCGATGCGACCGTGTCCGTCGAGAATCTGCCCGATGCCGCAACGCCGGCGAATCTCGTCAGTTTCGGACCCGATCACAAACAGCAGCTTGTTCTGTCGCCGCTTTCGCTTCCGGCCGGAGGGCAGAGGCAGGTCAACATACAGGCGTCGATCGGGCAGGCTGTCGGCGTCGCCAAACTGCACCTGCACGTCGTCATGAACGGAGAAGGATCGGACGAGAATCTGGAACTTCCCGTCCGACCCGCCGCGCCATTGACGCAATTTGGCGGTGTCGCCGCCGCATCCACCACACAACCGGCCGCCATCCCCGCCCCCGTCGCCATGATGAGCGGGACCGACACATTGGCGATTCGCATTTCGCCGCGGCCGGCTCTCAATCTGCCGCAGGCGCTGGACTATCTCGATCGTTATCCCTACGGATGCGTCGAACAGACCACCAGCGCCGCCATGCCGCTCCTGTCGCTGAACGACATCGGGGCGCAGATCGATCCCGCACGCTTCGATCCGGCCATGGTCAAGGTGAAGATCGACTCGGCCGTCATGCAACTCATCAGCATGCAAACCGCCGACGGCGGGCTGGCGATGTGGCCGGGCGGTCAGAACGCCTGGCCGTGGGGAAGCATCTACGCCGCACATTTCCTGGTGCAGGCGCGTTTGTCGGGATACGACGTGCCGGATGATTTCTACAATCATCTGCTGACGTATGTCCGCCATCAACTTGACGACGAATCGGACGAACCCGGCCATCTCGAGCAGCGAGCCTACGCCGGCTTTGTCCTGTCGCTGGCGGGAAAGCCCGACCGCGCAATGCTTGACCGTCTCACCGAACTGAGCACCGCCAAAGATCCGCTTAACGTCGACGGCGATGCGCCCCGCGCCATGCGCAGCAATGCGCGGCTCATGCTCGCTTGTGCGTGGCTGCTGGCCGGACGGCACGATCTGGCCGACGGACTTCTCCCCGATGCGCTTCCCATTCCGCGATCGACCCGGCAGACCAGCGGTAACATCGGCTCAGGGATCCGCGACCGGGCGATGCTGATTTATACGCTGGCCACCGTCCGACCCGCCGATCCGCGACTGCCCGACCTCATACAAAAGTTGGCCGATTCAGGACTCCATCATGAATGGTACAGCACGCAGGATACGGCCTTCTCCATCCTGGCCATCGGGCAATATCTCCATCAAGCCGGCAAGACCGTCCCATACGCCACCGCCCAGCTTTTTTCCGGCGACCAATTGCTGGCCGAAGCTCAGGGCGGCAATCCCATCGCCTGGAATCGCCCGGCGATCGCGCCGGCCGTGAACTCGCCAACAACGCAACCCGGCGCATCGGTGTACACGGTAAAGATCTTCGGCCCGGCGGATTCATCCGCTTACGTCACCTGGATGCAATCCGGCATCCCGCTGGCGCCGCCGCCCGATGCCCAGCACGGCATCACCATCACCCGCCGCTATCTCACGCGCGACGGCCAAAACGTGCATGATAACACCGTCGAATCCGGCGATCTCATCCGCGTCGAGCTCACCATCGAAGCGCCGGCCGATCAATCCAACATCGTCATCGAGGACATGCTCCCGGCCGGCCTGGAAGCGGAGAACTCCGCACTGAAAACCTCGGTCGCGAAAAGAGGATCGGAGGATGATGCCGCCGGCGACGAGGGCGAGGTCCTCGGCAAGGACCAGGTACCGGCAATTTCCCCCAACCGCGTCGATATCCGTGACGATCGCGTGGTCATCATGTTCGACATGCACGCCCATACCCAGCGATACGAATACTACGCCCGCGCCGTCACACCCGGCGTCTACGCGATGCCGCCCGTCCGGGCCGAGGCCATGTACGACATCGCCCAAAACGGCCTCTCCGGCGCCGGCGGGAAATTCACCGTCCTGTCGCCATCGCCGAACATCGCCACGATTCGGGATCAATAACAGATGCCCAGCGCCGAACCACACAACCGGCCGACGACTGAGTGTGCTCAAATCGCCGGGAAGTCAGCTTTACCTCCTCCCCTTGCACCCAGGGGGAGGAATGAGGTGGGGGTTCTTCGTCACCCGCGCCGCAAGCGCCGGCTGATCCTCGCCGCCGCCATCCCGCCCGGGTTGTTTCTGCTCGGCCTGCTGGCGTTCCGGGCCGCTGTCGCGTGGCTGCCTTATCCGACCGAGAGCGACCAGCCGCTTACGGCGTCCACCTGGATCGACGATCGTGATGGCAATTGTCTGGCGGTGTTCGCATCCACCTCCGGCCAGTGGTGCCTGCCGCTGACCGAGGACCGCATCAGCCCGCACCTTTTCGACGCCATCGTCGCCACCGAGGATTCCCGCTTTCTCGACCACCACGGCGTCGATTGGTTTGGCGTCGCCGCCGCCGCCGAGCATGACCTGCTCCATCTCACGCAACGTCGCGGCGCCAGCACCATCACCATGCAACTCTTCCGCTTGCGCCAGCCAGCACCGCGTTCGATTCCCGCCAAACTCGCGCAGGCCATTCACGCCTCCCAGATCGAACGGCAACTCACCAAACGCCAGATTCTCGTCGAATATCTCAACCGTGCTCCCTTCGGCGGCAATCTCGTCGGCGCCGGCGCCGCAAGCTGGCGCTACTTCGGCCGGCCGTGCAGTGAACTCAGCCTCGGCCAGGCGGCATTATTGGCGGGGATTCCGCAGAATCCCAACGGCCTGCGTCCCGATCGCTTTCCCGCTCGGGCGCGGGCGCGTCGCGATCACGTGCTGGACCGCATGCTGGCAGCCGGGTTTATTACCGAAACCCAGCGCCGACAGGCCGCCGACGAGCCCATCGACGCGGCATGGCGGCCGCTTCCGCAGGACATCGCCATTGATCCCGCCTCGCCCGCCGGCGTTTGCGATGCCGATGCACTGACCATCGGATTACTTCCCACGCTCACCGACATGGCCTGGCAATATTCCGGCCAGACGCTTCACACCACGATCGATCCCACGACGCAGCGACGCGCCACGCTCGCCGCCGGTGCTGCGCTGACGGATTTGCAGCCGTCCCATATCACCGCCGCCGCCGTTGTCGTGCTGGATACGCCATCGGCCGACGTTCTCGCGGCGGTCAGTCTCACGACCGATTCCGGCAAAACCGCGACGGCGGTCGATCTGACCTCGCGGCCCAGGTCAACCGGATCGACGCTCAAGCCGTTCATCTATGCGGCCGCGTTCGATGCCGGAATCTGCTCGCCGCAGTCGATCATCAACGATGCCCCGACCGCGTGGGCGGCGTACGAGCCGTCGGATTACGATCGCGATTTTCGCGGACCGATGACCGCCGCCGATGCACTCGCCCAGAGCCGCAACGTGCCGGCCCTGGTGATTCTCTCCAAAGTCGGCCTCGGCCGGGCCGTCGATGTCATGGGCGCCTTCGGACTCAAAACCCTGGCGCGCACGCCGGAGAAATACGGCCTGCCGCTGGCCATCGGCGGCGCCGATGCCACACCCCTGGAACTGGCCGAGGCCTACGCCACCCTCGCTCGCGCCGGCCGGCATCGCGATGCGTCCCTGCTGGCGGAATCGGCCGCAAGGCACGATGTCACCGTCGCCCAGCCATCGACCATGCCGGCCCAATCGCCCATCGACCGGCTGATTCATAATGTGTCCCTGCGCCCCTCGATCTGCCTCGAGACGCTCTATTGCCTGGCCGACGAGAATCGCACCGCGCGCGTTTGGCCCGGCGCCGCCGCACTGGCGCCGGCCTGGAAAACCGGAACCAGCAGCGGCCACCGCGATGCCTGGTGTGCGGCCGTCACCCCACGCCGCACCGTCGTCGTCTGGCTCGGCAACGCCGACGGGTCCGGCTCCAGCACATTGGTCGGCCAGGACACCGCCGCTCCACTGGCCCTGCAAATCCTTGCCGCCACCGACGGCGGCGGCGATGGCTTCGCCCCGCCAGACGGTTTTGCCCTGACACCATCGCCAGCCTCCAACGAACTGACCGCCAGCACGAATGATCGACTGGCGATCCTCTCGCCATCGGCCGGCCAGGAAATCGTCCATGACCCGTCAATCCCCGACGACCGCCAGCGCCTCTCCCTTCGCGCGCGGGCCGGCGAGGCGACATCGCCGATCTTCTGGTTCATCGACAACGTCAGCATCGGCCGCAGCGATGGCCAGCCCCTCTGGTGGACCCCAACGCCGGGCATGCACACCGCCCGCGCCACCACCCCCGACGGCCACAGCGCCCAGGCCGAGTTCCGCGTGCGATAGGCACAGGTAAGAAGCAACCTAAACGCATCATTCGTTATTGTCTTCATCAGCGAAATCCGTGGTCACCAAGCTTTTGCCTTTGTTTTGCGCCTCCGCGCCTCTGCGTGAGGTTTCTCCTAAGCTGTTTTGCACGCCATGTTTACGTCCAAAACGTGCCGCTGTCCGCCCATCGCCCCACCCTCGTTTTCAGCCGGATACCGCGGTTTACGCCAAAGATCGCGTCCAAAACGTGCCCTAAATGTCTCGAAAAAGTTGGAACTTCGCGCGTAGGAGTTGGAACTTGGTATGAATTCCGCGCGCCCCAGTGCGATCCTGGACCGCCAAATCGGCAGGCCGGGGAATTCCCTACATAATCGCTCGACAATATCGTATTTGCCGGCCTTCGGCGTGGCCGCCGTTTGGTAGCAGACGCAACGCGCGCCGCAGTTCACCGGAGGTAACGCGGCACCGGGGAACGTGGTATGATCGCGACGGCATCAGGCATGGCGCAAAGCGGCCGGGCCGGCGCAAACGGACCGAAAGGAACGCGCCCCGTCCGGCGGCAATACGCCGCCGCCCGATAGATACGTGAGGCAGCATGGATTGGCCGACGGCAGTTGTATCCAGGGTCAATTCACTGGATGGAGGGGTGTGTCGCTTCAGTTACGCTAACGGTTCGCGGGACCTTTATTTCGTTCAGGAAGGATGACGACTTTCTCGCCTTCCAGCGAGCGCTCCATCCGCTGCTGGGCGAATGGCCCGTGGCCCGACCCAAGGGCTGGCTGGCGAGGGTGAACTTGCCGGCCGATGAGCAACAGGAGACAATGATCCGCGATGCGATCCGGCGGAACCGTCCCGTGGGCAGCGAAGCGTGGGTCGAACGGACGGCTCGCGCCCTGGGCCTGGAGCAGTCCCTGCGACCCCGCGACCGCCCGGTCGGCTGGCGCAAACGCACGGGTCCGAGTGGGAAAGGCATCTAACGGTTCGCGGGACCTTTATTTCGTTTACTGGCGTACAACGGCTTCTTGGAGTGGCGGATTCCAATCAGCCGTTGCGCTGCTACAATGGCGCACGGGAAGGCGGGTATATGAGCACAAGATTCACGTTTTCTGCAAGCGGCGGTTCGGGCCCGCAGCGAAGCGTAACGGTCAGGGTCGGTACGAGGAATGTCGAGGTTCCAGTCGATGACGACCTGTTCGCGTATTTTAGGTCGCAGTTTCTTCGGCAGGCTCCAAGCCCGGGCTTCAAAGCGAGACACGCAACCGTAATGAAGCTAATGGTCGCCGCCTACAAGAAGGGCGCTTCTGACGGGAAAAGCTTGCCGTAGCGCCAGTCGTAGCGTACGACCCGCCGCAGCGCTAGTCATCGCAACGCGCGGCGTCGTCGCGACGGCGGTCACGTTTTCAGGCCATTGCACCATTGCGTCAAGGCAGCCGCATGCGAGGGCGGCATCCGAAATCGCCTGCCAAGGCCGGCCCGCTCAAGGCCAGCCCGCGCATTGCCGCCGCGAACCGCAAGAGATACAATATCGCCGCTAATTTCGCGGGAAAGGATGGGCGTAATGGGACGACAAATAAGGTTCGGTGGTTGGCGCGCAATTTTCGCCTTATGGGTGCTCGTGGGAGCGATGCCCGTGCATGGACAGGCCCCGAGCTATTATCCGTTTCTCGAACGACGTCCGGAAGCCGGTCTAAAGGTCGTGGAAGCCGATTTGGCATCGTTGCCGAGCAAGTTGGGGGATGCCGCCCCCAAGTCTCTGACGGACCTCTTGCCTGTTGATGTCAATGCTCTTGAGTCGATTTTGCGCCAGCCAGCGCCGGGACAGGACGCGACGGCGATCCAGCGGGAGAGTTTTCTCAACCTACAGAACGACAAAATCGATGCGGTGCTGTCGCCGCTTGCGGGCCAGCTCGTAACCGTCCAGTTCCTGGTCGTAGACGTAGTGGATAGGGGACGACTTTCCCCGGCAGTCGACGCCCATTTTGGGAAATATTTCGTGGCAGCCCAAATGGAGTGGCGAGCTCCATTTGCGTACTCACCGGCAGAGAATGCCGAGGTCAATCGCATCCAGGCTGAATACAAGCAACAGATTGCCGCGGCAAATGGCAACAGCCGGCAGAACGCGGCCCAAGCCCGGGCGAACGCGGAGCAAACTCGCAGCAAGGCGCTGGCCGCAGTCCACGACGAGGCCGATGGAAGGCGGCCAATTCACTTGGTTTACCTCTTCAGTGACGATCCGGCAGCGTTGAACTGGAAACGTGGTGAACTGCATGCGGTAATCGGCGTTATCCAAAAAGCCGGCATACGGGTTTGTAGGCCGAAGGCGGCCGACCCGGTGTTCGGCAAATTGCTGACCAAGCCCGCCCCCGTTGGGGTCGCCGACGAGTTTGCGGCGAACGGTGGACCGTTTGCCAGCGCCAGCGCAATGGCCGAGAACCATGTTGCGCAGGCCTATGCGAACATTCAGGCGGCCTCCCAAGCGCACGATCCGGATAAAGTGTCGGCGGCGTTCGCGGCGTTCAATGAGGCGACGGCGAGGGCAACATTGCAGGACGGTGAAACGATAGGCATGGAGTCAACACTCGAACGTGCGGCGCAAACAAACGTGCTGATGGAATTTGTTATCAGCGGCTTTACCGGTCCGGAGCCGAAATTGATCGTGACAAAGCCGACGGCCTCCAATGGCCCGGCAACCAAACCGGCCCCGACGACCAAGCCAGCGGGCAAAATCACAATCATGGGCGGTCGATCGGCCGGGACCGAGTACGGCAAATGATCGCCGGCGGAACGCGGAAAATCCGTAGGCGGTGGAAGGGGCTTCATTGACGATTTTTCCTTGGCGTATTCCGCACGCGGAGTAAATATCGCATTTCCCCTCGGCGGCATTCGGCAAACGTCGGACCGAAATAGCCTTGAGGGTGCCACCGTATTCTACGGGCCGGACCCCATTCCCGACAACCTCATCGTCAAATGGACAACGCATGATGGCGTTAAGCGCCAGAGGGATTTGGCGGTAGCAAGCCACATCCCGGACATAAAGACCTGGGCGGGGACTATATGGCTCCGATTTGACTATGATACGGTTGAATGCATCCCGGAATCGACGAAGGAGGCTTACGACCGCGCGATGAAGGTTTCTATGGAGGAACACCGCCTGGGTCTGGACAGTGATGCCGTTCCCGCAACGGGCAACGAGAAATATCAACCACCGCCATGAGCGGAGCAACTGAAGGGACGCGACCGTTCGGGGAACGGTTGCGGGATTGCGGCGGGCGTGATTCCGGGAACCAAGCCAATAAGAGCCACAGCGCCGCCGGTTTTCGCGGCCACGGGGGATTTTTTCGCGGGGGGGGGCGAACGTGACAAAACCGCGAAAAGTGTCACATTCTGTCACCTGCTGCAAAGAAACGGCGGTCGGGCATGGGGAATGCGAATGGGCCGCGCGCACTGCCCTCTGGCCGCGTGCAGGAAGGGGGACAAGAGGCGGTGCGCCGTTTGCGGCGTGCGCCCTTCGGCGGCAATGCGGGTGTTGCCGAACTTGCCAGCGGCGGGCGGGGAAGCGATGATGCGGCCGTGATGGTTTGGCCCTCACCTCTTTGAAGAAAGGCAGTGAATATGAGATTGGCAACTCGAGCGGGTTGGATGATGACGGCGTGCGCGATCGTGCTTCTGTGCGGATGCGCCCAGACTCCCGCGCAGACCTCGGACCTGCCGCACCTGGAACAGCGCGACGGGATGAAGAAGCTCATTGTCGACGGCAATCCGTTCATCTGCGTGGCCGGTGAAGTGGCCAATACCAGCTCGTCGGACGAGGCGACGATGAAGACGACGCTGGCCCGGCTGGCCAAGGCGAATCTCAATACGGTGCTGACGGTGGTGTCGTGGGATCTGGTCGAGCCCCAGGAAGGCAAGTTTGATTTCTCGCTGGTCGATTATCAGATCGAGGCGGCGCGGGCGAACAATCTGCGGCTGATCATCCTCTGGATGGGAAGCTGGAAGAACGGGCTATCGCACTTTGAGCCGGCGTGGGTGAAGGCCGATCAGGCCCGCTTCCCGCGCGTGGTCAATGCCAAGGGCAGGACGCTGGAGATTCTCTCGACGCTCAGCCAGGCCAATCGCGATGCCGACGCCAAGGCGTTTGCGGCCGTCATGCGTCGCATCCATGAGGTTGATACGACCCACGTCGTCATCGGCATCCAGGTGGAAAACGAAGTGGGGGTGCTGGGCAGCACGCGGGATTTCTGCCCGGCGGCCAATGAGGCCTTCGCCCAGCCCGTGCCGCAGGCGTTGACCGCCTATCTGCAGAAGAACAAGGACACGTTGCGGCCGGAGTTGAAGAAGATCTGGGATGCCGCCGGCGATAAGACCAGCGGCACGTGGGAGGAGGTTTTCGGGAAGAACGTGCAGAATCCGCAGCCGCCGGCGTCGAACGCCCCCGGCCGTGCGGCCCGGCCGGCCGGCGCCGATCTGTACAACCACACCGACGAGATCTTCATGGCGTGGAACTATTCGAGCTACATCGGACACGTCGCCGCGGCCGGCAAGAAGGAACACGACATCCCGATGTACGTCAACACCTGGCTGGTGCAGCCCAGCGATCTGGGTCCGGGCGATTATCCCAGCGGCGGCCCCGAGCCGCTGGTGCATGACATCTGGCACGCCGGCGGTCCGGCGATCGATATCCTGGCGCCGGATATTTACCTGCCGGATTACCGGGGGATCATTACCGCCTTTGCCCAGAGCGGCAATCCGGCTTGGAACCCCGAAAACCGCCAGAATGCGAACACCTGCTGGATGGCGTTCACCGAACTGAACCTGCTGTGCTACTCGCCGTTTGGAATCGACGGCCTGAGCCCCGACGGCCCGTTCGCCCGGACCTATCGTTTCATAAATTCCATCAGCGGCGCGATCGCGCAGGCGCAGGGCGAGAACGTGAAGGACACGATCAAACTGATCAAGCTGCAACCGGGCGACAATCCCGGCAAGGTCGAGATGGGCAACTACGTGCTCGATTTCACGCCGGTTAAACACACCTACGGCCAGCCGGAAGCGGCCGCTCCCGGCGAGGCGACGCCACCCGCCGGCGGCACCGAGGCGCTGGCGTTCCTGGACAGTCCATTTGTGCTGATCATGCACACGGCGCCCGATGAGTATTATTTCGCGACCAACGGCTATTTCCCGTTCCGGGTCTTCCCGAAAACCCCCGGCAATGTCGCGGCCGTCGCCACGGTCGATCTGGGCGCTTTCGAGAACGGCAAATGGGTTTTGGCGCACCGTCTCAACGGCGATGACATCATGGGTTTGGGCTACGATATCAACGGCGCCGCGGCCAACCACCAGTCGGGCACGGAGGTTCCGCTGGGTTCCAAGAGCCGCCTGGGCGAGCCGCCCGCGCCTTTGAACGGCATCACGCCGGTGCCGACGGTCTGGCGCGTGACGTTCTATAACTATAAGTGATGGAAGGTCGGCCGAGGATTCTTGCAAAACAGGAATTAATTCCTAAAATGTAAGGAATGATTCCTCGGCAGGTCGAGCGGGAATTGAAAGGTCGCCTGGCCGGCAGCCCGGCGGCGGCGCTGGTTGGTCCGCGACAATGCGGCAAGACGACTCTCGCCCGCTCCCTGGGCGGCCAATACTTTGACCTTGAACAGGAATCGGATCGCCTGCGCCTTGATTTGGACTGGGATCGCCTCGTCGCCGGTAAGTCCCTGATGATCCTGGACGAGGCACAAAGCTGGCCGCGGGTCTTTGAGCGTCTGCGCGGGGCCATTGATGCCGATCGCAAGCTCCGCGGCCGGTTCCTGCTCCTGGGTTCGGTCTCGCCCGCACTCATGGTCCATGTGTCCGAATCCCTGGCGGGCAGACTGGCGCTGGTGGAGCTGACGCCGTTGCTGCTCTCGGAAGTGCAGGCCGCATCACGCGAACGGATTTGGCTGTGCGGAGGCTACCCGGACGGCGGTGCCATCGATCCCGCCGACTACCCGCGCTGGCAGCGCGACTACCTGACCATACTGACCCAGCGCGACCTGCCGGCATGGGGATTGCCCTCCAAGCCGCAAACCACCAGCCGGCTGCTGCGCATGCTCGCGGCCGTGCACGGGCAATCGTGGAACGCCAGCCGGATCGGCCAGAGCATGGGCCTGGATTACAAGACGGTCAACAGCTATCTCGATTATCTGGTCGGCGCGTTCCTCGTCCGCCGGCTCCAGCCGTATCAGGCCAACATCCGCAAGCGGCTGGTCAAGAGTCCCAAGGTCTACTGGCGCGACAGCGGCCTGCTCCATTCGCTGCTGAATGTGCCCGACACCGACGGCCTCCTGTCCCAGCCGTGGGTGGGAGCAAGCTGGGAGGGCTTTGTCATCGAACAGGTGCTGGGAGTTCTGTCGGCCACGGGCCAGCACGTCGAGCCGTATTACTTCCGTACCAACGACCAGCACGGGCTTGATCTGGTTCTGGATTTTGGAACCGAACTGTGGGCGATGGAGATCAAACTGACCAGTTCGCCGTCGTCGGGCGACATGGATCGCCTGGACGAGACGGCCAAATTGATCGCGGCAAAACGCCGGTTTCTGGTATCCCGCACCAAACAGTCCACGTGGGGCGAGGCGCGCACGTCATGCAATCTGCCGGACTTGCTCAAGTATCTTGCGAAGCCATGACCGGGGCGGGGCCACTGGCCGGATGGGTGACGCGATCGACGGCCTTCTCTTTCCCCCTCGCCCTGTACTCAGGGAGAGGGCCGGGGTGAGGGTTCTTCGGCCGAGGCGCAGTCGCGAAATACCCCCTCACCCTATCCCTCTCCCCGGGTACAGGGAGAGGGGACAAGAGGCAGCCCGCTGTTTGCGTCACGTACGCCCATTGGCGGCGGTCGCGTTGATCGCGGGCTTGCCGGCATTGCCCACATTCGATGGGGCAACCATCAGTGCGGCGGTGGGACAAGCCAGGGCGCAGGCGTCGGCGGAGTTTTCCAGGGCGGTGGCCAGATCGACGCCAAGGGCGGGGCCGAGATGCACGGCGAAACCGCGGCTGATCCATGCCAGGCCGTAGGGTTCGCCGGATTCCTGGGCGATGGCGACGCATTTGCCGCAGGCGATGCACTTGCCGTTGTCGAGCGTGATCGTGCGGCCGTCGGTGAGAGTGCCGGTCAGGGGCGTCATGTGGGCGCGTTTGTCGCCGCGGAAGGCGAGGGGATTGGCGTCCAGAGCGGCGGCGACCTCGCGGAGCGTGCAATTGTCCTGTTTGGCGCAGCCGCAGTGCAGACAACGATCCGCCTGTCGCTGAGCCCACGCGGATTCGGTAGCGCCCATTGTGGCATGCGAGGCATCGCCGGGGTGATCTTCGCGGCCGTCGCAGCAGACCTGGGCCACCCGCATCGCCAGTTCTTCGCGGCTGGGGGCGGGACCGGCACAGCTCCAATCGGGGGCGCGCTTGATGGGCCCAAGACCAGCCAGAAAGGCGATCATCGCTCGCGCGGCAAAGTGACCGTCGCCGACGGCCTGCACGGCGTGTTTGGCGCTGCCGCCGGCGGCGGGGCCGGCCGCGAATACAGCGGGAATCGCGGTCTTGGCGGTCTGGCGATCGGTCTTGACGATGGCCTTCTCACCGGCGGCGATGAGCACGGCATCAAACTGCTGGCGAATCTGCTGAACGTCGGCTTCGTGTCCCAGCATGAACTGCACGCCCAGGATGCGGATCTGCTCGACCTCGGCGGCGATAACATCACGCGGGAGTTGCACTGGAGTGGTGCGCGTGAGGAGCGATCCGCCGGCTACTGGATGGCGGTCGAATACCGTGCAGGCGTGGCCGGCCCGGGCGAGATAATAGGCGGCGGAAAGTCCGGCCGGTCCAGCGCCGATGATCGCCACGCGCTTTCCCGTGGGCGGCCCGATGGCGGGGCGATAGGGTGATGGGGAAGCCAGGTCGCGATCGGCGGCTTCGCGCTTCAGGCGGCAAATGGAAACGGGGGCATCGTGATTCTTCCGGCGGCAGCCTTTTTCGCAAAGTTCGGGGCATATCCGGCCGAGGACCGCCGGCAGGGCGATATCCTCCTTGATGGTCTCGATGGCGGCGGACCAGTTTTCGGAGGCGATCTCGTCGAGCATTCGATCGATGTGCATGTGGGCGGGACAGACGGATTGGCACGGGGCGACGCACGGGCCGACGTGGTCGCTGAGGAGCAGTTCCAGGGCGGTCTGGCGGGCCTTGCGGACGGCGGCGGTTTCGCTTTCGACGACCATCCTGTCGGTGACGTGCGTGGCGCATGACGGAACCAGCCGCGCGGCGCCGTTGACGCGAACGACGCAGAGCATGCAGCTTGTCAGCGCAGGGTGGCCGTTTCCGCGATCACAGAGCGTGGGAATATCGATCCCCGCCTGCCGCGCGGCTTCGAGGATCGTGGTTCCCGTCGGGACGCTGATCGCCTTGTCATCGATCGTGATTGTAATCATGAATGCACCTCGATGGCGGCGGTGGGGCAGACCGGCCGGCAGGCGTCGCAATGCGTACACTTGGCGGTGTCGATCACGTGGGGTTGATAGGGCGTGAACTCGATGGCCTGCGATGGGCAGACCTGGGCGCAGCGCGTGCAGCCGACGCAGCCGTCTTTCACGATGTATTTCACCAATGCGGTGCATCGGCCAGCGGGGCAACGGCCTTGCAGGTGGGCTTCGTACTCTTCGCGGAAGTAGTGGAGCGTGGAGAGGACGGGATTGGGAGCGGTCTGGCCCAGGCCGCAAAGGCTGCTGGATTTGACCTCGCGCGCCAGATCTTCCAGGGCCGTCAGTTCATTGGGCTTGGCCTTGCCGGTGGCGAGGCGGTCGAGGATTTCGAGCATGCGTTTGGTGCCGACGCGGCAGGGCGCGCACTTGCCGCAGCTTTCGGCCTGGGTGAATTGGAGGAAGTAGCGGGCCATATCGACCATGCAATCGCGGTTATCCAGGACGACCAGCCCGCCGGAACCCATGATCGCACCCAGGTCGCGCAGGGATTCATAATCGACGGGGACATCGGCCAGCGAGGCGGGGATGCACCCGCCGGAGGGTCCGCCGATCTGGACGGCTTTGAATGTTCGCGGGGGCAGGGCATAGCCGGGGAGCATTTCGGCGGCGGGGGTTTCCTGGATGATGCCGCCGCCGATTTCCTCGACGATCTGACGGATGGTGGTGCCCATGGGGACTTCGATGAGTCCGGCGCGATTGACCTTGCCGGTGAGTGAAAAGACTTTGGTGCCCTTGCTGGTGGCGGTGCCGATGGCGGCGAAGGCGTCGGGGCCGTGGCGGAAAATCCAGGGGACAAGGGCGTAGGTTTCGACATTGTTGATGCAGGTGGGCTTGCCCCAGAGTCCGCGTTCGGCGGGGAAGGGCGGGCGGAGCGTCGGCATCCCGCGACGGCCCTCGATGGATGCGATCAGGGCGGTTTCCTCGCCGCACACAAAAGCGCCGGCGCCTTCCTTCACTTCAAGCTGCAACTCGCCCAGCACTCCGCGTTGGCGGCAGATATCCAGGGCGGCGCGGATGCGTTTGACGGCCAGCGGGTATTCGTGGCGGATGTAGAGGAATCCGCGGCGAGAGCCAATGGCGCGGGCGGCGATGGCCATGCCCTCCAGCACGCGATAGGGATAGCTTTCCAGGATCATGCGATCCATGAACGCGCCGGGGTCGCCTTCATCGCCGTTGCAGATGATGTATTTCTCGTCGCCCGCCGCGGCGCGCACGGTCTGCCATTTGCGGCCGGTGGGGAAACCCGCGCCGCCCCGGCCGCGAAGGCCCGAGCGAACGATGGCACTGGTGATCTCATCGGGACTGCCGGCGTTGTTCAGGGCGGAAAAACCGTTGTGGCGGATGTATTCATCAAGATCAAGCGGACCGAGCCGGCCGCAATATTCCGTCGCGATGCGCAGTTGCGGCTTGAGAAAGGCGTCGATTTTGGGGGACTGCTCGCTGAGCGGGGCAACGGCCCTTTCGTGGCCGTTGGCACCGGCGAATTGCACGACCGCTTGCTGCGCCTTACGCCACCAGCCGGCCAGGCCGCGAGGTCGGAAATGTCGGCGGACGATGGCACGGATCGCTTCGTCGGAGGCATCTTTAAGACGAGTATAGAGGATCGCCTTGCCGCCGTTGTCGCGCGTGCGCACCTCGACCAGCGGCGTCTGGTGGCACATGCCGACGCAGCCGACTCCCTTGACGCGCACCGCAACGCCCAGCAGAGCGGCTTCGCGGCGCAGGATGTCCTGCACGCGCAGGCTGCCGCCGGCGGCGCAGCAGGAGCCGATGCCGATGCAGATTTCCTCGTCGGCGTCGGCAGAGCTGATGGCATCGGAATCGTCGGGCAATTCGATGCGTTTGGGGACGATTTCCAAGACCTTAGCGACGGTGTCGGTGCGGAGCCGGCCGTGCGTGTCGCCATCGGTGACGACGACGGGCGCCAGCGTGCAGCAGCCGACGCAGCCGACGCGCTCGATCGTGAATTTGCCGTTGGCGTCGGTTTCCTGGTCGGGCGTCATGTTGAGCAGACGGCGAAGGGAATCCTCGATGCGCTCCGAACCCTGGACGTGGCAGGCGGTGCCGTGGCAGACGCGGACGAGATGCTCGCCGGCCGGCTGATGGCGGAATTGCTGGAAGAACGTGGCGACGCCGGTGAGTGCGGCGGGCGTGATGCCGGTGGTGTCGGCGACGTGGCGCAGAGCCTGGGGCGGGAGATAGTGAAAATGCTCCTGTATGGCCTGGAGCAGAGGGACCACGTGCTCGGGCTTATCGCCGATGCGGGTGATGAGGTCGCTGACGATGGCCAGGTCGATCCGCGGCGCTGCAACTGGCGACGAGCCGCCGGCGGGTTGGGGATCGGTGGTGAGCACCTGGAGCGAGAGGTTCATTTGGCCCCTCCCGCCGCCGTTGCAGGGCCGCCGATGCAGTAGAGATTCTTCTTGCCGCGGATCAGGAATCGACTGACGCCGCCGGTATCGCTGAAGGCGAGGCTGGCGGCGACGGTTTCGCCGGTGGGGCAGGTGGCCAGTTCCTTAAAATCGGCGCCGACGGCGATGCGATGGGTGATGCCTGTGGCGTCGGTGAGCCAGAGTTCGCGAGAGTCGCCGGCGCCGACCAGAGCCGGCGTGGCCTGAAACGCGGTGGTGAAGTCGTGTTCCCAGACTTTCTTGCCACCGTCGATATCGAAACAATAGAGGACGCCGGACGCGATGACGGTCCAGACGTAATGGCCGTCGCTGACGGGGCTGACGATGTTGGGGAGTCCTTCATCGTCGAGCTTCCAGGCCGGCGCGGTCTCGCCGCGGGCGTTGCTGATGGCGATGGCGGCGCGATTGATGCCCTCCTCGGCGGCGAAGATATAGGTCTTGGCATCGTGTACGGCGGCGGCGGGGGACGGGGCCACATCACCGCCCAGGGCGCTGCTGCGCCAAAGCTCCGCTCCCGTGGCGGCGTCGTAGCCGATGACCCACGGGTCGGCGGCAGTGATGATCTGCCAGGGGATGGCATCACCTTCAACTTTCGTCACCAGCGGCGACGCCCAGGAATTGCCCACCGGGCGTTTGGTCTGCCAAAGTAATTTTCCGCTGCGGCCGTCGAGAGCCATGAGGCTGGATTTGTTGTCTTCGGCAGCGCCCATGTCCCATTGCACGATGACGCGTGTGCCGGCGGCATCGGCGAAAATCGCGAGGCTGGCGGCATAGCCGTAGGAGCTGACGGGCTTGCCGAGGTTCTTTTCCCAGATTTTACGGCCGGTGGCCAGATCGACGGCGGCGATGTCGCCGGTGGCGAAGATGGCGTAGGCGCGAAAGCCGTCGGTGACGGGCGAGGGCGCGGCGAAGCTGGTGTCCTCGGTAATCTCCGGCGTGGGGCCTGCCCCGCCGACGGATGTTTGCCAGAGGGGTTTACCGCTGGCCAGATCGTAGGCCATGACCTGTCGCTGGGATTCGTTGGCGCCGGTCACGACAACCTTGTCGTTCCAGATGACCGGCGAGGAATTGCCCGGCAGAGTGACGGCCGAGTGCCAGAGAACGTTCTGGCCAGAGGTGCCGTCCCAGGTGCGGACGGTTGGATTGGGGATGTGCGCCGCCGCGCCGCCGAAACCGCGGAAGGCGGGCCATTGGGCGAGGAGTTGATCGACGGTGACGGGAGTTTCGACGATGGGCACGAAGGTCGGCTCGACGGCGATGACCGGATGTCCCACCGACCACCACGCGCCGGCCAGCAGCAGGACAGTCATGGCGCCGCCCACGCCGCTGATGGTCCACAAGGCCCAGGACATTTCCGCAGCGCTGCGATCGGGTGCGAGGATTTGCTCGCGCTGGGGGATGCGGCGCTGCAGGGCGCTGCTCGTCTTGAGGCCCGCAATCAGCACGACGACGCCGCCCAAAAGCAGCCACGCGCCGCGCTGCATCCGCGTGTACCGCGTCCAGTAGGCATCGCGAAGGGCGACATCGGCATCCCGGATCTGGTTCTTAAGCGCCCCGTCGGCCGGATGATTTTGGAGTTGCTCGCGCAGGACGGCGATGTTGCCGCTGACGGTCTCGACCAGCGGATGGTGAATTTTCTGCTGAATCCAAAGCACGCCGAGCATGGCGGCGACAAAAACACAAAAGACACCGGAAATGACCACGCACGTGCGCGCCACGTGCCGCCACACGGGACGGTCGATGAGCTTGAGTTCGCTGGGATGCGACATCGTCATCGGCCCACCCCCTGCAACACGGGCAAAGCGACGGCGGTTGCGGAAGGAATCATGCCCAGGCGTTCCAATTCCACCGGGCAATCGGCAAAGCATCGGGCGCAGGCCAGGCAGGTGCCGGCGTCGGCATCATAAATCGCACGCGGAAGCCCGCGTCCCCATTTGAGCAGGCGAAATGCGATCACGCACCCCAGCCACGCCCCGGCGACGGCCGCGCCCCGGCCGAGGCTCGCGGTGATTTTGCCGGCACGGACATACAGGTCTTGGGGCGATTCGCCGGTCTTGTGCCAGGCGGTCAACTGATCGGCGAAGTCGACGGGCGGCGAGCCTTTTTCGGAAGCCTGGACGGCCTGGGCAAGTTGCACGGTGTTATCCAGTCGCGACCAGAGTGCGCGGCCCTGGTAGCCGCCGATTGCGCCCAGGGTGATGGCCGCCGCGCCCAAGACGGCGGCCGCCAGCATGCGGCGAAATCGGTCGGAAGCGTCGATGCCGGGCCGCGGCGTGTTCAGTGCGCCCAGCGGGCACGATTCCTGGCAGAGTTTGCAGGAAATGCACGCGGTGGGGCTGACGTGAACCGGCCACTTGGCCAGTGTCGAAAACGTCCGCAGCAAGACGCTGTAGGGGCAGAGGAATCGGCAATACGTCCGGCCGACGAACATGCTGGCCAGCAATAACCCCGCGCCCAGCAGGATCATCCCCAACGAGGCACTGCGACGGAAAAATCCGACGAATGGGTCATAGGAGCAGATCAGGAACTCGCTGCCGACCGCGGCGAAAACGACGGCGGCGGCGAGATAAAGATGCGCCAGCAACCCCAGTCCCGCCTCCAGCCAGCCGGGAACTTGCAGCGGCTTGAACAGCACCAAATCCTGCACCGCTCCCAATGGGCAGACGGACGAGCAAAACACCCGGCCGTAGAAAAGAGCGGCGATCAGCGGCAGGGCGAAGAACACGCCGACGATCCAGGGCAGTCCGACATTCGTGCCGAAGGTTGCGGCGGCGACATTTTGCAATGAGCCGACGGCACAGACGCACCCTTCGCGATAGAAGCCGAAATAGGCCACCGAAAAGACCGTTAGCCAGAACAGCCCGGTTCGCGAACGTTTCTTCACGGCCAGCCACGCGGCCAGACCCAGGCACGCCGCGAACAGCCCGGCATCCAGCCAGTTGCGCCATGCGCCGTGGGGCAGGACAACCTGCGATTGCGGGAAGCGATACCCTGACCGGAAATCGGGCGGGGGAAAGCGCTCCTGGGCCCATGCGGGGGCGGCCAATAAGAGCGCAGCCGTCCAACCGACGGCGGACGCGCAGCGAGTCTTCCAGATACGGCCGGCTCGCGACATCAGGTTCCCCTCACGCGAGTGGTCTTATAGGGCTGATCGGGGGAAACGCGGCTGATGGCGTTGCTGGGGCAGTTCATCGCGATCGAGCAGCGGTTGCAATGCGAACAATACTGGTGATCGATCTGCAGGTAGAGCGAGCCGTTCCCATAGGCGTTGCAACCCTTGGAGCATTTGGCGCAGCCGATGCACAGCGTCCGGTCGATCTGATACTCGAAGTACGGATCCTCGACATAACTGCGCTTGATGGCCCCGACGGGACAAGTCTGGTTCTCCGCGCCGGTGTTCAGCGCGTTGGGAGAAGCCTCGAAGAATCCGGTACACAGGTCGCAATAGCCGCAAACGGCAAACGCATGGAAAACGCGCACGGCCGACTGGCTCAGCACGCAGTTGGTGGCGCAGCGGCCGCATTGGATGCACTTGGCAGGATCGATCTGCCACAGATTGCCGTCGGCCGCGCGGGCGCTGGATTGGTGTACCAACGCGCCGATGCCGCCGCCGATGGCCAAAGCGCCGACGCCCCGGCCGACAATCCCGAGAAACTCGCGGCGGTTGGTGCTCATGATCGACCTCCGTTGTTGGCAATGGCCGCTCGGGCCGATTGGGCCTTTGACAGATCGCAGCGGGATATCAATGGGCAGGCCGTGCATACGGTCGAACTGCACGCCGTCCGCGCCGCCAAAGTGCCCACGCCGCCGAGCAGGCCGATGAGTGCGCCATATCGCCCGACGGACATAAGCAACTCTCGACGTGATGTCTGCGAATGTTCGTTCATAGGAGTGCGCCCAAGTGTTCGGTCGAACCCAGGTCGATGTGGGGCAACCTCTTTCCCCCTCTCCCTGTACTCAGGGGGAGGGTCGGGGTGGGGGTTGGCCGCGACGGCGAACCATGCGGGCTAAGCCTTGCAGCACCGCTGGCGAAGAACCCCCACCTCAATCCTCCCCCTGAGTACAGGGAGAGGAGGTAAAGGCAGGTTCCGAAAATCTCGCCTTGTTCATTCACAGGTTTCCCGCCAATCCGCCCGCGTTGGGGGCGTAGATGCGTAAATCGTGGGCGATGGGGTCCAAAATCCACACCCGGCCGGAGCTGTCGCCCGCCACGTCGATGCCGGCGGTGTCGGGCAAGAAATCGGCGGTGATGACGCTCTGCAGGTCGCCGGTGATGGTATAGACCGCGACGCGCGGCGTGCCTTTTTCGGCCGTCACGATCCGGTCGTCGCCGAGCATGAAAAAATCCGTCGGATTGCAGCAGCCGCTGAAAAGCCCGACGCCCGGACCGGCCTGGCCCCATTGGCGGACCATCACGCCCTGCGGATCGTAGGCTTCCATTTCATGCCGGCCGGGATTGTTGACCCAGACCAATCCATCCTTCCCGGCGACGGCAACATCCAGATGAGCGCTGGGAACAACCAGGCCCGGAGCGTGTGTGGCATCATCGGCGCGGCCCACTTCGCGCAGGACTTTGCCGGTCAGATCGAGTTCATCAACGACGCGCCGCCCGGCATCGGCGACCCAGAGAGTCTTGCCCGCCGCGCCGGGGGAAAGGCAGGTCAGGAAGGCATCATCGCCGAAAGTCGGCCACTTGCCGTGCGGCGCGCCGACGGTATCGAACACCTCCACGTGATCCACCATGCCGGCGAACAAAAGCGTGCCATCGGGCGTGTCCATGACGGCCACCGCCTGCGGCACGCCTTGCAGCGGAATATCGCGCAAGACCTGACCGGCGGTGGACATGAGGCGCAGTTTGCGCTCGCCGGCCACGACCAGCGAGCCGTCCTTCAGAAAGGCAAACGATTTGACGCTGGCTAGTCCGGTCCCAATGCGCCCCACCTGGTGCCAGGTGAGAAGCTCCGGCGCGATCGTAACGCCAGAACCGGGATCGCCATAGACAGCGCCCTTTTCCGCGGCGCGGTCCCAATTGGCCGACCAGCGATGCAGTTGATAACCGCCATAACCGGCGCCGGCGACCAATCCGGCCACGACCACGCCGGCGGCTGCCTTCAGAGTCCTGTTGTTCTTTGGTGCCATGTGATGCCTCACTTCGCCCGCAAGTCAAGGCAGACCAGATGCGTAAAATCTCGCAGATAAAGCCGGCCGTCCGCAAGGGCCATCGGGCCCCAGCATTCGCTTCCGCCGCGGATGATTGTAGCGCTGCCGAACAGTTGAAACCCGCCCGGCCCCGCGGCGACCGCGCTGAGCGTGCCGGTGTCATTGATCACATAAGCCGCGCCGTCGGCGACCAGATACGCCCCCGACCCGTACCGGTTGCCTCCGCCACTGTGCCAGCGGATGCTGCCGTCCATGTTCATAAACACCATTTCGCCGCTGGGAATGACAGCCATCACGCCGCTGCCATCGGCCAGGAGAACGGGGGTTTGCTGTTCAGAGCCCAGAACGGCCGGGTCCATGCGCTTCTCGACGCGGAGGGCATAGGTATCGCCGCTTTTCTCGACGCGTCCGATCATCGCGCCTGAGCCATAGCCCCCGGTGAAAAGGATGCGGCCGCCGCCCAGGTCCACCGGCGAGGGGACGGTGGCGATGGAGATTTTCCAGTCGGTGCTCTGCCAGAGGATCTTGCCGGAGGATTCCTCAACGCCGATCGCGCCGCCGCTGCCGCAATAAACCAGCGTCGGCCGGTCTTCCAGCGCAACCTCGACAATCGACGAGTGGGTCATCTTCCACTGAAGATCATTAGGCACTTCCCAGAGAACGGCGCCCGTCTTGGCGTCCAATGCGGTCAGCAAGACCTTGTCCCCGGCCGGTGCGATGTAGACACGGCCATCACGCAAAAGCGGGCATTGACCTGCGTACCACGGCGGAACCTTGCTCCCATAGTCCCTGACCAAGTCCTTGCCCCACAGAAACCGCCCATCGTCGCAGTTGACGGCGACGACCTGACATTGCGGGCCGAGCGTGACGGCGACCGAATCGTCAACGGCCGGGATGGTGCGCGACATGCCGTGGTTGCGCTTGGTATCAACCTTATAAGCGTGCCGCCAGATTTCCTGGCCGGTTTCGGTGCTGAGGCAGCGCAGCACATCAGCGCTGTCGGAATAGTCCAGGATATAGACGCAGCCTTTACGGACGACGGGTCCGGCATAGCCCTCACCCAAGTCCACGGTCCAGAGGATTTTCGCCTGGGCGGGGTCTTTCAGCAGGCCGGTTTCCGTCGAGCGGCCGGTTCCTGTCCCGCGGAACTGGGCCCACTCGCCCGTTCCTTCGCCCGGTTTGCCCGTTCCGGTGATGACCTGCCCGGCCATGTCGATGGTTCGCATATTGGCCAGGCCGGGCGGATGATCGGCACCTGGGATTCGCGCCGTCACGGATGCGACCCCGGTTCGCCACCAAAGCACGGCCGCCGTGCCGGCCGCCAAGACCAAAATCGTCGGGATGATTTGTGGTAACCATCTCATGATGCGCAGTACATCACCCTGCACTGTATACCTTTATCACTTGCCGTATGTTATTTACTATAGGTGGATAACCTGATTTTAGGGAGCGTAATTTGCCGCATGAACTGCACGCCGCGGGATTGACGAAGGTTTATGCGACGGCCGCCGGGTCGCTGGTGGTTCTCGATGGCGTGTCGCTCGATATGGCCGGCAAGGATGGGGCGCTGGCGATTCTGGGCCCGTCGGGATCAGGGAAGTCCACGCTTCTACATATCTTGGGGAGTCTGGATCTTCCCTCGGCCGGGACATTGTCGCTGGACGGCGTTGATCCATTGGGCCTCTCGCCGGCGCAACTGGCCCAGTATCGGGCCGGGCGCATCGGGTTTGTCTTTCAGGACCATCACTTACTGCCGCAATTGACCGCCATTGAGAACGTCCTGCTGGCGCGGCTGGCGCTGGGGCCGGTGCGCGATGCCGATCGGCAGCGTGGTGAATCCCTTTTGACGGCCGTGGGATTGGCGGATCGGCAAAGCCATCTGCCGTCGGAATTGTCCGGCGGCCAACGGCAGCGCGTGGCGATCGCGCGGACGCTGATGAACCGGCCGGCACTGCTGATCTGCGACGAGCCGACCGGCGATCTGGATGCGCAGACGGCCGCGTCGATCGGGGAGTTGCTCCACGAATCGGCGCGACAGGAAGATGCGTTGCTCATTCTGGCAACGCACTCGGCGGTCCTGGCGGCAACGTGCCCGCGGCGGATGCAGTTGATCCAGGGCAAACTCGTGCCGGCGGATGTTGGGGGCGGCGCATGACGGCTTGCAGGTTGATCCTCCGCTCATTGGCCTATTTCCGCGCGGCACATGCGGCACTGCTGGCGGGGATGATCCTGGTGACGGCGGTGCTGACCGGAGCCTTGATCCTGGGCGACTCCGTGCGCGATTCGCTGGCGGACCTGACCCGGCGGCGACACGGCGGATATGAACTGATCGTTACCGCGCCGGCGTTCTTCAGCCAGTCACTGGCGCAGCGTACCAGTGCGCTATCCGGCCGGGCTTGCGATGCGGGTCTGACGATGCCCGGCCGGGCCCGCAGCGAGCGGACAACGCTTTCGGCCGGGGCGCAATTGCTGGCGATCTCCAGTGCGGCGGCGGTTCCGATGCACAGCGCGTGGATCACGCGTGCGCTGGCCGAATCGCTGGATGTGACAAGCGGCGATGCGCTGCTGATCACGCTGCCCAGCGAGGCCGGTTCTTCCGACGCTGTCTTGGCCCGCCGCGATCGCAGCGGCGCGGTGGCATCGCTGCGGGTCGCGGTCGCGCGCATCCTCGATGATCGGGCGATGCAGCAGCCCGAGGCGTTTCTCGCGTGGTTTGATTTGCATCCCTCACAGCGACCCCCGGCAAGTCTCTGGCTCAACATCGCGGATCTGCAGGATGCGCTCCAGGCGGATGTCCCGCCGGCCAGTCGCATCCCACAATCCCCCGCTAACATTCTGCTGGCCGGGCCGGTCGCCAAATCTTTCGCGGCCGCGCTGGATTCGTCCCCTGTTCCGCCGCCGCAGGCGATGACGCTCGAAGACTACGGCCTGGGCTTTATGCGTTCGAACGATCGGGCGATCCTCCAGTCCGGCGGCATCTACATTTCCCCGCAACTCGCCACGGCCTTGCACCCGCTGGCGACAGCCGGGCTGGAAGTTTACACACTGCTGCTGGATCAGGTTGCGACGGATGATGCACAAATTCCGCCGCTCAATTATGTCATGGCCGCCGGCATTTCCGGGCATGATGACATGGGGCTGGGCGATGACCAGGCGGCGGTCAATCAGTGGATGGCGGATCAACTGCACGTGAAGCTCGGCGACACGCTGCACGTGACGCCGTACCGCGCGAGCAGCGACGGGACGGTGGCCGTGGCCCAACAGCAGACGGTCAAAGTCGCACGCATCGTGCCGATGGAAGGGCTGGGCGCCGATTCGACGCTGGCGCCGACATTTCACGGCCTGACCGACGCCGACACCATCGCCCAATGGAATCCGCCGGCCGGGTTTCCGTTCGACCGTTCTCGTGTAACGCCGGCCGATGAGACGTATTGGAACGTGTACAAAGCCGCACCGAAAATCTTTTTCAACCTGGGCACGGCCCAGCGGCTTATGCCGCAGGCGCCGGCGGCATCCGCGGGACGTTTGGGCGGCGAACTGACCTCTGTGCGTCTGCCGGCCGCACAGGCCGATGAGTTCGAGCGAAAGCTGCTCAGGATACTCACGCCGCAGTCAGCGGGATTCGCGACCCGGCCGCTGGCGCCGGATCAGCCGGATAATACGGATTTTGCAAGCTTGTTTCTGGGTTTGTCGGGATTTCTGCTCATCGCGGCGCTGTTGCTGGTGGTGTTGCTGTTTCGGCTGGCCGTCGAGCAGCGGAGCCGGCAACTGGGATTACTCGGTGCGCTGGGGTTCACGCCGGGGCGAGTCGGGCGAATCATTCTGGCCGAGGGAGCATTGGTTGCGGTGCTGGGCGCCATCGTGGGCCTTCCTGCCGCGGTTTTGTACACGCGCTGGCTCGTGGACGGATTGGGGACATGGTGGATCGGCGCCACCGGCACGCAGGCGATTACATTGCATATACACAGCCAGACGCTGGCGATAGGCTCAGCGGCAAGTCTGCTGGCGGCGATATTGGCCCTGGCGGTGACGGCGTGGCGATTGGCGAGATTGACTCCGATCGCGCAGCTTCAAGGGACGATTGCTTCACCACCGCCAAAATCTCAAATCTCAAATATCAAATTCCGGTCCACGAGCCTGGCATTCGCCGGCCTGTTCATGGCGCTTTCGCCCGTTGTTCTTTCCTGGGCGGGATACCTGGCTGCGCCGACCGCGTTCATGCTCTCCGGTTTTCTGATGCTGGCGTTTTCGATCGCCGTTCTGGCGAAACTTCCGGCCGCGTCGCGCCGGGTGCGTCAGACGCTGGTGGCCGTGGCGGCGGCGGGCATCCTGCGCCAACGCACGCGATCGGTCCTGTGCGTGGCTTTGATGGCTGCGGCGACATTTCTCCTGACCAGCGTGACCGCCTTTGAATCCGAGCCCACCGAACCGACCAAACCGCCGTCGTCCACCGGCGGATATCAGCTCATGATCACGACGCAGATTCCCCTGCCGGCCGATTTGCAAACGCCGGCCGGGCGGAAATTACTGGGCGTGCCGGAGGATCCGCTGTTCGCCGCGACGTGCTTCACCTCCCTGCGCGTCAAGGCGGGCGATGACATCTCCTGTCTGAACATGACGCGGCCCACATCGGCAACTCTTGTAGGCGTCCCACCCGATGTTCTGCAACGACTGGCGGTTACCGCGCATGGGCCGCGCACTTTGGCGGCCGATGGGATTCCCGCGGCGGTGGATGAGCAGACGGCCCAGTACATTCTGCATACGGGCATAGGCGACCGGTTGCCGGAATCGGCGACAACCCGGCCGATCGTCGTCGACAGCCTGCTGGCGGATTCGATTTTTCAGAGCTATGCGCTGATCCCGGAAGCGGATTTTCGCCAGGCGTTTCCGGCCGTGACGCGGTGTTCGCTGATTCTGGTCGACTGTCCGCCGCCGTCGGTGCCCGCGTTGCGGGATATTCTGCGCCGCAGCCTGGACGATTTTGGCGTGACAGTGGAAACGACGACCGGCCGCCTGGCGGCGTATCACGCGGTGGCCGACAGCTATATCGCGGCGTTTCAATTCCTGGGCGCATTGGCGTTGGCGGTGGGGGCGCTGGGATTGGTGGTGGTGCTGGCGCGCAACGTGATCCAGCGCCGCTCCGAACTGGCCCTGCTGGCGGCTTTGGGATTCACTCGCGGCCGGGTGACGCTGATGCTGGTCATCGAGCACGGCCTGCTGCTGCTGTTGGGTTTGGCCCTGGGCGTGGCCACGGCCTTGCTGGCGATGGCCGGGCAAATCCGCCAGGTCCACATCGCCCCGGTGGCGGGAGCGATCGGGATCATTCTCGCACTAGGCCTGCTGGTATTAGCCGCCGCCGCGCAACTGGCGATGCGTCGCCTGAGCCCGGCGGCGCTCAGGCAGGAATAGGAGGAACCGAAGGTCTATCGCGCCCCCCGATTCGCATACCGCCCGCCGCTCTCGTGCGCCGGCCTTTTCCCCGGTATGCTTCACCACGCTATGAAGATCGCCATTCTCGATTACGACATGGCCAATCTGCGTTCCGTGCAGAAGGCGTTTGCGCAGGTGGGGGTGGCGGCGGACATTATCTCGCGGCCGGAAGAGATCGAATCGGCCGATAAGCTCGTTCTGCCGGGAGTTGGAGCATTCATGGATGCGGTGGCGACGCTGCGCGATCGGCATCTCGACGAACCGATCAAGCGCCACGTCCAGCGCGGCCGGCCGATGCTGGGGATTTGCCTGGGGTTGCAAATGCTCTTTGATGTCGGCTACGAGGACGGCGAGCACAAGGGCCTGGGCATCCTGGCCGGTGAGTGCGTGCGGTTCGATGTCGATCGCACGCTGGGGCTCAAGGTGCCGCACATGGGATGGAACCAGATCGAGATTCAACGGCCGTCGCCGCTGCTGGCGGGATTGCCGGCCGGGTGCGGGGTCTATTTCGTACACGGCTATCACGTGGTGCCGCGCGATCCGGAGGTGATCGCGGCGACGACGGATTACGGGCGTCCGTTCGTCAGCAGCATCCGGCGGGATAATCTCGTCGCCACGCAGTTTCACCCGGAAAAGAGCCAGGGCGTGGGATTGCGGATACTGGCCAATTTCGCCGCGATGTGAGCTTTGGGCGCAAGCGAACCGAACTTACGGCGGCGCCACGCCCAATCGCAGCAGCAAATCCCTGGCGGGCGCGAACCCGGAATCGAGCCGCAACGCCGCGGCCGCGCATGACGCCGCATTGTCCCGGTCGCCCAGGCGCAGGTACGCCGTCGCCATGTTGTACATCGCCTCGGGATGATTCGGCTCGATCGACAGAACCGTCTGAAACTGGTTGATCGCGCCAGCATAATCCTGCCGTCGAAGCAAAAGATTGCCGAGATTGTAATGCGATGCCACATGGTTGGGATTGCAGGCGATGGCGGCGCGGTATTCCGGCTCCGCTCTGGCGTCGTCGTGACGGTCCGTATCGTACACGGATGCCAGCCAATAGTGCGGGTCCGCCAGGCCCGGGCTCATCTTCGCGGCCTTGCGAAAGGTCGCGATCGCCTCGTCCATCATCCCGCGCTGGTGCAGAATCGATCCCTTGGCGCACCACACCAGAGCGTCCCCCGGCGTGACCATCAGCACCCGATCACACTCGGCGTCGGCCTCGTCCAGCCGGTTCTGCTTCAGGTAGAAGCCGGCCAGGCCCCAATGCACGTCGGTGACCGCCGGGTCGGCCAGTCGGGCCGCGATCTTGTATTCCACCTCGGCCTGCCGTTCGTAGACGCCTTTCAATGGTGAAGAGGCCGGTTCCGACTGCCACATGCTATTCCATGTGTGGCCCATGTTGTCATGTACCATCCACGAGTAGAAGTTCTTGTCGATCGCGTCCGTCCACAGCAGGAACGAACTCTGGAAGAAATACGCCCGCGACATTGTCAGCGCCATCAGTGAAATCACCAGCGCCGCCGACGTGATGATCACCGCCGGCCGGGACATCTTCCAGACCAGTGCCGCCGCCGGAACCAGAATCCCCAGGCTGGCCAGATAGACGTAATGATCCGCGACGAACGTGTAGCGCATCGGGTAGATATTGGCAAACCCCAGGGCCGGAAGGATCGTCACCAGATATATGGACGATGCCGCCAGCGCCCCCCGCCCGATGCGACCGCGCAGCAGCCACAGCGCGCCCGCCGTCGCCAGCACCATGGCCGGCGGCAGGAGTTGCCGCACGGCGACATGATCGACCATCCACCGGGGATAGAAAAACGCGGCGGCCGCGACCAGCAACACCATCCACGCCGCCAGAACCCGGCGATCGATGCGATCCCGCAACAGCCACAGCCCGGCCGTCAAAACCACCGCCAGCGCCGGCGCCACGAGCGGTTTCAAGGATCGATAAGTAAGCGTCCATTTCGGGTAGATGAACGCGAGATTCGTCGGCCACAGCAGCTTCCACGGATAAAACCACGCCGCCCGCCCCGCGATCGCCAGCCGATCGCCCGTGGAGAACCACCATTCGCGGCCCACCGCCATCACGTGAACCGTCTCCAGATGGGCCGTCACCATCGCCATCACGCCGCCGATCAGCAGCATCGGCGACAGCGCCGCCAGCCGCCGCCAGTCGATCCGTCCGGTCTTCCACCAGGCGAGGATGAGAATCACGGCCGGAAGTGTGCATGTCACCGATTTACTCAGCAGCGCCCCGATAAACAGCAGCATGGCGGCCGTGTACCAGCGCCAATCGAAACGAAACTCGTTCACGCCCTGGCGCAGAAAACATCGTAAGGAGAGCAGATACAACAGCCCCGAGAGCACGTTTTTTCGCTCCGTCACCCACGCCACCGATTCCACATGCACCGGATGCAGGGCAAACAAAGCCGCCGCCAGGACCGCTCCCGGTATCGCCAGCGCATCGAGAATCTCCCACAGCACCAGCGCACTCAGGGCGTGCAGAAGCACGTTGTCGATGTGATACCCCACCGGCCACAATCCCCCTTTGCCGAACAAATCCCACAGGTGGTATTCGATCCAGAAGGTCGTGTGAACCAGCGGGTAATACTGCGGGATCGAATACGGGTGCATCCACATCGACCACAGCCCGCGCAGCGATCGCAGGGTCCAGTTGTTGATGATGTAATCCGGATCATCCCAGATGAAATCGCCGTGCCAGAGCGGGCTGTACGCGATTACCGTGGCCAGAACGATTCCCGCCCGCCCGATCCATCGGCCCCGGCGCGTCGCCAGGAACGGCGGTTTGCCGTCGCCCGCCGGCAGGGTCGCCAGCAGGTCTTTGCCTCGAATCTGATCTTTGAACACGCGCTGCATTCTACTCTGGATTCCTGCTGTTGCTCCCCATCTTAATCTTACACCTCTGGCTTTGCCGCGCCATGGCCGGTCCTGAAACGATCAACCTGCACCCCTTCACCTTTCCCGCTCCCGCCTCTAATCTGTAACCTCATGTCCCCAGCCCAGGCACGCGGCCTGATCATCCTGACTCTTTCGGCATCGCTGGCGGCCTATCTTCTGGGTAACGCCCGTGTCGGCCTGTGGGACCGCGACGAGCCGCGCTACGCCCAGGCCTCCCGCCAGATGCTCCACAGCGGCGACTGGGTCACGCCGTGGTATCTGAATGCCTGGCGGGCCAAGAAACCGCCCCTGGTCTATTGGTGCCAGGCCGCTTCCATGGCCATCTTTGGCGACAGCGGCGCTGCGGCCCGGTTCCCATCGGCCGTCGCGATCGAATTGACGGCCATGCTCATTGCCGTCGGATTATGGCGCACCGCCGGAGCGGCGCGGGCGGCCTGGACAGTTCTCATATTCTGCACCAGCGCCCTGGTCATCATGGCCGCCAAGATGAGCATTACCGACGGCATTCAGCTTCTCTGGATCGTCATCTGCCAGATTTGCCTCTGCCGCATGCGCAACGACGACATGAGAAAGACGCCGACGCCCATCGCCACGGCGGTTATTTTCTGGATCAGCCTCGGACTTGGTCTGCTCACCAAGGGGATGATCCCGCTGGTGCTGATCGCCGCGATGCTGGCGCTGGCGATCCTCGAAGTCGGGCCGCGCTGGAAAGAGCGTGCGGCGTGGCTCGATGCGATCCGGTGGTGGCGGCGGACGCGGCCGGTGATCGGAATCCCCATCGCCGCCGCCGTCGTCGCGCCGTGGGTGGTGCTGGTTCATATCCGCTCGCCGGGGTTTCTGACCGCGCTGGCCGGTGAGGCACGCGGCCATTCGATCGAAGCCGCCGAAAGCCACGGCGGGTTTCCGGGATATCACACGCTGCTGTTGGCAGGGACGTTTTTCCCGTGGATATTGCTGGTTCCCGCCGCGGCCGTGTCCGCCTTTCAAAACCGCCATCGCCCGGAGATTCGCCTGGCGATCGCGGGATTCATCGGCCCATGGATTGTCATGGAATCGCTGGGCACGCGATTGCCGCATTACGTGCTGCCGGCGTTTGCTCCGCTGGCATTCCTCACGGCCAACGCCCTTCAGCGAGCCATCGACGGCGATGCGAAAAATCTGATCAACCGTCCCAGGCTCCTGCTGATGGGCACGTTCATCCTGTCGCTATTCATTATCGCTTTCGCCGTGGCACCGTGGATTCTGGCGGAGTATTTTCATCAGATTCCGGTGGTTCCGCTGGTGGCGTCATCGACGATATTTTTCGCCATACCCGCTTGCCTCGTGCGGCTGGCCGCTTCCCGTCGCGTGGCCGGCGTCGCGATGATTTTGGGCTTGGGCATGCTGTGCGGGTTTGTAACGATCTACGCGCTGTTCATCCCGGCCGCGCCGTATCTGCAAGTATCGGGCTTGGTGGCCGATTCGCTGTATGCGCACGGCTATGACCCATCGCAGGGCGACGTGGCCATGATCGACTACAAAGAGCCGAGCCTCGCCTTCAACCTGCACGGCCATGCCTACGAGGCCGACGATCGCGACCTTGTGTCGATGGCCGATCGCGCCTCGCCGCGATGGGCGATTACGACAAGTCGCGATTGGGACAGCCTGCCGCCGGCCGTTCGATCGCGATTGCTGGTTGTGTCCCAGAGCGTAGGGCTGTTTTACAACGGATCGTCGCATACCGTTCGCATTTTCGTGGTGCGGCCGGGTGCGTAGGGGGAGTGGGGGAGAAGAGGTGACAGGGTGACAGGGTGACAGGGTGACAGGGTGACAGGGTGACAGGCGGAGGTTGACTACTTTTGGCGCCGCGGGACAATCGGGGCATGACACAGGCACAGTTGATGCGGGCGCGGGTGATTTGGGGGGCGATGGTGATGGGGCAGGTTTTGTTTGCGGTGATCGCCGTGGCGATCAAGGGGAACATCAAACCGCCCATGGCCGCGGATTTGGTCATGACGCTGCATGTGCTGGACGCGGTGCTGTTCGCGGCCGGGGCGGGGATTGGATACATGGTGTGGAGAACGCTAGCCCGGCGGGGGCAGGATGGATCGGTCGATGGTGGGAAATACCTGACGGGCCTGATCATTTTTATGGCCGGCTGCGAGGCGCCGTCGCTGTTTGGGATCGTGCTGGTGATGCTGTCGGGAACCCTGCATCCGGGCATAGTGGTGCCGGCCGTGGCGGTGCTGGCGCAATTGATCGCTTTTCCACGGGGGCGAAACGCGCTGGCAGAGTGACGAGAAGGCCGTGCGCGTGGCGGGAAGTGGGAAGAAATATCTTACCGCGATTGCTTCCGGATGGTCATATCGAAATTGTGTACCATCGACTTGTACATCCAGCCGATCAGGGCGCCGCAGGCGATCAGGGCGAAGATGGCGCCGAAGGCGACGGTGATGCGGGCGCCGATGGGGTTGCCGATGGCGGCGTAGTCGTTGGGGTCCAGCGATTGCGGATCGATCAGCAGCGTAATGAGAGTGAACGGGCTGAACGCGCCGATGGCCAGCGTGATGATGCCGTTGCCACTGGAGTTGGAGGACGCCGAGCGGATCAGCGACATGCCGCAACCGCCCAGGCTCATCGCGACAAAGGCGATGATGCCCAGGCTGGCCATGACGGCACGCACCGTCGTCCGCATCCGCAGCGACATCTGCATGCCCAGAATGGCGGCGATGGCGGTGATGAAAACCAGCACGGCCGGCAGGAGAATCAGTGATTCGGGCGTGACGATCCAGTCGAAATCGGAATCGCCCTTGAGCCACCAGCGGCAGAGGTCGTGAATGACGAACAGCAGGATGCTGATGACGGGAATGGCGATCAGGGGAAGGACGAAACTGACCAGGCCGCGAAGTTTGCCCCAGATGTAATAGCGGCTGGTGATGGGAGTGGAGAGCAGCAGGTCGAGCGTGCCATCCTCTTTTTCGCGGGTGACGGTGCTGGCGGCGGCGTTGGTAAGGATGAGCAGAATGATGGCGAATTCGAGCATGGCGGAGCTGGCAAGCCATTGGCGGGTTTCGGTGGCGATGAGCCGTCGCGGCCAGTCGACCAGGTCGATCTCCGTGGCCCTGGTCGTATCCTGGGTGTTTACCGTGACTTTCTGCACGTCGTACGTGCCATTGAGATAGCGGTCGCGGGACACTTCCGCGTTGTTGAGCTTGATGACGGTATCCCCATCGATTGTCAGCGCATCAGGGAGTTCTTTTGTGGAATCATGAACGTAAAGAACGTGCTGATCGGCGCGATAATCGCGATCGATCCACTGTTTCGGCTGGATGCCCGTCGAATGAAGGACCAGCAGCAGGATGGCGCCGGCGAGCCCGGCGGCGATGAACGCCCAGCGCAGGAAGACGGCGCGTGCGGCGGAGCCCTTGGTGCGGGCTTCGCGCCAGGCGATGGGGTTGTTCCAGACATTTCGCGGCTTGCGATCGGCGTGGCGGGCCAGGTGCAGCCAGGTGAGCAGAGCCCGTTGCGGAGTCAGCGTGGATTGGGCCAGGCGGCGCAGAAGGATGATCGACGGCAGCACCAGCACGAACGAAATCGCGATCATCGTCGCGATATAAAACGTATACGGGCTGGTCCAGTACCAGGTGAGGGTCGAGGAACCGGCGATCCATGCGGGAAGATGCCCGGGCTGTGGCGGCTGGTAATCGCTGGAGCCGAAGATGGCGCGGAGGGCCAGGAAGGGGTTGAGGCCGGTCAGCCAGGACGTTTGCGAGAGCACGGTCCCGCCCGCTCCGTCGCTGCACGGGAGATGGAAAAGCTGGACGGGATCGAGCATGAACGTGCCGCCGAGATAGACCATCAGGGCCATCGCGAAGGTGAAGACGGTGCGTCGGGTGCCGACTTTGAGCGTGGCGATGGCCATGGCCATGGCGCCGGTCACGAAGGCGGTGGAGATGGCCAGCAGGAAGCTCTGCACGATGCTGCCGATGGCGACGCCGCCGAATATCTGCGTGATCGAAAAGACCGGAATTCCGCTGACCAAAAGGGCCATGACGAAAAAAAGCCGGGACAGAAGCGAACCCAGAACGATCTGGCCGTTGGTCAGAGGCGTGGCCAGAAGGATGTCGTAGGTCTGGCTGTCGCGTTCCTGGGTGATGGCGCCGGCGGTAAAGACGGGGGCCAGCAGCGTGACCAGGCCGAGCTGGAGATAGCTCATCTTCTGGAAAATATCGGCCGAGTTCTTGGCCAGATCGGCCAGTGAACTTCCGATGCCGCCGGCGAGAGTGAGCAGGACGACGGCGATGAGCAGGCCGAGGTAGATGCAGCGGATGAACATATCGCGCTTGCGTTTGCCGCCGGTCTGGACGACGCGCAGGAGGATGGGATTGGCCGGGAGCAGTCGCCAGAAATAGTCGGCAATTCCGAGCATGGGGGTTGGGTTATTGAACCAGTCCCTTGGTGAGTCGCATGAAGGCGGTTTCGAGATTGACCTCTTCCTCCTTCATGAGGGTCATGGCGAATCCGCCGCCGACGAGGCGCTGGGGGATGAAGGTGTAATCATTGACGCCGGGTCGCAGTGAGACCAGCAGATGGCCGTTGCCCGGTGCGACCGAGACGTTTTCGACGGTGGCTTCCTGGGCCAGGAGAGCGGCCGCCTGTTCCAGGCCGGTGGTGACGCCGACGTGGACGATGGTGCCGCCCTTGGCGCGGCGGACGATATCGGCCACCGGTCCGCTGTAGAGAAGTTCGCCCTGCTCGATGATGCCGACGGTGTTGCACAGGTCGGCCAGCTCGGGAAGGATGTGCGATGAAATCACGATGGTCTTGCCCATGCGGCGGAGTTCCTTGAGCAACTCGCGCATTTCAATGCGGGCGCGGGGGTCGAGATTTCCGGCCGGCTCGTCCAGCAGAAGCACCTTTGGATCGTGAACCAGCACGCGGGCGATGGAGAGTCGCTGCTTCATGCCGCGTGACAGGCCGTCAACGGCCGCGGTGCGCTTGTAGCCCAGGTCGGTCAGTTCGAGCACGTCGTTGACGATACGGGTTCGCTGCGGGCCGTTGATGTTGTAGGCGGCGGCGAAGAATTCGAGATATTCCTGAACGACCATATCCTCGTAGGCGCCGAAATAGTCGGGGACATAGCCGATGAGCGGGCGAATCGAGCGGGATTGGTAGCCGACGACGAAATCGCACACGCGCGCCTCGCCCCAGGTGGGCTGGAGCAGCGTGGCCAGAACCTTGATGGTGGTGGTCTTGCCGGCTCCGTTGGGGCCGATGAAGCCGAAGCAATCCCCCTCGTTGATTTCCAGGTTGAGATTCGCCAGGGCCACGAGCGTGCCGTAGCGTTTGGTGAGAGAGACTGTTTTGATGACCGCCGCCATAGGTGCAATCGCCGGTATCGGCCGCTAAGGCCGCGGGACAGGTGGTTACTTGTCCCCATTGTTGATCATCTTGCCAATATCAGTATTGATCTGGTTGAGGTTTTGTTGCGTTGTGGGCGCCGCAATGCCGCTGGCGAGGCCGGAACGGTCCAGCGGGAGAATGAACTGGGCGTAAAGGGTGCCCGTGCCGGCGGGCGCTTCGCCATCGACCAGCATGGGCGCGGGCTCGGCCGTATCGGGCACGGTGGCGAGGATAACCAGCCGTCCCGCGGCGACGGCGTTGGACACGTCAAAATGGCGGCCGTCGTGGCGGAGAAGCTCGTTGCGCTGGCTTGAATTGTTGAGATCGCCCGGTAACAGGACGGGGATCAATCGCTGATAAAGGCTCAGCAGAAGAAATGCGTGCCCGTCGCTGGCGACAAACCCTTCACCGCCGTTGCCGGCGATCCCGTGTTCCGCCCAGTAGGACCAACCGGCCTCCGGGCCGTACACCGGACGGTCGGTGGGGAGTTGCGGGGTATCCTGGACCAGTATATCGGCGTCACCGGGCCCTTTTTTGGCGGGTGCGGGCGTCCGCGGCTGGATGGCCGTCAGGTCCAGCGGGGCGTCCTTGTCCCAGTGGGGCACGTGTATCACCATGTCCTTCGGCTGCGTGGGCGCGAGATCGGTGGCGCTAATGTAGTTTTCACGATAGCAGAAAAACACGTCGTGCAGGTCGTAGCCGGTGTTGTTGGTGAGAGTCCCGATCAGCTCCGGCCGGTTGTCCACGAGCCGGGCTTTACCGGCGACGGTCTTTTCGGGATCGTCGGGGAAGCCGATCCAGTTGGCTTCGAGTTTCTTGAGCGTGCTGCGATAGAAGACCGAGATTGACAGCGGATCCTTGGCGTCGAGCTTGTGGACGGGGACGGTGTCGTCCTTGGGGATGGTGAAGCCGAGTTGCTGGTTGGTCGATTCGCCGGGAAGCACCCCCAGCGGCGTGATGAAACTGGCGGCGCGATCCGAAGCATTGCGCAGCTCGACCGTCTGGTAGTTGTCGCGCGGGATGTACAGCCCGAATCGCGTGTAAATCCGCTCCGGCTCGGCCGGACCCGTGCGCGCCAGCGTGCTGTGTCGCAATTCCGGCGGCCCGCGCAGCACCGCCCATACCACCAGCACCGTGAACGCCGTCGCGCCCAGCCCCAGTGCCGCGAAGGCGAACCAGCTTTGTTCCGCCTGCCGGCGCGACAGGAGAAACAGATAGACCCCCGGCCCGGCGATGGCCCAATAGGCCAGAAAGAAGAGAACCGCGACGCCAACCAGGTACGCGGTCTTCGAGCCCAGGTCCAGATCGCTTTGCAGGCCGCCGCCAAGGTCCACGCCCGAGTTCGAGTACCAGTCCCGCTCCAGGCTGTCCTTGTTGGTCGTGTTCACGAGTTTCATGTTGTCGTCGTGCCAATCGAGTACGCGATTCCAGATGAACGGCCAGCCAAACGGAATCTGCCGCTTGACGATGCGATCGCCCAGGTCCTGCGCCACCCACGTCACCATGCCATCGCCGACGCCAATGCGGGCCAGATACGGCGTGCGCGTCGGGCCTTTGCCGTCGGGCGGCCAATCCATCCAGCAATCCACCAGCGCCGTGCTCAGTGGCACCGCGCGGGCGGTGCGGAACGGCACGCCCAGCGGCTGCGTCGATGGCGGCGGCTCCGGCGCCGCTGTCGCCAGCGATCGCAACGCATCGCAACCGCCCCGATCGTCCACCGGAATCGAAAAACGCCCGGCCGCATCGGTCGTGATGATCGGCAGCATCGGCGCGAAGGGTTCAATATGCGATGCCAGACCCGGCGGCTGGCACACGACAAGCTGGCCGCCCTGGTGGACGTACGATTCAATCGCCCGCAGCACCGGCGTTTTGGTGCCCTCGGTCAGCTTGGCGGCATCGGCATCGAACCAGACGATCGCATCGACCGCCTGATAGCCCAGCACGTCGTCGGGCAATTCGTCCGGCTTCACGGGGACCATGGTCACGTCGGTGAGAATGCCGAAGGCCTGCTCATATTCGGAATACAGCGGCGAATCGCCCGTATCGCTGACGCACAGCACCAGTCGCGTGCTGCGGGGCCCACGGCCCAGGCCGCCGCCCCTTGGCGAATCGACCGGGCCTACGGTCGACGTCACCTTGATCGGCGCGACCACCTTGCCGTCGGAATTGCACAGGTTGACGTTCAGCACCTTGGCCAGTTCCGCGACACTGCCGGCCGGCAGCCCGCCATCGTTGGGCGTCGGCCGAAAATAGACCCAGTAATGCTCGATGGTCTGCGAGCCTTCGGCGTTGCCGCCGATGTCGATCGGCTGGGTGTAGATGATGTGATCGCGGTCCAGGTCGTCCTGGCGGATCTGGATTTGCAGCGATTGCGGAGCGGCGGTTTCCGAGCGGATGCGGATGAGCATCGGCACCCAGCACTCCGGCCGGTACAGACCGCCGAAACCGATCTGCTCAATCTCGCCGGACGCCTGGGCCAACGACACGGATTGCAGAAGCAGCAGGAATAACCCCGCCAATACCGCCCTCATGGAATTCAATGTACGTCTGGGCGCGGCCAGCGTCAACGAATCCCCCTACTTCGTCCCCACCGGCGGCTGATCGCCCAGATACTTCTTCTTGATCGCGCTGGCCAGATCCACATCGTTGATGTTCGCCAGCGTACACAGCCACGCGATCACGTCGGCGAATTCCTCCTCAAGGTTCTCGCGATCCGTCCCGTTCAGGGCCGTCGCCAGTTCGCCGATCTCCTCCATGAACCACAAAAACGTCTTGGGCGTACCGCGGGCGCGGTCAACCTTTTCATAGCGCTCGGCGATGTGCTTCTGAAACCCGGTAAACGTCAATTCGGCTGGATTCATGCCGCGAATATACCCGGTTTATCGCCGCCTGCTACGATGGCTGCGTCGCCGCCTGCTCACGCCTCTGACGGTCGTTGAAATCGTTCACAAGCTTCTCGATCCGCGTTTCCTTATCCGCATCGGCCTGATCGCCCGACTTCTTGTACAAACCGGCCAGTTCCTCGTGCGCCGCCGCATCGTACAAATCCGTATACATCGCCTTCCGCGCGTATTCGATCGCCAGCGGCAACTCGTTCAGTTGGTCAAAACGTGCGGCCGCAACCTTCGCCACCGAATTGCTGTACACATCCACCTTCGCCAGAATCTCAAGCTGCTCGGCGGCCTTCTGCGGATTGGGCACCTTCGACAAATACAATCCCGCCAGCCGTTGATGCGGCAACTCGTCCATCGGATGCAGCGCCGCCGCCTGCTCCCACGCCGCCGCCGCCTTGACATATTCGTTGGCATCCTGCAACGCCTGCGCCTGCGCCTTGGCAAGCTCGAATTTCTTCATCGTCTCCGCGTCATAACCCCACCCGGCCACCTGCTTCCCGGCCCAGGCGCTGAATTCCGCGAAGAACGCATCGGACGATTTATTCAACACGGCCGTGAACGCCTCGCCGGCGTCGTGGCCCTGGTGG
Organism: uncultured Tepidisphaeraceae bacterium; assembly: GCA_964420285.1. Classification (GTDB taxonomy): domain Bacteria; phylum Planctomycetota; class Phycisphaerae; order Tepidisphaerales; family Tepidisphaeraceae; genus CAYQTE01. The sequence goes on from CAYQTE010000037.1 coordinate 43,108, forward strand.
AACTGCTCGATCAGCTTGAGTATCGCATCGTGCCCGTACGTCTCTTCGAGATACTGGCAGATCCAGAAACTCTCCGCGTAGGCCAGGTTGCGATCCGTCGGCTTTCTCGGCCGCCAGAATCCCCACGTCAGGTCGTTGATGTTGAAAAGCTGATGATCGTGTACGGCCGTGTACAGCAGCGGCACCCACACCCATTGCAGCGGCGCGTGCTCCTCCTGGACCGCAAGGCCCTCGGTCAGCCAGATCGGAATGCGGTTTTCCGTCATCGACAGATTCACCACGTGCGTGAATTCATGCCGCAACACCTGCGTCCAGTTGAACGTGCCCATCGTCTGGCCCGATTTGCGCGGCGCCTCCAGCGCGATCACCCGCCCCATCGTCGCCCCGACCGTCCCCACCGAAGGCGTCCCCGCCGTCCGAACCGAAAATTCGTCGTGGGCCGGAAACACCTCGATCATCGTCTTCACGGCCGGCTCGTGCTTGAAATCCGCCGTCACCGAAGCGTACATCGTCTCCAGATAATCATTGAAATATTCCGGCACCAGCGGATCGGCCGCCGCATCGTAACTGACGATGAAATGCGCCGATTCCTTGCTGGACATCTTTTTCATCATGTCCAGCAGCCGCAGGTAATTGTTGGCCTCGACATTGAACGGATCGAGCGTGTGCGCCGCCTCCAGAACCGTGCGGGCGTTGTCCTCGTCACCGCTCTGCGCGTACAGCAAACCCAGCCCGTTGCGCGCCCGCATGTTCAGCGGCGCACGCTTCAGGGCCTCCATGTAATTGGCCGTCGCACGCGGATATTGTCGCTGAAACCCCAGTTCATCGGCCATTTCCAGATAGGCCGTCGGATCGTTCGGATGATATTGATCCGCGACCTTCAAGATTTCCGCCGCACGCTGGTCGTCCAGATGCATCGACTCCTCGACGGCCTGCAAGCCCAGCGCCTCGACGTTATGCGGCTGCTTGGCCAATGCGGCCTGGATCGGCTTATCCGCCTGCCGCGGCACAAGCTGTTTGAGCAGGTTCTTGGCCTCGATGATGTCGGCGTCTATCGAATCCGGATTGACGTGCCGGATCGCCGCCACCACCGAATCCGCCCGGTCAAAATCACGTTCCTCCGTCGCGATCAGTCCCGCCAGACGCAGGGCCGGAATGCAACTCGGATTGGCCCCCAAAGCCGACCGCAATTCATCCGCCGCCTGCTTGTTGTCGTCGTGCGACATCAGATATTCCGCCGTCGCGACGTGGGCCGGCCAGTAGTCCTTGTCGATCACATCGTACGTCCGCACGAACACGTTCAATATCGCCTGGTGCAGCCCCTTGTCCTTCTCAAACGCACCCGTCAGCGATGCCCACCGATCAAACGCCCGGCCCATGAGCGTGGCCTCGGCCGCATCGTCAAACTGCTGCGGACTCGAACTCCATTTCACCAGATAATCCCGCGGCGGCTCGACAAACCAGTTATACGCCGCCAGCGCCCCGTCCCGGTCCCCGCATTTCTCCGTCGCCACCGCCAGCCAGTAATGCCCGGCGATCGAATCCGGCCGCTCCGCCACCACCTTCTTGAACTCCGCCAGCGCATCGCCCGCCCGGTCCATATCCAGCAGAATCTGCCCGCGCTCGATATTGACATTCGCCTCACCCGCCACGGCCGCATCCGCCAACGCCGCCATCGCCTCCTGGTCATGCCCCGTGACATGCAGACAATCCGCCTTCAGCACGGCGAACTTCACCTGCGCCGGCCCCGTCGTCGGATGCACGGTGGAAAGCGTCGCCAGCGCCCGGCGGTATTCCCCCACAAACGCCTGATCCGCCGCCTTGGCCAGATCGGTATTGTCATACACCGGATAAACCGGCTCCGGCGCCTTCTCCGGCAGCAGCGGCGCGATCCATCTCCCCGGAATGGTGTCCGGATTGTAATCCCCCCACGCCGACGCCATCGCCCCGATCAAAACCACGCCAAAGAGTGCAATGATCCGCCTCATCGTGTTCACCGGCCGTATATCGTATTCACTGCCGGAAGGTTTCGCCATGAACCCGCGCGACCGAATGCCCCGCAAACCTGTCTTTCCCCTTCTCCTGTACCCTCCTTTCCCCCTCGCCCTGTACCGCTCCTTCCCCCTCGCCTTGTATTCAGCTTTCCCCCTCTCCCTGTACCCCTCCTTCCCCCTCGCCCTGTACTCAGCTTTCCCCCTCTCCCTGTACTCTGGGAGAGGGTTGGGGTGAGGGTTACCATTTCCACTGCTCCACTGTTCTGCACAGAGTGGGGGTCTTTTCGCCTCCGCCGCGC
>CAYQTE010000038.1:0-13517 GCA_964420285.1 uncultured Tepidisphaeraceae bacterium
TCCGCCGTTCTGACCTGCATTGCTGACAAGGGCGAGGAGCCGGTTGTCAGGCAGGAAATCGAATGGACGGACTTCCCCCTGCCGGAAATCCACATCTGGCTCGGTTTTGAAGACGACAAGACAATCGCCTACCTGCCGAGCGAACATTGAATTCGCTTGGCTCAACTCAAACACAATGACAAAATGAAAACACCAAATCAATCAAATCCCATGAAACGCACATCCCGCCGCCAAGAGGCATTCACCGATTGCCTTTGGCACGGCCACGAGGGCGCCATCCTGTTGGAATGGCTCCTTGAGGCGCTCAAGAACAAACTGGCGGAGGCAAACGCCGCCGCCAACTCGAAAGCGACGCTTGCCCTGACCGCGGAACTTATCACGGTCAGGGAGCACCTCAAGCGGGCGTTTCGGGCGCTGACCCACATCAAGCCCCGGCAACTCACGCGGGCGCTTTCCCTCGAATCGTGCAGCACGGACGCCGTGACGCGCGAGCGTCTTGATCGCCTCGAACGGTTAACCACGAAATAGAACCAATCCCATGACACATAAAGAGTTCTATTCCATTCTCACGGGGACAGTCTTCGCGCTGGCCTTCGTTGACCTGTTCGCAGGCTTCTACCTGTTCTTCTGGCAGCTTCTCAAGTCGCCGGATGGACATGGACTCCTGCTTACGATAGCGAGTCTGCATTGCGCCACGATGTATATTCTCCTGCTGGTGCTTGTGCATTACCTGCGACTGTGGTTCAAAGCGCTGGCGGGCGAAGAGTAACCGACCCCGCGAAAACCGGCTCGCCCTCCCAAAACGAGGGCGGGCTTTTCACGCGCTGGCAAAAAAATCGCGACCCGCTGCGCGGGGTGTGGCGCTGCGCCATCCGCAGGTCTTATGCGCCGAAACCCGCCGCGCCGACTCCCGCGCCGTGCGGCCTGGGCTGTCTCCCCCGAACATCTCGGGCGCCGACATTGCGTCAAATGTCGATGTCGATCGTTCTTCCCGGCGGCTCCCTTTCGACATCGGGAGCTTTTCGTGGCGCTGGACGCGATAGCTTGGGTGCCGGGCGTGTTCCCAGCATGTCGCGGGTTCGCGCTTCCTTGTGCGGCTTGGGCGCCGGCACGGTCTTGTGTCGTCCCAGTTGCTCTTTGGTCTTGCGTTCCTTGGCCGCATCGATCTGTTCCAGCGCCTTGGCGATCCGCTCCTCGGCCTGCCTTTGGGCGGCACGCAATTCCTGTTGGTAATCCTCGGGCATTGGCGGCGGCGATTTTTCCTTCGGCTCGACAAGCTCCAATGCCGAGCGCCGGTCGGCCGCCGCCGACACCGCCTCCAGCAGTTCCTGTTTGTTGTGCGTGAATGTGTCCATCCGCTTTTTGCCACGCGACTCGGACACGTAGATTTGCCGCCGGTTGGCGGCGCCGAACGACATGGCGCTCTCGACGACTATCACATGGTCAACGTTTTTGCTCTGGGCGCCATGCGAGGTGGTCACGTAGCCGTATCTGAGGTGGGCAAAATCCTTGTCGAGCACCATGCCGTTGTCCAGTTTCAGGTCGCCGTGTTCATCGAAACCGGTCAGGGTGTAGTGGGCTCCGTTGAACACCCTGCTTCGGCCATAAACGGCATCACCGTTCTTGGTGATGCGGATGCGGTCGCCGGCGGCGAGCATTTCCACGTCAGGCCGATAGACCTTGAACCGGTCGGAATAGAGTTCCAGGTTGAGCGCCCGCCGCGCGAACTTCGTCGCGAACTTGGGCGAGTCCACGGGCACCTTCACATAGATGATGCCCTCGTCGTAGTCGATTTTCTCGATCGGCACCCGCGTGCCGGCCTGGGTTCCGGGCGTTGCCGTTATATATTCGATGATCCAGCCCGGCCGGTAGCTGTGCCAGTCGGCCAGATCGGCCGGGGACATGTGGACTTCCCGCAGTATGGACACCGGCCGCTCATCCTTGAGTTCGCCGCGATCCTTGAGCGTTTGGCGAATCTCCTTTGTCGTCAGCCGGCCCTCGGCGTGTGTGGGGGCGATGACCAGCGGCCTGGAACCGTCATCCGACGATTTGACATACAATTGCGCAACCGCCTTGTATCGGGTCGGGAACGGCAGTTCATGAATCTGGCCCGCTTCATTCATGAGGGTGAAGGCCTCGCCCACTTTTTCGTCGGAGAGCAGTTCGATGATCTGGCGATTGATGCCTTCCTGACGCAGAATTTTTGTCACCATGGCCGGCTTGAGGTCGGCGTAATCGTAGAGGGTGCGCATCGCATCCCCCCGCTCGATGGCGTGATGCTGGGCCTTGTCCCCTGAGAAAACAATCCTCGCGCCGTGCTTGTCGGCCAGTGCAAACAGCTCGCGCATCGACCGTGCCGAGATTTGGCCGGATTCGTCCACCCACCAGACGCCGTGGCGGTATTCATCCTGGAGTTTCTCATTCACGAGTAATTGCTGGACGGTGTGGGCGTTGGCGAATCCGCGCTTGCGCAGCGTTTCGTGCACGGCCGGCGTCTCCGGCGCCACCACCAGCACCTTGTGGCCTTCGGCCTCCATCGCCGCCACCGCCTCCTGCATCAGCAGGGTCTTGCCCGTGCCGGCTTTACCCTCGATCGCAACCACCCTGTCCTTGCTGGTGAGCACATGCATCACCGCCGCGCGCTGCTCCTCGTTGAGCTTTTCGTTCCGTATGCGATGTCCGGGAACGAGCGGCTCTTGCGTTCCCATTCCATCCTTGACCCACTTCACATTCGCCCGTTCCTCGGCCAGCACGCTGTGCGTCGTCACCAGCTTCCGGCCGTCCACTTCCTTGATGATCAATTCCGGATGCTTCTTCATCGCCTCGCGCAGACCTTCGGGCGTCAGTCCGCTGCCATAGCTGCGGCGCATGGCCTGTGTGAGGATATCCCAGTCGGTCACGACCGACGCCTGATGGAAGTTGTGGAGGATGGAGCGGTCGAGCGCCGCCCGCTCCAAACTTGGGTCAACCGGCCGCTTCGGCTTGGGCGGTGCCGTGGCGTCCGGACCCAGGAGCGCCATCGCCGACCCCGCCCCCGGCAGGCCCTTCGCCTTGCGGCGCCTGCCCGGCTGGTCGTCGATGTCCAATTCCGGCTGCGCCGGCGACTGCGGCTCCGGCGTGACGGCGCCACGCTCCGCGGTCGCTGCGTCACGCGCCGGGTCGGCCAGCACCGCCGGCTCCGCCGGATGCTCGACCACCTTGCGTGGCCCGCTTCGGCCCAATTGCCTTGAGATCGGCGGTTTGAGGAACTTGTCCATCGCCACCCGATTCTCGCCGGTCACCGCCGCGTGCCAGTATTCGCGCAGCTCGGTGTAGGGGATGGCCTTGTCCTTGGGCAGCCGTGTCCAGGCTCCCAGCTTTGCCGCCAGGGCCGGGTCGGTGATTCCCAGTCTCGCCTTGGCCTCCTCGATCTGGTGGGTGCGCTTGGAGAACTGGTGGATGACGTCGTCCGGCACGCCGACGACCTCGAAGTATTTGCCGGCCGGACGTGTGGGATAGCCGATCTCCACCAGGTAGTTGGAGACCCGGGTCATGAAGTCGGCCTCGATATGTTTGGCCTGCTGATTGATCAGAAAGAACTGCGCCGCCTTCCATCTGTCCTCGGCGTCGTGGAAAGTGGCGTTGAACGTGAAGCAGTGCAGGTGAAGCTGCGGGTCTGGAACGTGCCCAGGCGTCGGCCGGGCGGTCTTGTGCAGGAACTCCGCCCAGAGCAGTTCGCGGGTCGGCACATCACCGTCCTTCTGGCCGTTGATCCGCACCCGCGTGCGCGCCATCGTCTCGGCCACCGCCATCGACTCCCGCGCCGCCCGCAGCAGCACCTCGGGGATTCGCTCATCGCCGTTCCAGGCGTAAAGGACGGATACCGACTTGGGAAGATCGAACTCGAAATCGTATCCGCAGGTTCGCTTGGCCTTGGTCCGGGGCGTGAGGTTCTCGCCGGTGGCGGGGTTGACGTTATCACAGAGGGCGATGAAGTCCTGGGCCTCGACCCTGCCGCGCAGTCCCAGCCGCTCGGCCCCCTTGCCGCCCCAGACGCCGATGATCTCCTGGCCTTCCGAGTAATAGTCCTGTCGGGCCTTCTCGAAGTAATAGGCCTTGGCCGATTCAGCAGACTCTCGGGGTGTCATGAAAAACACAGGGATCCGTCCGGTTGAAATGGATGAGGGAGAGTTACTCTCTGAACCGACCTTATCCAAAATTTATTCCAGGGGTGTCAAGCATCATCAAAAGGTCAGGTCATTCAGCGTTTTGGTCAGCAGATCAGTTGATATCCGATCTCAATACGGCGGAGCAAAAAGGAGACGACGATGAGACGATTACGGTGGGTAACGTGGTCGGGGAATCAAGCGACAGCGAAATAGTGAACAAAAAGCAATTTCAGCACTTAGACATCTTCCCTATGGAGGACCATAGGGCGGAAATTCGGGAGCTTGTTCGCGCCGCTGCTGGCGCCAGAATTGCCGGGAAGCAAATCGCATCACGCCATACCCGGTCAGCGTAATGCCCTCGACTGCATGTTATAGTCCATCGAATAGATTTTCGCCACAGACTTGCTATATTCCCGCCGGCAATTTTTCCCCGGCCGCGATGGGCAAAGACCCCAGGGCCGGCACCAGCCGGCCGCCAACCTCCCATGACATCCTAAAACCATTTCACTCGTCGATAGTGCAATGGCGCGCTGACGGTCTGGTCTATCGGGAAATCGCCAAACGGCTTGAGAAGGCGGCGGGGCTGGACGTGGACTTCAACGATGTCGCCCGCTACTGCAAGGCCGAGAACATCCAGGCCGAACCGCCCCAGAAGCTCCCGCCGACCCGCAAAGACATGGCTGGCAAAGGCCGCCAGCAGCAGCCAAAGGCAGTCGTCGGCAGCGACGATGGCGCCGATGCCAGCGCCAATACACAATCAGCAGCCCCGGCGCGAAGCGATGAACCGGCGGACGACCAACCCACCGTCGCGGAAGCCAATCGTCCGCCGCGTCAGGCGGTGTCCAAATCCACTTCCGCGAAGAAACCGAATCTGGCTGCCCGCGCCCGGGAAATCGCCGCCGGGCTATCTGAGGCGCCGGCCGCACCAACGGCGGACGGAGAGGATGCCTCGTCAGCGGATGAACTTGAACCTGCCGACAGCGATGTGGCCGACGAGCCTATGACTGAACCCGAGCCGGCGCCAGCGGCGCCGGCGGAGGATGGTGTTGAGGACGCGGCCGTGGATGAATCCGACGATCTTGGCGACGATGATGATGCCGATATCGAGCGCGAACAAGCCGCGCGAACAGACCCGGAAAACACCCCGCGCGAACAAGATGCAACCGCTTTTGTTCATCAGGGTTTAGGCGCGAACAAAACCACGCGCGAACAAGCCGCTGGGGCGTCGCTCACCGCACCCGAGCCGCCGCCGCCTGACATTGCCGGGTTCCTGGCCGAGTCGATCCAGACCCTGGCAACCTGCTGCCGAACCCCCGAGGCGTTTTATGAGTCGCTGGCGACGACGGTGAATCGGCTGGATGAGCTTGCGCAATCAGCGCCGCCCGAACAGCAACAGTTTTATCGTGAGCGCATCGCTGACCTCAGAAAAGACCTGGAGGCGCACACTCCCGAAAAACTCAAACAACGTAGCCGGCTGCAAAAGATTCGCGACTGGATTGGATGGCAGGCTATGGTCGGGCGGTACAAACTGGCACAGGCCGCCGCGCCATCGCAACCACCGCCGCCGGTCCATCAGCCATCTGGTTCGCAGCCGATGCCCTCTGTCGCGCCGCCTTCGGCGCCGGCGCCACCACAGGCCCCGCCATCCGCCGCACCACCGAGACAAGCTGCAACTCAATCTCAGCGCCGCCTGTTCGTGCCTCTGGAGCGCGTGCCCCTCTGGACCGCCGATCTGGAGCTTCTCACATTCAATGGCGGCGCGGATCGGTTCACCCTGGCCGACGCGTGCGAGGGTGTGGCGATCTTCGGGTCCACAGGCTCAGGCAAGACCTCCGGCAGTGGACAGGCGCTGGCGCGCAGTTACCTCGGCGCCGGGTTCGGCGGGCTGGTGCTCACGGCCAAGGCGGATGAGTGTGAACTCTGGCAGCGATACGCCGAAGTGACCGGACGGACGGAGCAGCTTTGCATCGTCCGCCCCGGCGGACCGTTCGCGTTCAACTTTTTGGACTATCAGGCCCGCCTGCCGGAGGCGCAGGGTGGGTCAACGGTGAATGCGGTTGAGTTGCTGTTCGCGATCCTGGCCGCCTACGCCAAGAGTCAGCCGCGCAGTTCGGCCGACATGTACTGGGAGAACACCGCGCGTGAGTTGCTGACCAACATTCTGCGGGTCTTCCGCGCCGCGGATGAGTTGCTCACGCTCGACAAGTTGCGGCAGTTCATGTCCGAGGCTCCGCACAGCCGCAAAGAGGTCAAATCCGGAGCCTTCAAGGATGGGAAGCTTTTTGCCCCGCTGCTCGCACGAGCCAGCAGGCTGTCGCGCGGGACGCCCAGCGAGGTGACGATCGACGAGGCGGAGCGATTCTGGATGACGGATTTTCCGCGGCTGGACGAGAGGCCGCGCTCCATCGTCGAGTCGCATCTGACGTCGATGATCAACATGTTCTTTGAGCCGCAGGTCTGGCAACTCTTCTGCGGCGGGACAACCATCACCCCCGAGGCGGTGTTCGACGGCGCCGTGATCGTCGTGGATGTGCCGGTGGAACGGAATTTGTCCATCGGGCGCATCGCCGCCATCATCTTCAAGCACTTCTTTCAACTGGCGGTGCCGCGCCGGATCGATCCCAGGGGTCCGACCCAGCGGCCGGTGTTCCTCTGGGCGGATGAGGCGCAGAACTTCACAACCGCGCATGACTCAATCTTCCAGGCGACCGCGCGCAGCGCCAGGGCGGCGACGGTCTATCTCACGCAGACCATCTCCAACTACTACGCCGAGGCCAACGGCGACAAGCATCGGGTGAACGGATTCTTCTCGAACCTGAACACGAAGATCTTTCACTCGAATAACGACCCGGAGACCAACCACTGGGCCGCCGAGATGATCGGCAAGTCCATAAAGTACCGGTCGAGCCAGACGACCCGCGACGAACCGAATCAGGGGATGGGCAATTGGTGGCAGTCCCGCAAGCCCTCCACCAGCACGACCACCAACTCGCAGATGGATTACGAAATACAACCCGCGGATTTTGGAAAGCTGCGCACCGGCGGCATCCACCCGGACCGTCCCGAGGACGACCTCCAGGTGGACGCCTATCTGTTCAAGAGCGGTGCGCGGTTCTCCAACGGGAAGAACTTTTTTGGAACCACTTTTTTACAAGGATAGGGGTGCGTTATGAGTCGTGATGATAATGTCACCGAGGCAATCATAGAGGGCGGCAAAGACGGCTATCGGCTCGGGAAATCCATCGCCCGGGTGTTGATGGTGCTGGTGCGGCCGATTGTGCTGTCCACGCAGGCGCTGTTCCGCAAGGACATGGGTGAGCGCTTCCTCACGTTAAACCAGACGGTCCTGACAGGCGCCGTCATCGTTGCCGCCGCCGCTGCCACCTTCTTGGGCGGATACCAGTCCGCCCATACTCTCGCTGCCCGACAAGAGGCCGATGCCACAGCCGCATGCGCTGTGATCTTCGGTGTGCTGTGGCTGGGCGGCTTTGTCGCGGCGGCGGTCTGGCACTTCCAGGTGACGCTCCGAAAGCGCGGCCGGGACACCATCCTGTGGCATTCGCGATCCAACGGTGTGCCGCGCGTGCCGCAAATCACCTTTCCCATGGAACTGGCAATCGTCTGGGGGCTGACCGTTCTGGCGTACTGGTTCGGGCTCTTTGGCTTCGGTTTTCTGCTGATGCTCTCCGGCTTGTTCGCATGGCAGTCGGATGTTTGCCACAAGAAAGAGTTCTATAACCGCGTGCTGGATCAGATTGACGGCCAGATTGAAAGCGAGTGGCTGGGAGAAGCCGTCGAAAAGAGGCTCAGCCCCGCCCAGGCCCATGGCGTGGACACGTGGATGCCCGCGCATATCTCCGACGACTACCGCCGGAAGGTGGCGGGATTCCTAAAGGGTCGCTGAGTCGGCCCCCGGCAGGGTTCATCAGGGTGCGGGACGGCCTGTCCCGCACCCTTTTGCATGGACTTTGTGAGTGAAACCCTGTTGCGCTTTGCCAATTGATTTATCGCCGAAAAACGTTGACTGGCAACGCCGATGGCAACAGACTCGGGTTCATGCGCGACTACCTCGGAAATACCCACATCTCGTTCATCACCACGTTCCGCCGCGACGGCAAAGTGCTTGTCCGCCCCCGCATCTCTTGGAAGCTCGGCGGGCAACGGCAACCCACGGCGTTCGAGAGGTTCATGAAATGCATCGAAGAACTCCTGGAGGCTCTGTCCGGCTGCGGCCGCTCCCATCTGTCCCGGTCCCGCCGTGGACCCTCGTGTTTCTAATCGGGAAAAATTCTCTCCAGTCCTCTTGATCTTCGGATTCAGAGTCGTTAGCATACGTTGGAACACAACGAGGATCGCATGGCAAATACACCGCAGCAACCGATCGGCGAGCAGCTTCGCAAGCAGCGAATTGAGAAGGTCGGCCGAGGACTGCGTGAGATGGCGGGGATACTCAAGATCGCCCCTGCCCACCTGACCGACATCGAGAAGGGCCGGCGGAATCCATCGGAGGAACTGATGGTGAAGATCGCCGAGTCGTATCAGATTCCGATTGCGGAGCTTCGTTCGGGATGGAACAAGCCGGACGCGGTCGTGAAGGAAATCGCCAGCCAGGATGCCACCACCGCTGAGAAGGTGCCGGAGTTCTTGCGGACGGCCCGGAATCTGACTTCCGACCAATGGGACAAACTGATCCGGCACGCCGAGGGAATGGCCGGTGGAAAGAACGCAAAGAAGAAGTAGTCATGGCGACCGACAGCCCGACAACCTCACGAGCACGCCGCAGCGCCCTTGATGTTGAGGCCAGCGCCCAGGCCTGCCTCAAACGTTGCACCGAGAAGCTGGGACTGGCGGAGATTCCCATTCCGGTGCCGGTCGATCTGTGGATCGAAGGGCCGCTGGGCATTCGCTTTGGCGTGAGCGACCTGTCCCACCTTGGCGACAATGTCCTGGGCGCCGCGTTCATCAGCGAGAACGAAATCCTCGTCAGCGAGATACTCATGACGCACATGGGGCGCTACCGCTTCACTTGCGCCCATGAGCTTGGGCATTTCATCTTGCATAGCCACATGAAGCAGGCGTTTCGCGACATGGATGTGGAACCCGGCACCAGGGCGGGGTGCGAGGATGAAGCCGACCGCTTCGGCGCGGCGTTTTTGATGCCGGCGACGCTCGTGATCGCGGAGTTTTTCAATATTTGCGCTGCGCATGCCGTCAACCCGGGAAGGTTCATGGTGGCAGCAATGGAACACGCGGCGGAAACACAGACCGTCTGGAAGCGAATCCTGCTGCCGAACCTGACCAGGACGTTCAACGTGTCCCTTTCGGCGGCGCTGTTTCGGTTCCGTGAACTGGTCCTGCCCAATGGATCACCGTTTATTCCGGTCGGGCAGGTTGAAGCTTTGATGAGCAAGGGCTGATATTTTTTTGAAGTCGCCGTTCGCGTGTGAGCGGACGTGCATTGCATGACATTGAACGTGGAAGGTTTCAACACCGGAGAATTCCGGAGAACAGGAGTACACCATGCCGACCCCGATACGACCCGTGACCCAGTCACTTCTGCGAACCATCTTTAAGGGCGATGAACTGACGGAGGCCGCGAAAGTGGACTTCGGCATCGACAGCCCGGCTCACTTTTTCGCGCTGCGTAATGCCGTCCTCAGCGGCGAGGTGGACGCCCCCAGGCTCGACGCCATCCTGGGCGACGGCAAGGAACTCACGGCGATGGTCAATCGCCTCAACTGCAATCCGCAGTGCGTCACCTTCAAGACGGCCTACGACGAACTCTTCAGCCAATACCAGCGCGACAGGGCAGGGGAGAAACACGTTGAAGCCCCTTACCGCAAGCGCGAACGGAGCCGTCAGCCGGACATCTGATTCCGCCGTGTTGAGTGCCGGCGATCCCTGGAAATTGGGAGACTTCCATGCTTGACCAGCCCGATCTGTTTCAGCCGTCCGCAACCTCGCGGGCATCCACGCACAGCGCCGCGGAGCGGCCAAAGCCGCCCGCCGTGACTCCGGCGGCAGCACCGCTCCCGGCGCTTTTGACGCTTGCCCTGATCCGCCAGCACTTTCTGCCCGTGGGCGAACGCACGTTGTTTCGCATGATTTCATCGGGACGATTCCCGAAGGCGGACATCCAGATGGGCGGCAAGCTGCGGCTCTGGAAAAAGGAGACCGTCGAAAAATGGATCGGCAGCGCGACCGCCACTCGGCGCGTATAATGCTGTTTGAGGATTGGAGATTTTATGACCGCCACAGCGAAATGGGTTGAACTTCAGCGACGCACCACGACGACGGTCGATCCCGTCACCGGCAAAACGGTGGTGCGGGAGCTTCCGTACTGGTATGGCCGGATGAATGTCGGGGGAAAATGGAAATGGTTCCGGCTCTACACGGACCGTCGCGCCTCGCAGAAGCGCTGGGATGAGATCATCGCCAACAGCGAGCAGCGCGAGGCGGGCGTCATCACTCCGCAAATGGATCATGCCAAGACGCCGCTGGCGACGGAATTGGAGGAGTATTTTCAGGACTTGCAGCGGCGAAGCTCGCCCGAGCATTACCGCATCACCAAGAACATGGTGGAGCGCTTCGTCAAATGGGCGGGCTGGACGACGCTGGCGAACATCGACGAGGCCAGCACGCGGCAAACTCTGTCAACGATCCAGACCGACAAGAATTACACCGTCGCCCACTGCAACAAGTATCTAACCAAGATCAAATCATTCCTCAACTGGTGCGTGCCGGATCGTCTGGCCTACAACCCGCTGCGGAAGCTCAAGAAGGGAAACGAACGCAAAGCGGTGAAACGCCACGCCAAGCGTCCGCTGACTCCCGCCGAGACGCTCGACCTGCTCAACACGGCACCCCCCGGCCGGCGCCTCAAGTACGCCCTGCCGATCTACACCGGCCTGCGGCGGATCGAAGCGGCAAGGCTTGCGTGGGATGATGTCCGCCTGGACGCCACCATTCCCCACCTGCGTCTGCGTCAGGAAATGACCAAGACCGGTTGTGCGGCGACCATTCCCCTGCATCCCTATCTGGCGAGTCTGCTGAAAGGAGTGGCCGACCAGACTCCAGGGACTTCCGTCGTTGACAGCATTCCGGAGAAGCGGACGGTGAAACAGGATTTCCTCGCCGCGGGCATCACTATTGTCGATGCCTCGGGTCGGCGGGCCGGCTACCACGGCCTGCGCTACACTTTCGCGACGCTCCTTGATGAAACCGGTTGCAGTCACGGCACCCGCCGCGGGCTCATGCGCCACGGCACCGGCGACGTCACCGATGGATACACGGTGGCCCGGCTCAGCGAGATGTACGATGCGGTCAAACGTCTCCCGTCACCCCCGATCCCCGCCGCGCCGCTGACAGGAAAAGACACTTCGGGCGCGACAAATTCTGTGGACATTAGTTGGACAAATCCTGCACCGGCATCGGCAGCCAGCGGCAACCAAAATTCGGGTCAACGGCCGCTTCCGTTTGCAAAAAACACTCGGAAAAACCGAACGATTCCGTCGCTCCGGCAGTCTCCGGCAGCCGCCGGCTTGTATGGACAGGCAACCCCCGATATTGTCTCAAAAACAGGCACCCGTAGCTCAGTTGGATAGAGCTTCCGCCTTCTAAGCGGAAGGTCGCTGGTTCGAGTCCAGCCGGGTGCATTCCTCAATGCAGTTGGATGGCGACCATGGTCAGGTCGTCGGCCAGGGGGTTGCCGGCCAGGTGGTGCTTGACGCCGGCGACGACGGCGTCGATCATTCCCCTTGCGCCCGGTTGTGCGGTGGACAGGGCCTGTTTCAGGCCGGACAGGAGATAGCGCTGGCCGGTGGGCGAGAGAGCCTCGACCACGCCGTCGGTGTAGAGCAGCAGGCCGGCGCCGGGGGGAAGCGGGAGGCGCTGGGTGGGGTATTCGACGTTCTGCTCGACGCCCAGGACGAGCTGCGATTTCACGCCTTCCATCGCTTCGCATTTTCCGTCATACACCAGCACCGGAGCGGGATGGCCGGCATCAGCGATCTCGACGATACCCTGCTTAAGATCGAGAACCATCAGGAGCAGCGACACAAACTGGCCGTGAAAAACCTGCACGCACAGTTGATTGTTGACGTCCTGGAGGCATTTGCCCGGATCGGCCACGCGGGCCATGGTGTTGCGGACGAGAAGCTGGGTGGTGGCCATCAGGAATGCGGCCGCCATGCCGTGGCCGGTGACATCGCCGATCGCCACCACGGTGCGGCCGTCGGGCAGATCGAACCAGTTGTAGAAATCACCGCTGATGTGGCTGGCGGGATGATTGACGGCATGGAGTTCCAGCCCGGCCGGTGTTGAACTGACGGGCGGCAGCCATTTGAGCTGGATTTCGCGGGCCTGATCGAGTTCGCGGGTGAGCAGTTCGTTCTGCATGTGCTCCATGCGCGACCGCGACTGGATCAACTGGACAGCGGTGGAGACCAGGATGGCCGTCACCGCCACGACGACGAAGACGCCCCAGTAGACGGTTCTTTGAAAAAGGAGATTGACGTCGGCGTCGATATCGGCCAGGGGCGTGCGCATGACCAGGGACCAATAGACCGCGCCGGTCACCGACGGCTGCACGTCGACCGGGACGATCGTGACCAGCGTGCCGTCGGTGACGTAGGATGGAGCGTCGGTGTCGGCGACGGCGGTTCGCAGGCCGCTGAGCACCGGGTCTGACGACTGCTTGAGTTCGGTTCCTTCCGGCAGCTTGGCCGACGAGGCGACCACGCGATCGGCCTGATCGACAAGGATGGACGTGGTGTCCTGGTACTCTCGATTTTCGGGGGTGAATTGATTGCCGATCTGGTCGACGAGGATGACGGCGACGAGCCAGCGGCGGCCTGGCGCCGGTGAAGTAGCGGCCGGGCGGGTTGCCGGGGGGCGGGCCGCGGGCGGTCGACCGCCTGGGCCGGGCAATTCGCTCAGTGGAATGCAGATGAGGTTGGCCAGTCCGTATTTGGTGGAGACGACGGGGCTGATGGTGGCGACGGAGACGGCGGTGAGGAGGTCGCGGTCCTGCTGGGCCAGGTCCAAAGCGGCGGCGCGGTTGGCCGCGTTGTCCTGATTGCTCCAGATTTGAATCTGCGGCGCCAGGGCGGTCGGCTGAGTGGGATTTCCGGTGGGG
Source organism: uncultured Tepidisphaeraceae bacterium (assembly GCA_964420285.1). Taxonomy (GTDB): domain Bacteria; phylum Planctomycetota; class Phycisphaerae; order Tepidisphaerales; family Tepidisphaeraceae; genus CAYQTE01. The sequence goes on from CAYQTE010000038.1 coordinate 13,285, forward strand.
ACAAAATCCAGCACGAACAGCAGCTTGACGCGGTTTTGAAGCTGCCGGCCGAGCTGCATTTGCAGCATCGATTCCTGTTGCTGCGGATTGAGATTGACCGGTCCGGCGCCAAATGCGGCCGATCCCCGGCCGCGAGTGCCACCGCCGCGACCACCGCGCGATGCGCGGCCGGGTTGCGGACCACCCGGTTGCGAACCGCCTGGTTGCGGACCGCCCGGTTGAAAGCCACCCGG
>CAYQTE010000038.1:13617-43242 GCA_964420285.1 uncultured Tepidisphaeraceae bacterium
GAAAGCCACCCGGCGGCGGATTTCCGCCCCCGGCGCCAAATCCGCCCGGCGGCATTCCGCCGCCTTCGCCGCGATCGCCCATGGGAGGTCCGCCGCCCATGTCGCCCGGCTCGCCGCCGGGGCCACGGCCGGGCGACAGCATCGTCGTCGTCGGCGCCGATGTCGGGGAGGCCTGGCGCAGCAGCACGTCGAGATCGGCCCAGATATCGCTGTAGAAGGTTTCGATGCCGCGCCCGGTGATCTGGGCCAGGCGTTCCTGTTGCTGGGTTGCCTCGTCGAGTTCACGCTTGTCGGTTGAGGCGTAGATGGAGTGGGACGCCGACAGCACCACCGCCAGCACCACGCCCAGCAGGATGGCGTGAATCGCCAGGGTGCGAATGATGAATTGCCGCGTCCGCTCGCTCATGACATGCCAACTGCCGTTTCCAACCACGAGGCGCAACATCCCCACTCGAACACATACATCCTAACACGGCGGCTCGGTTGCGAAAAAATCCCAAGCAGTCCGTCCTGGCGCCATTGCGCCCCAAATCCCGCGCCCGCCACATGCCGCCAATACCCTTAGCAGCCTGCGTGGTTCGGGCGCGATCTCTGCTTGTTCTACCGCTTATCCCCGCCCTCTGTTGAATTGGACCTTGCGATTCACGCCGCATCCAGCCGGGCCTCGATGCTCGCCGAATACTCCAATCCGGCCACAACAATGCCCCCCGCCGCTTCTCTATCGCGCTTGACCCAGACCACCCGCGTTGGAACCATGCTCTTGCGATTGGCCAGTGGCGCACCGCCGCGGTTTTGTCCCACATGCACCAGCAGCAACCCGCCCGGCCGGACCGGAACCCACGCCGGCAACTCGATGCGCAGCCCCGTCACACTGACATCCCGCGTCTGGCCGCCGAAGAAGCGTGCCGAGGCCATTTCGAACACTTTGACCGGCCGCTGCTGCTTGACGCGCAGCCCCCGCCGCCGTTCCGTGGCCGCCGCCGCTTCGCACCGCTGTCCGTCTTCCCTGATCAACGCCAAGGTCATCGCGACCGTCCCTGGTCAAATGCACCAACACAAATACCGCACCCCCGATATCCGTTATCGGAACAAAGTCCGTCCCCCGGCCAATAATTTCCGGCCGGCCTTTGTTCCTAATCCTCATCTTGCTCCTGATCATCCTGATTCTCCTTGACACCCGCGACCGGTGGGGATAGGCCAGTTGACCATGCAACACCGCATTTCATCGGGAAACTGGATTTTGGGGGTGTGCATCCTTGCGCTGGCCGCCGCGGCCGCCATCGCCGGCGGACAGGCGACATTGCCAGCGACGACACCTTCGCCGGCGGCAACCCGGCCGGCGGGCGAGCGGCCGACACCTTATATCATCGGCGCCGACATCTCATCGGTGCAGGCGGCCGAGGCGCGGGGGGTGACAACCTATGGCGACAACGGCGTGCAGAAGGATGTGTTGCATCTGCTGAAGGATCACGGATTCAATTACATCCGCCTGCGCGTGTTCAACGATCCGACCAAGCCGACGCCGAAGGATCGGGCTTATTCGACGCAGGGGTTTTGCGATCTGCCGCATACCATTGCCATGGCCAGGCGCGTCAAGGCGCTGGGCATGGGCTTGCTGATCGACTTTCATTACAGCGATTCCTGGGCCGATCCCGGCAAGCAGTTCACGCCCAGCGCCTGGGCCGGGCTTCCGTTTGACCAGCTTGTGACGACGATGCACGACTGGACGGCCGACGCCATCCGCCAGTTCAAGGCCGCCGGCGCCGAGCCGGACATGGTGCAGATCGGCAACGAGATTACGCCGGGCATGATGACCGATCACGGCGGCAGCACGAGCAACTGGGTTCAGCTTGGGCGGCTGCTCAAGGCGGGCATCGGCGCGGTCAAGGGCATCGATCCGAACATTCTCTGCATGCTCCACATCGACAAAGGCGGGGATAACCGTGCCACGCGGAACTGGGTCGATAACGCGCTGGCGCAGGGTGTCGAGTTCGATATTCTGGGCGAGTCGTGCTACTCGAAATATCAGGGCAATCCCGAAACATGGAGGACAAATTTCACCGACCTGGTGCAGCGATATCCCAAGCTGTGGTTCGTGGTGGCCGAGGTGTCGTCCGAGACGGCCGTTTCCAACGACATCATGCGAAATCTGCCCAATCATAAGGGTCTGGGCACGTTTATCTGGGAGCCGACGGAGAACATGAACGGGCAATCTCTCTTTGCGGGGCGCGAGGTTAATCCGCTGAAGATGCAGCCTTACGACGACTTGGCGCGGGCCTTAGGGGTGGCGACGACCCGGCCGTGAAGGCGCCGGCGCTTGCGTGGGATTGCTCATGCGCGCATTCTAGAGGCATGGGCCGATTTCGTCCGCCGGTATTTTGGCACATTGCCCGCGATCCGATTGCCCCAGCGAGGCCGCTCAGGCGGCGTGTCTGTGGATTCTGAGGGCGATATGCGACGGCGAGGCGGCTCTTGGTTTATGATGTGCATCGCGGAGGCTGGCAGGCGGCCGGCTTTCTCACGCCGGCTGAGCGTCGCCGGCAAAGTTCGCTTTTTCAAGGGAGCGTTGTTCATGCGCCTAATTGGTTTCGCGGCCTGTGTGCTGGCCTCCGTTATTCTGGTTGCGTGCCAATCGCAACCACCCGCACCACCATCGCCAACGGTTTCGGATGATCAGTTCGGGACGTTCAAAGACGCATACAAGGCGATACCCGGCTGCGTCGTGGGGCGCGTGGGCTATGTCATGAGCGATCAGTCGCGGCTGACCATCGTCGATATCCCGGCGCACTCGGTGGTGCGTGACGATGTGTTCACCATCGAGGATGCCAACAGGCAAAAGCTGGCCGACGGATATGTCGAGACCGTGGACAGCGCCGGCACGATGGCGGCCGTGCGCTACGAGCTGAGGCCCGGCGCCCCGCGCGCTCCGGTGGCCAATGACATCGCAATACACATGCCGCTGAATCAGTAGGTCCGCGATTCGCCAGGCGGCCGATTGTTCCCCGTGCGCGACTATGGCAGTTGGTCATTTCATACTCGCCAGCGCCTCTCCGCGCCGACAGCAACTGTTGCGCGAGGCGGGATACCAGTTTGACATCGTGCCCGCCAACCTCGACGAGGCGGCCCTGGCCGGCGATCTGGGCCCCAGCGATACCGCGCGGACTCTGGCCCTGGCCAAGGCCGAGCAGGTTGCACCGCAGTTTCCCGATGAGCTGGTTCTGGCGGCCGACACGATTGTTACATTCGGCGAGATGGTGTTGGGCAAAGCCGCCGACGCCGATGCCGCCCGTAAGATGCTCCGCCTGCTGGCCGGCACCACGCACCTGGTGATCACCGGCGTGGCGGCCATCCGCATCGCCGACAACTTCAACCGCGTGACGCGCGTGACGACGGCGGTGCGCATGAACCCGCTGACGCCCCAGCAGATCGAGGCGTACATCGCCACCAACCAGTGGCAAGGCAAGGCCGGTTCCTACGGCATCCAGGACGCCGATCCCTTCTGCACGCGTGTCAGCGGCTGCAATACAAACATCGTGGGCCTGCCGATGACGACCACGCGGGCGATGCTCCGCGAGGCGGGGATTGAGCCCAACCCGCCGGCGACGTAGACGTAGTCGCGCAAAGGCAGCGGGACCGCCCGAATTTCCGCTTGGCAAAGGCTGCCAAAGTTGCCATAATCCGGCCATGCCGACACAGAACGTGAATCTGTCCGAGCAACAGGCCAAATTCATCCGCAAGAGCATCGACGGCGGGCGATACCGCAACGCCAGCGAAGTGGTCCGCGCCGCGTTGCGCGATCTCGAGCAAACCGAACGCGAAAACGCCCTGAAGCTCCGCACCCTTCGCCGCCTGGCCAAACAGGCGTTCGACGATATTGACCGCGGCGAGTTTGAACTGGTTGAACCCAGCCAGCTCGATCAATTCATGGCCCGACGCGACACGGCGGTTCGCGAAGCCAAATAGAATGGCAGTCATGCAGCTGGCGCAACCACCGCTTTCTCCCGAGGATTTCCGCAAAGACGTGGTGCCTGTTCTGCTCGACCGATGGCTCGCCAAGTGCTTTTGTAAGAACCCGGGATTCCTGAAACTGCTAGCATTCGATTTCGCGGATTACAAACGCGCTGACCGGATGATCGCTCCGGTGGAGCTTATTGACTCAGAAATGCTGTGGTCGACTATCGTCGCCGCAAAATTTGAGCCACAAGGCGACTGGTTGCGCGACGGTGGCGGTAGTCGTCGCATTTACAGATGTCCTCAATGCGGATTAACGCTTGCAACCAGATCGGAGCAATATAGTATCAATATGTGGCCAACCACGACGCGACCAAAAGACGACCGCGCGCTCGCGGCTATTGGATTGTACCTCGTTGGATATCACGGATTCGGGGGCAAGTTCGACCCGGCGTGGATCTTGGACTTTCGGCCGGCCTTGAGTATTGATCAGTTCGTCGACAGCGTTACATCAGCCATATAGGGCATCGCTCGGCGAAAATTCGAAAGCGGTTGGGAGCTCGCTAGTTCTCGCTTACCCTTTGATTGGCCCAATCAAGCGCATCACGCCTTCAACGGATTCTTTAATATCGCTCCCGTATCGGCACTGGTGACCTGCGCCGCGTACCGGGCCAGATACCCGTAGTCGATCTTCGGCGGCGGGCATTTCCAGGCGGCTTTGCGCTTGGCGAGTTCGGCTTCGGGGACGACGAGTTCCAATGATCGGCCGGGGATGTCGATGGCGATGATGTCGCCTTCCTTGACCAGGGCGATGGGGCCGCCGGCGGCGGCTTCGGGGGAGACGTGGCCGATGCACGCGCCGCGCGTGCCGCCGCTGAATCGGCCGTCGGTAATCAGCGCGACGCTCTCGCCAAGGCCGCGGCCCATGATGTTGGCGGTGGGGGCGAGCATTTCCTGCATTCCCGGTCCGCCGCGCGGGCCTTCGTAGCGGATCACCACCACGTCGCCGGCCTTGACCTTGTTTTCCAGGATTCCGGCGGCGGCGGATTCCTCGCTGTCGAAAATGACGGCCGGACCGCGGAATTTCTGCATGTTCGCACTCACCGCGCCGGTCTTGAGCACCGAGCCTTTGGGGGCCAGATTTCCGAACAGTACCGCAAGGCCGCCGGTTTGGCTGTAGGCGTTGCTCAGCGGGCGAATGACATCGGCATCCTTGACGGCGGCATCGGCGATGTTCTGGCCGAGCGTATTGCCGGTGACGGTGATGCAATCCAGATTGAGCACGCCCGGCTTGCCCGCCAGGGTCTTGAGGATGGCGCTGATGCCGCCGGCGCGGTCGACATCCTCGAGGTGATATTTCCCGGCCGGGGCGACTTTGCACAGGTACGGCACGCGGGCGCTGACCTCGTTGAGATGTTTGAGATCGAAAGGCATACCGGCCTCGATGGCGATGGCCAGCGTGTGCAGCACAGTGTTGGTGCTGCCGCCCATGGCCACGTCCAGAGCGAAGGCGTTCTCGAACGCCGCGTGCGTGAGAATCTGACGCGGGCGAATGTCGCGCTGGACAAGCTCGACAATCTGCCGGCCGGCGCGGGCGAAAAGCTGGTCGCGCTTGGGATCGGTGGCCAGGATGCTTCCGTTGCCGGGCAGAGCCAGACCCAAAGCCTCGCACAGGCAGTTCATGCTGTTGGCGGTGAACATGCCGGAACACGAGCCGCAGGTCGGACAGGCGTGCTGTTCGATTTCGGTGAGCTGTTCGATGCTCATGCGCCCGGCCGACACCTGGCCGACGCCTTCAAAGACGCTGATGAGATCGACGACCTGACCGGAGCTGGTGCGGCCGGCGTTCATCGGCCCGCCGCTGACGAAGAGGGCCGGGATGTTGACGCGAGCGGCTGCCATCATCATGCCGGGGACGATCTTGTCGCAATTGGGGATGCAGACCACGCCGTCGAAGCAATGGGCGCGGAGCATGGTCTCGACGCAATCGGCGATGAGTTCACGGCTGGCCAGCGAGTATTTCATGCCGACGTGACCCATGGCGATGCCGTCATCGACACCGATGGTGTTGAATTCAAACGGCACGCCGCCGCCCGCGCGGACGGCCTCGCGCACCTTGCGCCCCACCACGTCCAGATGCGCGTGGCCGGGGATGATCTGCACGAACGAATTGCAGACCGCGATGAACGGCTTATTGAAATCGGCCTCGGACTGGATGACGCCGGTCGCCCGCAGCAAGCTGCGATGCGGGGCGCGAATCATGCCCTTCTTGATGGTGTCGCTGATGGCCATGTGTGTGCAATGCTCCTAAACATCCCCGCGCGAGTATTGTAGGGTCCGTACTGCGGACCTCGCTTGGCGCCATCCGGAATCGTGGTCCGCGGTGCGGACCCTACAAATCCGGTGGCGTCGAATCGTGCGGCGTTTTGCGGCCGGATATCTTACCAGATTTTCCGCAGGGCGGAAAATAGAGCAGTGGAGCAGTTGAACAGTTGAGCAGTAGATAGATGCCGTCGGTCCACCGCGGTCTACCGTCGCCGTAGATAACTGCGGAAGGATTCCAACCTCGGGAGGGATTGGAGATCCTTTGGGCGATTGGTGGCCGCCTTGCTGGCGATGATGTCGTCTATGTGGCACACCGACAGCCGTGGCGCGAGAGGACGTCGCGAACCTCCTGGGCCTGGCGATATTCAAATGCGGCCATAGGCCAGCAAATCGGGGAGGTTTTCCTCGCACCATTTTCGATATTCCGCCGTCGTGTCGAACGAGCGATATTTCGCGTCGTCCATCACCGGCTTGTAGGTCTTGATGAATGCATATTTCATCCGCAGCGGCAGCGGCCGGCGCGCCGAGGCCTCAAACACGGCACGCCAGTCGGGCGGAATCGGGGCATTTTCATCATTACCCATCGCCACTATTCTACGCCTTGCAATATCGGCATCAACTCAAAGAGCATAGCGCGGCGGAACGCGCCGCCAGCGTCTCACGTCGCGGTAGATGAGAACGATCGACGCGATCCCGCCGACGAGCGCGAGCCAGAACTGCGGCAGCCAGAGCAGGCCGTATATGGCCTCGGGACGGCGGCGGTGGAACAGTCGGATGGGGTAATCCTCGGGCGTGCGACCGGCGTAGTATACATCGCGCGATTGGGTCACGAACGACCGGCCGTCAGGCAACCAGGCAAAATTACTGTAGTCGCCGACCTGTGGGAACTCGGCCAGTGGGTCGAGATTCGGGAACGACCAGACGCCGCGCTCTGATCCGATGTAAGCCCCGTCGGGTGAGACTTGCAGGGTGGATTTGTGCTGAGTCAGAGTCCAGACAATCCGACCGGACATCACGTCCCAGATCTTGCGAATATTGTCCGTCTCATCCGTTACGAGATATCGACCGTCGGCCGAAAAGGAGAGACCGGCCGGGTTGGATGTTGGCGATACGCGAGTCAAGAATCGCTGGGTGGCAAGGTCCAGCGTCCAGACTCCGGAATCGAGCGCGACGGCCATTGTCTTGCCGTCGGGCGAGAATGCAAAGGCCCCGTCCTGTTTTCGCCGGAGGTTCCCGGGAACCTCGGCGATCGTGCGCCAAGTCTGGCAATCCCAAATCCGCACATCACCTGACTGCTGGATCTCGGCGGCCAGGTATCGTCCATCTGGCGAAAATGTCGGGTACGAGCATACGGCGTTGAGCGTCGTCAGCAAATTGCCGGTATGGCCGTCGCAAATCCGGAGTGGCAACATGCCCCCCACCGCCAGGAGGCGGCCGTCCGGGGAAAACGGTGTGAGCCAGCCGCCGTCGTAAAATTGCCAAGTGCTCAGTTTTCTGCCGGACGATGTGTCCCAGAGGATCGCTTGGCCGGGCCCGCCGTCATAGTAGGTTACGCAGATCCGTGCGCCGTCGGGCGAGAGAGCGGTGCAGACCGCGCCCGGCGGCGATTGCGTCAGATCGATCACTTTCTTGCCCGTAACCAAGTCGAAGATGCGAACGGTACTGCCACGATTCACGATCGTTGCCAAACGGCGGCCGTCGGCCGAGATTCCGGCTTGGTCATTGTGGACCGGCAGCCGGGCATCGAACTCGCGAACCACGGTCCAAGCCGCATGATCAACCTTCAGCCAATAAGCCGCGGCAACGGCAAGGAGCAGAACGATAACAGTAATCCACGACGGCCACGGCAAACGGCGCAACCATTGCACCACGCGCGAAGGACGCCGCGGTATATGACAATAATCCAGCACCACCGGCGGCGACGCAGGCGGCCGCGGCTGATTCGCGGTCGGTTCGGTTGGACCCTGCGAAGGTTCCTCGGCCATGGCGGGATTCTACCACCGGGCAAGTGTCGCGAGATAGGGAACACGCTGATTCGCGGGAAAAGCGGATGTGCGGCGAGCGCCCCCATTACTTCGATTTTCGGGCACGCGCGCACCGCGACTGACGCCATTTGCGCCCAAGGAGCATCGCTTCCCGAAAGGCCTCGTCGTTTTCGAACGTGCCGTGGATCTTTTCAAGGGCGTGGATTGGGTGAGCCTTGATCGGCGGCACGCTCTGGGCGCGCAAGTGGGCGATCTCCTGCTCGATGGCCGTGAGGCGATTTTCGATCTCGCGGGTGCTCATCGCTCGACTCCTTCGCCTCGATTGTATCGGGTTGTATTGAAGGGTCAAAGCAAGCGGAAGCCCTACATTGCGGGGGCGGTTGCCGGCATCGGTTTCAGCAATCCCCGGTCGCTCAGCCAGTCGACAAAACGGTCGGGCCATTCGCTGACCGGACGGCCTGTGGGGCGGGTGCCCCAGCCGTGGGCGCCGCCGGCGTAGATGTGCAATTCGGCGGGGACGCCGGCGGCGAAGAGTTTGGCATAGTACCGGCACATGTTGGCGGCCATGTCGGGATGGATGTCGGTGGCGGTGCAGCAGAGAAACGTGGGCGGCGTGGAGGCCTTGCTGACCACGACGCTGTCGCTGGCGGTGGAATACATCAACGCCTGGAAATTGGGGCGGCAACTGAGATGATCGACCGGCTCATCGGAGCCCTTGACCGGGTTGTCGTAGCGAGTGCCGGCGAGGAAGGCCAACTGGCCGCCGGCGCTGAAGCCCATCACGCCGATGCGGTTGGGATCGACGCCCCACTGGGCTGCATTGGCGCGAACAGTGCGGATGGCGCGCTGGGTGTCCATGAGCGATTCGACTTCAACTTTGTACGTGGAACCCTCCGAGCGGGCCAGGCGGTATTTCAGCACGAACGCGGCCACGCCGTGCCGGGCCAGATAATGCCCCACGTCGTAGCCCTCCATGTCGATCGAGAGGAACATGTGGCCACCGCCGGGCATGACGATGACGGCGGCGCCAGTGGCCTTGCTCTTGTCGGGAAGGAAGGGAGTCATCGAGGGGTTGTTGATGTTGGAGACGACTCTGAAGGTGACATCGGGCGAGTCAACGCCGTTCTGGCCGGGCGTTTCGTGACGCATGGTGACCGATTCCGGAGAGGTTTTCCCCTCGGAGCCGGGCGCGCCATTGGGCCAGAGCGCAATGGCATCAGGGATCGGGAAAGTCCCCGAGACGACGCCGGCGTGACGGGCGAACGGAGCGGAGTTGGCGTTGGTGGGTCGGGCGGGATCGGTGCTGGCGCAGGCGGACAGCATCACCAGTGCGACAACGCTCATAAACGCGACGCGAACGGGGGGTGGGTTTTTCATAGGCGGTTTTTGGCGGTTCCTCGGATTCGTTTCCTTCTGCGATCGACGACTCCTGCGAAATGACAATGCGACAGGGATCGGTTCAAGCGATCACTTCAAGCTTGCCGGTGGAGTCGCCCAGGTGCTCGGTGGGCACGCCCATGCGATCGAGCATCGACAGGAACAGATTGTTCAGCGGCGTCTCGGCGTTCAACTTGATATGCCGGCCGGTCGTGATGGTCCCGCCGCCCTTACCGAACAGCAGGATCGGCAGGTTTTCCGGCGTGTGCTCGTTGCCGTTGCTCAGGCCGCTGCCGTAGACGATCATGCAGTTGTCGAGCAGCGTGCCGTCGCCTTCCTTGATATTGCGGAGTTTGTCGATGAAGTAGGCGAATTGCGTGATGTGGTAGCGGTTGATGATGGCCAGCTTGTCCTTCTTCTCCTGTTGATTGCGATGGTGCGAGAGATCGTGGTGGCCTTCCTTGATATTGACCACCGGATAAGGGCGATTGCTGCCCTCGTGGGCCATGATGAACGTGCTGATGCGCGTCGAATCGGTCTGGAACGCCAACGCCAGCATGTCGAACATCAGGCGAAGCTGCTCCTGGTAGTTCTCGAACATCTCCGGCTCGTTGGCGCCGGCCGGCATCACCGGCTTGAATTGCTCGCTGCGGGCGATGCGCGTTTCGATCTCGCGCACGGCCGAAAGGTATTCATCCAGCTTGCGGCGATCGGTGGCGCCCAGGTCGCTTTGGAAGCGTTTGGCGTCGTCGCTGACGAAATCGAGGATGCTCTTGTTGTAGAGATCACGTTTGGCCTGTGCCTCGGCGGAATCGGCGCCGCCGCTGCCGAAGAGACGCTGGAACACCTGGCGCGGATCGACCTCGGGATTCATGGGCATCGTCTCACTGCGCCAGGAGAGATTGAACTGATAGGCGCAGCTATATCCGGAATCGCACGACCCGGCGTGAACGCCGCTGTCGCAACTGAGTTCGAGGCTGGGAAGGCGGGTGCGGTCGCCGATGTGGCTGGCGGCGAATTGATCGACGGAGATGCCGGCGCGGATATCGCTGCCGGCGGTCTTGCGCGGATGGCAGCCGGTCAGGAACGTGCTGGAGGCGCGGGCGTGGCCGCCGCCGCCGTCACCGTAGGCATTGGCCTTGTCTTGCGCGAGATTGGTGATGACGTTGAGGCTGTCGCGATACGGCGCCAAAGGGGCGAGGATCTTGGGCAGCTCAAACGAGGTTCCGGCCGTGGCGGGGGTCCAGTCCTCCATGTTCGCGCCGTTGGGCACGTACATGAAGGCCATGCGTCGCGGAAGGGCGCTCGCCGCGGCCGCGGCCGTGCTGCCGCCGGCGGCATCGGCGGCCCGTGCCACGGTCTTGAGCGGACCCATCGCATCGAGCAGAGGCAAGGCGATTGCGGTGCCCAGGCCTTTTAGAAATGTGCGACGCGGAATTGGCCATCGTGAAATCATCGCTGCCACCTTCTCCAAAAAGCCTCTTTCAACTCTGGCGCGGCGCCGTCTTGCGGCCCGTTCAGTTGGCCGCCGTCGGATCGCCCTCGCCGCGACTCAATCTTCCCCCCCTCGCCCTGTACCCAGGGAGAGGGTTGGGGTGAGGGTTCCGGCTCGCCAGGCGACCAGATAAACATCGCCGGTCCGCGTCCCAACCCTCACCCTTGCCCTCTCCCTGATTACAGGGAGAGGGGATAAGAGTGCGGCGCGCTCAGTTTGCCGCCGTCGTCGGATCGCCCTCGCCGCGACGCATCTGGAACGGCACGGATTGCACGATCCCCAGAACCAGGTTCGAGAACCGGGGATCATCGGCCAAGCCATCGGCGATCCGATCGACGGCCGCATGATCGTAGACATCCACACCGCGCCCCAGCGCGTAGGTCACCATTTTTTCTGTCAGGCAATGCAGGAAATCATCCCGCCGGGAATTGGCCAGGATTTGCAGGAGTTCAAGCGGCGTTTTGAAGGCCTCGCCGGTCAGCAATTCGCCGCCGGCATCGACGGGCTGTCCTGCGTCCTGGTCGCGCCACTGGCCGATGCCGTCGAAGTTCTCCATGCCGAACCCGATCGGGTCCATGCGTGCATGACAGGAGGCACATGTGGGGTTGGCGCGATGCAATTCCATCTGATGGCGCAGGGTGCCGGTGACGGTCTTGGCTTCCTCGTCGAGAGAGGGCACGCTGGGCGGCGGTGGCGGCGGCGGAGCACCCAGCAGGTTTTCCAGCACCCATTTGCCGCGCTTGACGGGGCTGGTGCGATTGGGATTGCTCGTCAGCGTCAGCACGCTGGCCTGCGTGAGGATGCCACGGCGTTGCGTCCCGTCCAGCGAGACCTTCTGGAAATCATCGCCGCTCACGCCGTCAATGCCGTAAAGCTGCGCCAGCCGGCCGTTGACGAAAGTGTAATCGCCGTCGAGGAAGTCAATGACGGTCCGGTCCTGGCGCATGACGTAATCGAAGAATCGGCTGGTTTCCTCGCGCATCGACTGCCGCAGTGCCGCATCGTAATTCTTATAGACGCTGCTGTCGGGCGAGACGCTGTCCAGTCCGCGGAATTGCAGCCATTGCCCGCCGAAATTCTCGACCAGGGCGGCGGATTTGGGCGAGGCCAGCATCCGCTTGACCTGGGCGGGCAGATTCTGCCGCAACTGGCCGCGCGAGGCCAGGCCGAGCAGTTCGTCGTCGGGCATGCTGCTCCAGAGGAAATAGCTCAGTCGCGATGCCAGGGCAAATTCGTCAATCTGATGCACCGATCGCGGATTGTCCGGCTCGGGCTGAAGCTCGCCGCGGAATAGAAAATGCGGCGAGACCAGCACCGCCTTCAGCGCCAACTTGATCCGCGCCTCGAAGACATCGCCCTGCTTCTCGGCCAGATCGTACATGGCCATGATGCGGTCAAGCTCGGTCGCCTCGATCGGCCGCCGCCAGGCGCGGCGCGCCAGATCATTGATGATGGCGCGGGCGGCATCGCGCGTCTGCGTGGCCGGTTCGTCCAGCTTCACATGCGCGTTAAACGCTTGCATTACCGGGTCCGGCATCTTCGGCCGAAGCACCGGCGAGGAAAGATCGGCGACTTCCAAATGCTGAATCGTGAGCGTTCGCTGGCGGAGATTGGGGTTGTCGGTCTTCTCGTCCGTAAAGGGATTGATGAAGGCGGCGCTGAAATGGTGCGTGCCGGCCGTGAGTTTGGCGTGGATCTCGTACACCTGCGGCACGGGGAAGAGCAGCGCCAGCGAAAAGACCCGCTGGTTCTTCAGCGGCGTCATCTTGCCCGGCGCCAGCACGTCGAAGGTCTGCACCGGCTTGTCGTCGATGCTCAGGCGCATCCGCGCCGGATCGTCGCCGGCCTGCATGGCGTAGGCCTGGGCGCGGAGGATGTAATCGCCGTCCCTGGGAACATCGACGGCAACGGCGGCCTCGCCGGCGCTGGTGAACAATCGGCCGCCGGTCGGCGTATCGCTGCCGGTTCCGGTCGGTTGCAGTTGAGCAACGGGATATCGCCGGGTCGCGCAGGGCAGCGGGCCTTCGATTTCGAGATAGCGGACGTATACGACACCCGCCTGCTCCTTGCCGAGCCGGCCGTTCTTCATCAGCAACTCACCCGCCCCGCCGCGTTGGCGGCGCACCGAGACGCGGAACCGCTGCTTGCCGGACGGCACGCCCATGCGCGCCTCGTAGATGCCGGGGTTGTTCTCGTCGGTCGTCAACGCAACTTCGCTGACCACCGCGTCGTTCAACATCAGCGACAGCTTCATCGGCGGATCGGCCAGGGCCTTTTTATATTGCTCAAGCGACTGCGGCTGGAACTTATCGTTGGGATCGTACGGATTCACACCGCCATCCAACGTGGCGTACGCCTTGACCCGCAGAATGTAATCCCCCGCCGCCAGCACCGGCATCTCGTACGCAACATCGTCCTCTTCCAGACTGACCAGCTTCACCCAGCCGTCGCCGCGATCTCCGAAAGCGTTGAACCCCACCTCCGCCAGACTGGCCGGAATACGCTGCACCTTGCTCTGGATCGGATCGGTGACGATTGCTTCGTTCACGATCTGATCCGCGGCCGTCAGGTATTTCTCCATCAGCACCGGCGGCAGCGAAAGCACGTCGCCGACGTTGTCAAAACCATACCCCGAGTCGTCGGCCGGGAAATCGTCCGCCGGCCGGAAATCGACGCCGATCAGGTCATGCACGGTGTTGTTGTATTCCGCGCGATTGAGGCGGTGGATGGTCACGCGACCGGGATCGACGTGCTGCTCGTAATACCGCCGAAGTGCGCCGTCGATCCAGGTGCTGGCCAGGGCCCGCTCGGCCTCGGTGGGCTGGGGATGATCCTTGGGCGGCATCTCGTGCATGTGGATATAACGCTGCACGGTTTCCCATGTAGAGGGGTCGTTGGTCACCGACGCGGCCGTCTTGTAAGTGTCGATCGCAAAATCCGATTCGCGCTTCCCGTTGCCGTGGCACTCATAGCAATAGGTGACGAACAGCGGGGTGATCTTCTTCTGGAAATCGACATCCGCCTGCGCCGACATCTGCTGGGCCGTCAATTCAACCGGCGTGGCCGCCACGAACGGCCGGGATTGGCCCGCATGGCGTGTTTCCTTCATCGCGGCCAGGACTCCGACAATGGCGCAGAGAAGCACGGTTCCCCAGACATATCTCCGTCGAAGCCTTGCAAGAGTGGCGCCAAGGGCACCAGACGACGGCGGCCCAACGGAAAATCTGGCGAAAAGATCGCGAAAAGCGATTTGACGACGCATCTTCACCTAACAATACGGAACCATCGAGGCAGACGGCGAATTCCCGGAAAAATCGGGGGGAACAGCGGAGGGGTGAACTTCTGCCCCAAAACCGCGTCCGGGCGTGAGTCATATCGCCTTGAGAGCATGCAATTGGCTTGCCTGGATTGTGATGCTCGCTCCGTATCTGGTAGGATCAACGCGTGGAGGGTTTGGTGATGCAGAATCGTCCCAGGTTGCAACGACGGATACGCAAGGCCGGGGTAATGCCGCCGCTTCCCAAGCCGGCCAAGAACGGGTCGGTACCCGCCATCGAGTATGCCCGGGCGGATATCGCTCGCGAAGTGGTGCAACGGCGAATCTCTGCGGGAATGACCCGGCGGGAACTCGCCGAGCGCGCGGGGGTCACGCCACAGACAATTCGCCAACTTGAAGCGGGCAAATGCCTGCCGCGCATTGGGACGATGGATCGCATTGACCGCGTTCTACCGGCGCTGCATGCTCGATGATGCTGGCACTGATGCGGAGCTATGGAAATGCATCCGTTCCTGGCGATTTCCCGCTTTGGTGCCGTCGCGCAAGTTCTGAGGCCAGTGACGGTTGTCATTGTGTATGCCACCGTGCTTGCGGCGTTCATATCCACCTTTCTGCCGAAGGCAAAACGCCCGCGCCTGAGTGTTTGGATTGCGCTGGGAGTGGTTGTCGGTTTTGCCGCGGACTATGTCGGCGAGGGGCCGATGCTCTCTTGCATCGCAACGCCGATGAGTTGTGCAATAGCTTTCGGTTTGGGAATGGGGATCAAGCGGCTTGCCAAATTGACGGCAACGCGGAAATGAGGGCCTAGCCAGCCAGTGAGAACGTGCTACATGTTTTGCGTATTACGATCGTCCGACCTGGATAGGGAATCCCGGCCTTGCGCCAAAGGGTGTGCCCGATTTTCCGGGCAAACATAAGTCGATGCAGGCCAAGCTCTTTCCCCCTCCCCTGGTATTCCGGGGGAGGGTCGGGGTGGGGGCCGCCCGTGGCGACGTTCGATGCCGGTCAAGCGATGGAGCGCCGCGCGAAAAACCCCCACCTCACTCCTCCCCCGGCGTACCAGGGGAGGATGAAAAGGCGGCCTCCCGGAAATTCGGGCACTCTCGCGCCAAAATCCTCCCCGCCAACCCTTGCGTGGCCGCCCGCATTTCATAAGATACGTGGCTTGCCGCTTGGCGTGGGCCTTGCGGCGGGTGGAGGCCGTAAGGACAACGAATGCCGACGATCAATCAACTGATTCGCAAGCCGCGGCGGAATTTGCCGCGCATCAACAAAGTCAAAGACCTGGAAGCCTGCCCGCAAAAACGCGGCGTGTGCCTTCAGGTCAAGACCATGACACCCAAGAAACCCAACTCCGCCCTGCGGAAAATCGCCCGCGTGCGACTGAGCAACGGGCGCGAGGTCACGGCGTATATCCCCGGCGAGGAACACAACCTGCAGGAACACAGCGTTGTCCTGATCCGCGGCGGCCGCGTCCGCGATCTGCCCGGCGTGCGCTATCACATTATCCGCGGCACGCTGGATGCTCTGGGCGTGGACGGCCGTAAACGCAGCCGCAGTAAATACGGGGCCAAGCAAGGCAAATGACCGTCAGGCGGGTCGATGGACCTGATCCGGAAATGGATACGCAAAATCTCAAGGATCTGATTTTTCTCTGCGTATTTGTTCTGGCGGCGATCGGAGTGTTCGTCTGGTGGCTGAAGCGGAACGCCTGAAGGCAAACCGCGTTGGCGAAACGATTCTGGAAGAGAAGGCTATGGCGTACAAGAAGTTCACGGCGAGCGAAGACATCCTGCGGCCCGATCCGCGTTTCAACAGCAAATTGGTGAGCAAATTCATCAATTGCCTGATGTGGGACGGGAAAAAGACCATCGCACAGAAGGTGTTCTATGGGGCCATGGAACAGATCACCAAGAAGATGAAGGATGTGCCGCCGCTGGAACTCTTCGAGGCCGCGATCGACAACGTCAAGCCCAGCGCCGAAGTGCGCAGCCGTCGCGTCGGCGGGGCCAACTATCAGGTTCCGATGCAGGTGAACAAGCGCCGCCAGCAGAGCCTGGCGTTCCGCTGGATATTGCAGGCCTGCCGCGAATCCGGGGGGAGACCGATGGCCGATCGGCTGGCCGATGAACTCATGGCCGCGTACAAGAAAGAGGGCAAGGCCATGAGCACGCGCGAGAACACGCACCGCATGGCCGAGGCGAACAAGGCCTTTGCCCACTTCGCGTGGTGACATGATCGACCTGAAGCTCCTGCGCGACGATCCGGAAAAATACCGCCGCGGAGCGGAACTCAAGAACGTCTCGGTCAACATAGCGGCCGTGCTGGACCTGGATGCCCAATGCACCCGAGCCCAGCAGGAATTCGAGCGGCTGCGCTCCGAACAGAACGAAGCCTCCAAGCAGATCGGCCGGCTGAAAGACCCCGCGGAAAAGCAGGCCGCGATCGCGCGCGTCGGGTCGTTGAAGAACTCCGTCAAAGAATCCGAGGAACGCTGGAAATCGACCGAGGCGGCGCTCGTGCCGCTCTTGCTGACGATTCCGCAGCCGCCGGACGACGATGTGCCGGTCGGGGCGGATGCATCGGCGAATGTCGTGCTGCGAACCTGGGGCGAGCCGCGTCACTTCGAGTTCAAACCCAAAACGCACATCGAACTGGGACGCGATCTGGACCTGTTCGACTTCGAGGCTGGAGCCAATATCGCCGGAACCCGCTCGTATTACCTCAAAGGTCTGGCCGCCGAATTGCACTCGGCCGTGTTGCGCATGGCCGTCGAGATGATGACCCGCGAGAAGGGCTTCACCGCGATGAGCGTACCGGTGCTGGTGCGCGAAGTGGCGATGCAGGGGACCGGGTTCTTCCCCGCCGGGCGGGAGCAGACGTATCAGGTTCCGGCCGATGACGTGTTCCTGACGGGGACGGCGGAGGTCGGGCTGACCGCATATCACATGAATCAGACGCTGGAGGAAAGCCAGCTTCCGCGGAAATACGTGGCGGTCAGCACCTGCTTCCGTCGCGAGGCGGGCACGTACGGCAAAGACACGGCCGGCCTGTACCGCGTGCATCAGTTCGACAAATGCGAGCAGGTTGTCATCTGCCGCAACGATGTCGATGAAAGCCGCCAGTGGCATCAGCGCATGCTCTCTTACGCCGAGGAACTGCTGCAACGGCTGCACCTGCCCTACCGCGTCATTCAATGCTGCACCGGCGACATCGGCGTGAAGAACGCGTCGATGATGGACGTTGAGACGTGGATGCCCGGCCGGTTCGACGGCAAGAATCCCGCCAGCGGCTACGGCGAAACGCATTCGGCATCGCGTCTGTATGAATTCCAGGCCAGGCGATTGAATTTGCGCTACCGCGGCGCCGATGGCAAAGTGCGATTCTGCCACACGCTGAACAACACCGTCGTCGCCAGCCCGCGCATCCTCATCCCCATCCTGGAAAACTACCAAAACGCGGACGGTTCGGTGACCATCCCCGACGTGCTCCGGCCGTATCTGGGCGGACGTGAGCGGATCGAACGCTGAACCATGGCGCCGGCGTACCGGGCCGCCGATCCAGCCACTTTGCATGAGATCAACGATCTCCGACGATTCGTTCCGTCGCCGCTTTCGCACGCACGCCGTGCCGTTGTGTGTGATCGCGCTGGCGATCGGGGCGGCGTACGCCTCGACCTGGACCGCGTCGTACGGGTTCATGGACGACTACAACATCACATTCAATTCGTCCCAGCACCATCTGCGGATTCTGCAAAACTGCATTGCACAAGGCCGGCCGCTGGACGGTGTGATTCTCAACGCGGTCTTCGGTTCGATCCACACGATCGCGGCGATTGCGCGGGCGCGCGAGCTGGGGCAGTTGTTCATCGTGATCGCGGCGTTCGTCTTCTATGCGGCGATGGTGCGGACCGGCTGGCCGCGATCGCTGGCGGCGGGCATGGCGGTGGTGTGCGGGACGCTGCCGGCCATGCAGGTATACGCGGCGTGGGGCACAGAAGTCGCCCAGCCGCTGGCGGTGGCGGCGGCGGGCCTGGCGGCGATGCTGGCGGCACCGAGCGGTGAGGCCGGCATTGCCGCCGGCAGGCGATGGGGGTTGCGATCGGGAGCCGCGGCGAGTTTGCTGGCGGCGGCGCTAATCTACCAGCCGGCCGCAATGGTGTTCTGGGTCTTCGCGGCAATCGATCTTTTGAGGCCGCGCATCGCGCGATCGGATTCGATCGGATCCACGGCCGGGACTTCCGATCTGCCACGGGCGGCGGCGAGGTACGCGATCGTGGCCGCCGTGGCGATGGCGGGAGCGGCGGTCGCGCTCTGGTGGGGATTGCGCCATCCGGTGCCACGGCTTTATCCGGGTGAATCAGCATCAGAGCGCGCGGCGCTGGTCGGATTGCATGACCTGCCGGATAAGTGGGCGTTCTTCCGAACAGTCGTCGGTATGGCAATGAATCTGACGAACATCAACACGCAATCCTGGGTGGCCGTCGCCATTGGACTTCTGATCGTGACGGGCCTTCCTCTGTACGTGCGTCGCGGCTCCGGCCGATGGAAACTGCTCGCGGTCGCGGCGGCGCTTGTGCCGCTGACGTACCTGCCGAATCTGGTTGTGAAGAACAACTGGCCGTCGTTTCGCACGCAGGTGGCTATCGAGTCGCTGGTGGCGTTGTTTGTGCTGATGGCGATGCAGGGGTGGTGGCAGATCGCCGCGGTGCGGCTGGGGTCGCTCTCGGCGGCCCCGTCATGGCTGCCGGCGATTTGGATGGCCCTGTTGGCCGGTGCGAGCGTCTTTGCGGCGGCGGACCTCGTGAAGGTGTATTTTGTGCGGCCGCAGACGACGGAATTGGGCTTAGCGCAACATTTATTGAATGGACCGGAACTTTCCGCCGCCTCGCGCGTCAAATTGATTGGAGCGGACTGGTCCGATACGGTGGCGCCGGCGGTGTATTATGAGGAATTCGGCCAGCCCAGTTCGTATCGGCCGTGGGCTGGCGTGTCGATGATCCGCCTGCTTCTGGCCGAGCAGCATCCGGCGTACCGCGACCTGCCGGTGGATTTTTCCACCAGCGCCTTGCCAGCCGAGCCGGGAGCGATGATCATCGACATGCGGCAATTGCGTGGATTTCGCAATGTCGGCGGGGGATAGAATTTTGAACAGAGGGACAACGCCAGGCAGGAATCGCGGTATAGCGATACGTTCCGGGTGACCAAGCGGGGCCGGAATTTTGTTTATCGCGCTGCTGGTTTTTTGCAGGCGGCAAAGGGCATGACGCAGCTTTCCATTCCACAGGCTTACGAGATGGCGGCCCGGTATCAAAGCCAGGGCCAGTTCCCGCAGTCCGAAGCGATCTGCAATCAGATTCTGGCTCGCGAGCCCGACCACGCCGGCGCTTTGCATCTGCTGGGGTTCATGGCCTATCAGGCCGGCCGAATCCCCATCGCCGAGCATCTCGTGCGCCAGGCTCTGAAGCATTCGACCGGCCAGGCGGAAATCCACTGCACGATGGGACTGGTGCTACAGGCCCAGAACAAGATCGACGAAGCGATTGAGCAATACCGCCGCGCCGTCGAGCTTCGGCCGACCTACCAGGAAGCCATCAACAATCTGGGCAACGCCTACCGCATCAAGGGCCGGCTCGAGGAAGCCGAAACGCTGCTGCGCCAGTTGATCGCGATGAATCCGCTGTGCTATCCGGCGCGAACAAACCTGGGCGTGACGCTCAAGGCCATGGGCCGGCTCGACGATGCCATCGCCTGTTACGAGGAGATTCTGGCGGCCGATCCGCAGCGATACGAGACGATGAACAATCTGGCCACGGCTTTGCTGGAGAAGGGCGAAATCCGGCGTGCCCTGACGACGCTGGAAAAGGCGGCGTCCATCCGCCCCCGGAGTCTGGAAATCCGCACGAATCTGGCCAACACGCTGCGGCTGGAGGGCCGGTTCGAGGAGTCCATCGAACAGTGCCGCATCATGCTCGAGCAGAAGCCGAATCTGATCGCGGCCCGGAACACGCTGGCGGCCAACTTCAAGGACATGGGCCGGCTCGACGAAGCCGTCGCCGCCTACCGCGGGGCGCTGATCTACCACGACGACGCAACGGCCCAGAGCAATCTGCTGCTGTCGATGACATCGCGCGGTGACCGCCCCGAAGCCATCCTGACCGAGGCGCGGATGTACAACGATCGCCATGCCCGACGACTCCTGCCGGCGCCGCCGCGATTCGCCAACACTTCCGACAGGGATCGGCCGCTGCGCGTGGGTTACGTGTCGGCCGATTTTCGCGTCCATTCGGTTGCCAATTTTCTCCTGCCGCTGGTCGAGGCGCACGACCCATCGGCGGTGCAATACGCGTGCTATTCCAACTACGAACGCTCGCATACCGACCCGATCAAACGCCGCATTGCCGCCGGCGCGTTCCAATGGCGCGAAATCCTCAACGTGCCCGATGAGCGCGTCGCCGACTGGATTCGTGAAGACCAGATCGACATCCTGGTGGATCTGTCCGGCCACACCGCCGGCGAACGCCTGCTGGTCTTTGCCCGCAAGCCGGCGCCGGTGCTCGTCACGGCGCTGGGATATCCGGGAACCACCGGCCTGACGGCCATCGACTGGCGCTTCACCGACGAGTGGACCGATCCGCCGGGTAAACACGACCGCTTCTATTCGGAAAAACTGTACCGGCTCAGCCCGACGGCGTGGTGTTATGACCCCCCCGCCGACGCGCCGGAAATCCAGGAGCGGCCGGCGGACGCTCCCATCGTGTTCGGCTCCTTCAACAACCACGCCAAGATATCCCCCACGACGCTGGGCATGTGGGCGGAGATTCTGCGCGCGGCGCCGTCGTCGAAGCTGCTGATGAAATCCGGCGGATTGACCGAGCCGCTGGTCCAGCAGGAAATGCGCCGCACCTTCCAGCGCATGGGAATCGACCCCCAGCGGCTTGACCTGCGCGGAAACTGCCCGCTGCGTCTGGAACATCTCAAGATGTTTTCCGACATGGATATCGCTCTGGACACTTATCCATACAACGGCACGACGACGACCTGCGAGGCGCTGTGGATGGGCGTCCCGGTTGTCTCGCTCATTGGACCCGACCACCTGTCGCGCGTTGGGCTCAGCCTGCTCAGCAATATCGGCCTGGGTGATTTGGCGGCCGTGGATCAGGATCAATACGTGCGCAGCGCCGTCGAACTGGCCGGCGATCGCCAGCGACTGGCGGAATTGCGGTCAAGCCTTCGCCAGCGGATGCGGTCGTCGCCGCTGATGGATGGCCCGGCCTACGCTCGCCAGATTGAGCGGGCCTATCGCCAGATGTGGCAGGCGTGGTGCGATTCCATCAGCGCCGGTTCAACCCTGACGGTGGCCCTGTGAGGTTCGTCCTGCGATGCTCCGCACGCCGCGATGTAATTTATTGTGCATCGGCCGCAATTTGGCGTTTCCAAAAGGCCGTGGCAACTGTATGATTGTGCCCAATTGTGGGGGTGACCGGGGAGGTCGTATGTCAATGTACAGGCTCCGTTGCGCGGCGGTGTGCTTGGTTGTCGCATGGACTCTCGGCGGCGCCGGCCGTGCGGCCTGGTGCGATAACCCGGGAACGCAATTGCTGATCGCGCCCGCCACCGGGCCGGCCGACCTGTTATCGGCCGTTCCGGCCACGCTGCCGACAGACAACTCCGCCGGACCAACCGACCTGTCGGCGGGCCCGGCATCGACAACCCGGCCGTCGCCCGCCGCTTCGGCAATTCTCGATTCGCTCGGCAACCATTACGCCGCCCTGCATTCGTTGCGGGTCGCGGGCTCAATCACCGGACGCTTCGACGTTGACGGCCGTACATCCAACCCCAGCGTCAGGATCACCGGATCGTTCCTGGCGCCCAACCGCTTCGAGCACGAATCGGAATCCGACATCCAACTCGGCGCGACCGGGCAAAAGCTCTACATGTATGCACCCGCCGGCAACCAATACGTCCTGGACGACGGACCGGCCGGACGCATGACGCCGGACGATTCCGCCAGCCTCGTCGTTCAGGTTCTCAATGAACAAAACCCCAGTCTGGCCATGGCCGCCAGCGAGCATCCCACGTCCATCCTCACCCAGGATGCCACGGCCGTCGATCGAGGTGACGACGCGATCGTAAACGGCCAAAGCTGCCCGACCCTGCGCATCGCCCAATCCGACAGCGACATGACCGTCACGATCGATCCAAAGACGCAACTCGTGCAGAGCGTCGCGATCGACATGACCAGGGGCTTCCTGCGCCAGGGAGCGCGCACGGTGAAATCCGCCGTGCTGACCATCGCCTACACGACGATCGAGCCGGACGCCTCGATCACCGCCGACGCCTTTGCCTGGACGCCGCCGCCGGGATCGCGGGAAAGCCACCCGGCCAACGATGCCACGGCGCTGGTGGGCAAGGCCCCGCCGGCGTTTCGCCTCAAGGCGATCGACGGCACGACGGTCAGTTCGACCGCCCTGCGCGGCAAGGTGGCGGTGCTCAATTTCTTTGCCACCTGGTGCGGGCCGTGCGTCGGCGAAATGCCCGAGCTCGACAAGATGTACCGCCAATTCGCTTCGCAGGGACTGTGCTGGTACGAGATCGACGAGGGCGAGTCGCAGCAGACTGTCCGCTCGTTCATGGCCGCCAAGGGCCTTACCATGCCCGTGCTGTTGGACGATAGTTCCACGGCGGGTGGCGCCTACGGCGTGCTGGGGATTCCCCAGACGGTCATCGTCGGCGCCGACGGCCGCATCCGCAAGGTGATTGTCGGGGCCGATCCCGAATCAATTCTCCGCGAGATCCAGGCCGCGATGGCCGCGGGCCGATAACCGCCCCGTACGCAAGAAAATTGAATTTATTTCGCGGCGGTCCCGCTCCGATATAAGTCATAATGCGTATGCCAACGGCAACCCTGCCATACCCTGTCCATTGATTCAGCGAGAGCAGTCCATTGATGAACGCCGAACTCGTCAACCGAATTCGCCAGTGCCCGACCCTGCCGTCGCTTCCGACGATCGCCATGGAAGTCCTTGAACTCACGCGCAAGGACGATGTCGATATCGCCGAAATCGCCGCGATTATCAGCAAGGATCCCGCCCTCAGCGGGAAAATCCTGCGCACGGTCAACAGCAGTTTTTACGGCCGCAGCTCGCACGTCTCGACCATCAGCCAGGCAATGGTCATTCTCGGCATGCAGAGTGTCAAAACGCTTGTGCTTGGATTCTCGCTCATCAACAACCTGCGCAAGAACAATTCCCGGGGGTTCGATATCCTGGCCTTCTGGAAGCGCAGCATCTATTCGGCAACGGCCGCTCGCACGATCGGCGGGAAGATGAACCTCGTGCAATGCGAGGAGGCCTTCCTGGCCGCGCTGCTCAGGGACATCGGCATGCTCGTCCTGGATCAGGTTCTCGGAGAACAATACGGCGAAATATGCGGCGGCGCGGCGTCGCACGAAGATCTTATGCAGGCGGAGACCAGGGCCCTGGGCTTGACCCACGCCGACGCCGGGGCCATTCTGGCCGACGTGTGGAAACTGCCGCCCATCCTGGCCGTTCCCATCGCCTCCAGCAGCAACCCGGACAGCGTCAAGGATCCCGCCCTGCGCAAGGTGTGCGAACTGATTGATCTGGCCGGTCGCTGCGCCGATGTGTATGTCGACGAATCGCCCGCCGCGGCAATCAATAAGGTCCACGAGTTGTGTGCCGCTCGCTTCAAGGCGACCGAAACCGATACCAACGTCCTGCTGGAGGAAATCGGCCGTCGCACCAAGGAGGTGGCCACCCTCTTTGAGATTCAGATCGGAAAGAGCGACAATTTCGAGGCGATTCTCAAGCGCGCCAATGAAACCCTCGTGGAAATCTCCCTGCAAACCCAGCAGCACGCCACCGAGCTCCAGGAGCAGAACCGGACCCTGGCCCATCAGGCCACCACCGACGGCCTGACCGGGCTGTTTTGCCGCGCCCATTTCGACAAGGTTCTGGCCGAACAAGTCGCCGGCCATCTCGCCAGCGCCAAGCCCCTCTCGCTGCTGATGATGGACATCGACCATTTCAAATCGGTCAACGACCGCTTCGGCCATCCCGCCGGCGATCAGGTGCTTCGCGCCGTCGCCATGATGATCCGAAAGCAGGCGCGATCCGGCGATCTGGCCGCCCGGTACGGCGGCGAGGAAATGGTGCTGATCATGCCGAACACTCCCCGCGAACTGGGCGCCAAGGCGGCCGAGGAGATCCGCTGCGCCGTCGCCCGCCATAACACCTCCGTCGGCAAATCGCCGATTGTTGTCACCATCAGCATCGGCGTCGCGTGCATGGAGCCGGATGGCCCGCTCCGCCGGCCCGAACACCTGCTCAAGGCCGCCGACGTCGCCGTCTACGCCGCCAAGAAAGCCGGCCGTAACTGCGTCAAGATCTTCGTCCCCCCCGCCGCCAGCAAACGCGCCGTGGCCTAGAAACACCGGTTGGTTTTTGCGCCGGCGCGCTCGCGGTGGTCCAACACGATCTGTGCTGGTCCGCAGTCACGGGCCCGGTCCGTTATTCTCGGTGGGTTCTGGCGGACCGACATCCGCCGCGACGACGCCGCATCAGCACCCCCGCCACGGCAATGGCCAGAACGGACAGCGATGCCGGCTCCGGCACCTCCGTGGGTATCACGCCCGGCAGGAACAAGTCGCTCAGATCATTGACCGATGAAACGGTGTTGTATCCATCGCCTGACACATTCGTCTCCCCGGCCGGAATCGGGTTGTCCAGATACGGCCCCAGGCCGAAGATCTCCTGCATGGTCTTCAGGTCCGATGAGTGGTTCATTTCGACGGTGCTGGCGTAGTCGTTTCCCCTGGCCAATGGGGACAGGATGATCTCCGGAATCGTCTGTGCGGTGGTATCGCCGCCTTCGGTTTCGTCGAACCAGATGATGATCGCGCCGTTGTTCTTGTAAGCGTTTGTCGCCTGGATCGCGGGAATGATCTGGGACAGGAAGTTGTCGCCCTCGGCGACCGCTTCCTGGTCCGTGCCGGCCGGCCATGTGACTCCATTGTAGACAAAATCGGTGTCCAGTGCGGAGTGCATCTCGTCGTACAGATTGGGAGTGATCCAGTTGTAGCGGGCGAACGTATCGTTGGTGATGTCGGTGCGGAGCTGGTCAAACGTCTTGACGTTTTCGGTGGCGGTGTCGGAAAAGAAGGCCATCGGGTTGTGCTTGACGGCGTATCCATATTGCCCGGTCCCGTAGTAGGGATTGATGGTGGTCGTGGATGTGCCCGAGGCGCTCTGCGTGGGACTGGGGCTGAATTGGACATCTTCCTGGTAGTTGTTCCAGGTGATGCCATTGGCGTTCATCAGCGCGGCCAGATGCGGCGCGGTGAAAATATTTCCGCTGGCCGCGCTGGGATCGTTGTCGGTGTGAACGCCGAAGTCCGTGCCGGCCTCGGACCAGACGTAATTGCCCTCCGACGGATGGGCGCCGACGGCGACGCCGTAATAGTCGGAGGCATAAGACACCTGGGCGGACGCCGGTGTGTTGGGAACAATGAGACTGTTGATATAGGGGGCGGCGGGGTTGCCCATGAGCTGCTGGACGCCGCTGGTTGGATCGGGTTGCGTCCAGTTGTGGTTTTCCAGGCCGATGACAAAAACGTCGCCTATGGAAGCCGCCAGCGCCGTCGATCCGCTGGCGGCCAGAATTGCCAGTGCACAGGCGGCAGGTAATTGATTTCGGCGTGAATTGCGCATGCAAGGCTCCTGGCGAAGCACACACACTGAATCAGACATGGGTGCGTTGCAAGGGCATATTAACATGGCTTGGGGCGCTGGGCCACAACAAAATTCGGCTTTCCGACGATAAGTAAGTCAGAACGCCGTGGGATCGACGAGGTCGGTGCGGCGGAGACTGCGGCGATCGGGCGCGGCAATTCGGGCAATGTGGGCTGGTGCGGCAGACGCGGGGATATATAATGGCCGTTAACATCTACCGGCCGGATCGAAGTGCCGCTCGCGGGCGGCCGCCGGCATTGCCGATGCAAAAGGGGACTGCGGGAAGCGAGGATGGCACATGGCGGACACGGAATCGGATCGCCGGATCGAGGCGCTGGAAGCGAGAGTCCGACGGCTGGAGGAACAACTGCTCACGCGGCAAACTCCGCAATCGCCGACCGCCTCGCTTCTGGAGGGATTCCACAAGCTGCGTGCCGCTGAATCGCACGGGCCGCTGCCCGACGCTGCGCCGATGGCCACAACCCAACCGCCGCCCTTGCCGGTCACCCCGATTGGCCCCGCCAAACCCGCGGCCGAATTGTCGCGCCCGGCCGGTTCCGCACCGATCGCCGCGGCTGCCCCTGCAAAGCCGGCCGGGCCCGCCAAGCTGCCGGAACGCTATTCCCTCAAGCCCGAACTGCGTCCTGCCGTCGGCCTGCCCGACCAGGCGAATGCGCCTCATGCCGACGCGCCGCAGCCCGCGCGACCGGTCAGTTTGTTTGAGCCGCGCCGGCCGGCGCCGGGATTTGCAGCACCAATCGCTCCAGTGAATAAGCCGGTGCAGGCGGCGGGCAAGACTCTCGGCTTTGAATTCGAGCGGGCGCTGGGGTTGAAATGGACGGGATGGATCGGCGCCATCGTGCTGGTCATCGGGGCGGCGCTGGGCGTGAAGTTCATTTACGATCAGGGTTGGCTCCAGCAGATGCCGCCGGAGGTGAAGCTGATCATGATCGCGGCGGCGGGCGTGGCGTTGCTGGCGGCCGGTGAATGGGTTCGGCGGCGGATCGACCGGATTCCGGGGGCCAGCCTGATGGGCGCGGGCGTGGCGACGCTCTTCCTGGCCAGTTATGCGGGGAACGCTTACTACAAACTTTACGATCCCGGCATGGCCCTGGCGCTCACCTGCCTGGTGACGCTGATCGGCGCCGCCGTCGCGTGGTGGGGAAATCTGGTCAGCATCGCCGTGCTGTCCATCGTCGGCGGGAGTCTGATACCGCTGTTGGTCAGCAATGCGCATCCCCAACTCGCCGGGTTCCTGAGCTATCTGCTCATGATGCAAATCGTCGGCCTGAGCCTGGCGTATCTGGGATCGACGCGAAGATGGTGGACGCTGCGCGGCCTTACGCTGGGAACCACGTCGTTCTGGATGTTGGCCGTCATGAACGATTACCGCTACGCCGACCAGACCACCACGCTTCTGGCCTTCAGCGCCATCTTCGCACTGGCGTTTCAAGCGGAACTCGTCGCCACCGCATTCCGGCGGCGCATCGACCAAACCCCCGACTGGGCGCCGGGCGTCATGCTCTCCGACGCCGGGGCTAACTTCAGCACCGTTGTCACCGGATTGCTCACGGCCGCCGTGCTGTGGCTCCTGCGCGATGAATCGACCGTCACGCGGACCAGCGCCGTGCTGGTGACGGCGGCGGTGTGCGCGGCATTGTCGGCGGGAATACGGCGGGCGGCCTGGCCGCTGGCGATGGGATATGCGGTGCAGTCCGCCGCGCTGTTGATCGTGGCGCTGCCGGTTGCATTGTCGGGATTGTGGCTGGTGATCGGTTGGGCGGTGCTGGGCATTGCCCTGGCGACATTGGGAGCGGTGCTGGATCGCCAGATCTCCCGCGTCGCCGGAATCGCCGCATGGATGCTGGCAGCCTTCGATGCCCTGGGCAATCTCAACGGCATCTTCGCCGGCAGCGCCCACGCGGCGGCGTGGATCGCGATCTTCGGCCAGGGGATCACTCCGGCTTTGACGGTCTGCTGGATCGTCGCGCTGATGGGCCAGGCGATCGCGTGGCTGACCAGCACGCCCGCCATCGACGGCCGGCCGGAGCGAAGCTGGTCGTGGTGTATGGGGGCGGCGACGGTGCTTCTGTGGGCGACGGCGTCAATGATGATGCTGCCGTACCTGGGCGCAACACTGTCGCTTGTGGTTCTGGCGTGGATTCTGGTGCTGGCGGACATCGGGTCGGATCGCATCGCCTGGGCTGTGCAGGGCGTGGCCGTGCTGCTGCTGGCCAGCGTGAAATGGGCGGTGATTGACGCGTTGGCCGGTCGCATGTCCGACACCTGGGTCCAGCAGTCGCCGTGGTTCAACACGACGATGGAAATGGCCCTGGTTCTGGCGGTGTCTCTGCCGGCGATGTATTGGCTGCGGCGGGCGTCGTTGCGAAAGGCATTGGCCAACGCCGGCCAGGATTATCGCGAGGCCAGTCTGATCTACGCGATCTGCTGCGCGGTCATCGCACTGATCACGGTTGGATTGTCGCTGCAAGTCGACCTCCTCGTGCAGAGCGCTGTCAAATCTGGCCAATCGCTGGACTGGCCCGCCGATCAATATGAGTGGCTGCTGCTGACGATCCTCTGGACGGCCGCGTCCACCGCGCTGTGGGCGGCCGGCAAATGGGTGGACCGGTCCAGTTCCATCGAAACCCGCGCCCAGGTCGCCCAGTGGCTCACGGCCCTGCTGGCGTGCAAATTCCTGCTGCTGGACACGCTCATCCGCAGGGTGGACCGTCCGCCCGTGGACGTGACGGTGCTGTTCAACGCCCAGGCCCTGGCCGGCCTGGGGCTGGTGGCGGCAATGACCGTGCAATGCTGGGGGGCGCCGCTGACTTTTGTGCGGCGCGCCAGCGGTTTCCTGTCGGTCTTGATCCTCCTGTGGATCGGCACATTGGAAATCGACCGCAGCTTCGAGCACGCGCCCAGCGGCCAGTTCACCGACCCGCAACGGGCCAAGCAGGTCGTGATCTCGATCTTCTGGTCGATCTTCGCCATCGCCTGCGTGGTCGGCGGGTTCAGGGCCCGCCGGGCATCGCTGCGATTCTTCGGCCTGGGCCTGTTCGGCGTGACCCTGCTGAAAGTCCTGCTGGTCGACATGAGCGAGTTGGGGACCGGTTACAAAATCCTTTCCTCGATGGGCCTGGGCCTGCTGCTTATGGGAACGAGTGTTCTGTATGGAAAGCTCAGCCCCAAACTGCTGGGGGAGCAGAAATAGAGGTACGCCGGATTTCGCTCCCGCGGCCTGTTGTTGATCCGAGCCCGAGCGGCATGGGGTGACAGAAATGACAAGGTGACAGGGTGACAGGGTGACAAGGTGACAGGGTAAGAATCTGCCCTCCGATTGCGGATCGGCGGACTCATCTTGCACGATACGCACCGCCGGGTAAGATACCGGTTAGGTTTTGATAACAATCTCCATCCGGCCTGTCCGGATGGAGCCAACCGGGTAAAGACATGGAACCGA
>CAYQTE010000039.1:0-41120 GCA_964420285.1 uncultured Tepidisphaeraceae bacterium
CACCCATGCCGCCGTAACCACCGCCGCCCATGCCGCCGTAGCCGCCACCACCCATGCCGCCATAGCCACCGCCGCCGTATCCGCCACCGCCGCCCCCGTAGCCGCCGCCACCGCTGTTATTGGTTGAGGCGGAAAAATTCGGCACAGTGATGAGCAGATCGCGCACATCGTAGACGATGGTATAGACGTGTTTGTCGGCTTCAGTTTTTGTGGTGATCTGGATGACGTCACGATCGATGTAGAACGTGAGCACGTCGGCCGAGGTGCTGGCCTGGGTGAGGATGAGGGTCAGGACCTGCTCGAGCGAGGTGTTCTTGACGCGCAGGTTGATGGAGGCATCCTTGGTGATGCTCGCGGCGTTGAGGGTTTTCCAATCGACGACGATATTGGCGCCGGAGACGTCGTGCAGGAAGTCGACGCAGTCGCTCAGGGGAACGTTGTCAAACTTGGTGGAGGGAACGTTCGAGTTCAGTAGATGGCGCACACTGGTTTCGCCGCGAGCGGTGGCAAAAGACAATGTGGCGAGCGAAATGACGAAATACGCAACGAAACATGTCCGTGACATGATCACCTCCGAGTTCACCAGGAATAGCCTGATGACTGGCCGGTGAATGTCCCGGCAAATTGTCGTTCGCCCCTGTTATTAACCGTTGCCCGTCCCCACGTTATCGGTGGGGCTGGCGGAAGTCACTGTATCAGAGAGCGGCTTGCCTGTATAGGGATCAAATCGCATCGGTTTTCCAGTCTGAGGATCGAAGCGATAGGGCTCGGCGTCGGGGGCCGCACCGGGCAGGGCCGCCTGCGGCGACTGGACCTTGGGGAGTTCGGCGCGAGGAGCCTGCGACTGGGTCGTGGCAGCCTGATTCACTTCCTCCTCAATTCCGGCCAGGCCCTTCTTGAATTCGACAATTCCCTTGCCAAGGCTGCGACCCACTTCCGGCAGTCGCTTGCCAAAAAAGAGCAGGCCGAAGATTGCGATGACAATCCACTCTTCGGGTCCCGGAATTCCAAACGCCAGAGGCAATTGCATAAGTCACCGTTAGGTACGACACCGTCTCATTGAATCATAGCCTGCCAGCGCCGCCGGGGCGTGGAAGAAATTGTCATCGGGCAAATGCGTCCCAAATTCGATCGTAACCGATGATCTGGCAACGAGTTGGCTCTCTCAAATTCGGCCCGGCCGCCGCCAATTACGCTCTGGGGCACGCTTGGCCCACTACCTTTATACACTATCGACACGGCCAAGCGTTAATAATTCTACTTCTGGCAAGGACTTTTGTGAAGGTCTCGTGCGACGGAGAAATTCGGAACCTGGGATCCGGACGGTATACTGCGGGCATGTCCACCGACGAAATCCAGTGTCCCGGCTGTGGGGCCGACGTGCCCGCCGACGCGACCCAGTGCCCGGATTGCGGCGCTTCAACCGTGGCTGCCCAGATTGGCGCGACGACCGCCAGTGAGTGTCCATCCTGCCACGCTCACCTGACGTCGGTCGCCATCGGCAACGCGACCATCGAGGAATGCATCCCCTGCGCCGGCATCTGGGTCAAGGCCGCCGACTTCGATGCCATCTGCGCCGATGAACAATCCGAGACCGCCGCAATGAACTTGCCGATGCGGGAGATGCCGGCCGAGGACGAGGATGCGCCGGTGCATTATCTCAAATGCCCCACCTGCGGACAGATCATGAACCGGACGGTTTACGGACAGGTATCGGGCGTGGTTGTCAGCACCTGCCGCGACCACGGAATATGGTTCGATCACGGCGGGTTGCGTCGCGTGATCGAACTGGTTCGCAGCGGCGCCCTTCAGAAAGCGCAGGCCCGACAGGCCGAGGAGTCGCAGCGAGAAGAGGCTCTGGCGGCGCAGGACGCATTTCTGGATTCTCTGCCGGGCGTCGAGACGACCTACTGGAAGCCTCGAACCCACTATCGCAACGCGGATGTGATCGGGGCCATCGGCGCGTTGATACGATACGCCGTGCATATCTGAGGCGATTTCCCATGGACACCTCGGCCGGAGTTCTTCATTGTCCCTCGTGCGGCGCCGCGATATCCGACGGCTCGACGCAGTGCCAGTATTGCCACGCCCTGCTGCAAACCATCGCGTGCCCGTCATGCTTTGGCATGATGTTCAAGGGGAGCAAATTCTGCCCGCATTGCGGAGCGTCGGCGCTGGATCCGCAAATCGGCCCGGCCGTGGCGCACCAATGCCCGCTGTGCCAGGCGCAGTTGACGGCCGTCAGCATCGGCGCGGCCAAGCTGGAGGAGTGTATTTCCTGCGCCGGGATCTGGGTCGGCGTCGTCGAGTTCAACGCAATCTGCGCCGACAACGAAAGGCAAGCGGCCGCCATGACCTTGCCCATGCGGCCGGCGCCGCCGAGCGATTGGAAAGTTCACTATCTCAAATGCCCCACCTGCGGCGAATTGATGAACCGCACAAATTACGCGCACGCCTCGGGCGTCATCATCAACTCGTGCCCCAAACATGGAATCTGGTTCGATCACGACGGACTTCGCCGGGTGATCGAGTTCATCCGCAACGGCGGGCTGAGCCGGGCGCGGGTATTGGACGCCGAGGAAGCGGCGCGGAGAGCGGACGCCAACCAGCAGGACCGGTTGTTGGAGAGCGTGATGCCGGCGCCGGTTGGTTCGTACTACAACAATGGGGACGTGCTGGGCGCGATCGCCCACATCATCGGGTCGGCTTTGCGCTGAGAACGATGTTCAATCGCCTCGCGTCGCCGGGCGCGTCGCGGCGATCTTGGCGGGCATCCCCAACCCATTCTGCAACTCGGCCATCAGCCACATGGTCCAGGCGAGCATCGGTGTCCAGTATTCGCAGGTGTTCCAGCTTCCCGGCAGCAGTTGCGGCCGGTCGCTGGCATCGCCGCCGATGCCGTTGGTGACGCCGCCGGGGATGACCGGCGTCGGCGGCTTGAAGGCGTCGGGGCGATACACCTGTGGCTGGTTGCGGCCGACATCGGTCATGGTGCTGGCGTCGAACGGATTGGCGCCCAGAATCCAGTCGAGTTGCCTCTGGGCCAGATCGAACAGACTGGCATCACCCAGCAGGCGCGCCGACAAGGCCAGCCCCACGCCGCTGCTGGCCAGGTTGGCGTTGATTCCCACCCACCAGGTTTCATTGGCCGATTCTTCCCCGCGCGGCTTCATGAACCAGCGATACCACATTGGCCCGATTCGGCGATTGCCGCCAGGATCAGGTGATTCGTAGAGTCCAAACGGCACGATGCCCATCCCCGATCGGCGAGCCATCGTCGCAAGGTGGTCCGCGTAGTGCCGCAAACCCGCCCGCCAGGTTGGCGCATCGGCGTGAGTGCCAAACTGGTCCAGCGCCACCGCCATCGCCACCAGCGGCAGATTGCCGTGCTTGATCTGCCGGTAAGGTGATGGATCGTCGCGGGCGGTGCGGAAATATCCGGTCGGTTGATCCGGCCGGGCGGCAGTGGTTACTTGCAGGGAAAGCAGTCGCTTCATTGCCTCGGCTACAAGCTGCGGCGCGGCGGGATCGTTCCACGCGCGGTGCATCTCCGCAATCGCCATGATCTGCGCCGAAAGCGTTGTGGCCGCGCCGGGCGAATTATTGGCGGTACACCATTGCCAACATTTCCGCGCCGCCAGTTCACAGCGATGGGCGTAATCCGGATCCTTGTCGCGCACGAACCTGGCCACAAATGCCTGAGCGGCGATGAAATGAAACTGGGCCGGCAACTCGCACTGCTCGACGTGGATCGGGCGATCATCCGATGTGCCGACGCGATTGTCAGTGAAATAATTGCCATCGTCGCCGCCGCAGTAATTCATCAGGAATCCGGCCGGTTCCTGCATGTTGAGGAAATAGCGGTTTCCCCAGCGCAATTCGGCCTCGATGGCATCGCGTTGTTCGCTCATGCGGCCGGCGATGCGCGACAGGCCGATCATGGCGTAGATCGTGGCATCCACCCATTTTCGCAGATCGCAGGCGTCGTGCCATCCGCCGGTGGCGTCGTGATGGGCGCCGGTGTCCGTTCGCTTGCCATCGTCGAGATGGCAGGGCGCGTGATAGCCGGTTGTGCTGTCGCCGCAGCGCTGGCGGGAGAGATAGGCCAGGCTCTTGCCCAGCGCGGCGTCGTAAATGTCCGGTGCGATTGAAAACGGCCCGGAGCGCCGGTTGGCCATTTGCACGACATACGATCCGGCCTGCCGAAGTGCGCCAAAATCACATACGCCAAACGAACCAAAATCGCCGGAAATGACGGCGGCGGAACCGGAAAATGCGGTCTGACCGGACGACGAGTTGACGACCGTAAACGGGCCGGCCGATGCGCCGGGCACATAGGCGATCTTCGACGCCGCCGGACAGAATCCGACGTGGTTGAGGAGGATCGGCTCCTGCCCCGCCCTTTGAGCCAGGATGGCCTCGACCGATACAAGTCCGGCAGCACCGGCCGCTCCCGCCGCAACCTGAATGAACCGCCGCCGGCTCCATGCTGCTTGATCCGCCATAGCATCCTCCGATTTGATTGCCGCGACGTCAGCCGCAGGGGACATCGCGACAAATTGTGCAAGAATTTCTGGGCAAGAGTAATTCGATGCGATGCAGACTCTTACCCCCTCCCCTTGTACTCAGGGGGAGGGTTGGGGTGGGGGTTGGCCGCCGCGGCGATGCTCGGCGACTCAGCCTCCCAAGCCGCTGGCGAAGAACCCCCACCTCTGTCCTCCCCCTGAGTACAAGGGGAGGAGGAAAAGGCGGTTGCCCCGAGATTCGGGCACACTCGCGATGGCTGGCCTGTGCGGCGTGCATGGCAAGATTCGGATAGACCTGTGAATAGCGCGGCGGCCAACAGGCACGGCGCTTCGAGACGAAGAGTTCTTATTGCGGCAGGTGCAGATTCAGCCGGGCGATCATGCGGTTGAGCTTCTGAATATTGATGCCCAGGATTCTGCTGGCGGCGGCCTTGTTGTAATTGGTGTGCTTCAGGGCCTTGGCAATGGTGCAGCGCTCAACGTGGATCAGGCTGAGCGCTTCCTCGGAGACTTCCTTGAATTCAGGATCGCGGCGAAGACTCGGGGGAAGGTCGTCGAGCGTGACCACGCCGGAAGCCGCCAGCACATGCGCGTGTTCCATGACATTGGCAAGTTCGCGCACATTGCCCGGCCAGGGATAGGCGCGAAGGACATCAATCACCGCGGGGCTGAGGCGCTTAACCGGTTCGTTGTACAGCGCCGCCTGAATGGCCAGAAAATGCTGGCCGAGCGGGGCGATGTCATCGACACGTTCGCGAAGGGGCGGCAGATGCAGCACCATCACGTTGAGGCGGAAGAACAAGTCCTGCCGGAATTCG
Source organism: uncultured Tepidisphaeraceae bacterium (assembly GCA_964420285.1). Lineage (GTDB taxonomy): Bacteria > Planctomycetota > Phycisphaerae > Tepidisphaerales > Tepidisphaeraceae > CAYQTE01. Next base: position 5,345 of record CAYQTE010000039.1, read on the forward strand.
CCGGCCCGGACCATTTTTTCGAGATTGCGGTTGGTCGCGGTTATCAGACGCACATCAACGGGACGGGGCCGGAAATCGCCGACCGGCGTCACCGTGCGCTCCTGAAGGACGCGCAGAAGTTTGGATTGGAGGTGCAGGCTGAGTTCGCCGATTTCGTCGAGGAACAGCGTGCCGGTATCGGCCGCGCGGATAAAGCCCAGCGAATCGCGGGTCGCGCCGGTGAACGCGCCCTTGGCATGGCCGAACAGTTCGCTTTCGAACAATGTATCGGACAGTGACGAGCAATCGACAGGGATAAACGGCTTGTCAGAGCGGTCGCTGCGGCCGTGAATGTACCGGGCAAGCATTTCCTTACCAGCGCCGGTCTCGCCAAGGATCATGATGGTTGATCGCCGGGTGGCGATGTCATCGGCCTTGCGTTTGACCTGAGCAATGGAGGCAGACTCTCCGATGAAGGCTTCGAGGCGGTCAAGAGCGAGAAAAGATGGTACGGGCTCTAAATCCACAGGCCCCTCAGGGTGCGAACCAAGGAACATTTAATCCCATCCGGACTCCAAACATAACCGCCGTTCGCCCGCCATGCAACAAATAAACGGCGATTTTTCTTGACCGGCCGGGGAAAATTCCCGGCGCAGGTCGCATAGTAACTCGCTTAATAGCATACCCTTGCGGTTTTTCGGCGCCATTCAAACCCGTCAGACGCGCAGCGCGGCAGCATCGCCCAGAGCGTCCCGATAACGGTCCCGCACCGGTTTGACCACCCGCTCGATAAAATGGGTAACTTGTTCCGGCGCACGTCCGATAAAATTCATCGGCTCCAGCACCTTCTTCACATCAATATTCCGAAATGCCTCGTCCGCCTCAAGCCGCGCGATCAGGTCGTTCGGCTGGCCCTGGTTCTTGACTCGATCGGCCGCCGCCCTGCTGTGACGACGGATCCGCTCGTGCAGATCCTGGCGATCGCCGCCGGATCGGACGGCCGCCATGAGAATCTCCTCGGTCGCCATGAACGGCAGTTCCGCCGCTACCGCCGCCGCGATTGTGTGGGGATAAACAACCAGCCCGCGAGCCACATTGATGATGATGAGCAAACACCCGTCGATGGCCAGAAACGCCTCCGGGACCGATAACCGCTTGTTGCTCGAATCGTCGAGCGTGCGCTCGAACCACTGCTCGGCCGCGGTTTGCAGCGGCGAGGTCGCCAGACTGATGACGAACCGCGCCAGCCCCGTCGCCCGCTCGCATCGCATCGGGTTCCGTTTATACGCCATGGCGCTGCTGCCGACCTGTTCCTCCTCCATCGGCTCTTCCATCTGCTTCATCCCGGCCAGGAGCCGCACGTCGTTGCACATTCGATGGACGCTGCCGGCAATGCCGGCCAGATCGCAGACCACCTGGGCATCGGCCTTACGCGGGTAAGTTTGTCCCGTAACGGCATAGCTTTCCTTGAAGCCAAACCGCTGCGTCACCATCTGGTCGAGCAGATCGACCCTGTCGTGATCCTGATCGAACAGAGACAGGAACGAGGCCTGCGTTCCGGTGGTTCCCTTGACGCCGCGGAAGCGCATCGTGGCCATGCGGTGCTCGATGGCTTCCAGGTCCATCACAAAATCCTGGGCCCACAGCGTGGCGCGCTTGCCGACAGTCGTAAGCTGGGCCGGCTGAAAATGCGTGTACCCGAGCGTCGGCAGGTCTTTCCATTTCTCGGCGAACGAGGCCAGAGCATCGATCGCGCACGCCAGCCGCCGGGCCAGAATCCCCATCGCCTCGCGTTGAATAATCAAATCCGCGTTATCAACGACATATTGGCTGGTGGCGCCCAGGTGGATGATCGCCTTGGCGGCGGGTGCGGCCTCTGCGAATGTGTGTACATGGGCCATCACATCGTGCCGGAGTTTCTGTTCCCATTCGGCCGCCCGGACCATATCGATCGAATCGACATTCCGCTCCATCTGCGAGAGGGCTTCGTCCGTAATGCGGGCAAGACCCAGTTCGCGCTGACAGCGGGCCAGTTCGATCCAGAGTTTCCGCCAGAGCGTGAACTTATACCTCGGAGAAAACAGCCGCAGCATCTGCTCGCTGGCATTCCTCGCCGCAAGCGGAGATTCGTAGGTGTCGTAAGTGTCCGCCATGTGTGCCGGGTATTGTACGGTCAGGAGCACGCGGATGCGAAGGGGGGCCAATGCCTCGCCGCGCAGATTTGCGACGTGCAGTCGCTATGCGTGAGACAGTGCGCCGAATGATGCGCCAGCGGTGCCGTGACACGCCTTCTCTCGGTCACAGCATTGGGTTCAGGGGAGAGCGGCGCACGCGCTTGGTGGTGACGGTGACAAAGTGGCCTGGAATGGCCGGTTCTATCTTCGCCCAGAATCGCTCGAGGACGGCCAGACGCTCGGCCTCAGTCGGCACGTCAATTCGCAGCAGCAGCACGCCAAACGCCGGCTCACCGAGACAGAAGACCAGTTCACCATAGTCCGTATCACTGGTCATGACGACTCGGCCCTCGCGCGATGCGGAACGGAGAATATGCAAATCGCTGGTGGCTGGAGGGAACGACGCGGCGCGCAAGACCTCATGCCCACGGCTTTCGAGGAAAGCAATGATGAGTTTTCCGATATGGGCGTCGACAAGGAATCTCATTCGGCGGCGACCAACTGGTCATTGCGGAGCATGGCCGCCGCGAGCGCGAGGGCGGCGGAGATGTGTTCGGGCCGCAGCCCTTCGTAATTGGCCAGCAGGTCGTCAGGTGTCGCACCCTGGGCGAGCCGCTCCAAGATATACTCGACGGTAATGCGCGTTCCTTTGAAGACGGGCTTGCCCGTCATGACCAGCGGATTGCGTTCGATGTATTGCGTCCAGTCCAGCATATCGCACTTAATTGTATCACATGGCAGGGGTCGTGCCTGCATTTTCTCTTCGGCGAGATCATGCCGGCCAAGTGAAGTTCGTGCCAGCGGCTCCGGCCCTCATTCCGATACCAACTCCCGCCCCGTCAGCAAACGATATGCCTCGAGATACCGCTTCTGCGTGCCTGAAACCACATCCGCCGGCAATTCCGGGGCCGGCGGAGTCTTGTTCCATTTCACCGTCTCGAGGTAATTGCGGACGAATTGCTTGTCGAAGCTCTCCTGGTCGCGGCCGGGGGCATAACGATCGGCGGGCCAGAACCGGCTGCTGTCGGGAGTGAGAACTTCGTCGATAAGAATGAGTTTCCCGTCGCCGAGCAGGCCGAATTCGAACTTCGTGTCGGCGATGATCACGCCTTTATTGCGGGCATAATCGGCCGCCTGCGTGTAGAGATCGAGCGTGCGCTTCCGCATCTCGCGGGCGATGGCCGGCGTGGCGATTTTCTCGGCCGTGGCCATGTCGATGTTCAGATCGTGGCCAATCGATTCCTTGGTTGCCGGCGTGAAGAGCGGCTCAGGGAGGCGATCGCATTGCCGCAGGCCCGCGGGCAGCGCATGGCCGCAGACTTTCCCGGTCGCCAGGTAGTCCTTCCATCCGGAACCGGCCAGATATCCGCGAGCAACGCATTCGATGGGCACAACGTCGGCCTTCTTGACGAGCATGGACCGGCCGCGAAGCTGGCCCGCATACGCCGCCAGATTCGCCGGATAATGGGCCGGATCGGTCGCGATGAGGTGATTTTCGAATTTCGCCGCGAATAGCTCGAACCAGAAAAGGCTCAGCGCGGTCAGCATCGTGCCCTTGCCGGGAATCCCGTTGGGCATGATGCAATCGAACGCGCTGATGCGGTCGGTGGCCACAATCAGCAGCGTGTTTCCAAGGTCGTAGACGTCGCGAACCTTTCCCCGGCGGACCGGGAACGGTAAATCCGATTGAAGCATGGCTGAACTCATGCCCAGAGTGTAAGCAGCGCGGGGGGCTGTCGGCAACGCGGCCGGTTGATAAGATGCCTTCTTTGGGGGAACGAACGTGGATGGATCGGTGATGCAGGCATTGAAGTTTGAAATCTATCGGGACGGCAAGCGGCTGGAGCAGTTCGTGCCGGCGGCGGCGATGGCGGTCGGGCCGGACAGCGTGCCGATCCCCGGCGAGGTCACCTTCGCCGACGGGCTGCTGGTGGTCAGCCGCACCGACGATCACGCGGCCGGGGTTTCGCTGCTGTGGGATGTCGGGCCGCTGGGCTCGTTCGTCATGGATACCACGCGCCTGCCGCCACGCGAAAAGCCGTATAATCTCAACGTCGAACTGGCCCGCAGCCGGCTCATGAAGATCACGCAGAAGCAGGAGGACTGGAACCTGTTCGATTTCCCGCGCGCCGACCGCTTCACCGCCAAAATCCGCGAGGCCCAGGTCATGTTCGCCGAAGCCCTGGGCAAACTGGACACGCCGGTGGCGGCGGCCATGCTGGCCGACCAGTCCCTGGCCGCCGCGGTTGATTTGTCCGAGCAACTGGCCGTGTTCCACAGCGAACTGCTCATCAACCGCCGCCGGACCGCCAACGGATTTGTCCGCCACGTGCTGGGCTGCCGGGCCGACAGCGCCGTGCAGAATGCCAAATACCGCGACACGCTGGCCAGCCAGTTCGATTATGTCGTTGTGCCCATGCCCTGGAGCCAGGTGCAGCCGCAGGAGCAGGCGTTTGAAACGGCCGCACTGGACGAGATGATCGAACTTCTCACGCGCAAGCGAGTTCCCATCATTGCCGGCCCGCTGATCGATCTCAGCGAAGGCGGCGTCCCCGACTGGATGTACATCTGGGAACACGATTTCGATACCGTTCGCGAACTGGCCTATGAATACGTGCAGAAGATCCTGGCCCGCTATCGCAAGACTGTCAGCGTCTGGAACGTCGTGGCCGGCCTGCACGTGAATCAGGTCTTTGCCCTCAGCTTCGAGCAGGTGATCGAATTGACCCGGCTGCTGGTGACGCAGGCCAAGACCATGATCCCCAACGCCAAAACGCTGGTGACGGTCAAGCAGCCGTTCGGCGAATATCACGCTCGCTCGCGCGCCACCGTCTCGCCCATGGCCTACGCGGAAATGGTGGCGCAGGCGGGAATCAATTTCGAGGCCTTCGGCCTGGAGATTGAACTGGGCGTCCCGCAGCCGGGAAACTTCCTGCGCGACCTGTTCCAGATCAGTTGCATGCTGGACCGATTTTCGACGCTGGGCCGGCCGCTGTTTCTCACCGCGCTGTGTGTGCCCAGCCGCAGCACCGCCGACGCCAACGATCGCTCGGGCGGCAAGCTCGATCCCTCGGCGGGCGGTCGATGGCGGCGGGCGTGGGATCCGGAACTTCAGGCCGAATGGATGGCCGCCGTCTATCGCCTGGCTCTCTCCAAGCCCTATATCGAAAGCGTCGCCTGGGGAAACCTGGCGGACCTGAATCCAAGCATCCCCGGCGGCGGCCTGCTGGACGACATGCTCAAACCCAAGGCCAGCTTCACCAAACTCCAGGAATTGCGCGAGCAGTTCCACCAGTGGGGCCGAAAGGCGTAGCCCATGCCCGAGCCTTCGCCGATTGCAACCGGCCCTCGAACCGTCACCGACCCCGGCGGCGTCCGGGCGGTCATGGTGATTGCGGTAACTCTCGCCTGGGCCGTTGTCCTGATGAACAGACCCATCGCCGTGCCCAATGGCACGCCGGTCGGATATCTCAGCGCGCAGGTGGAACTGCGGCTGGACCCCAACGTCGCGACGGCCGGTGAACTGTCGGCCATTGTGGGCCTGGGCGAGAAACATGCCCAGGACATCATCGACTATCGCACGCAATTCCAGGCCTTGCATCCCGGTCAGCCGGCGTTTACGGCGGTGGCCGATCTCGAATCGGCCAAAGGAATCGGCCCCAAGACGGCGGAACTTGCCGCTTCGTATCTGGTGTTTCCAATCCGGCCGGGCGGGGCGACCAACGTGGCCGTATCCAAACGGAAGAAAGGGAGCTGATGTGGCCAAGCGCGCGGAGAATGAATTGAACGCGACTACCGAGCCGCCGGTGTTTGGGTTGCTGGCGCATCTGGACGCGCGGGTCGAAGAGCTTCGCAAGCTGGCGCCCGAGGCGCTATCCGAACTTGACCTCGAAGCGGTCCACGACGCCCGCGTCCGCACCCGCCGGCTCAAGGCGGCCATCGACCTGCTGGAACCGATCCTTTCCGGCCGCGGCCGCAAGGCCGTCCTCAAGGCCACCAAGCGCCTTCGCCGCCGTCTCGGCCCGGTGCGCGATCTGGATGTCATGATCGGGCACATGGACGAACTGACCGGCAAGCCGCAAGCGGCCGCGTGGATTCTCGAGCGCCTGCACGACGCCCGCCGTCGCGAAGGCAAACGGGCCCGGCGGCGGGCAGCGCCGTCGCGGATTCTGGCTCGCCTTGGCGCCTGGTGGGGCGTGCGACAGGATTTGATCGTCGCCCGCGACGCCGTTGATACGCTGCTGGCCGAGCGCGTGAATTCCCAACTTGAAGCGTTCGACGAACAGGCCAAGCGCCTGGTCGCCGCCGCCACGCACGCGCCGACGCCGGACGAAAAGACGCATTCTTGCGATCCTCACGCCCTGCGCATCGCGGGAAAATCACTGCGGTACACGCTCGAACTGGCCGAAGCGCACGGCCGGCCGCTGCCGGCCCGCGTGCTCACGTCGTTCAAGCACATCCAGGATGCCCTCGGATCGTGGCACGATTTCGTGATTCTCAGCGAGCACATGCTGCGCGATTCGATCGAATGCGAACTGGCCCTGCACGATCCCGATTTGCTTGGCCAGATATTGTCGCTGGCGCAAACGACGCTGCGCCGCGCCCAGAGCGAACTCAAACACGCCGGCGATCTGTGGACCAAACGCGGCGCCGATCTTTCCGCGGCGATCCACGCGGCCTTTCCCCTGGTGCGCGCCGCGCCGACCCTCGCGCCGGCCGATTCAGGCGAACTCAAACGGATCGGCATCGATGCGGCTCTGGAGAATGTCAACGCCGGGCAACTTACCGCCCAGACGAGCGGCCAGAGCCGGCAAGGCGCACCGCTCGCTGCGGGAGTGGAGAGTGCAGACGACGGTGATTCCGGCCGCCGCGGCGGCGAGGGCGTCGTGATGCCGCAACTCCCCGGTGAGATACAGCCCCGCCCCGCTGGCGATGACCTGATCGAGCAATCCTCCGCCGGCCCCGGCGCAGACGGCGACGCGCTCGATGGCCCCGTCGATCGGCCCGGCGACCAGGACATGTGACAACTCCAGCCGCTTCTTGATCCGCTCGATCAGATCTCCCACGTCCACCGCTTCGACCGATCCGACGCGACCCTGCCCGATTCGCTCATCCCCGGCTTGCGGCGCGGTCGCCAGCACATTCAGATCGAACGCCACTTCCTCATACGGGTGCGATTCATGCAGCGCCGCGACCACCGCCGCCACGCGATCGGCCGGAACCAGCGTCTCCAGCCGAACTTCCGGCACGGTTTCCAGTCTCCCCGATTGGCCCACGGCCGGGTTCGTGCCGCTGTGTCCAAAAAACGTCCCGCTGCCGGGAATGCGAAAACTGCACGAGGAGTAATTGCCGATATGCCCGGCCCCGGCGTCGAACAACGCCTTGCTGACCGCGTCAATATGCACCGCCGGCACGAACGTCACCAGCTTGACGAATTTCCCCCCCGCCGCCGGCTCGACAGGTTTCAGCGGCCGGCGATCGCTCATCTCCAGCAAATCCGCCAGCACGTCATTCGTTCCGCCCTCGGCCGCATCCAGTGCCGTATGCGGCGAATAGATCGCCAGCCCCGAGCGTATGGCGGCAAAGGCCGGGTGCGTCGCACGCAATTGCCGCAGCGGATGGAAGATCGGCGGATGATACGCCACGACCGCGTTGCATTTTGCCTGCACCGCTTCGTCCACGACCGCATGCGTCATGTCGATAGCCAGCATGACCCGATCCAGTTGCTGCGTCCGATCACCGGCGATAAGCCCGACATTATCCCACGCCTCCGCCAGCCGCGTCGGCGCGATGGACTGCATGGCCGATTCCAGGTCCGCGATGGTGTGCATAGATGGGGCGGATTGTAGCCACGGAGCTCACTGAGGTCACGGAGAAATTCGACAGGCGAATCCGAGTTTTTCCTCTCGGTGATCTCTGTGTGCTCTGTGGCTGGTTGCTTCTTTTCCAACGCACGTGTCGAGCGGCGCTAACGTACATGAGGCAACTGCTCGCTCGCACAGTACGCCATCCACATTCGCCGATACGCCGCCTCCATATCGTCCACGAATTGGCGAGCGTTCATCATGGCGGAGGACTGCATTCTCCCTCGCAACTCGGACCGCAATCGTGCCAGGGCGGGCAGATCAGCGGCGGTCTGGCTTACCAGGGAGATGTATTCGGCGGGAGTCTTGGCGATCAGGTTTCCGAGATTCAGGTTGGTCAGGATGCTCGCGCCGCCGCGGGAGACGGCGGTGTTGCCGGGCAATGTGATCACGGGAACGGCCATCCACAGGCTGTCGAGCGTTGTGGTGTGGCCGGGGTAGGGAATGGTGTCGAGGCAGATGTCGACCTGGTGATAGAGGCGGAAATAGTCTTCCAGATTCAGGCGGGGGACGAAGTCGATGCGGTCGGGGGCGACGCCGCCGGTCGCGAAGGTCTGCCGGACCGCGTCGCGATGGGAGCCGGCCGGCGAGAGGATAATCAGGCGGGAACCGGGCACGGCCGCGAGCGTGGCGGTCCACAATTGCAGGGTCTGTGGCGTTACTTTGTGGAAGTTGTTGAAGCAGCCGAACGTGATGTGGCCGGATTGGAGCGCGGGGAGCGGATTGACCTCCGGTGTTTGGATCAGGGGGCGGTAGCACCAGAATGTGTGTGGCAGGCGGACCGACTGTTCGGAGTACAGTTCATCGCCATGGCCCGGCGGATCGAGATAGGGGTCGGTGAGGCGATAGTCGATGCTGGTCAGGCCTGTCGTGCCGGGATAGCCGAGCCACGTCACCTGCACGGGAGCGGGTTTGCGCGCGAACATCAGCAGTCGCGAATCCTGCATGTGCAATGCGATGTCGATCAGGATGTCGATGTTGTCCTGCCGGATCTGGTCGGCAAGCTCGGTATCGGACATGCCGACCGTGTCGCGCCAGGTGTGCTTTAACTGTCGGAACTGCTCGGTGACGTGATCGGACTGCCTGGCGCCGCAGTAGCAGAACACCTGGACGTTTGCCGGATTGTGATGGGCCAGGACGGGCATAAGGAAGAACGCGGCCGAATGGACGCGGAAATAGGGCGACACGTAACCGATCCTGAGGATTCGGTCGGGCGTTCGGTCGTTGGCGTGGGGGCGATGCTCGGCCAGGAGCGGCGATTCGTGTCTTTCGGCCCATTTGCGGTTTTCGGCCAGAATGGCGGGTGCGTCGTAGTCGGCGGAAAACTGCACCGTGAACGCCAGATTGCTGCCGATGCTGAAGGAATCCGGCTTGAGTTCCAGGGCACGGCGATAGCTCTCGATCGCCTTGTCCAGCCGGCCTTGGTCGCGATAGACGTTGCCCAGATTGTTATGTCCCTCGGGGAGTTCGGGCTTGATGGCCAATGCCCGGGTACACATCGCCAAGGCCTCGTCTACTCGACCCAATTCCTGGAGCATGCCGCCAAGAATGTTGTAACCTGCGGCGAAATTGGGCTGATTCGTAATGGCCTGGCGGCACAGCGCGATGGCTTCCTGGTGACGGCCGAGTTCCTTGAGAAGAGTCACCAGATCGTGCAGGGCGTCGGCGAAATCCGGCTTGAGTGCGACGGCCTTGCGGAATGACGCAAGAGCCTCCTCGTGCCGGCCGCGGTCCTTGAGGATCACGCCGCGATTGTTGTACGCCGTGGCGTAGTCGGCCTGCAGCGCAATGGCCTTGTCCAGCGCATCCAGAGCCGCATCGATCTGGCCGGTCTTGCGCAATGCGCCGGCCAGATTGTTGTATCCCATCGCCTGGCGGGGCCGCAGTTCGACGACGTTCTTGAACGCGGCGACGGCCTCCTGGTAGCGCGAGTTATCCATCAGCACATTACCCAGATTGTTATGTGCCTCCGCCAGCTCAGGACGCAATTCGATGGCACGGCGGTAGGCGTCGATTGCCTCCTGCCAGCGCCCCTGACGCCGTAGCGAATTGCCCATGTTGTAGTGGGCCTCGACGTAATCCGGCCGTAGCTCGATGGCGCGCCGATACGCGGCAATGGCCGCCTCGAAACCGGATTTGTCGCTGAGCGTATTGCCCAGATTGCTGTGGGCTTCGGCGTCGTTGGGATCGAGTTCGACGGCTCTCTGGAAGCATTTGGAGGCTTCATCTCGCCGGCCCTTGCGGATCAGGGCCTTGCCCAAATCGTTGTGGAAGGAGGCGTTGGCCGGCCGCAGTCGTATGGCCCGGCCGATCAGGTCGATGGCCGCATCCGCTTGCCCGGCCTGCTCGGCCAACGAGCCCAGGGCATGCAGGGCGTCGGGATCATCTGGGTTGCCGGTGAGTATTTGGCGGTAGATCTGCCCGGCCTGGGCGAACCGGCCGGCCTGGCGGTGTTGGCGGGCAATTTCCATTGGATCGTGGCTCATGGCGGCAATGATCGTATCGCCAAACGAGGGGAAAATAATGCCGGTGCGAAAGTCTGTACAAGGATGACGGACCACGTATAATCGCCGGCGATCTTCTCAACAATTATAGGAGACATACAGGTGCCTACGGAATCGATTCAAGCAGATATCGGACTCATCGGGTTGGCGGTCATGGGCCAGAACCTGGTGCTGAACATGGCGGACCACGGCTTCAAGGTCGCCGTCTACAACCGCACCACCCAGACCATGCAGGACTGGATCGCCAAGATTCAGAAGGAAGAACCCTGCGCCGCCAACGTGCGGGGCCAGGCCCAGCTCGCGGATTTCGTCCGCGACATTCACCGCCCGCGCAAGATCATCATCCTGGTCAAAGCCGGCAAGCCCGTCGATGACGTCATCCAGCAACTGCTCCCCCTGCTGGAAAAGGGCGACATCATTATCGACGGCGGCAACAGCCAGTGGACAGATACCATTCGGCGTGAGAAGGACCTGGCCGCCAAGGGCATCAACTTCGTCGGCTCCGGCGTCTCCGGCGGCGAGGAAGGCGCCCGGTTTGGTCCCTCCCTGATGCCCGGCGGGTCCAAGGAAGCCTGGCAATCCCTCAAGCCCATCTGGGAGGCCATTGCCGCCAAGGTGGACGCCAAAACCGGAAAACCCCTGGAAAACGCCGCTCCCGGAAAGCCGGTCATCGGCGGCGTACCCTGCACCGCCCACATCGGTCCCGACGGCGCGGGCCACTATGTCAAGATGGTACACAACGGCATCGAGTACGGCGACATGCAGATGATCTGCGAGGCCTATTTCCTGATGAAGAACCTCCTGGGCCTGGACGCCGGCGAAATGTCCGAGATTTTCCAGGGCTGGAACAAGGGCGATCTGGACAGCTTCCTCATCCAGATCACCACCGAAATCCTTGCTCAGAAAGACCCCGCCGACCGCCGGAAGAAGAAATTCCTCGTTGATGTCATTCTCGACACCGCCGAGCAAAAAGGCACCGGCAAGTGGACCAGCGTCAGCGCGCTGGATCAGGGCGTGCCGGCCCCGACTGTTTCTGAAGCGGTCTTCGCCCGCTGCCTGTCGGGGTTGAAGGATCAGCGCGTTGCCGCCAGCAAGAAGCTCAAGGCTCCCGCGTACAAGTACAAGGGTTCCAGGAAGGCACTGATCGACGCCGTGCGCGACGCCCTGTTCTGCTCCAAGATTTGTTCTTACGCCCAGGGCTTCCAACTCATGGCCCAGGCCCAGAAGACCTACAACTGGAAACTGGATTTCGGGACGATCGCCATGATCTGGCGCGGCGGGTGCATCATCCGTGCCCGCTTCCTCCAGAAGATCACCGACGCCTACGACCGCGAGGCGTCGCTGGCGAACCTGCTGCTGGACCCCTATTTCAAGAAACAGATCGCCAGGGCGGAAACCAACTGGCGCAACGTCGTGGCAATGGCGGCCCAGGCGGGCATCTGGGCGCCGGCGTTCATGAGCGCCCTGGCGTACTACGATGGCTACCGGTCGGCGGTGTTGCCGGCCAACCTGCTCCAGGGTCAGCGCGATTACTTTGGCGCTCACACCTATGAGCGCACCGACAAGCCGCGCGGCCAGTACTTCCACACCGATTGGCCCGACCCCGCCCGGCCGCAAATCGCGGTCGGCGGTCATTGATCCAGGAAATCCCATGAGCCTACAACTGAAAAAAAACTTTGCTTATTCCCTGCTGGTGCCGACGAGCATGGGCGTGAGAATCACTCCCGTCAACGGACAGCCCGTTCACAGCAGCGACACGTTCATCTTGCAGGCGACCAGCGCCGAAACCAATGTCGCCAGCATTGCCTCGTATCTCGGCCTGAGCGTCAAGGTCTTGACAGCGTTCGTCAAGGACAGCCCCATTGCCGCGCTCATCAAGAGCAACCTGCTGAGCCGTCACATGACCTACGAAGGCCCCGAGGTTCCACAGGGCGATCCGTGGGGCTATCGTCACCAGTTCAACATCGCCGACAGCGGTTTTGGCGCCCGCGGGCCGCGCGTCTGGAACGACCGTGCCGGCGAGGTGGGGCGCACGCTGGACGTGAAGCAGTTTGACCTGGAGCGGATCTTCGGCAAGGAAGGCGTTCAGATCGTGCATCTGTCCGGTTTGATTGGCGCCCTGTCAACTCAGACCAGCAACTTCTGCCTGGAGTTGGCCCGCTTTGCCAAAAAACACGACACCCGCATCGCCTTCGATCTGAACTATCGCGCCTCGTTCTGGAAAGGTCGCCAGGCCGAGCTGCGCACCATCTTCACCGAAATCGCCTCATTGGCCGACATCCTCATCGGCAATGAAGAAGACTTCCAGCTCTGTCTTGGCATCGAAGGTCCGCAAGCCGGTGGAAAGGGAATCGAATCCGAGATTGACGGTTTCAAAGTGATGATCGGCCGCGTCAAGAAAGCCTTCCCCAATGCCTCCGTGTTTGCAACGACCCTGCGCCAGGTGGTCAGTTCCAACGAACACCTGTGGGGCGCCATCATGCTTGAGGGCGACAACTGGCAGGTCGTCGAACCCAGAAGAATCCCGGTCCTTGACCGGATCGGCGGTGGAGATGCGTTCGTAGGCGGATTGCTTTACGGCATCCTCAAGGGGTGGGAGCCGGCGAAATGGGCGCAATTCGGCTGGGCCACCGGCGCCCTGGCAACGACGTTCCTGACCGACTATGCCCAGCCCGCCGACGAAGAGATGGTTTGGAGCATCTGGCATGGAAATGCCAGAGTGAAAAGGTAAACCCTATGATGCTCTACGAGACCGGTTCGATCCGCCACGAACTGAACGCCGCCGACCTGAAAAACGGACTGGTTGCGGCCCTGGACAGGCTGGGGCGCCGGAACAAGGTTCTGGCGATCCCTCCCGACTACACCCGGCTGCCCAGTCGGGCCGGCGAGCTCACCGAGTTTGCCTGGCAGTATTTTGGCCAGCGCCTGACCGATGTGCTTCCGGCCTTGGGGACCCATACCCCCATGACCGCGCATCAGATTGCGCACATGTTCGGATCCCTGCCCGCTTCGCTGATCCGCGAGCACGACTGGCGGAATGATGTCGTGACTCTGGGAGAAGTGCCCGCCGCGTTCGTCAAGGACGTATCCGACGGGGCGGTTGAATTCCCCTGGCCGGCCCAGGTCAATAAACTGCTGGTCAATGGGCACTTCGATCTGATCCTCTCGATCGGCCAGGTGGTTCCCCACGAAGTGGCGGGAATGGCCAATTACAACAAGAATATCTTTGTTGGCACCGGCGGCGCGGAAGGGATCAACAAGAGCCATTTCCTGGGCGCCGCTTATGGCATGGAGAAGATGATGGGGCATGCCGATACCCCCGTCCGCCGGGTCTTCAACTATGCCTCGCAGCATTTCGCTAGCCACCTGCCCATTGTCTATGTGCAGACGGTGGTGGGGCTGGACAAGACCGATGGCAAGATCAAAACCCGCGGGCTGTTCATCGGCGACGATTTTGAGGTTTTCGACAAGGCCGCCAAACTGGCCCTGCTGGTGAACTTCGAAATGCTCGATAAGCCGCTCAAGAAAGTCGTGGTTTACCTCGACCCGACCGAGTTCAAGAGCACGTGGCTGGGGAACAAGTCGATCTACCGAACCCGCATGGCGATTGCCGACGGCGGTGAGTTGATCGTGCTGGGGCCGGCACTCAAGGAGTTTGGCGAGGACAAGCAAATTGACCGGCTGATCCGAAAATACGGCTATTTCGGAACGCCGGCAACCCTCAAGGCGTGCAGGGAAAACCAGGACCTGCGCGACAACCTGAGCGCGGCGGCTCATCTCATCCACGGCTCGTCGGAAGGCCGGTTCACCATCACCTATTGTCCCGGCGGCGGTGCGGGAAACCTGACGAGACAGGAGATTGAAGGGGTTGGATTCAAGCATGCGGATCTGGACAAGATGATCCAGCGATATAACCCCAAGGCATTGAAGGATGGTTTCAACACCCTTGGCGATGGAGAAGAGGTGTATTACATCTCCAATCCCGCTCTGGGTCTGTGGGCCTTTAAGGATCGATTCAAGCATTGAGTTTCCAGTCCATCAGGCGGAACCCTCCCCGACAGAAAGAAAGACACAAGGAACACCATGCAGATTCCCGCATCCACACGCGCGCGGCAGGAGATCGAGTCGGACTTCAGGCCCCTTGGCGGTAAGGATCCGACTAAGGCGCGGTTCCTGGCGCTGGGCAACGGCCGCGTGCTGCTGGCGCTGTTCTCGAACGTGTTCGGCATGGGGCCGGTGGTGATGGCTCAGACCTTCGGATCCAATGTCTCGGAACTGATGAAGACCAGAAATGGCGACTACGACGTCGTGCATATGTCCGGCGATCGCAGCCGCAAACAGATTGTGACCGTCAGCGCCGTCGCCGCGACCGGAACGATTGATGACCAGGAGGGTATGCAGCAGCTTTTCAAGCTCATCGATCAGATGAATCCGCCGGACGATTATCTGATCATTCCCTATGGCGTCACCGACGGTGTCCTGGTGCAGGGCGCGAATCTCTCGGCCGCTGATCTGGCGAATCCGGCTGCCGACGCCAAACCCGGGGCGGACAGGGGCAAATACATCCGGGACCTCTATCGAGTTGTCGAAAGGCTTCTGGAAACCAAGCCGAAATTGAAAATCTCGATCATCAACACGGACAATAAGGACGGGAATGGCACGCTGATCACGGACATGCTGCTCAAGATCGCCTCGGTCCGCAATCCCGCGATGGCACGCCAGATCGAACAACGTGTCAGGGCCCATGAAACGATGGTGGATCTCATCGCCAATCCGTACAAGGACGACGCCGGCAGGATGAACCTGGCCGTTCCGGAAGTTGAAGAAACGCTGCCCACGGAACACGTCGTTCTCGAGGATTCCGAAGGTTTCATTCCGGCCAGGGCGGCTGGCGAACTGGAAGCCAGGGGATTTATCATTGCCCGCGAGCGGGGCTCTGTCATCAGGAAGTACCATCCGAAGAAACTGCGGATCATGAATGCCAATCACACGGCGTTCGTTGCGGCCGCGGCGCTGGCGGGGCATATCAACACGGGAAGCGCCGTTCAGGATCCGACGATCGATCAGTACCTCCGCCGGCTCTATGAGAAGGACTTTGTCGTGATATGCGATGAACTGCATATCGACAGGCGAAGCATCGACCAGGCCTTTGGCGAATGGATGCGGCGCATCAACCGCGTTCACAGCACGTTCTGGATTGCGATGAATTTCCCCTCGAAGGCGGCGATTCGTTTCCTGCCGACCATCCGGGCTCTTTTGGCGCGGGGCCGCACCCCTTCTAAGGAAATGGCCTACGCGTTTGCCTCCAACCTTCGCTATCTCACATGCGCCGGCAAGTCGACCGACCCGCTCAAGCCCGGCGTCTACGTCGGCTTTCTCGACAAGGGCGTTTCGGTGCCGCATGTCGATTACGAACGGATTGGAACCAACCCCCAGAATCAGCAGGGCGTATTCATGACCGCCGAAGGAAATGAGTACGAATTTCGGTTCCCCAACGATCCGGTGATTATCGAAAAGCTCGGCACGCTCGTTGGGGCCTCAAAGACGGATGTTGAGAAAGGCGTACGCGAGGTGCTTGGCAGAATCGGCGCCACCAATAATGAGAAGAATAACGGCCCGATCGTGACGACGCCGGCGCTGGAGCCCTTTGTCCGGGACATTGTTGACATGTACTATCAACTGGTTCGAGCCGAAGATCGCCGTACCGCGCTGCAGGTATTGCAGGCTCTGTAACCGTGGCGTGAGCCGACGTCCAGGCCGGGCAGAAGCATGCCAATCAGTGTCGCGCTGCGGCCTGCTCCAAAACGGCGAGTTGGGCCCGGTAATCGGCAAGGTGCAAGCGCAGGAGCGATGTCACCGATTCAGGGGCATCCGTCAGAGCGGCCAGGGTATTGGTATATCGCTCGATAGCCAGACTACACGCCTCGATCAATTTGGGGAGGAAAAACTTGAAGGAAAGGTAGTTGAGGTATTGATCGTCGGCGTGGGAGACGGCGGCGACGGGAGTGCCGCCAAGCGATTCGATGAGGCCGGCCAGTTCCGCGGCATGCCGGACGCTGGCGGCGGCCATGTCGGCCAGCGGGCGTCGCAGGTCGGCGTGGGCGCGGTCCAGATGGGCGCCAAGCTGCTCGAGCTGGGGGAAAAGGCTCTGCAGCTCCGATTCCAGGAGACTGCTCAGAGCATCAAGAACGGCCAGGGGTCTGCCGGCGGTTGGGGACATTGCAGGTAAGTTTAACATGACCTTGCCGGGATGGTGTCAATGGGGGAAAGTTGCGACAGTGGTAATGATCTCAAATTTCAAATCTCGGATTTTGGGGTCATGGTAACGCTCCTGGCTGCGCCGCTGATGAGACAGCGGGCGATGCGGCCGCGGAGTTGGCGGCGATTGTGCTGGACGGGCCGGTGAAGAAGCGGGCGCAGTTGCCGGTGATGCGAAGCATCGGGTCAAAGCCCACGAACAGCAGCAGGAGCATGGCGGCGCAGGCGATGGAAATGCCGGTGCCCAGTGGCGCCCCGCTGAAGGCCGGTTCGTCGGAATTCTGCAGATACATGATCTTCACCACGCGGGCGTAATAATAAAGGCTCAGGACCGTATTGACGCCGACGGCGGCGACGAGAATCCACCACCAGCTTCCGGCGTTGATCAGGGCCACCAGAATGCCCACCTTGGCGATGAACCCGGCAAACGGCGGCAGGCCGACGAGGCTGAACATGAACACCGCCATGCAGAACGCCAGCAGCGGGCTGCGCCGGCCCAGCCCGGCGTATTGCGACAGATTCTCCGACCCGCTGTGCCGGTAAATCAGGCCGGCCACCGTGAACGCGCCCAGGTTCATGAAGAGATAGACGGCCAGATAGAGAAGCAGAGCCTGCAGAGCCGGCCGGGCGAAAAGATATTGGCCGAAAAGGGAAACGGCGCAGAGCATGTAACCGGCGTGCGCGATGGAGCTGTAGGCCAGAAGCCGCTTGATGTTGGTCTGGACAAAAGCGGCGGTGTTGCCGACGGTGGCGGTGACGACGGCAATCGTGCCGATGACCGCGGCGATGGCGGGCAGAGCGGTATGAGGTGCGTAGCCGGCGGTGTCGCCCAGCGTCTGGAAAATACGCATCAGAAGCATCAGCCCCGCTCCCTTGGACGCCACGGAGAGAAACGCCGCCACGTCGATGCCGGCGCCCTCGAACACGTCGGGGCACCAGAAATGGAACGGGACGGCGGAGATCTTGAATCCGATGCCCGCCAAGATGCCGAACATCGCCAAAGCCAGCAATGCCGCACTGCCCGGTCCGGCAGCACCATGGCCGGCCAGCATGCGGGCGCCCAGGCCGTCAGGGCCGGCCAGTTGCAGCGTGCCGTAGATGCCGTAAAGCAGCGAAACGCCGTAAATCATCGCGCTGCTGGTGACCGCGCCAAACAGCACGTATTTCAGGCTGGCCTCAGCGCCGACGCGATCGGTCTTGCGGAACCCCGCCAGGACGTAACTGGGCAGGCTGCTGGTTTCCACGGCGATAAGGATCATCAGCAGGTTGGTGGTTTCGGACATCAGGCACATGCCGACCACCGCGCCCAGGATCAGCGTGAAGAATTCCGGGCCGTCGCCCTCGTGCATGGTGATGCTGGTGGTGGCGAACCACAGCAGCACGATGCCGATGGTGAAGACCAGCAGCAGGATTTTCCAGAAAATGGCGGCGGGATCGCTGACCAGCATTCCCGCCAAACGCCAGCCGACAACATCGTCGCCCATGCCGATGGTCAGCAGGGCCACCAGTGCGACGACCAGTCCCGCCAGAACCACGGCGGCGCTGGCGCGGTTGGAGCGGCGCGTGAAAAACGGCGTAAGCAACACGGCAACGATGGTCAGGATCAGAACCAGTTCCGCGATGAACGGGCGCAGGCCGGTGTGCGAATCGGCCCAGCCGGGAAGAATCGGCGGACCGATGACGGCCAGTGCGTGGCAGGCGAAGGAGAATGGGAAGAAAGTCATGCGGCAACACCCATGCGGTGAACGCTAATGCGATGAAACGCGGTCCTCAGGTGAACAGTTGGAACAGGGCTTTGACGTAACTGTCGGTGAAGATGAAGAGGAACACCATGGGGAGCACGCCCAAAAGGACGGCCATGATCGCCAGCGGAGTCAGGACGACGATCTCGCGCTCGTCAACTTCGGGGAACGATTTGTATTCCGCCTTCTCCGGGCCGAAGAACACGCGCTGGATGGTCCAGAGCATATACCCGGCGGTGAGAATCACACCGAAACAGGAGATGACCGACAGGGCGCGATCGGCAAAGAGGAACGAATAGAGCGCGGTGACGCCCTTGTTGGAAAAGTAGAGATAGAGCACGCTGTCGGGCCGGCCGGCGCTGAAAGCGCCCAGCAGCACCATGACTTCGCCGACGAATCCGCACAATCCCGGCAGCCCGAGATTGGCAAAGCAGCCGACCGTGGAAAAGGCCGTGTAGATGGGCATGGTGGTGGCCAGGCCGCCGAAGCGGGCCAGTTCGCGGTGATGGGCGCGTTCGTAAACGACGCCGACGATGAAGAACATCATGGCGCTGGTGACGCCGTGGGCGACCATCATGAACAAGGCGCCGTTGGCGGCCGTGGGAGTCATGACGGCCGCTCCGAGCGTGACGAAGCCCATGTGGCTGACGGAACTGTACGCGACCAGCTTCTTGAAATCGGTCTGGGCCATGGCGCAAAGGGCGCCGTAAATGATGCTCACAACGCCGATGATGGCGATCAGAAGCCAGAGCACTTTGGCGGCGTCGGGAAACAGCGGATAAGCGACGCGGAAAATGCCGTAGCCGCCCATTTTCAGCAGCAGGGCCGCAAGGATCATGCTGATCGGCGTCGGGGCCTCGACGTGCGCATCAGGAAGCCATGTGTGCAGCGGGACGGCCGGAACCTTGATGAGAAAGCCGAACATGAGCAGCAGGAAGAACGTCTTGGCCAGGCCGGGCGAGATGACGCTGTGGAGATGCTGCTGGAATTCCGGGCTGGCCAGTCGGACCAGATCGAAGGTGCCGAGATGGTTGGGCGTGATATCGCGGCTGAAGAGGAAGAGTCCGATGAGCACGATGAGCAGGCCGACCGAGCCGACCAGTGTATAGAGGAAGAACTTGATGGCGGCGTATTCTTTTCGCGGTCCGCCCCAGATTCCGATCAGGAAATACATCGGCAGCAGAGACAATTCGAAGAAGACGTAAAAGAGGAACAGATCAAGGCTGAGGAAGACGCCTAGGATTCCCGTTTCCAGCAAGAGAAACAGGGCCATGTATCCCTTGAGCATCTTGTCGATCTTCCACGAGGCGATGCAGGCGAGCAGGCAGATAAATGTCGAGAGAATGACCAGCGGAAACGACAGGCCGTCGATGCCGACCTTGTATTGGATGTTGAACGCGGGGATCCAGTCGCATTGCTGGACCATCTGGACGACGCCGGGATGGTGATCGGCATTGACGGGGTTTTCCAGGTAATCGTACGGGCCGGTCTTTCCCCACTGGAATGTGGCCAGAAGCAGCAGTGACGCCAGGAACGTGACCAGCGTGGTGGCCAGGGCGGTCCAGCGGATGGAATCCCGCGACGGCGCCAAAACGACCAATATCGCGCCCAGCATCGGGAAGAATATGAGGAACGTCAGGAGGTTGTGTTGAAGGAATTCCATGGTTTTCAGCGGCTGATGAGGACAATAACGGTCGCGGCCAGACCGACGGCCGCGACGACCATGAGGACGGTGACGTACATGCGGATTCGCCCGGTCTGCGGGGCGCGGGCGGCAGCGCCGATGTCGCGGGCCACGGCGCCCACGCCGTTGACAGCGCCATCGACCACGTATTTGTCGTTGAGCCCGACGCCAAACGCCAGACCCTTCACCACCCGGGCGGCCAGATTCACCAGGCCATCGACGACGAAGCGATCAAACCAACCGGCCATGCCCGCCAGCAGATCGCGCACCAATTCGACGAAGACGAAGCGGTAGAGCTCATCGAAATACATTCGCCGGTAGAGCCAGGTATGAATCCACTTGAGCGGCTTGATCCTGAGCAGAGCCTCGCCGACCGCCAGGCCGCGGGCATACATCAGCAGGCCAAGTCCAATGCCGACGATGAAGGCCCATTGAACGTAGGTCTGAACGAGATGCTCGCCGGACGCCAGAAACTTTCCGGCGTCCTGGGCTTCGGCGGGGCGAGCGGATTCATCACCGGAGGATTCGGCGGACTTGGGCCAGGAGGTATCAAAGCCGTTGAAGGTGGTGTCGCCGTGATAGGTGGCGGGATCGGCCGCCTTGATCGAGGTGCAGAGGCTGATGGTCTCAACCTGGGCGTTTTCGAGCATTTCCTGCACGCCCAGCATCTTGCCGGAGACGATGCTGAGAAACGCCAGCACGACCAGCGGCATCCACATGATGGGCAGTTCGTGGGCGTGGTCATAAAGATGCTGGTTGCGCGGCTTGCCCAGGAACGTCAGCGCCCAGCAGCGTGTCATGTAGAACGCGGTGATGTAAGCGATGATGGTCGGAAGCGCGAAGAAGAGCCAATAGCCGCCGCCGTGGCCGCGCTCCGTGGCGAGCGTGGCAAACGCCCCGGCGTGCGTGAGGATCATGTCTTTGCTGTAATAGCCGGAGAACCCGTATCCGGCGAACCCCGTGCCGGCGATGGCGAGCACGGCCGCAAGGAAGGTGAAGCCGGTGACGGGGATCTTGCGCAGGAGGCCGCCGTATTGAGTGACTTCCTGTTCGTGGTGGGCGGCGTGAATGACGCTGCCGGCCCCCAGGAACAGCAGGGCTTTGAAGAAGGCGTGGGTGATGAGATGGAACAGCCCGCCGACCCAGGAGCCGATGCCGATGGCCATGATCATGTAGCCAAGCTGCGAAAGGGTCGAAAAGGCGAGGATTTTCTTGATGTCGCTCTGAACGACGGCGATCAGCGCGGCCATGGTGAGCGTGGTCAGGCCGATGATGGCGATCACCAGTTTGGCATCCGGTGTCAGCACGGGGAAGATACGTGCGACAAGATAAACGCCGGCGGCGACCATGGTGGCGGCGTGGATGAGTGCGGAAACGGGAGTCGGGCCTTCCATCGCGTCGGGGAGCCAGACGTGCAGCGGGAACTGGGCACTCTTGCCGACAGCGCCGCAGAACAGGCCGATGCCCATGATCGTCAGCATCGCCGTGGTGAGAATCGTGCCGTTGGGCAGCGTGATGGCATGGCCGGCCCCGGCACTGCCCAGGGCGATCCACATGTTGGGCAAGGTGGCATTTCCCAGCCGCATGACCAGGATGCCGAACCCGATGAGGAAACCGAAATCGCCGACGCGGTTGGTGACAAAGGCCTTGATGGCCGCGTTGCTGGCGGATTTCTTTTCATACCAGAACCCGATGAGCAGGTAGGAACACAGGCCGACCAGTTCCCAGAAGATGAACAGCTGGAGCAGCGTTCCGCCCAGCACCAGGCCCAGCATCGAGAAGCAGAACAGGCACAGATAGGTGAAGAAACGCGGGAAGCGCGAATCCTGCCGCATGTAGCCGATGCTGAAAATGTAGATCACCGTCGAGACGAGAGTGACCATGTTGAACATGGCGACGGTGAGGCTGTCGATATAGATGCCGACGTCGAGATAGCCGGGGTGATTGGCAGGGTTCTCTCCGACGTGGCTGCCGGCGAAGGTTCCCAGCGGAATCCACGGCCAGGTATGGATGATGGCGCGATGGCCGTAGCCCCAGAGCCCTGCCGGATCGCCGGCGACCCAGGAGAAGAGAGTCGCCAGGCTGCACACGAAACTGCCGGCGATGAAGGCGGTGCCGACGATGCCTGCCAGCGGGCTGCCCAGTCGCTTGCCGACGAACATGAGCACGAGGAATCCGACCAGCGGGAGCAGGACGGCGATGGTCAGGAGCAGTGCGGGGGCTTCCATGATGAAAAACAGGTCCTTCAGGCTCGCGGGCTCTTGGCCGCGCCGGTCGCTATCACCCTTTCAGGTTCTGGGCGCGTTCCACGTCAATCGACGAGAAATTGTTATAGAAATTGAGGAAGATCGCCAGCGCCACGGCCGCTTCGGCGGCGGCGAGCACGATCACGAATATCGCCACGATTTGTCCGTCCAGGGCCGGCGCCGCCGTCGTGCCGGCGTGGGCAAAGCGATTAAACGCGACGAGATTGAGATTGGCCGCGTTGAGAACCAGCTCGACGCCCATGAGAATCCCGATGGCGTTTCGCTTCAGCAGAATCGTGCCCAGGCCGCATACGAACAGCAAAGCCCCCAGCACCAGATAATGTTCCAGTCCGATGTTCATGACCATTGCCTCGCGCGGCGTGAAGCGGCGGCGGCTTCGCCGGCGGATTCGGCCGGCTGATGACGCCTCGCCTTGGCCAGATAAGCCGCTCCAATCATGACCAGCAGCAATAGCACGCTGGAAATTTCAAACGGCACCAGATAATCGCCCAAGAGCGCCAGCCCCAGCGCGTTCATCGAGTAGATCGAATCCGCAGGCGGCGTCGCGATGGGCCACGCCACGTGCGTGATCGCCGTCGCCAGTGCGCCGAAGATCAATATCACCACGCCAATCGCGATCGCCACTTCGATCTTGCGCGGCTCGAACCGGCTGAATGGACTTTTGCTCGTCAGCATCACGCCGAAAATGATCAGAATCAGCGTGCCGCCGGCGTAGACGACCAGTTGCACGGCCGCCAGAAATTCGGAATTCAGCAGGAAATACAGTCCGGCCAGGCCCATGAGCGTGAAGAGCAGGCAAACGGCGGTGCGAACGATGTTGCGGGAGAGCACGACGCAGATCGCGCTGATGCCCGACATCGCGGCGCAGAGGTAAAAGAGTATGGCCGTGGCGGTGGCGGCCGATGCGTCGGATGCAGCAGTTGCGGCCAGCATGGGATGAATCATAACCGCCTCCCGCCGGAAAAATCAGGCGCTGGCAACCTCCGCCGCCTCTGCAATCGGGGCCGGATCGGTCAGCCGCTGTTTCAAATTACGGCCGGTGATCGCGGCATACAGAACCCATCCGACAACCGCCGTGAAACCGCTCAGGCCAAGCAGCGTCAGCAGCCATTGAGTCACGTACGACAGCGTCGCGTTGCCTTCGGGGCCGTCGCGCCATGCGGCGATCGTGAACGGATTGGCGTAATCCACAAACGGCACGCCCGGCCGGCCCGGAACCAGCAAACCCCACACCGCCGCTCCCAGCAGCAATACGCAACTCAGCGGCAGCAGCACCTTTACGCAGGCATAGAGTACCTGGTCGATTCGCGGCCGGGGCAATGTCCAGCGCAACCACATCTGCACGAAGATGATCGCCATGGCCTTGAGGATAAAGATGGCGGCAGCCACGGCGTTGAGGGCCAGCAGTGGCATGGCGTTGGCGGCGGTTGGGTTGGCATCGTATGCGGGCTGCCAATGGGCGAACAGATAGCCCACGACGCCGAACGGATCGTTCCAGGAACCCAGGAACAAGGCCGCCTGAATGCCGCCAACCACGAACATGGCCGCGTATTCGGCGAAGAAGAAAAAGCTGAAGCGCAGGCCGCTGTATTCGGTATGGAATCCGGCCACCAGCTCCGATTCGCTTTCTGGCAGATCGAACGGGGCCCGCTTGTTCGAGGCCAGGCTGGCGATGAAATAGGTGAAAAACGCCGCCAGCGCGAACGGACTGCGGAACAGCAGCCACGTCTGCAAACCGCCGCCCTGCATCTTGCCAAGGTCAACAAGGTTGAGCGTTCCGGCCGACATCACACCCACGATGATCGAAATCCCCAGCGGAATTTCGTAGCTGACAATCTGGCAGGCCTCACGCATCGCCCCGTAAATGGACCATTTGTTATTGCTGGCCCAACCGGCCAGGATGACGCCCATGACTTCCACGCTCAATATTGCCAGAATCCAGAACAACCCGACGGCCAGGCGCGGCTCGAAGGTGAATTCCGGGGAGAACGGCAATGCCAGAAACGCCGCAAACGCCGGCGTGAACGCCAGATAGGGCGCCATTCGAAACAGAAACCCGTCGGCATCGCCCGGAATGAGGTCTTCCTTGAGCAGCAGCTTGAGGCCGTCGGCCAGGGATTGGAGTATTCCGATCGGCCCGACGCGATTGGGCCCCAGCCGGCATTGCATATGCCCGGCGACTTTGCGTTCCCACCAGATGCAGAACATGGCCACCAGGGATACCAGCCCCAGGAAGAACACCGCACAGATCATCGCTCGGTAGATGAATTCCACCAGAAGCGAGGGCTGCCCTTTGAAAAGCAGGGTCTCCACCAGGCTCGGGGCGGAGGCCAACAGAAAGGGCGTGGGCGTGGGAAGTGCTACCATTGCTACCATGGGTCCAAAAGCCGATCCGAATGCCGTCAGACCAAATCCGCCATCCGATCCGCCGAACCGGCCAGCCCTTTTAGCCCCACGCAAAAATCGTGTCAAGAATCGCCGCCGGAGCGAGGCGTGGGAAATTGCGAATAAACCGCATTCTACGCTCGCGGCGGCACATCGGCCTGGGACCAGTGGCCGTCGATGAGTCTGGCGGCCTGGGGATTGGGGTTGCGATCCTGCAATATCCGCGGCAGGCGATGCTGGCGAATGTTGTCGTAGCATTCGAGCTGGCTGAAGCGACGCAGCGAGGCCGGGATGCCTACCGAGGTAAAACCGCTGTGGCCGGTCGCGGGATAGGGGCCGCCGTGGTTCATCGCGGGCGAGACCGCCACGCCGGTCGGCATCTTGTCGTTGAGCAGACGGCCGACGCGCCGGCGCACGATCGGCGCCAGGAGGTTGTACGCGTCATCGTCACCGCCCTGGGCATCGGAGTAGATCGCGCCGGTAAGCTGGCCGTCGAGTTCCTCCAAAATCGCGCGGGCCTGGTCTGTATCGCTGGCGATGACGACCATGCTCGCATTGCCGAACGCTTCGGTTTGCAGGGCATGGGGATTGGCCAGGAAATCAACGCCGCTGACGCGCAGCAATGTGTTATTGAATCGGCAGGCCGGTCCCGGCACGGCCGAGCCGCCGGCGAGGATTTCCGCTTTGGAGCTTGTGAGCGTCTTAAGACTGGCGTCCAGCGATTGAGCGACGACGGGAGACAACAATGTCGCGGCGGGCCTTTCGGCGAATCGCTGCCGCAGCTTGGCGAGAAAGCTTTCGGTGTGCGGGCCGGCGATCACGATCAGTAAGCCCGGTTTGGTACAAAGCTGGCCGGCCGAGGCCAGGCAGCTATCGGCGAACTCGTCGGCGATCTTGTCGGCGCGGGTTTGCAGTGCCCCGCTCAGAACGACCACCGGATTGAGGCTCGACATCTCCAGATAAACCGGCTTGCCCGCGGCGTCGGCGGCGTGCTTCAAGGCCAGACCGGCCGAGCGGCTTCCCGTGAATCCGGTGGCGCCAACCCGCACATCGGCCACCAGGCGGGCGCCGTCTTCTCGCGATGTGCGATAGATCAATTGCACCGTTGCCGCCGGCAATGCCGCCTCGTGAACGGCACGCAGGGCCTCCTCCGCCAATAGGCGCGTCGTGCCGGGATGCGAGGGATGGGCCTTGGCGATGACGGGGTTGCCGGCCGCGATGGCGGCGGCGAAATCGCCGCCGGCCACGCTGTTAAATGCCAACGGGAAATTGTTGGGCCCGATGACGATGACCGGCCCGATGGCGGCGTGGCGAGAGCGGATGTTGAGCTTGGAGTCGATGGTCGGCAGCGACCACGATCCATCCAGCGCGGCCGCGGCGGCCTGACGCAATTGATTGGTCGTGCGCGGCAATTCACCCGTCGCCAGCCGTGGCGTCTTGGCAAGCCCCGTCTCCCGATGCGCCATGTCGACGATCTCGGTCGAGCGGGCTTCGATGGCTGCGGCGTATGCCGTCAGGAATTTGCCGATGCGCTCGACGGGCACGTCGCGCAGTTCGGCCGCCGCCTTGGCCGCGGCCGTCAGAGCCGCCTCGGCGTCGTCCCAGTGACTCACCGGATATTCATCGGGCAGAGCCGATCCGGTGGACGGGTCAATCGCATGGAAGGTGCTGGCGGCGCGGGCCGGCCGCCAATCGCCGGTGATAAGAACGGGACGGGGCATTACGCTTTTTCCTTTCCGGCGTGTCGCATGATTTCCACGACGCTGGCGAAATCCTTATCGGCGTAACCCGCCGCCGCCGCTCGCTCGAAGGTATGCAGTGCAGCGGAAACAACCTCCATGCCGCCGGCCGTGCCGGTTTGCTTCAGGGCGTAACGCAGATCCTTCATAATCAGCCGAAGAAGGAAGTTGGGAGTGTAATCGCTGGCCAGCATGCGAGCGGAGATCATCTTGACCAGCGGGCTGCCGGGCGCGCCGCCCGTCAGCACGCCAACCGCTTTTTCACGATCCAGGCCCGAGCGTTCGATAACGGCCACGGCCTCGCCCAGGGCCACGGCCTGAACGCCGCAGACAAAGTTGTTGATCAGTTTCATCATCGCCCCGCTGCCGGATGGGCCCAGGTAGACGATGTCGCGGCTCATCGCTGCCAGCACCGGCCGGGCGATTTCCAGTGCCGCCGGCGAGCCGCCGACGAGGAACACCAGTTCGCCCGCGGCCGCGTGCATCCTGCTGCCAGTGACGGGGGCGTCGAGCAATTCGCAGCCTCGATCGGCGGCGACCTTCGCCAGTTCGTGTATCCAATCGACGCTGACGGTGCTGGATTCGATAAAAAGCGACCCGCGAGCCGCACCGGCGGCCGCTCCATCGGCGCCCAGCCACACTCCGCCGGCGGCGGGGTCGTCGGCCAACATGCTGAGTATCACATCCGCTCCCGCCGCGGCCTCACGCGGCGTGCGGGCGACGGCCGCGCCCCGTTGCCGCAGCGGCTCGGCCTTTTGCGCCGTGCGGTTGTAAACGGTCACGGCATATCCCCGGTCGATCAGCCGCCCGGCCATGCCCGAACCCATCAAGCCCAGCCCCAATATCGCGATCTTTGGTTTGGAATTCATCGTTGTTCAAGTCAGAGGAATGACACTCACCAGTTTACTTTCCGCCCGCGGCGTTACATGGACGGTGTTTCGCAGCGCTCTGCCGAAGCCGTCGAAATGGATCACCATCACATCGCCATCGGCCAGTTGGATGCCATCGCCGAAACTGACGGAATGGGCGCCGTAATAATGAATATGCACATCGCCCGGGCGGCGATGGGCGTCGAATTTGAACTGGTGATGCTCGATGTTCTGCAGGCTGTGGCACATCTCGGCCTCGCCGGTGCGTATCGCCCGCTGCCAGAGAATATTGCCGCCACGCTCGATGCGAACCTCGCCGGTCACCGAATTGAAATTGGGGTCGATCGCCAGTTCCGGCCCGATGGCGCAGGTGCGCATCTTCGACCCGGCCAGATTGAGATAGTTGCGCCGTTCAAACACATGATCGGCGAACTCATTACCGGCCGCCATTCCGACGCGGCGCGGCGTACCGCTGGCGTCTATCACATACAACCCGGCGATTTCCGCCTCTTCGCCGCCGTCCTCGGCGAAACTCGGCACCTCCAGCGGCTCGCCCGAGGCGCGGAGGACCATGCCGTTGCCCTTGTAAAACCACTCCGGCGCGATCCCGATTCGCCCCGGCGCGGGCCGACCGTCCTCGACGCCCCAGCGGAACATCTTCATACTGTCGGTCAGGTTCTTATCGGCATCGGAGGCGACCGGGCTGTGCATCGCATTGCGGTCGCGAGCGCTTCCCAGATGCGTCAACCCGGTCCCCGAGACGATCGTGCGGCCCGGCCGGTCCGGAAAATCCAGCGGGATCATCAGCTTCCAGTCCGATTCGCCTTTGTACACCGCATCGTAATCCAGCGTCTGGTCGCTCAGGTGCTGGCGTATCAGGTCGGACATGCCGCCACCTTGCTTGATCGCCGCATCCGCCAGCGCATAAGCCGAATCAAAATCCCCGATAAGCCGCAGTCGTGGTTCCTCGACAAGGGCGACGCGCCGGCCGGCGGCATTTCGTATTTGTACAAGTCGTGTCATGGCATTCTCCCCGTTTTTCCGCCACCCCAACTTACTCGGTTACATGGAACTGCTTGAGCGACGCCTCGTTGACCGTCAAGCCCAAACCCGGCAGGTTTTCGTCGAGCTCGATGAACCCGTCCCTGGGGATCGGCTCGCCGTCAAAGATATACCAGAACAACTCGTTCCCGACTTCGACATCCACCTTGGGGAAGAACTCGGCCATCGGTGAATTCAGGCTGGCCATAACGACATGATAGTTGTGCATCTGCCCCGCGTGCGGAATCACCGGAATCTGGTAGGCCTCGGCCAGGGCGGCGATTTTCCGCGCCTGCGTGATGCCCCCGACGCGGTTGGTATCGAACTGGATGTAATCCACCGCTTTGGCCTCGAGCAACTGCTGGAATCCAAAGAGCGTGAATTCGTGTTCGCCGCCGGCGATGGGGATGCGGCTGCGCGATTTCAGTTCGACATACCCGCGAATATCGTCGGGAATGACCGGCTCCTCGAGCCAGCGGAGATTGAACGGCTCCAGCAGCGGCAGCATCCGTTTGGCGTAGTCCAGATTCCACCCCATGTAGGCATCGGCCATGATGTCGATGCCGTCACCCACCGTCTGGCGCACGGTGCGGACGAGATCGACGTTCTTCCACATTCCCGCCGCTCCGTCCAGCGGCCCCCACCCAAACCGCAGCTTCATCGCCTTGTATCCCTCATCGGCATAGCGTTTGCTTTCGCGCGCCAGTTCGTCCAGCGGAGTGCTGTAGAGCCGGCTGGCATAGACGGGAATCCGCGATTTGGTCTTCCCGCCCAGCAGACGATACACCGGCTGTTTTGCCGACTTTCCCAGCAAATCCCACAGGGCGATGTCCACCGCGCTGATGGCGACCATGCCGATGCCCTTGCGGCCGAAGGCCATCGTCCGCCGGTACATCTGCTGCCACAGGTACTCGGTATCCCACGGATCGGCCCCGATGAGGATCGGTTTGAGATAGAGGTCGATGACCTGCTTGGTGACCGGCGGGGCCAGGGCGGCCTCGCCGATGCCGACCAGGCCGGTGTCGGTGAAGATTTCCACCAAAAGCCAGCCGTGGAAGGTGAACGTGCCCATCGTGGCCGGCGTGGCGCCCAGGACATCCATCGGGTTGGTGCAGAAGTGAGGCGGCAGCGGCACGGTCTTGCCGCGCCATTCGATTGAGCGGGTTCGGATGCGGGTGATCTTCATGGATCGATCCTATGTCTAACGTACACTAACTTCAAGGCCGCTCGCGCCCCGCGGCGAAATCAGCGGCCTGATAGCGGGCACAAAAACGAGAATAATCAGCATTGCCGCCACGTGCAGCGATCCGGCGATGACCAGCACCGGGACGTAGCTGTGGCCATGATCCAGCAGGTATCCCGCCAGCGTACCCAGCACAACGCCTCCCATCGCGCCGCCCAACCCCACCAGCCCCGCCACCGTGCCGACCACCTGTTTGGGGAACAGATCGGTTGGAAGTATCATAACCAATGTCGACCAGGATTGCTGCCCAAAATATGCCAGACTGAAAATGGCGATCGCCCACGGCACGGAAACGAACGGCACGAACATGACGAACGGCATCAGCGCCGCGCTGGCCGCCAGCGCCGTCTTGCGAGAAAAATTCACCGATCCGCCCCGCCGCAGCAGCCAACTGGAAAACGCCCCGCCAACCAGCGCACCGAGCCCCGAAGCGGCCGGTGGTACCCAAACAACATTACCGGCAGACCGGTAGTCGTAATGCCGCGCGTCAAAGAGATATTTGGGCAGCCAGAAGATGTAAAAATACCACGCCGCATCGGTCAAGAACTTGGCAAGAACGATGCCCCAGGTTTCGCGATATTGAAGCAGTTGCCGGAGCGGAATAATTCCCTGCGACCTCTGGCGATCTTTCGCATCGGGCAGCGGCGGGAGTATGAGCCGCTCGGCGTCGCTCAGGCCAGGATGCCGCTCCGGCGGGAAATAATCGGCGATCCACCACAGCGTCCACAGCAGCCCCAGTCCGCCGGTCAGGAAAAAAACCCAGCGCCATGGAGTGATTCCAAACCAGGAAACATGCGGAAGAACAACACGGAGAATAAGCGGTCCGGCCACGACGCTCCCGACGGCCGTGCCGGCGTTGATGATGCCCATGGCGGTGGCGCGTTCCCTGGCGGGGAACCATTCCGTGACCGCCCGCGTCGCGGCCGGGAATCCACCGCCTTCGCCGAGCCCCAGCAGAAGCCGGCTGGTCGCGAGCATTGCCACTCCCGTCGCCAGGCCGTGACTGGCGCAGGCCAGCGACCAGAACACCATGACCAGAAAATACCCCAGCCGCGTCCCCAGCCGATCCAGCAGCCATCCGCCGCCGAGATACATCAGTCCGTAGGATGCCAGAAACGCCGTATCGAGCAGCGCCTTGATCTCGTTGGAAATGGGAATATCCGCCCCGATGGCCTTGATAGCCACCGGAAGCGTCGAGCGATCCAGATAGCTGATGGCAATCGCCACGCTGATCAGCACCGCTATTCGCCAACGCACCATTCTCCGCTCCGGAAGCTCACCGATCGACGGCCAGGTTTTCGACGCGGCCGCCTTGCGAATGCCGGGGAATCGTAGCGTTCAATTTGGCTTCTGCAACAATTCCCTTACATCGCGCCCGATCTGCAATTCCTCGTCCGTTGGAATCACCCAAATTTGCACGCGCGATTTGTCGGTCCCGATCTTGCAGCACGCTTTTCCGCTGGCGGCGGCGTTGGCTGATGAGTCCAGTTCCGCGCCCAGGAATTCCAGTCCGCGGCAGATGCGCTGGCGCATGTCCGATGAGTGTTCGCCGATCCCGCCGGAGAACGCGATGGCGTCCAGACCGCCCAGAATGGCCGCGTACGCGCCGATGTATTTCCGCACGCGATACGCGAAAATCTCCAGAGCCAGTTCCGCGCGCGCGTCGCCACCGGCCAAGGCCTGAAGTTCGCGCACATCGCTCGATTTTCCCGACAGCCCGAGCAATCCGCTGTGCCGGTTCAGCAGGTCGTCCAACTCCCGCACGCTGATGCGTTCGGTCCTCATCAAATACATCAGCAACCCCGGATCGATATCCCCGCAGCGCGTGCCCATCACCAATCCCTCCAGCGGTGTCATGCCCATGCTGGTGTCGATGCTGGCCCCGTCCCGGATCGCGCACACGCTGGCCCCGTTGCCCAGGTGACAGGTAATCAACCGCGTCCCGGCCGCCGCTCGGCCCATTTTGGCCAGGAGCGTTTGCGATACATACCGATGCGAGGTGCCGTGAAATCCATAGCGCCGTATTTCGTGCTTCTGCGCCACCTCGAGCGGAATCGCATACGTCGCCGCCACATCCGGAATCGTGCGATGAAACGCCGTATCGAACACCGCAAAGGCCGGCACATCCGGCAGCAGCCGCCGTTGTGTTTCGATACACACCAGTCCCGGCCCGTTCTGGAGCGGGGCCAATTCCGTCACCTCGCGGATGGCGGCGATCACCTCATCGCTGATCCGCGCCGGCGCCTCAAACCGGCTTCCCCCATGCACGATGCGATGTCCCACCGCATCAATCCCCATCGGCCGGCAAGCCCCGATCGCATGCTCCACCGCATGCCCCACCGACTCGGCCGCCACCGACGTCGTCTCCGCCGCCCGCCCGGTTACTTCCAGCCGCATCGCCGCCTTGGGCGTGCCCCATTGATCGACTTGCCCCTGAGCCAACACCGATTCATCGCCCGCCATGCGCAGCAACTTGAACTTGAGCGAAGAACTGCCGGCATTGAGGGTCAGGACGTTCATAGTCTACACACCATCGCGCAATCGCACCCTGTACGGTCCGCACCGCGGACCACGATACTCAACCATACCGAACCCCCATTCTACTACAACCGGCAGTGAATCTTGCCTTGCGCGGGCGCGCATTTCCGATGATCCGATGATCGCATTCGCCGATTCACCGCCCGCATGGTAGAATTCAGTCCATCGGAATGGCGATGTCCGAAAGGAACGTTTCCATGGCATCAACAGCGGCGACACTTCGGCTCAAAGGTCTGGGTCCACGGGCTATGCTCGAATTGGCAGGCAAAGCCAGGCGACTGGGAATGACGCCGGAGCGCTACCTGCGCGAACTGGTTCAGGAAGACCTCGCGCTGGACCGCAAGGCCAGGACGACGACGCTTGCCGAACTCATGGGGCCGGGACGCCAGGTCGACGAAGCGGAACTGGATAAGCTGATCGATGCGGCGCGAACCCGTCACCATCGGCGAAATGCAAAGAGAAAGTAAAGTTCATCGAACTTGCGATCGCGGGAAGCGCCACGCACATCGTGTCCGGCGACAAGGATCTCCTCGCATTACCATTGGGACACGCAGACTCGGCCAAGCGATTTCGCCAACGGGCCCCGTCAACCCGCGTGTGCGATGCGGTCGCGTTTCTCGACGAAATGGAATCGACACTCAAGCTGTAGTACCGCTTTGGGCGCGCCCCATTGATCGACTTGCCCCTGCGCCAGCACCGATTCGTCGCCCGCCATGCGCAGCAATTTGAACTTGAACGAAGAACTGCCGGCGTTGAGGGTCAGAACATTCATGGGCCATGCCTCACACCCCTCCTGAGCCACCGAACGACATCACGGATCGCTGAAAACAAGAACCAGGCGTCTACCATGAATTCAGGTACGACAATAAATGCGCGATCCCAAAACGTTGGCGAATAGGCGCCGCCCGATGGTCCCTGGAATGTCTTGGCATGCAGTGTGCTTTGCAGAGTGAAGATGGTAAACAACAGGCAAAACGCGCCCCAGAGGTAGAACCGAGTTTTCTCCGCACACGTTTTTTTCATTTGCATCTTTGCCGCGGTTACGAACAAGTAGTTATGTGCTTGCCATCAAGTGGATTCTGCACGTCGCGAACCGCGAGGCGGATGCCTTTCCTCGGCAGCGTTCTGCGTTGCGCCCCATCGCCAATCCCGTATCTCCGGCATGTCCTGGCCGTTTCGGCAGATGTACTCCCGGTGCTCGATCAGCTTGTCTTCAAGCTGTTGTTTCAGATAGACGCCCTTGTCGCCGGTTTTCGGCACGCGATCGATCGTGTCCATGACGAGATGGAAGCGGTCCAGTTCGTTCAGCACGGTCATGTCGAACGGCGTAGTGATGGTGCCCTCTTCCTTGTAGCCGCGAACGTGGATGTTGTCGTGGTTGGTTCGCCGGTAGGTCAGCCGATGGATCAGCCACGGGTAGGCATGGAACGCGAAGATGACCGGTTTGTCCCTGGTGAAAAGCTCGTCGAAATCCACGTCGCTCAGGCCGTGCGGGTGCTCGGATTGCGGCTGCAATTTCATCAAATCGACGACATTGACCACGCGGATTTTCAAACTCGGCAGATGCTGGCGCAGGATCGACACGGCCGCGAGCGTTTCCAGCGTGGGCACATCCCCACAGCAGGCCATCACCACGTCGGGCGCGGAATCCTGATCGTTGCTGGCCCATGGCCAGATGCCGATGCCCTTGGTGCAATGCCGGACGGCGGCTTCCATCGTCAGCCACTGCGGGGACGGGTGCTTGCCGGCGATCACGACATTGACGTAATGGCGGCTGCGCAGGCAGTGGTCCATCACGGACAAAAGGCAATTGGCATCCGGCGGAAGATACACGCGCACCACCTCGGCCTTCTTGTTCACGACATGGTCGATGAAGCCGGGATCCTGATGCGTGAAGCCGTTGTGATCCTGCCGCCACACGTGTGATGCCAACAGGTAATTCAGCGAGGATATCTTCCGCCGCCACGGCAGGTGCGATGTCACCTTCAGCCACTTGGCGTGCTGGTTGAACATCGAGTCGATGATGTGGATGAACGCCTCGTAGCAATTGAACAGTCCATGCCGGCCGGTAAGCAGGTAGCCTTCGAGCCAGCCCTCGCATTGGTGCTCGCTGAGCATTTCCATCACGCGCCCCGCCGGCGCCAGAAATTCGTCGTTGGGCACAACCCCGGCGTCCCATTGGCGGCTGGTCACTTTGAAGAGAGCTTCCAGCCCGTTGGAGAGCGATTCATCCGGCCCGAAGACGCGGAAATTCCGCTGCTGGGCGTTCAGCTTCGTCACGTCGCGCAGGAACGGTCCCAGAACATGCGTATCGCCGATGCCGGGCGATCCCGGCGCCGGCACGCTTTGGGCGTACTCGCGGAAATCCGGCATACGAAGATCGCGCAGCAGAATGCCGCCGTTGGCGTGCGGGTTCGATCCCATGCGCCGCTCGCCCTTGGGCGCAAGCTCGGCCAGCTCAGGCTTGAGCCGGCCGGTTTCATCGAAGAGTTCCTCCGGCCTATAGCTCCGCAGCCAGTCTTCCAGCAGCTTGAGGTGTTCCGGATGGACGGCCGGGTCGGACAGCGGCACCTGATGCGAGCGGAACGTGCCTTCGATCTGAAGGCCATCGATCACCTTTGGACCGGTCCAGCCCTTGGGTGAATTGAGGACGATCATCGGCCAGCGCGGCCGGGTGAGGTTGCCATGTTCTCGCGCGTCCTGATGGATTTTCCTGATCTGTTCCACGGCCGTATCGAGCGCCGCCGCCATTGCCTGATGCATCGGCTCAGGCTCATGACCCTCGACGAAGTAAGGAGTCCATCCGTACCCCCGCAGTAACTGCTCCAGTTCTTCGCGCTCGATTCGGGCTAAGATCGTCGGGTTGGAAATCTTGTAGCCGTTCAAATGCAGAATCGGCAGCACCACGCCGTCGGTGGCCGGATTGAGAAACTTGTTGGAATGCCACGCGGTGGCCAGCGGCCCGGTTTCCGCTTCGCCGTCGCCAACGACGCAGGCAACGATGAGATCGGGATTGTCGAAGACCGCCCCGAACGAATGGCTGAGCGAATAGCCCAACTCGCCGCCTTCATGGATCGAACCGGGTGTCTCCGGCGATGCGTGGCTGGGAATGCCGCCCGGAAACGAGAACTGAATAAAGAGCTTGCGCAGCCCGGCCTCATCCTGGCTGATGTTGGGATAGATCTCGCTGTATGTCCCCTCGAGATACGTATTGGCCACCACGGCCGGCCCGCCGTGGCCGGGGCCGGAGACGTAAATCATGTCCAGATCGTATTTCTTGATGATCCGGTTGAGATGAGCGTAGATGAAGTTCTGTCCCGGGGTCGTGCCCCAGTGTCCCAGCAGCATGTGCTTCACATCCGCAAGCGTCAGCGGCCGCTTCAGCAGCGGATTGTCATAGAGGTAAATCTGCCCGACCGAAAGATAATTGGCCGCCCGCCAATACGCATCCATCTGCCGCAGCAACTCAGGGGAAAGCGATGTGTTCAT
>CAYQTE010000040.1:0-32275 GCA_964420285.1 uncultured Tepidisphaeraceae bacterium
TTGTCGTAGCGTTCCACGCCGCCGCGCAGAAGCTGGCGCACATCGGCAATGCCGCGCTTGCCCTGGGCGGGCGGATCGCTGACGATGATCTGCACGCGCTCCCCGTCCGGCAAGGGAAGATTCGTCACGCTCACCGTGCCACCGCGCACCACGGCCTGATCGACGCGATACAACGACATGGTTCGATTATAGCAAAAGAGCGGTCCGAAGGCTCGCGGTTAACGCGCTATGTGATGATTCTTCCAAAATTGGCTGACGCAGCGTGCATTACCGGCTGCGGGCTCTTTCTTACGCCGTGCGAAAACCGGAAAAATTCGCGCTCACGGAACCTTGACAGACGGCCGGGTATCGCTAAATTAACCCGTCTTTCACCGTTGCGCAAGGATTAAGAAATGCGAAACGGGTGCGATTGAGACGAGAAGAGAAGGTAACGAGATGACCGGAGAGCGGATTCGGATACGGATGGAAGCCTACGATCACCGGGCCCTGGATGCCTCGGCCAAGGAGATCGTGGATCATGCCAAGCGGACCAACGCGCGAGTGTGCGGTCCGATTCCGATTCCCACCCGGATCGAGCGGTATACGGTGCTGCGAAGCCCGCATATTGACAAGAAAAGCCGCGAACAATTTGAAATGCGGACTCACAAACGCGTGATTGACATTTTCGAGCCGACGGCTCGCACCGTCGAGGCGCTCAATCGCCTGGTTGTGCCGGCCGGCGTGTTTGTGAAGATCAAGGCTTGACGCATTCGATATGCATTTTGCCCCCGCGATAGGACATCACGGGGGCAATTGATTGACGGAGCGTGGGGTTCATCCAAGAACCCGGTTGCCGGTTGGCCACGCGTCCCAGTGAGAGTGATTTTGTCGCGGCCGGTTGGAACGGATTGGAACGCGATGGGTCGAGGAAGGTTACGGTAGCCATGACGCCAGCCCTGTTGGGAACAAAAATCGGGATGACGCGGGTATACGACCCCAAGGGCACGGTTGTGCCGGTGACGATCGTGCAGGTGGGCCCGTGCGCTGTGACCCAGGTGAAAACCGCGGCCAACGACGGGTACGAAGCCGTTCAGATCGGATATGACACGATCAAGGCGCGGTACAGCACGATGCCCCTGATCGGCCACGCCGCCAAGGCCGGTGTCGCGCCGCAGAGGCACTATCGTGAAGTCCGGCTCAAACAGCCCAGCGACATCGCGCCGGGAACCACGATCACCGCCGATGTCTTCAAGGACGTGCAGTTTGTCGATGTGGTCGGGACGAGCAAGGGCAAGGGATTTGCCGGCGTCATGAAGCGGTATCATTTCGGCGGCCAGTGCGCGTCGCACGGCACAGAACGCAAGCACCGCTCGCCGGGCTCGATGGCGTCCTACGCGACATGGCGCGGCCAGTGTGGCAAGCCCAAGAAGGGCAAACGACTCAGCGGCCACATGGGTTCGGATCGCGTCACGACACGGAATCATCCACTGGTAAAGATCGACACGGAAAACAATCTGCTGCTCATCAAAGGAGCCTTGCCTGGACCAAACGGCGGGCTCCTTTTCGTGCGCAAGAGCATTACACGGGCCAATGTTGTGGCCAAGGAAGAGGCGGCAGCTTAGCCGTTGCGGGAATCAGCCATGCTTGAAGTTCCGGTATACGATCAGAACGGTACGAAGCTCGAAAGCGTGCAGGTCGATGAGGCCAAGCTCGGCGGCACGGTGCGCCATAACCTGCTCAAGCAGGCTTTGGTGATGTACCACGCCAACAAGCGGCAGGGCACGGTTCGCACTCAGGCCCGCGGCGAAGTGGCCGGTTCGACACGAAAAATTTT
The DNA here is from genome assembly GCA_964420285.1 of uncultured Tepidisphaeraceae bacterium. Classification (GTDB taxonomy): domain Bacteria; phylum Planctomycetota; class Phycisphaerae; order Tepidisphaerales; family Tepidisphaeraceae; genus CAYQTE01. The sequence continues at coordinate 1,814 of CAYQTE010000040.1, forward strand.
CCGCCAGAAGGGCACCGGCAACGCCCGCATGGGCACGATCCGCCAGCCGGTGCGACGCGGCGGCGGCCATGCCAAGCAGAAGCGGCCCAAGGACTGGCGGCTGGCACTGCCGAAAAAGGCCCGCCGGCTGGCGCGCGACAGTGCAATCCTGAGCAAGATCGAAAGCCAGGACATCCGGGTTGTCGATCAGATCACGTTCGCCGAAGCCAAGACCAAACACATGGCCAAGGTGTACAAGGCCCTGGGCATCGAGCGAACCTGCCTGCTGGCGCTGACGGGGCCGGATGCCGTCCTGGAAAAATCCGCCCGCAATCTCGCCAGCACGACGCTGACCACCGTGAGTCAGCTCAACGCGTGGGACATTCTGGCCAACCGAACCCTGCTGCTTACCAAGGCGGGTCTGGAAAAACTGCTGGCCTAAGAGAGCCGACGACATGGACGACATCAACATCATCATCCGCCCGCTGGTCACTGAAAAGAGCACGCACCAGCAGCAGACGATCAATACGTATGCCTTCGAGGTTGCGCTGACCGCCAACAAGATGCAGGTCCGCCAGGCCGTCGAGCGACTCTACAAGGTCAAGGTGCAGGACGTTCGCACCATGCAGCGCAAGGGCAAGCCGCGACGCTCGCGCAACAAGATCGGCCATACCGGCCACTGGAAGCGCGCGATCGTCACGCTGCAAGAGGATTCACGAATCGAGTTGTTCTAACGAAAGAAGCCGCGGCCAAGCCATTTGGCCGGTTATGTCCCGGACAGGGATCGCAAAGGTACGCCATGCCGATCAAATATTACAATCCGACAAGTCCCGGCCGCCGGGCGGGATCGGTCATCGATTACAACGCGATCCTCACCAAGTGGAAGCCCGAGCCTTCGCTGACCAAGGGCCAGCGCCGCGCCAACGGCCGAAACCACCACGGAGTGATCACCGCCAAGCATCACGGCGGCGGCAATAAGCGACTGTATCGCTTCATCGACTTCAAGCGCACCAAGGACGCCATGCCCGCCAAGGTCATGGCGATCGAATACGATCCCAACCGCTCTGTTTTCATCGCCCTGATCCAATACGAAGACAAGACCAAGTCCTACATTTTGTGTCCCAACGGCCTGAAAGTCGGAGCGACGGTATCAAGCGGTCCCGATGCCCCTCCCGAAATCGGCAATTGCCTCCCCCTGACCAACATCCCCACCGGCCTTGAAATCCACAATATCGAAATGAACCCCGGCCAGGGCGGCAAGCTGGTGCGATCGGCCGGCGGCGTCGGACGCCTGGGCGCCCGCGAAGGCGAATGGGCCGTGGTCATCCTTTCCAGCGGCGAAATGCGTCGCGTGCGCAGCGCCTGCCGGGCGACGATCGGGCAGCTTGGGAATCTGGACTGGATCAACGTGAGCATAGGCAAAGCCGGGCGGATGCGGCACATGGGCAAGCGGCCGCACACTCGCGCCAAGGCGATGAACCCGATCGACCATCCGCTGGGCGGCGGCGAAGGCCGCAGCAACGGCGGGCGTCATCCGGTGAGCAAGACGGGCGTGCCGGCCAAGGGCGGCATCACCCGCAATCCGCGAAAGAACAGTGAGAAGCTGATCCTGCGCCGCCGTAAGTTCGGCACGCATCAGCAGCGGCCGCAGACGGTGAACATCTGATCGAGGCGTTGAGGGGCCAGAAGCCCCGGAGTGAAGCATGAGCCGAAGCGCAAAAAAAGGCCCGTTCGTGAACGAGAAGCTGTTCCGGAAGGTCTCGAAGCTGAACGAGAACCGGGCCAAGCAGCCGATCAAGACGTGGGCGCGATCCTGCACGATCATCCCCGAGTTCGTGGGGCACACGTTCGAGGTTCACAACGGGAACAAGTTCCTGAAGGTGTTCGTGCAGGAAGACATGGTAGGACACAAACTGGGCGAATTTGCGCCGACCCGGATTTTCCGCGGCCACAGCGGTCGCAAGGCGGCCACGCCCACGACGGCGGCAGCGCCGGCGTGATGGTCGCGTGAGTACGAGGTGAATGATGCCGTATCTGGCCAAACATCGATTTGCTCGCATCGCTCCGCGAAAGGCGCGGCGGCTGATGGATTTGATCCGCGGCCGCGACGTCGACGACGCGATCACGCTGCTGCGATTCAGCAAGCAGCGGGCGAGCGGAATGATCGAGCAGGTGGTGCGTTCGGCCGTGGCCAACGCCAACGAACAGGAAGTCGCCAGCCGCCGGACGCTTTTTGTCGCCAGGGCCTGGGTTGATCCGGGTCCGACGATCAAGCGGTTTCAGCCGAAAGATCGCGGCAAGGCGTATTCGATCATGAAACGCACCAGCCACCTGGTGGTGACTCTGGACGAGCGGAAGGAATAGTTGATCGTCGGGTGCGGCGGAATGCGATCGAGCGAAAGAGGACTTCAGTCGCCCGCTGTTGTGCGGGCATGAATCGGAAAGACGAACATGGGTCAGAAGGTCAACCCAACCGGATTTCGAGTCGGCATCACCGAGGACTGGAAGAGCCGCTGGTACGCGCCCAAGGCAGCGTTCGGCGACTTCCTCGTCGAGGATCAGAAGGTCCGCCGCATGATCGACGACAAGCTCAACCGCCGCCCGCCGTTTGCGGCCGTCGCCGACGTGCTCATCGAACGCACGCGCGAGGAAGTGACGATCACGCTGCGGACGGCCCGGCCGGGTCTGGTCATCGGCCCCAAGGGTGCTGAAGTCGACAAGCTCCGCGAGGAACTTGAAGACCTGATCAAGCGCAAGGTCGCGCCCCTGAAGGTGATCGAGATCAAGAATCCGGACCTGAATTCGCAGCTTGTTGCCGAGGCGATCGCCGAGCAACTGAAAAAGCGGGCGAGCTTCCGGCGGGTGATGAAACTGCGGCAGGAAGCGACGATGCAGGCCGGCGCCAAGGGCATCCGCATTTCCGTCAGCGGCCGGCTGGGCGGCGCGGAAATCGCCCGGTGCGAGAAGTCGACGGTTGGATCGGTTCCTCTGACGACGTTGCAGGCGGACGTGAATTACGGGCACGCGACGGCGTTCACGACCTACGGCGCGATCGGCGTGAAGGTGTGGATCTATCGCGGCCTGTACGGCGAGGAAGTTCTGGAAACCGACGTGCGGCCCGGCGGCCCGATGCGTCGCGGCCGGCGATAAAATCGAAGCCCGCACGAAAGTCGTTCGGAAGTGTGTGAGACGGAAGTGACAAGGAAACTGGTGAAGTCATGGCGATGATGCCCAAGCGGGTTCGATACCGCAAAAGCCAGCGCGGCAAGATGAGAGGAAACGCGACGCGCGGGAACACCGTGGCGTTCGGCGAATACGGCTTGCAGGCGATGCAGGGCGCGTGGATCACGGCCCGGCAGATCGAGGCCGGTCGTGTCGCATGCAGCCATTTCCTTCATCGCGAAGGTCGCGTGTTCATCCGGATTTTCCCGCACAAGCCGGTGTCGGGCAAACCCCTGGAAACCCGCATGGGCAAGGGCAAGGGCGAGCCGGAATACTGGGTGGCGATCGTCAAGCCGGGCACGATGATGTTCGAGGTGACCGGCGTGGACGAGGCGACGGCCAAGCGGACGCTGGCCCGGGTGGCGCACAAGCTGCCGATCCGGACGCGGTTTGTTCATCGGCGGCACGCGGTGGCGTAGGAGCCCGTACATGAAGACCAAAGAGATACGAAACAAGGAAGACGCCTATCTGGTCCATGAGCTGAAGGACAAGATGCGTCATCTGTTCGATCTGCGGACGCAGGCGATCACGGAAAAGCTGGAAGACCCCAGCCAGATCAACAAGACGCGGCGGGACATCGCGCGAATCAAGACGGTTCTGCGCGAGCGGAATTTGAAAATCGCGCGGCACGACGATGCCCCGGTGACCACGACCCTGCCGGTCGCGTCGGCGGCGGAAGCGGCCACGCCAGGCGCGGCACCAACACAGGCGTAATCCCATGTGCAACGGCGGACGATCATGAGTGAATCAACGACTACGACAACCACCCCGGCCGCAACGCCGACAAAATCAGTCTCCAGCGCGGAGCGATCCGACTTGCGGACCATCCGCGGCGTGGTGGCCTCCGACAAGGCGCCCAAGACGATCAAGGTGGTCGTGGACTACCAGACGCGCAATGCGAAATACGGCAAGTACATGCGCCGCCGAACCGTCCTTCATGCCCACGACGAAAAACGCGAGGCGCACGAGGGCGATACGGTTGAAATCGCCGAGTGCCGGCCCCTCAGCCGGCACAAGCACCATCGGCTGCTGCGGATCATCGAGCGCGCGCCGGAGCGCGCGGTGCAGGTGTCGGCCGAGGAAGTGATGACGGGCAAGGCGCCGGAGGCTCGATAGGAGCAAGCGGCGGCAATGCGAGCGGGATGCGGCCGGTCAAACGTCCGCCTCGCCCAGGTGTGATCGACCATGATTCAGCAGCAGACGTACGTTGACATCGCGGATAACAGCGGCGCCAAGCAGGGCATGTGCATCAAGGTTCTGCGCGGCAGCAGCTCCAAGGGCAAGTTCAAGCGCAAGGTGGCGCACGTCGGCGACATCATCATCTGCGCCGTGAAGAAATCGATGCCGTCGGGCGAGATCAAGCAGGGCGAGATCATCCGCTGCGTGGTGGTCCGCACCCGCCAGCCCACCCGGCGCAGCGACGGAAGCTATGTGCGGTTCGACCGCAACGCCGCCGTGGTGATCGACAAGGAGAACAACCCGCGCGGCACCCGCATCTTCGGTGCCGTTGCCCGCGAACTGCGAGAGAAGAACTTCATGAAGATCGTCTCCCTGGCCAGCGAAGTGGTCTGAGACGGCGGACCGTTGACGGTGAATTGCGGCCGGTGGCGGGCGAGAGAGTTGTTGGTGTTTGGAAAGGAATTGCGATGGCGCGGCACATTAAGACGGGCGACCAGGTGATGGTGCTCACCGGTGACGACAAGGGAAGAGTCGGCCGCGTTCTGCGCGTCATGCCGGACAAGAACAAGGTCGTCGTGGAAGGCATCAACCGCAAGTGGAAGCACGTGCGGCCGAGCCAGCGGCATCCGTCCGGCGGCCGTATCCAGAAGGACGCGGCCATCCACATCAGCAATGTGCTGCCGTTGGATACCGTCAGTGGCCGGGGCCAGCGCGTGCGGTTTGCCGAGCGAGACGGCGTGAAGCATCGCGTGACCGTCAAGGGCACGGACCTGGGCGTGGTGGGACGTAAGGCCGCCAAGGCGGCCGGTTCGGCCGCGCAATAGACTGCGAAATGCGATAACTGCACCGGAACAACACGAGTCGAGGCGAGCGATGGCGGAAGAAAAGGAAAAACAGAAGAAGCCGGCCGGCGGCAAGAAAGAGGGCGGCAAGCCCGAAGGCCAAAAAGGCCAGGGCAAGAAGGACAAGAAGTCCAAGGCCGGCCCGGAGGCCGAGGCGGTTGAGGGCGCCGAGGCCGCAAGCGCGATTCCCGCGCCGCCGCCGCGACTGATCGCCGTTTATAAGGAAAAGATCGTCCCGGCGCTTCAGGAGAAATTGAAGCTGAAGAATCCCCTCTCGGTGCCACGGCTGGACAAGATCATCCTGTCGATGGGCGTCGGACGGTTCGCCGTCGAAGGCGGCGAAGGCAAGGGAAAGCTCCAGCAGGCGGAGAAGGAACTGGCGGTCATCGCCGGCCAGAAGCCGGTGCGGACCAAGGCCAAGAAGAGCGTGGCGAACTTCAAGGTTCGCGAAGGCATGGAAACGGGATTGAAGGTCACGCTGCGCGGCAACCGGATGTACGAGTTTCTCGACCGGATGATCGCGCTGGTGATCCCCCGCGTGAAGGACTTCCGCGGCCTGAACCCCGACGGCTTCGACCAGGAAGGGAATTACAATTTTGGATTCACGGAACAAACGGTGTTTCCGGAAGTGAACGTGGCCGAGGTGACGTTCCAGCAGGGCATGAACGTGACGCTGGTGACGACGGCGCGTGACAAGGCGGAGGGTCGCGAACTGCTGGTTCAGTTCGGTTTCCCATTCCGCACGGACCAGAAGCAGCAGTAGCCGAGCGGGCGGACATCCGCCCGGGACAGGAACGTATGGCGACAATTGCCTGGAGAACCAAACAGAAACGGCGCGAGGCGCTGGTGAAGAAGTACGCCGATATCCGGCGGCAGTTGAAGAAGGAGAAGAATTTCGCGGCGCTGGCGAAGCTGCCGCGGGATTCGAGTCCGACGCGTTCGCACAGGCGCTGTCTGCTGACCGGGCGGTCGCGCGGCGTGTACAAGAAATTCAAGGTATCGAGGATCATGCTTCGCGAGCTGGCGCTGGCGGGGAAGATTCCGGGCATGAAGAAGGCGAGCTGGTAAGGATGAATAATCAAGATCCCATTGCCGACATGCTGACCCGGATTCGCAACGCCAACCGGGTGGGGCGCAAACAGGTGCTCATACCCCGCAGCAAGATCTGCGTGGGCATCGCACAGGTTCTCAAGAACGAAGGGTACATCGACGAATACGACGTCGTCGCCGACACCACCCAGGGTCAGATCCGCGTCAAGCTCAAATATTCAAACACCGGCGAAAAAGTGATCCATGCGATCGACCGCGAAAGCAAACCCGGCTGCCGCGTCTACCGCAAGGTCGACGACCTGCCCAATGTGCGAAACGGCATGGGCATCGCCGTGGTCTCCACCAGCCGTGGCGTCATGAGCGATCGCCAGGCCCGCCAGGAAAACGTCGGCGGCGAACTGCTGTGTACGGTCAGTTAAACCGGCCGCGATAAGTGAGGATGGCATGAGCCGAATCGGCAAAAAACCTGTTGTTCTGGCCGGCGCCAAAGTGGCCCTTCAGAACCAGCTTGTCAAAATGGAAGGCCCAAAGGGCAAGCTCGAACTGAACGTTCATCCAGCCATCACCGTCAAGCTGGACGACGCCAAAAAGGAGCTGATCGTCACCCGGCCCAACGACGAGCGCCAGAACAAGGCGCTGCACGGGCTGACGCGATCGCTGCTGGCGAACATGGTGGTCGGTGTGACGCAGGGCTACCGCAAGGGCCTGGAGATTCAGGGCGTCGGCTACAAGGTGGAACAAAAAGGCCAGAAACTGGTCTTGTTGGTCGGCTATGCGAATGCGATCAGCATCGATATCCCCAAGGGTCTGGATGTCAAGATCGACGGGACGACGAAGATTTCGATCAGCGGCCCCGACAAGCAGCTTGTCGGCCAGTTCGCCAGCGATCTGCGCCGCGTGCGCAAACCCGAGCCGTACAAGGGCAAGGGCATTCGCTATGAAGGCGAAGTCGTGAAGATCAAGCCCGGCAAGGCGTTTGTCGGTGCTGGAGCCAAGTAATTCCGCGCTGCGGATCGGTCGCAATTGATGGCGTGCAGGTGAGATCATGGCGGACAAAAACAAAAGCAAGGCCAAACGGCTGGCCAATCGCAAGTGGTCGGTGCGGGCCAGTGTATTCGGCAGCGTTGAGCGGCCGCGCTTGTCGGTGTTTCGCAGCGACAAGCATATCTACGCGCAGATCATCAACGACTTCGACGGCAAGACGCTGGTCGCGGCGTCGAGCCTTACACCCGACGTTCGCGGCGAGCTGAAGAACGGCGGCAACGTGGCCGCCGCCAAAAAGGTCGGCTCGGCCATAGCGGCGCGGGCCAAGGGAATTGGCATCACGGCCGTCGCGTTCGATCGAGGCGGCCGTCGGTATCATGGCCGGGTCAAGGCTCTGGCCGATGCGGCACGGGCCGGCGGCTTGAAGTTTTAGGTGTTCTGGTGATGTTTTGACTGGCGTGCCACCCACAGGCGTGCCAAGGCGAGCAGACGTTTATGGCTGAACAGGAAAAGACAGAAGGACAAAGCGTCCCGGAACAATCGGCCCCGTCCGAGCCCAAGACTGCCGCTCCTGAGGCCGCTGCGGCCGAGGCCATCGCGGCGCCTGGCGGCGGTGCCGGTGTGTCCGGCGGTGGCGGCGGCGGGTCGTTTGGCGGCGGCGGTGGCGGTGGTGAAGGCGGGCGGCGCGGACGCGGTGGTGGCGGCGGTGGTGATCGCCGTGGCAAGCCGGGCGGACGCGGCGGGCGATCGGCCGGAATTCGCGATCGTGATGAAAGCGGCGTCGAGTCCGCCGTGGTGCGGATCTATCGCTGCTCCAAGGTCGTCAAGGGCGGCAGAACCTTCAGCTTTGGCGCCCTGGTTGTCGCCGGCGATCGCCGAGGGAATGTCGGCATCGGATACGGCAAGGCGAATGAAGTTCCCCCGGCCGTCGAAAAGGCCACCAAGGACGCGCGCAAGCAGATGTTCAAGGTCAGCCTTCGCGGCGGGACGATTCCACATCTGGTCAAGGGAACCAGCGGGGCCAGTTCGGTGGTTTTGGTGCCGGCTCGGCCGGGTACGGGCGTGACGGCCGGCAAGAGCGTGCGGCCGTGCGTCGAACTGGTCGGCATTACTGATATTCTCACCAAGGCGTATGGTTCGACGAGTCCCAAGAACCTTGTGAAGGCGACGATGGCGGCCTTGCGCCAGTTGCAGAATCGCGAACAGGTCGAGCAGTCTCGCGGCGTGAGCCTGGCGAGCACGGCCGGCGAGGTCGCGGCCAGCTAATTCTCGGAGCCTTGCCATGAGCATGATTCACGATGTGGTTCGAATGGCCCCGCGGTACAAGCGGGACAAGCGCAAGGGTCGCGGCGAGAGCAGCGGCCACGGCAAGACCAGCGGTCGCGGCACCAAGGGCGCCAAGGCCCGCGTGGGCACGTACATCAAGCGCGGCCATGAAGGCGGCCAGACGCCGACCTTCCGCCGGTTTCCCAAGCGAGGTTTCAGCAACGACGATTTCGCGCGTCCGTTTGCCATCGTCAACCTGACCGACCTGAACCAGTTTCCCGATGGCTCGACCGTGGACGCGGCGGCCCTGATCGAAAAGGGCCTGGTCCGCAACACCAAGCTCCCGGTGAAGATTCTCGGCAACGGCGTGCTGGAGCGCAAGCTCACCGTCGTGGCCGGTTGGTACAGTAAGTCCGCCCATGCGAAAATCGCGCAGGCCGGCGGCGTGGCGCAGACGGCCAAGGGAACACCCTTCGAGTTCCCCAAGCCCAAGAAGAAATTCATCCCCCGCGCGCCGGTCAAGAAGGTTAAGGTTGAAGACGCGGCCGCCGAAGTCCCGGCCGGTAAACCGGAAGGCAAGGCGGAATCGGCTAAGAAACCCGAATCGGCCAAGCCCGAAGCGGCCAAGCCGGCCGACGCGGCTCCAGCGGCGGACGCACCGGCAGCGCCGCCGGCCAGCTAGAATCGTGTGTGCCGATCTGGGATCGGATGGTGCGGCACGGAATTGTCGAGTTGACGTATGTTCAAACAACTGCTCAACATCTTTCGCGTTCCGGAACTTCGCAATAAGGTTCTCTTCACCCTGCTGATGCTGGCGATCTACCGGATCGGCTATCACGTCACGCTCTTCGGTTCGGACCTGGCCAAGTTCAATTCGCAAAACCAGAGCAACCAGTCCAACTCCTCCGACAGCGACAATTCGCCCGTCGGGGCTCTGGCCAGTTACGTCTCGATCTTCTCGGCCGGCAATCTGTCGCAAAGCTCGATCTTCGGCCTGGGGGTCATGCCGTATATTTCCAGCTCGATCATTTTCCAGCTTCTGGGCACGGTGATGCCGTCGATCGAGAAGCTGCAAAAAGAGGGCGAAACCGGCCGCAAGAAGATCCAGGAGTGGAGCCGCTATATCACTGTGCCGCTGTGCATGATCCAGGCGTCGTTCTGGCTCAGCTACATGAACGGCAGCGACCTGGTGTTGCCGCAATGGAAGAACACGGCAATGTTCTGGATCGTGGGATTGTGCTCGCTGACGGCCGGGTCCATCTTCCTCATGTGGCTGGGCGAGCAGATCGACGAATACGGCCTGGGCAACGGCGTCAGCGTGCTGATCCTGGCGGGCATCATCGCCCGCATGCCCAATGCGATCATGGTGCTTTATTATCGAACGTCGCTCAGCGGCGACGTGTCGGGCGTCCGCGACATCACGCCGGCCAAACTGGTGTTTCTGGCCGCGTCGTTCGTGTTCGTGGTCGGCGGTTCCATTCTGATCACGCAGGCGCAGCGCCGCATCCCGATCCAGCAGGCCAAGCACACCCGCGGCCGGATGATCTACGGCGGCCAGAAGCAGTGGATGCCGCTTCGCGTGAATCACGGCGGTGTGATGCCGATCATCTTCGCGCAGTCGCTGATGCTCTTTCCGACCATGGGCCTTCGGGCGCTGTCGGGCTACGCACAGGCATATATGGCGGGCCTCTCCGACGCGGTCCGCAACGGGCATTGGCATCCGTTTGTCAACACGGCCTATTGGCTGGACCAGGAATTCAGCCGCGGCAGCTATCTTTATTTCATCATCGAAGCGGCGATGATCTATTTCTTCGCCTATTTCTGGACCACGGTGCAATTTCAGCCCAAGGAAATGGCCAACCAGTTGCGCGATTACGGCACGTTCATTCCGGGTCTGCGGCCGGGCAAGCGAACGGCCGACTATCTTGAAAAAGTCATGATGCGCATCACCTATGTCGGTGCGGCGTTCCTGTGCGTGATCGCGGTGGTGCCGATGACGGTGCAGGCGCAGATGAATATTCCGATTCAGGTGACGGCGTTTCTCGGCGGGACCGGATTGCTGATCGTCGTCGAGGTGGCCCTGGACGTGATTTCGCGCATCGAAGCGAACCTGCTGATGCGCGATTACGGCGGCTTCCTGGGCGGGGGCGGTGGTTCAAGCCGCATTCGTAGCCCCTACGCTCGTTGAACGGACGGCGAGCCGCGGCGGCCGGGATGTGCGATGCCCATCATTCTCAAGAGCGCTCACGAATTGGACATGATGCGTCGCGCGGGACGGGTGGCGTGCGAAATACTCGCCGAAATGCGCGCCGTCGTCGCCCCCGGCGTCACCACCCGGCAGATCGAGAAAGTCGCCATCGACCAGCTCAAGGCCCGCGGCGCCCGCGGCCTGTCGATGAACTACCCGACCTACCGGCCCGGCGAAGGGTACCCCAGTCCGGTCTGTCTGAGCGTCAATGAGGAAATCGTCCACGGCATCGCCTCCGATCGCGTCCTCCGCGAGGGCGATATCATTACTCTGGACCTGGCCGCCATGCTCGACGGATTCTGCTGCGATACCGCCACGACCGTCCCGGTGGGGCGGGTTCGCCCGGCCGTACAGAAACTTCTGGACGTCACCCGCCAGACCCTGGCGCTGGCGATCGCCAACATGCGGCCGGGCCGCAAGTGGACCGAGGTCGCCCGCCTCATGCAGAAGCACGTGGAGAGCCACGGATTCAACGTGGTGCGCGAATATGTGGGACACGGCGTCGGCCGCAACATGCACGAAGACCCCAAGATCCCCAACTACGTCACGCCCGAGCAGCTCCGCAACGATTTTACGCTGCGGCCGGGCATGACCCTGGCGATCGAACCGATGGTGGTGATGGGGTCGGTGGAGGTGGAGATGCTCGATGACGGCTGGACGGTGGTGACCCGGGATCGCCAGCCGTCGGCGCATTTCGAGCATACGGTGGCCATGACGGCGACGGGAGCGGACATCCTGACCGATGGGCGTTCGCCGGCCCCGGCGGCCCCGGCGGCCGGTAAAACCGGTGACGGGGGCGAGAGGGCTTGAGAATCGGTCAGGAAACAGCTAAGATGCGAAATTCCCCGGTCGAGGCGTCGCGGTTGCGACGAAGGAAGCGTGCGGAATTATGAAGGTGCGAGCGAGCGTCAGGCGGATTTGTGAGAACTGCAAGATTGTCCGCCGAAAGGGCATCGTGCGGGTGATCTGCACGAATACCAAACACAAGCAGAAACAGGGTTAACAGCAGGGAGCGAACATGCCGCGTATTGCGGGCGTCGATATTCCGGCCGACAAGCCGATCTGGATCAGCCTGACCTACATCTACGGAGTGGGTCGGACCAACAGCCGCAAGATTCTCAAGGAGGCGGGCATCGATATGCAGAAGCGCGCCAAGGACGTCAGCGAAGAGGATCTGGCGAAGGTGATCGGCATCATCGACCGCGATGTGCTGGTGGAAGGCGCACTGCGGCGCAGCATCCAGCAGAACATCGCGCGTCTGCGCGACATCGGCAGCTACCGGGGCAACCGGCACCGTCGTGCCCTGCCCGTGCGCGGCCAGCGTACGCGGTCCAACGCCCGCACCCGCAAGGGCCCGCGCAAGACCGTCGCCGGCAAGAAGGGCGTCAAGGAACTCGGCAAGTGATCTGAGATCGGGAATTCGGGATTTGAGATCTCGATCGCGTCATACCCGACGCAAACGCTCTTTTGGCCCGGCGAAGGGGCCTGCGAAATTCTCAGCGGAACCGTCACACAGGATCAGACAATATGGGCGAGCAAGTCAAACCAGCCGCCGGAGCAAAAGCCGGCCAGAAAAAACGCATCCGCAAGGGCGTGACCCGCGGCATTGCGTTCATCAAGGCCACGTTTAACAACACCATGGTCACGATCACCGATCCCAACGGCGAAACCATCGCCTGGGCCAGCGCCGGTACCGTCGGCTTCAAGGGCGCCCGCAAGAGCACCCCGTTCGCCGCCGGCCGGGCCGCTGAAAGCGCCGCCTCGCAGGCGCGCAAGCACGGAATGGTCGAGATCGAGGTGAAGGTCAAGGGCCCCGGCGCCGGACGCGAGCAGGCGATTATCAACCTGCAAAACGCCGGCCTGAAAGTGACTGGCATCGAGGACGTTACGCCGTTGCCGCACAACGGCTGCCGCCCGCCCAAAAAACGACGAGTCTAAACGAACAACAATTTCGAGAGGCGTCGCGCTGGCGAGGCGGAAGAACAGATGGCCCCAAACGGTTGGGGCGGGAACCTTCCGCAATCCGGCACGCACGCCAGAACAAGGAGCTTCATCATGCGTATTCGTTGGCGCGGTTTGGAATTGCCCTCGCGCGTCGTCCGCGACGCCCAGGTCTCCACCGACACATACGGCAAATTCACCGCCGATCCTTTTGAACGCGGATTCGGCACCACCGTCGGCAACAGCCTGCGGAGAATCCTGCTCTCCAGCCTCGAAGGCGCCGCCGTCACGCACTTCCAGCTCAAGGGCGCCGAACATGAATTCTCCAGCATCCCCGGCGTCATGGAGGATGTCACCGACATCATCCTCAACATCAAGAGCCTCATCGTGAAGCTCGACGCCGATGAGCCCCGTGACATGAAGCTCGTCACCCGCAAGGCCGGAGTCGTCACCGCCGGGATGATCGAGGCCGATCCCGCCATTACCATCATCAACAAGGATCACGTCATCGCCACCCTCACCGAGGATGTCGAATTCGAGATGACCCTCACCGTCGCCAAGGGCCGCGGATACGTCACCGCCGCCGAGAACATGGCCAATCTGGAGGAACAGCTCATCGGCCTGATCGCGGTGGACAGCATCTACTCGCCGGTCACGCGCGTCCGTTACGCCACTGAGGACGCCCGCGTCGGACAGAAGACCGACTACGATCGGCTCAGCCTGGAAATCTGGACCAACGGGACGCTCTCGCCGGAAATGGCGCTGGTTGAAGCCAGCAAGATCCTCCGCAAGCACCTCAACCCGTTCGTGCAGTATTTTGAACTGGGTTCGGACACGGCCAACGACGATGCCATCGCCGCCCTGCAGGAAGCCAGCCGTGCGATGATCGACCCCGATCTTCAGCTCAAGCTGAACATGACTGTCCAGGAGCTGGACCTCTCCGTCCGAGCCAACAACTGCCTGGAATCGGCCAAGATCCAGACCGTGCGCGATCTGGTCCGCAAGAGCGATTCGGAACTGCTCAAGGTCCGGAGCTTCGGCAAGACCAGCCTGCGCGAAGTCAAGCGCAAGCTGGCCGACATGGGCCTGAGTCTGGGCATGGACCTGGACACCGTGACGGCGGCCAGCGCCGATGACGCCGCCGCACCGGCCGCGGCCGAAAGCCCCGTTTCCGCTGTCCCGACCAACCCCGCCGCGAGGGAACTTCCCACGCGTCAGAACGCCTAACGCACCAGGGAGCATCACATGTCCAGTCACAGGATCCGTGGCCGACAACTTAGCCGTGACACCGAACACCGCGGCGCCATGCGGCGAAATCTCGTGCAGAGCCTTTTCGAGCACGGCAAAGTCCGCACCACGCTCCCCAAGGCCAAGGAAGTGCGCGCTATGGCGGAGAAGCTCATCACCGTTGCCCGCCTCGGCACGCTGACCGCCCGCCGCAAGGCCATCGCCATCCTCAACGACCGCCGCCTGGTCGATGAGGAACAGGAATTCACCGGCCAGAGCGTCATCCAGAAGCTCTTCAGCGACATCGCTCCGCAGTTTTCCGACCGGCCCGGCGGATATACCCGCATCATCAAGACCAGCGATTTCCGTATCGGGGATGGCGGCAGCCTGGTCATCCTGCAACTGGTCGGACACGAGCCGGAGGTCAAAGCGACCGCCCGCCGCAGCGCCGGCCTTCGCCGCCGCCGCGCTGAGCGCAAGCACCAGTTTGCCTCAGCCGCCATGAAGCAGCACAAGGACAAGGTTGATGGAAAGAAGTCGCAAGCTGGCGAGGCCGGCGGCGAGCCCGCCGCCGAATCGTCCGCGGCTGCTGCGCCAACCCCGGAGGAAAAGACCCAGGCTTGAGGCCGTGCGGGCGGCTTCAGGCGGCTTGGCTGCTCGTATTGTGCCGTCCGGCGGATTTATTGCGGCCCGTATTTCAGTCACATTCCCGCGACCAGGCGTGCGACGGCGCAAATTGCTTTCGATTGACAACTAATCGCCTTATTGACACCACCGCTTGATTGTCTCTACAATCCCGCCTGAACGCATCCGAATCGGCAAAGCGGGGCCATGCATCTGCAAAGCCGGTTTTGAACTGGACCGCCATCGGGCGTTGCTCAGTCCTGTTGGGCTTGAACAGCTATGTGGCAGAACATCACTGATGAAGCGGTCGTTGCAGTTTACCTGGCTATCCTGGCGGTTATCGCCCTCTACGGATTTCATCGCTACAGCCTGGTCTACCTCTACTTCAAGCATCGCAACGACGGCTACACGCCCAAGGGCCGGTTCACCACACTTCCTCGCGTCACCGTTCAGCTTCCGATGTACAACGAGCAGGCCGTCGCCGAGCGCATCATTCGCGCCACCTGTTTGATCGACTATCCGCTGGACCGCCTTGAAATTCAGGTGCTCGACGACAGCACCGACGGTTCGGCGCTGATCGCCCGTCGTGCCTGCGATGAGTGGGCTGCCAAGGGTTATCCCGTCAAGTTCATCCACCGCGAGAAGCGAACCGGCTATAAGGCTGGAGCCCTGGCCGAGGGACTCAAGGTCGCCAGTGGCGAATTCATTGCCATCTTCGATGCCGACTTTGTGCCGCCGCGCGACATTCTGCGAAACGTCCTGGATTACTTCACCGACGACGAGATCGGCCTGGTCCAGGTTCGGTGGGATCATCTCAACCGCAACGCCTCCCTGCTGACCAAGAGCCAGGCCATCTTCCTGGACGGGCACTTTGTCATCGAGCACACCGCCCGCAATCGCAGCGGCCGGTTCATGCACTTTAACGGCACCGCCGGTGTTTGGCGCAGAACCACCATCGACGACGCCGGCGGCTGGCAGCACGACACACTGACCGAAGACCTCGATCTCAGCTACCGCGCCCAGGTTCGCGGCTGGCAGTTTGTATACCTGCCGCAGTTCTGTGCCCCGGCCGAGTTGCCGCCGGAAATGATCGGCTTCAAGCAGCAGGCCCACCGCTGGACCAAGGGGAGCGTGCAGACGGCCATCAAGCTGCTGCCGGGGATTCTCCGCTCGCGCCATCTGCCTCGCCGCGTCAAGACCGAGGCCTTTTTCCATCTCACCAACACAATCGTTTATCCCCTGGTTGTCCTGCTGACGCTGCTCATGTTCCCGGCCTTCCTCAGTTTCTACAGCCCGTTGCATGAACACTGGCACCTGGGACAGTGGCTGTTCAGCCTCAGCCTTTTCATCCTCGCCACCTGTTCCGCATCGACATTCTTCGTCTTCGCCCAGAGCGAGCTCTTCGGCCGTGAAGCAGGTTGGAAGACGATCAAATACCTGCCGATTCTCATGGCTCTGGGAGTTGGCATCAGCCTCAATAACGCCAAGGCCTTCATTGAGGCCGTCTGGTCCGCCTATCGCCGTAAGCCCAGCGAATTTGTCCGCACTCCCAAGTACGGCATGGTCGGCCAGGATCGCGCCTGGAAGCGAACGGGGGTCTACACCAAGCTGGCCCTGCCCATCGTCGAGATTGCTTTCGGCTGCTTCATGTCCGCCTGGGTGGTCTTTTGCATCGATTACCAGTTCTGGCGGACCAGCATTCCGTTCCTGATGATCTTTGCCGGCGGCTATTTTTATGTTGGGTTCGGCACCCTGCACGTGCTCTACAAGATGCACCGTCAGGCTCGCGCCGCCCAGATCGCCGCCGAAGCTGCCGCGGAGCCTGTCTCGACCTGACCACACCACCGGCCCTGACCGGTGCCGGCCACCATACGGCGATGCCTCTTCTGGAACTTCCCCACGCTGGCGCTTGTCTTGTTTGTGGTCGGCACAATCCGCACGGCCTGCGCCTGAGCCTGTATGTCAACACAGACGACAATGTCGTAACCTGCGATTTTAGCCCCCAGCCGCACCACGCTGGATTTGAAGGCATCGTTCATGGCGGCCTGCTGGCGACGGTTGCCGACGAAGCCATGGTCTGGGCCGCCACGTGGACCGGTCGCAATTTCTGCGTCTGTGGCGAAATGTCCATCCGCTACCGCGCCCGAGCCCAGGTGGGCATGCCCCTTACAACAGTCGCCCGCGTCGAATCCGCCCGCGCAAGACTCGTCATGGCCACGTGCATCATCTATGGTCCCGACGAGGTCGTCGTAGCCCAGGCGATGGGGAAATACGTCCCCATGCCCCCAGACCAAAGCCGCCGCATTCTCGATTCGCTGCTACCCGATCCCTCCACGGCTGCCGCCGCCGCGCTCCTCCGCGTCCGCTGATCCAATCCTGCTCGTACTCCTCATCTTGTTCCTACTCATCTTCCTCCTCTTCGTCTTAATCTTGCTCGTCCGTTTCACTTACCCCCGTGGACGACATTCTCCCGTCCCGATATCTTGGACGGCATGCAGACCCCCAACCTGGCCAACGTCTTATCCCTCCTTGACACCCGTCGTGACGCCGCCGTCACCTCACTGATCGAGTTCCTCAAAATCCCCTCCGTCAGCACCAAACCCCAGCACGCCCCGGATATGTCCCGCTGTGCCGATTGGCTCTGCCGGCAACTCGCCGCTGCCAAACTGGACGCTCGCGTTCTGCCCACCGCCGGACACCCCATCGTCCTGGCCACCAATCGCCACCAGAGTGGCCGGCCAACGGTTCTCCTCTATGGCCACTACGACGTGCAGCCGCCTGAGCCGCTTGATCTCTGGACCAGCCCGCCGTTCGCTCCGGCCATCCGCGATGGCGCCCTTTTCGCCCGCGGCGCTTCCGACGACAAGGGCCAGGTCTGGGCCCACGTTCAGGCCATCGCCGCATGGCAGGATTCCGGCGGCCTGCCCGTCAACCTCACGCTTCTCATCGAGGGTGAAGAGGAAATCGGCTCGGATCACCTTCCCCCGTTCGTCGGCGAACATCGTGACGTGCTCAAGGCCGACATTGCTCTGGTCAGCGACACCAACCAATTCGCCCGCGGCATCCCGGCCGTCTGCGTCGGCCTGCGCGGCTTGGTCTACATGGAAGTCTCCATCACCGGCCCCGGCCACGATGTTCACAGCGGACTGTGGGGCGGCGCGGTGCCCAATCCCGCCAATATCCTCTGCGAACTGCTCGCCACGCTTCACGACGCCAGCGGCAAGGTCAACATCCCCGGCTTCTACGACAACATCATCGACCCCACCCCGCGCGAGCGCCAGCAGTGGGCCGATCTTCCCTTCGATGATGCCGCGACGGCCGGCTCCATGAAACTCAAGACCCTCACCGGCGAACCCGGCTACACCAATATCGAGCGCACCTGGTCCCGGCCCACGTGCGACATCAACGGCCTGACCAGCGGCTATCAAGGCCCCGGCGCCAAGACCATCATCCCCTCGACGGCCAGCGCCAAAGTCTCCATGCGCCTGGTCCCCGGCCAAGACCCTCAGCGCATCATCGAGAGATTTGAGACGGCTCTCCGCTCCCGTTGCCCATCGACGGTCCACATCGACATCACGCGCCACAGCCATACGCCGGCCGTCCTGGTTCCCGTCGATTCGCCCGCCATGAAACTGGCCGCCCAGGCCGTCGAGATCGGCTTCGGGAAATCCCCCACCTTCATCCGCGGCGGCGGCTCCATCCCGGTGGTCGCACTCTTCAAATCCCTGCTCAATATCGACACGCTGCTTGTGGGCTTCGGCCTGCCGGACGATCGCGTCCATTCCCCCAACGAGAAATTCGACCTCGATTCCTTCCACGGCGGGACGCGAACCGCGGCGGCGTTGTATGATCGATTGGCGGCCCTGACTTCGGGTTGAACCATGTCAACGAACCCGCACGAAAATGGCCTCATTCCACTGGATTACTTTCACGCCGTCCCGACACCCGGGGCGGTCAACAAGGTCTGGGGTCTGTCTATCACGTCTCACCTGCTGACTGCTATAGGCTGTGGCTTGACGTATCTCGTTCTTCGAAATCCCAATTGGGATTGGTGGCCCACGCCCCAAGTCGCTATTCAAGTCTACGGCGTCGGGCCGGCCATCGCGGCCGTGATCGCGAGCGTCGTTCTTCTCGTCCGAGTCTCGCGCCGGAATACCACCACGGTGGCGTTCGCCTGGGTATGGGTAGGCGCCGTTGGTAATCTCCTGCTTCTTATTGCTTTGGCACTCATCTCTTGCGTCGCGTTTTCATATTAGCTTCGTAGGGCGGGCGTCACTCACCACGCTGCTCAATCCGCACCTCGTTCGTTGATCAACACCCGCGGATTCTCCACCGTCAGGCGGTCCACCGCCGCCTCGCCTACCAACTCAATCGCCCGCAATAGTCCTTCCAATCGTCCCGGCAACGTGTCCAGCCGGTGCAAGTCGGTCCCCAGCAAGAAGTACCTGCCCTCCGTCAGAAATCTTTCGCCCAGTATCCGCGTCGGCGCATCCACCGCATCCGACAGACATTTCAAATTCCCCTGCAACAACAATCCCATCTCCGCGAATTTGTCCATCAGCGTCGGTCTCGCCTGCACCGCCTTCATCCGCTCCGGATGCGCCAGGATCACCGTCAGTCCTCGCGATTGCAGAAACCCAATCCACCCCTCAAACTCCGTCGGCAGTTCATCTGCCCACAGATCGACCAGCATGTGGCGGCCATGCATGCCAAATGTCACCATCCGTTCATCCGGCCAGGTTTCCAAACCCGGCCGCAAATTCAATTCCCCGCCGGGAAGCAGCCGCAGGGGAATCTCCCGCCGCGCAAGTTCATCGGCCAGTCGCGACACCATCGCGGGGATCGTGGCCGTCGTGGTATTGAATTCCCCCGGCCAGACGTGCGGCGTGCAGAACGTGGCCGAATATCCCGCCGCCACCAGGCTCCGCGCGCACGCGATCGATTCCTCAAGCGTCTTGCATCCATCATCCACACCCGGCAGCAGGTGCGAATGCACATCCAAACGATTCTTGTTCACCGGCCGTCCTTGAATATCGCCATCGTGCAATCTCCATCCAGATAGTCGTCCACGACGCGAATCGATCGCGAAATCGACCGCGCCAGCCGCATCACGTCTTCAGGCCGATGCCAGGTGAGGTGCGATGCGCACGCCCGCCCCGGTGAGGAAAGAAAATTGAACGCCACTCCCACGCTCGCCGCCGCCATGGCCCGCCGCAATGTCGTTTCAAACGCGCACGCATCCAGCGTGTTCAATGAGCCGCAGAACACGGTCACGTCCGCGCCGCGCAGGCACGCCGGCCGGCTCACAAAATCCGCGTTGACGATTCTCGCGTCGGCATATCCCTCGGCCACCACCTGCGCGATCGAAAGCAATTCCGTCACCGCTTCAACCCCCACATAGGCGGCGGGAAAAATGTCGCGGCTGGTCAGATACACCAGCAAGTCCGCCCGCCCGCATCCGGCGTCCAAAACCTTCATACCACGCATGTCAATCGCGCGAACCAGCGCATCAAATCTCGCCTCTTGCGTCTGCGGGCTCGACCACAACAGCGACTCAAACCCGCCCCCATGCCGCAATGCCGCGCGCACGTACGGCCGCAGATAGTCCGGCTCGCTTTCCAACATGGCCCGCTGACGGATCATGGACGCATTCTAAGCCGGCGGCCCGCTTTGGGCCATCGGACAGAATCAATTGCACCCTCCGAACGCGCCGTGTAAAGTGGTCCCCGGATTCAAGGCTTGGCCTACGACAAACCCGTCAGGATCGCGATTTATCATGCAATGGCTTCTTCATGGCAATGTTCCAACCGGCCTGGCTGAAGATCTGGCCCAGCGGGGACACAAGACTCATCTGCCGGCCGATTTGTCGTTGCCGGCGGAGGCCACGCTGGCCGACATTCTCTCCGCCGCCGGCGCCGTACAGTGGGACATCATGACCAGCGATCCCGCGCTACCGGCCGTGCTGTTCGGGCCGCGGGAGGGATTGCCGCGGTCGTTCGGCCGTTGCGTGGTCCTGATCCAGCCGCAAGCGGGCGAAGATTCGCATGCGATTCTGGAACGGCTCTTTTCCCGTTATCCGCGCCTGACGCCTTGGCGGCTTTACACGGTGACACCTTCGCGTGTAAAAATCCGCCAGCTTCCGCGGCAGCGCCACGTGCGGCCATCTCGTTGAGATCGGCTCCGCCTCGGATGCATTTGCTTTTGGGAGTTCTTCATGTCCCTGCTCGTCACCGGATCGATCGGCCTGGATACGCTCGAAACACCCTTCGGCAAGCGTCAGGACGTTATCGGCGGCTCGGCCGTCTATTTCTCCTGCGCCGCCAGTTTCTTCACGCCCGTGCGCCTGGTCGGCGTCGTCGGCGAGGATTGGCCGCACGATTTTTCCAAGGTCTTCGACGGCCGTGAAGTCGATATCGCCGGCCTGGAGAAGCGAAAGGGCAGCAAGACCTTCCGGTGGCACGGATCGTATCTCAAGAACATGAACGAGGCCGAAACCGTGGTGGTCGATCTCAATGTCTTGGCCGAACGCGCGCCGCAGATTCCCGATTCGTTCCGCGATTCGCGGCACGTCTTTCTCGCCAATACGCATCCGGTTCTCCAGCAACAGGCATTGGCGTGCCTGACCGCGCCCAGGCTCATCGTGGCCGATACGATGAATCTGTGGATCCAGACCGAGCGCACCGAGCTGACCAACCTGCTGAAGAAGATCGACGGCCTGGTTCTTAACGACGGCGAGGTCCGGCTGTTGACCGACAAGCGCAATCTCATCGAAGCCGCGCGGGCGGTCCTGGAAATGGGGCCGAAATTTGTCGTCATCAAGAAGGGCGAGCACGGCTGTCTCATGGTCACCCGCCGCGATACGTTTGTCCTGCCCGCGTTCCCGGCCGATCGCGTTGTCGATCCCACCGGCGCCGGCGACAGCTTTGCCGGCGGCATGATGGGATATCTGGCCACGCAGAACAGTCTGGCGCCGGCGACGGTCAAGCGAGCCCTGGCCTTTGGCACAGTCGTGGCCAGCTTCACGATCTCGGATTTTGCGCTGGACGGGCTGCGCCGCGCCACGCGCCACACCATTGACGAACGCTACCAGGAATTTAAGAATGCCATGAACTTCTGACGCCAGGCCATGAGGTACTTTCTAGCCATCCAGTTGCCCATCGAGGTGCGCCGCCACCTGCGGGCCATGCAGTTGATGATCGCCGGCAGGCTCGACCCGCTGCGCAAGATCGTCTCATGGAACCCGATCGACAATTTTCATCTCACGCTCAAATTCCTTGGCGAAGTCGATGAGGCGCAAGTCTCGGCACTGCGCCGATTGCCTGAGCCGCGAGCGGCGATCGCGCCGTTTTCAATGCGCATTGGCGGACCGCTGCTCCTGCCGCCCTATGGCCACATCCGGGTCATATCCGCCAATGTCCTGGGCGAGGTCGCCCGGGCCAGATCGCTGGCCGAGGCCCTCGACGCCGACTGTGGCGCCATCGGCATCGCGCGGGAAGTTCGTCCATGGCTTGCCCATGTCACGATCGGCCGCGTGCGCCGCCGGCTGGAGCGATGTCAAATGCCGGATGCGGAACCCGGCCCGACATTCGTCGTCAACTCGATGGCACTGATGTCAAGCGAACTGCGCCCGGCCGGCCCGGTTTACAGTTTGATTGCCGAGTTTCCGTTCACGCAATCGCCCGCAAAATAATTTTGAAAATTTTTCTGTTTTTCCTCTGGCAATCCGGCCGATCGGTCATTAGGATACCGAACAAACACTGAACAAGGACGGTTTGATGGCTTCCGTCGAGTTCAGTTGCGGGTGTGGCCGATGTCGGCCGCGGCCCGCACCAAGCCATCGTCATCGTGCCGGCTGAGGGATGGGCTGCGGCCCTGAAATAACCCCTGATACACCCGGCCATTAGGAGTCTCTCATGTCGAAATCCACCGAAAAGGCGGAGCTGCGCCGCGATTCATCGTCCTCGCGGGAAAAAGAATCATCCCCCAAAGCCGCCGGCCAGCAACCCGCTGGAGCCTATGTCGTTGGCGCCGGTACATCCCCGGCCCCGGCGGGGGAGACGCACATTCCCATTGATCCGGCACGCACATCGGCCCTGTCGCGGGCCGTGCAGCAGATCGAGAAGCAATTCGGCAAGGGCGCCGTGATGCGAATGAACGGCGAGGCGCGCACGGCCGTCGAGGGTATCCCGACCGGTTCGCTCGGCCTGGATATCGCACTGGGCGGTGTCGGCGTGCCGCGCGGCCGTGTGCTGGAGATCTTCGGCCCCGAATCCAGCGGCAAGACAACTCTGGCGCTGCACATCGTCGCCAACGCGCAGAAACTCGGCGGCGTTGCTGCGTTCATTGACGCCGAGCATGCGCTGGATCCCGCCTGGGCCAAGCGACTGGGCGTGCGGCTGGACGATCTGCTGGTTTCGCAGCCGGACACGGGCGAGCAGGGGCTGGAAATCTGCGAACTGCTCGTCCGCTCCAACGCCGTCGACGTCATCGTGATCGACTCGGTCGCGGCGCTGGTTCCCAAGGCGGAACTGGAGGGCGAAATGGGCGACAGCCACGTCGGCCTGCAGGCCCGGCTCATGGGCCAGGCACTCCGCAAACTGACCGGGGCCATCAACCGCAGCAAGTCCACCGTCATCTTCATCAACCAGATTCGCGAAAAAATCGGCGTGATGTTCGGCAATCCGGAAACAACTCCCGGCGGCAGGGCGTTGAAGTTCTACGCCACCGTGCGCATCGACGTGCGCCGCACCGGCACGATCAAGGAGGGCGAGGTGTCTGTCGGAAGCCGCACTCGTGCCCGCGTCGTGAAGAACAAGATCGCGCCGCCGTTCCGCGATGCCGAATTCGACATCATGTACGACCGCGGCATCAGCTACGAGGGGGATCTCCTGGACCTGGCGGTGCTGGCGAACATCGTCGAAAAGAGCGGCGCGTGGTTCAACTACAAGGCGATCCGCCTTGGCCAGGGCCGTGAAAATGTCAAACAATTCCTCCTGGACAACAAGGATGTGGCCGAAGAAATCCGCCAGGCGATCCTGGCCAGCAAGGGAATGATCGCCGATACCATGGGCCAGAAAGCCGCCGCAGCCGCCGAGCCGGCCGAGGCGGAATGAAGGCAATCACGGGAGTGGAGGAGCAGGGGAGATAGGGAGAGATGGAAGGACTGCGACTGGCGTATGGTTGCTCTCCCACTCGCCTCCGCTCTTTCTTCATCGGACCCGGATCACGATCTTGCCGGTGACGTGCGTTGTCTCGGCCAGACGATGCGCATCAGCCAACTCTCCCAGAGGAAACGCCCGGCCGATGTGCGGCATAAGTTCGCCCGCGTTAACCATGTCGGCCGCCTGGCGGAGGATGTCGCCCTGGTGGCTCGGGTCCAGGCCGTGCAGATGCACGCCGCTGACGAATTGGTAATGAACGGTTGCGCCTTTGAGGAAGAGGTCTTTGCTGCCGGCGGCGATCGGAGTGCCGACGATGGTGACGAGGCGGCCGCCAATCGCCAAGGAGCCCGGTGACTGCTCGAGCGTCGCCCCGCCGACGGTATCGAAGATCACCGGACACCCGCGGCCGGCGGTCAGTTCTTTGACGGCGGCAGCCACGTCCTGTTTGGAGTAATCGATCACAGCGCACGCACCAAGCTTGCGGCAAAGATGGATTGTCTCAGGACGGCTGGCCGTGGTCAGGACGCGGCAGCCGCGCCGGCGAGCCAGTTGTATGGCCAGATGTCCCACTCCGCCGCCTCCGCCGTGAATCAGCACGGTTTCGCCGGCACGAATCGCGGCGCGATCGTAGAGGGCTTCCCAGGCCGTCAGCGTCGCCAGCGGCATGGCGGCCGCGTGCATATAATCGAGCGATCGCGGCTTGGGCGCAACCGTTCGGGCATCGACGCAGACGAAGTCGGCCGCGGCCCCATTGCGCAGGATGCTGCCCATGGCATAAATTTCGTCTCCGGTCTTGAACCCAAACGAGCCCGCATCCGGTCCGATCGCGGCAACCCGTCCGCTCACGTCGTAAGTAGGCACAAATGGCAGCAGCCGTCCTTCGCGGAATGCGCCCTTGCGGATCTTCCATTCCACCGGGTTCACGGCGGCCGCATGCACCTCTATGAGAAGATCCATCGGCCGGGGTTGCGGCAGGGGGATTTCGCCGGGTTGAATGACATCCGGTGAACCAAAGGCGGTGACGAGCATGGCGCGCATGAAAGGCTCCTCGACGTCAATAGTATATCGTCTCTCGCTGCCTGGGCCGAAGTGGATAATTCTTGCTTGACTGCAAGCGGCTCAAGATTCGGACGGGGATCATAGGTAGGTGGCTGAGTACGTGCGGGGGAAGCAGTAAGAGTACGATCTTCCTGGGTTGCCGGCGGGCGCGGGGGGCGGTATCAATTACTCCATGACATACACCAATCTCGGCCGTTCGGGTTTGAAGGTCAGCCGGCTTTGCCTGGGGACCATGAACTTCGGCCCCCTCACGACAGAACCGGACAGCCACGCCATCATGGACAAGGCACTGGAACTGGGCATCAACTTCTTCGACACGGCCGATGTGTACGGCTGGAAAAAGGGGGAGGGGTGGACCGAGCAGATCATTGGGCGGTGGCTGTCGCAGGGCTCGCGGCGGCGCGAGCAGGTGGTCCTGGCGACCAAGTGCTTCGGCTCGATGGGCGAGGGCCCAAACGACCGCGGCTTGTCCGCGCGGCACATTCGCTGGGCGGCCGATGCCAGCCTCAAACGGTTGCAGACGGATTACATCGATCTGTACCAGATGCATCATGTCGATCGCTCAGCGCCGTGGGAGGAAATCTGGCAGGCAATGGATCAACTGGTGACCGCCGGAAAGGTGCTCTACGTCGGCAGCAGCAACTTCGCCGGCTGGCACATCGTCCGCGCGATGGGATCGGCACGCTGGCGCAGTTCATTGGGGCTGGTCAGTGAGCAAAGCAAATACAGCCTCGCCTGCCGGGCGGTCGAGCTGGAAGTGTTGCCCGCCTGCCGGGCGTACGGAGTCGGCGTCATCGCCTGGAGTCCGCTGGACGGCGGCCTTCTCGGCGGCGTGTTGCAAAAGCAGAGCGAAGGCCGTCGCGCCAAGGACGTGCTGCAGCGGCGTATCGAGACCATGCGGCCGCAGTTGGAAAAGTGGGAAGGTCTGTGCCGCGACCTGTCGGAAAAGCCGGCCGATGTGGCGTTGGCGTGGTTACTGTCCAATCCGGCGCTGACCGCTCCAATCATCGGCCCGCGCACGATCGAACAACTGAGCGGCAGCCTGCGAGCCACTACATTGACGCTCGGCGAGGCGACGCTCAAGACCCTGAACGAAATCTGGCCGGGACCGGGCGGAGAGGCGCCTGAAGCATACGCGTGGTGAGGATCGTTACGGGTCGCCGGGAGCCACGATGATTCGCCTGACGCGAGAACAATCTCGGTGTATTGATCGGCTGGCGATCGAGAAATACCACATACCCGCCGTGGTGCTGATGGAGAACGCCGCCCGCTCGGCCGCCGACGTGTGCCTGCGACTTCTGGCATCGCATTCACAGCCTCGCGTATTGATCGTCTGCGGCGGCGGCAACAACGGCGGCGATGGCCTGGCCCTGGCGCGGCATTTGCACAATCGGGCGATGGATGTGACCATTGCGATTGCTTCGGAGACTGCCGATGGCGCCAGGTACGCTAATGAGGCCATGGTGAATTGGAACATCGTCAAGGCGATGGGACTGCCCATCGTGAAGGCCGAGTCGCGGGTGATCGGCCGATCGGATGCCAGTCTCGTGGTGGACGCGATATTCGGGACCGGATTGTCGTCGCCGCCACGGCCGTATTTTCAGCCCTTGGCCGATGCGATCAACGACGTGCGACAGTCCGGCCGGCCGGTTTTGGCCATCGACGTGCCGAGCGGCCTGGACTGCGATACCGGCAAGCCCCTGGGCGCGTGTGTCCGCGCAACAGCGACGGTGACATTTGTGGCGGAGAAAGTCGGATTTGCATTGCCCGGCGCGGCAGAATTCCTCGGCGATGTGGTTGTGGGCGATATCGGGTGCCCCAAGGAGCTGGCGCAGGACGTGATCAATAATTGGGCCGTACAGGGCTCGAACCTGTGACCTCCTCCTTGTAAGGGAGGCGCTCTAGCCAACTGAGCTAACGGCCCGGTGGCGTGGACAGGCGGATTCTATCGTCCAGGTGGCTCGTCGGATAGCAGCCGAAGGGCACTCTGGCGGAGTTGCATTCGCGATCCGTCGCCGTGTTCCGCGATACTGTTTATGGAATCGGTCGCCGATCCATTTCATTCAACTTGCCCCAATTCCGCAGCTTGCCCTTTTTATCCGACAGCATCTGCTACACACGACGCGCAATTTCCGCCGAAATCGCCGCATTACGGCGATTTATTCGTTGACTAGCCCCGAAAAGGAGATATATTCAGACCTAGCGGCGTGATAGCCATGCGTTGGTCTCTTGATCCCGCGCTGGCAAATCGCGTTGCGACACCGCGATGAATCGAATGACCGTGGGAGTTCGATTCGATGTGGTCGCGGTCAGTTGTGCCAGGGATGGTGTTACCGGCAGTATCGGCTGGAGCATCGTGCGTTCGTCCTCTTGAGTCTTGGACGCGCCCGCGATGGGAGGAAGTGCAAATGAAGTCAGTCTATTCGTCCTTGTTCGCGTTTGGTATTTTGGCGCTGGGTGCGTCAATTCTTCACGCGTCGGCCGTCGTCAACGTGCCCGCTTTCACCGCCAATACCCTGCCGACCACCGCGGCCGATGGAACGCAATCCGCCGGACCTGTGTCGCTTGGCTTTACCGCCAATTTCCTTGGCACCAATTACACGCAGGTTTACGTCAACAGCGACGGCACCGAGACCTTCTCCGGCCCGACCGGCGCGTCCTCCAGCGGCGCGCTCAGCGGCGCTATCCAAGCCGAGTTCGCCCCGTTCCTGGCTGGAATCGATACCTCCGCCAGCGGCTCGATTACTTACGGCACCGGCCTCTATCAGGGCTTGGCCGCATCCCAGCAAGCTGCTTTTGGCGTTGACTACGATAACGTCGGCTACGACAGCGGCCACTCGAACAAGACCAATACCTTCCAGGTCATCATGGAAAGCCGCGCCGATATCGCGGCCGGCGATTTCGACGTCTACTTCAACTACAATCAGGTCAAGTGGGACACCAGCGACAGCGCTGGTGGCGTCAACGGCGTTGCCGACACCGAGAGCCCCAGCCAGCCCGTTCGAGTTGGATTCACCGATGGCTCCGGCAATTCCGGCGAGTTTTACGAACTTCCCGGCTCCGGCATCGGCGGCGACCTGCTGGACGGGGGATCCCTGTCTCTTGTCACCGGCCTTGCACCCTCCGCGTCCGGCGCCAACGGCGTCAACACCTGGCAACTGGTCAACGACGGAACCCCCGGCAGCTATCTCTTTGAGTTCCGCGGCCCCAGCCTCACGACCGTGCCGCTTCCCTCGGCCCTCTGGAGCGGCCTGGGAATGCTCGGCCTGCTCGGCGCTGCCTCGCTGGTCCTGAGCCGCCGCCGCGCCCGGGCGTAATCGGTTGTTCTGAATCCTAACGATCATCCAACCCGGCTGACTATCAGCCGGGTTTCATATGCGCGGAATCAATCCCTTTCGTATAACTGCCAACAGGTTACAATAGGTTTATGGTCGAGTAAGGCATTAACGCGACTGGCCGCAGGTCATGGAGGACCGCACGCCGTGAATGGTCTGGCCAAATCCTATTTCAATCGCCGCATGGCGGTCCTCACGTGCATGGGGTTTGCGTCGGGGCTGCCTCTGGCGCTGGTGGGCGACACGCTCAGTGCAAGACTCTCAGATGCCCACGTGCATCTGGGGCGGCTTGCTCTGCTCGTTGGATTGGTCCAGCTTCCCTACGCCATCAAGTTCCTCTGGTCACCGCTGATCGACCGGTACAGCCTGCCGTGGCTGGGCCGGCGCCGCGGGTGGATATTCCTCACTCAGGTGCTTCTTATCGGCGCGATCGCCGCATTGGCCCTGGCCGGGCCGGATCGCGAATCGGCATCCTTGAATTGGGGGCTGCCCGTCGCCGCGGCGATGGTGGCGCTCATCAGCGCCACGCAGGATATCGTTGTCGATGCCTATCGAGCCGACGTCCTCACGACCGATCAACTGGGCAACGGCGCCGCCGTCAGCGTTACCGGCTACCGCGCCGGCATGCTGGCCAGCGGGGCTGGCGCGCTGCTGCTGGTGTCACAGGGGCATTGCTCCTGGCGCACCGCATATCTGCTGATGTCGCTGCTCATGCTGCCGGCAATTCTTGCCACGCTGGCGGCGCCGGAGCCGCCTTTGCCGAAGGATATCGCTCGCCTGTCGCTTGGCGATCACATACTCGATCCCGTTCGAGATTTGCTTCGTCGGCGGGGCGGCCTGATCGTTCTGGCTCTCGTGCTCATCTTCAAGCTGCCCGAGTATCTCGCCGCAGCCGTTACCGTGCCATTTGTTCTCTCCGTTGGAATCACTCAGACCGAACTGGCCGCCGTTCGGCAAGGCGCCGGCCTGTTCGTTCTCATCGCCGGCGCCTTGGCCGGCGGGGCGGCCGTGCATCGTTTCGGCATCTTCAAATCGCTCTGGCTCAGCGCGTTCCTGCACTCGGCCAGCAATCTGTCGTTTCTCCTGTTGGTGCGGCATTCCACCCTGACATCCATGAGCGCCGTCGTGCTGATCGAGAACGGCTGCGTCGGCATCACCACGTCGATTTTCGCGGCGTTTCTGCTCAGCCAGTGCCGGCCGTGCCACTCCGCGACCCAGTATGCGATCCTCTCCGGGCTGATGGGCCTGTCTCGCTCCTTGGGTTCGGCGCCGGCCGGGTTTCTTGCCGCCCATCTGGGTTGGGGCATGTTTTTCGCGGTCAGCGCGGCCACGGGGCTTTTCTCGTTGCTGCTGTTGCCGCTGGTGCATCGCGATAGCCTGTCGCGAAACAACCTCCTTGGATCGCAAATTCCGCCCGCGGCCGTTACCATCGCGGCATGAGACGGTATTGTTGCCTTGCTTTATTGGCACTGCTGGGGGCGGTCGGCTGCACATCCACCGAGACGCGACTGTACAACGTCACGGTGTCCAACCTCACCAGCGGCGACGTGACCGTGTGGCTGACCAAGTCCGCGAGCTTGAACGTCGCCGGCGGACCCAGGGATCCCGTCTGGGCCAGTCCTGTCGACGCCGAAGAGGAATCGCCGCAATTGCAGGAGCTGGCCACCAAGATCGTGTTGCACCCTCAACAACGCGGCAGCGTGCAGCGGTCCGGCGAATTCTATCGCGACGGCGAGGCCTATCTGCGCGTCTATCGCTATACCACACGCGAAGCCATTCTCTCGGCCGATCGCGGCAGCCGTAACCGCGACGACCTGGTTCTGATGCCCGGCACCAATGTCATTACTATTGTGGACGACGCTGGCCGGCTCAGGGCCATCCCCGTCCAACGATGAGTTCCGTCCCGGGTCAATCATGTCCTATCAACAGCATCAAGCCGCCGCCAACGCCCAACAGACCGCCGCTCGCGTTGTGGTCGTCACGCTCAGCGATTCCCGCACCGCCGCCACCGACACCGCCGGCCAGCGCATCCGCCAACTGCTCATTGACAACGGGCACACCATCGTCGATCAACACATCCTCTCCAACGATCCGGCCGCGATCGCCTCGTTCCTTGACGCGCTGCTGCCGCGCAGGGATGTTGACGTCGTTGTGACCACCGGCGGCACGGGAATCTCCCGGCGCGATCACACCATCGCCGTGCTGGAACCGCGCCTGGTGCGGCAAATCCCCGGCTTCGGCGAGCTTTTTCGCCTGCTCAGTTTCCAGCAGATCGGCCCCGGCGCCATGCTCAGCCGCGCCACGGCCGGCATCGCCCAATCCAAACTCATCTTCGCCATGCCCGG
>CAYQTE010000040.1:32375-40798 GCA_964420285.1 uncultured Tepidisphaeraceae bacterium
TCAGCCGCGCCACGGCCGGCATCGCCCAATCCAAACTCATCTTCGCCATGCCCGGCTCGCCCGACGCCGTCGAGTTGGCGATGACCAAACTCATCCTTCCCGAACTGCGGCATCTTCTCCGCGAGTTGAACCGCTGATCCTTGACTAGCCCCAGCGGTCGCTTATCATCCTCACCAGCCACGAGCGCCCCCATCGTCTAGTGGCCCAGGACATCTGGTTCTCAGCCAGAGAACAGGGGTTCGACTCCCCTTGGGGGTAGTTGCATATTTGCAGTGGTTCGCAATGGCCCGAAACGGCTTGGAAAACGGGGTTGGTTCCATCTGACCCAGGCTATTTCGAGCCGTTTTGGGCATCGAGTGCGCCGGATTCTGCGCCGCACAGGGTGCCTCGTATCCAAGGGTCTGCATTTGCACTGCGGATGCCGCAAGTTCGGTGCGGCGCCGGAGCGAGGGATTCGGGCGTAACTTGAGCGACATGACGCTCCAGTTGTCCGCGAACGAGGGGTCGTGTCGCTTCAGTTATCCGGCTTCAAGTCGCTACGGCGTTCTTTGACATTGGCCAAATTCCGTCGACGCAATAAAGGTACAGCCGGATCCAGAAGCCCATTGCCGGTTCGTTGCAAAGAAACAAAGAAAATCTATGTATGCTCGGGACTGGCCAGCTTAACGCGGGCTCGACGGCAAATAGAGTCTGTCCAGCGCAATGATCGATCTGAGCAAACACGGCAAATCGCGCAAGTGCGGGCCGGAACAGGCGAACCGGAAGCTGGGCCAATTCTTGCGGCTGGCCTACGGAACGCGGGAAATACCGCCAGGAGACAACGTCGCCATTCGTGGGAAGCTGGGCCTCCACGCGGCCAACACCCTGCTGCGCAAGTCGGTGAACGATAAAATCGGGAAGGTCTCTGACTCCATGCGAGAGCAATTCAAGCGGCCATGGTTTCAGGGTGATTGTGTTCATCGGCTGGTTGGACATTATGAGTATGCGGCGCGAGTCGTTCAAGAATGGCGGCGAAGTGAGCACGATCGGGGGCGTCGAAGCGGCGGCTCGCAACTACAATCACCCAACAAATACCAGCACGCGGCGTGTCCGTATTGTGGGCGGCGACATCTCGCAGTCTGCCAGAGCATTAAGTGAGAAGGACGGCCGCGGCGGGCCTCATTTTCCGAGGGCGCTCAATTCCGATTCGGCGAATTGGTATTCGGCGGCATCCTTTTGATCGGTGGCGACGCATTTGCGGAAATCATCGGTGGCGGCGGACTTGTCGCCGGCGATGAGGTGCTTGATGCCGGCGTAAAACCAGGACTGGCATTTTTGGGCGTGCTCCTTGTCGGCATCGGTGGAAGCGGCGGCGGCGATGAGGTCGGACTCGGTCGTCTTGCCGATGAGGAAGCTGGCGATGGGCCACGGCCAGTCGTGAGCGGGCGTGTTCCAGCGCTTGGCCATGTAGGCCGTGAGATCGATGTTGGCCGCATCCGTGTCGCCCTGGCGGGCGCGGATGACCCAGATGAAGAATCGCGGCTGGTCCTGATTCTGGTCGTTCAGGTCGCAGCGGCGCTGGAAGTCCGCAAGGGCGGCATTGAAATTGCGCTGTATGAAATAAACGACCGCACGGCCGTAGCAGATGTCGGCGTTCTTCGGGTCCAGATCCATGGCGCGACTGAAGTCGGTGATGGCGCCGTCAAAATCGCCGATCGCCTGCCGTGCATTGGCCCGACTGGTGGTGACATCGGCATTCTTCGGGTCGATGGCCAAAGCGCGCGTGAAGTCGGCGATCGCGCCGTCATGGTCGCCCTTTGAATCTTTGGCGTTACCACGGCCGTTGTAGAAGCCGGCGTCTTTGGGGTTTATGGCCAGGGCACGATCAAAGTCGGCGATGGCGCCGTCGTCGTCGCCCTTGCCGAGCTTAAAGTAGCCGCGACTGGCATAGGCGTCGGCGTTCTTTGGATCGACCTCTATGGCGCGATCAAAGTCAGCCATCGCCCCGTCGTGATCGCCCTTGGCGTCCTTGGAATTGGCTCGGCCGGTATAGATGTCGGAGTTCCCGGGGTCCAGAGCCAGGGCACGATCGAAATCGGCGATGGCCGCATCGTGGTCGTTCTTGGCCTCTTCAGCGCTGGCGCGACTGGTGAAGGCGCCGACGTTTTTCGGGTCAAGGGCCACGGCGCGGGTGAAATCGGAGATGGCCCCGTCGTGGTCGCCTTTGGCGTCTTTGGAATTGCCACGGCCGACGTAGATATCGGCGTTTTTCGGGTCAAGTTCCAAAGCCCGGTCATAGTCGGTGATGGCCGCATCGTGATCGCCTTTGCCGTCCCTGGCGCCGGCGCGGCTGGCGTAGGCGTCGGCGTTCTTGGGGTCGAGATCCAAAGCCCGATCAAAGTCGTCAATCGCGCCGTCGTGGTCGCCTTTGGCGTCCCTGGCATTGCCCCGGCCGATGTAGGCATCAGCATTCTCCGAGTCCAGGTCCAGCGCCCGGCTGAAATCGGCAATGGCGCCGTCACGGTCGCCCTTGTCGTTTTTGGCGTTGCCGCTGTCGACCAGAGCACCGGGGTCGTTTTGGTCAACGGCGGGATCAGCTGCGGCCGGCCCCGGTGCGTCGGCGCCAATCCGCAATGGAATCGGCTGCGGCTTGGAGCCGCCCGTTCCAGTAATCCACCACCCGACGAAGCCCAGGATCAGAACGCAGACGACGACGGCGACGAGCAGCACCTGTTTGAATTGTTCCCGCATGTTCGACCTCCCGCGCATGGCAGTACGGCAAGATTGCAGAGGATAACAATCGAGCGGATTGCATGGAAGGTCGGGCGCGCGGTTACACCACGGGCCGTTTCGCGACAGGCCGGCAGGGAATGCCAGGGCCGGCTCACCGCTCGTTCATGGGGACATACGCGCGCTTGGTGGGGCCGGTGTAGATCTGGCGGGGGCGGGCGATGCGGCCGTTGGGGTCGTTGTGGACTTCCTTCCAGTTGGCGATCCAGCCGGGCATGCGGGCGATGGCGAACATGACGGTGAACATGTTGAGGGGGATGCCGATGGCGCGAAGGATGATGCCGGAATAGAAGTCGACGTTGGGATAGAGCTTGCGGTCGATGAAATAGGGATCGCTCAGGGAGACCTCTTCGAGCTTGTAGGCCAGGTCGAGAAGCGGATCGTTGACCTTCAGTGCGGCCAGGACTTTCTCGGCGGCCTGTTTGAGGATGATGGCGCGGGGATCGAAGTTCTTGTAGACGCGGTGGCCGAAACCCATCAGCCGGTGCCCGGAGTTCTTGTCCTTCACGCGGGCGATGTAGTCCTTGAGGGGGATTTTCTCGCGGCGGATTTGTTCGAGCATCTCGATGACGGCGACGTTGGCTCCGCCGTGCAGAGGGCCCCACAGAGCGCAAACGCCGGCGGCGCAACTGGCAAAGAGGTTTGCCCCGGCCGATGCGACCATGCGCACGGTGCTGGTCGAGCAGTTCTGTTCGTGGTCGGCATGGAGGACCAAGACGAGGTTCAGTGCCTGCACGATCTCGGGCAATGCCTCATAGGGCTTGTGCGGGATCGAGAACATCATGTGCAGGAAATTGGTGCAGTAATCGTAATGCGGCTTGGGGTATTCGATGGGCTGGCCGATGGATGTCTTGTAGGCGGCGGCGGCGATGGTTCGGACCTTGCTCATCAGGCGGGCGGCGGCCTCCATGAAGGTGGTTTCGCCGTTGAGGGACATGACCTCCGGGTAATAGCAACTGACGGTGTTGATCATGGCGGAGAGAATGGCCATGGGGTGCGAAGTGGCGGGGAAGCCATCGAAACTGTTTCGCAGGCCCTCGTGGATCATTTCGTGTTCAGACAGAAGATTGCGGAATGTCCGAAGCCGCTGTGCATCGGGCAGTTCGCCCCAGATGACCAGCATGGCCGCTTCGACGAACGTGCTGTGTGCGGCCAGGTCCTGGATGGGAATGCCGCGGTATTGCAGGATTCCCTTCTCGCCGTCGATGTAGGTGATGGCCGACTGACAGGCGCCGGTGTTGCCGTACCCTTCATCGAGGGTGATGTAGCCGGTCTTGTTTCGCAGCGAACTGATATCGACGGCACGCTCGTGTTCGGTGCCCTCGATCACGGGCAATTCGAGTTCCTTACCGTCCAGCAACAACTTGGCCGTCTGAGGCATTTTGGTCTCCGACATGGGTATTCAGGACAACAAACTCGCGCTGGCACATACAGGCATACGGCGTGCCAGAGGCACCGCATAATTCCCACAAGCGGGGTGCTGTTTTATCCAGCAGATTCTCAAAAAAAGCAACACGCGCGAGGGAAAATATCCCTCGATTGAGAATATCGCGGAGTATTCTATCGCTGCTGTTCGCGATTTTCCGGAATTCCCGGCTCATCGAGCAACTGGATCACCGTGGCCGGGCCAAGATCGGCAGGCTCCGCCCATGACCGCAGCGCCCAGACGACCTTCTTGTCCGGGGTCACTTCGAGGATTTGCACGGACTTGGACCATTCGTTGGGATCCTTGATGCCGTTGGGGCACCAGTTGCTGATGACGGTATTGCCATTGGCCAGGCGGTCGGCTTCCTGAAGGTCAAACAGGTGATAGTCCGGCACGTCCTTTTGCGTGAATTCCCAGACGACCTCACCCTTGGGATTGACCTCATGGACGAATCCCCGGCTGCTGGTCAGGAGGGTATTGCCGCTCTTGAGCCGCACGGCCGCCCACGGCGAGGGGACATCAACCGACCAGATTGACTTGCCGGTGTTGTCGTATTCGACGACTTTGCCCATGTCCATGTGGCAGACGAGGAAGGTTCCGGCGGCGGTCATACGCGCCCGGCGGAACATTCCGTGAACCGCCTTGCCGCCGGTGGGGAGGGTGAATTCGGTTTCGGTTTTGCTGGTGGCGAGGTTGAGCACGGTCAGCTTGGCGGGAACGCCGTTGGTCACGAACATGACGCGATCCAGGCCGATCGGTTGCACGGTATGGACTTCGCAGCCCTTGGGGGCTTCGTAATCCCAGACGAGTTTCTTGTCCTTGGTGACCTTGCCGGCGCCGGTCTTACGGCCGAAGACGACGCTGCCGTCGGAGAGCATGGTGGCATCGCTGAATTCGGAAATCTGTCCGGCGTCGGAAGACGGTATGGACCAATCCCAGACGACCTTGCCGTCGCGGACGACGAACATGGTCTGCACTTTCTTGGGATAGTTCCATTCTCCGGCGTAGAAGAAGGGATGCTGGGAGAGCCCCTTGCCGGGCAGGATTTCGGGCGAAAGAGGGCTGGTAAACTGCGGCCGGGTTGCGGGTTTGGTTGTGGCCGCGGCCACAGGTCGCGTGGCGGGCGGGGCGGCGGGGGTTGCCTGGCCGTGCAGGACGGCGGTGAAAGCCCAGAGACCAAGCCCCGTCAGAACGACTGAGAGGGCCACGTTCAATTTAGCCAATCGCATGAATATCTCCGTCGCGCATGGTTGGATGCGCGTTAATGAAGGTCGCCGAAATAGAGGCTGATCGAGCCTTTGTAATCACCCTTGGCCACGGCCTGATTGCCTTGCGGGCCGGTGGTGGTGGGTCTGCCGAATTTGTTGCCGATGGGAGGAATGGCGTGCAGGAACGAGAAATTGGTGGCCGGGTATTGGACGATGATGCTGGCGGGAATCGGCGGCGAGGGGAACTGGGGCTTGAGCACCTGCACGTACAGGTCGTCCTGATTGACAAGGGCGGTGATGAGTCCCTCGCTGGTTCGCAGTTGAATCCAGCGCACGCCGGAGTAGAAGCCTTTGAACTGGGGATAATCAAACGGCTTGGTCTGATCGGCCGTGGGATAGCCGGCCACGGTGTTGTTGTAGGTGCGGTCCCAGACATCGAGCGTTCCGCCGGCCAGTCGGTTTTGATAGACGGGGCTTGGGCCATTGCCGAGGAAGCGCATGGATTTGATGTTGGCTTCGGGATAATCGAACCCGACGCCGAAGAAATCATGCGGGCCGGTGAGGTTGTAGGCGTAGTCGATGCCCAGCCAGCCGTTGGGGTGGATGCGGTAGACGACGGAATTCATGTTGCCGGTGTAGGCGGCGGTGACGACCAGATCGTTGCCATCCGTCTTTTGCGTGAGGCTGGTAAGCTCGGCATTGCCGACTGCCAGGCGCGGGCCGTTCACCAGAGAGAAGGGCTTCCCGCCGCGCGAGACGGCCGAAAGTTGACCGGTCTTCTTGCTGATTTGAAGGGAGAGATCGGCGACGGTGGCGGTGATGGCATCGGGGGTTTCGGCGGACGTCACCTTTTGATCGGATGGCTGGGACGGGATTCTGCGATAGAGGTTGATGCTGTCGGCGGGATAATCCCAAGTCCACAGTTCGCGACCGGTCGGGTCTTTGATGGTCACGGCCGTGACGTCAGCGACTGGATAGGGTTGGCTCGTCGGGTGCGGGGGCTGCACCACCTTGCCCGTCGCTCCGGGGGGAATGGAACCTGCCGGTTTGCACTCGATTGTCTCGTTCCATATCTGGCCCTTGGTATCGCTCGGTAGGGGGAACTCGCGTATCTCAAAAGAGAACGAACATTGGTCCAAATCGGTGAAGGCGTACCGATTCTCAACAGTCAGTCCCATCGCATTCGACGCGTCCTGCACCGGAACCACCGGCGACCAAAGCTGCTTGATGGCGTAATACGACCCCTCCTTCTCTCGATACGGCCCGACGATTCCATCCGGAGCCTCGTTGCCGCGCGAGTCGATGATGCGGTTCTTGTCGGTGCGAACGACATCTTCATCGAGGAATGCCCAGATGAATCCGCCGGCGCCGGCCCGGCCGTGGATCATGACGTTCCAGTAATCGTCCAGTCCCGCGCCGGCGCCGCCGTCGTAATTGCCGTGCAGCATTTCGGTTGGGAAGAAGGGGACGGTTCCGTTGGATTTGGTAACAACCGCGTTGTATTGCGGGTAATGGCTGTTGTCGGTGCCGCGGAATGTCTGCTGCGGGTGGACGACTTTGCGCTGCTGCGGATCCCACTTGGCATAGTCGTCGTCGAGTGCCGTGTTCCAGCCGCCTTCGTTGCCGTTGTCCCAGAACAGGATGCACGGGTGATTCACATCGCGTTTGACCATCGCCTCGACCAGCACGTGGCCGATCGGCGCGTCGTAGGAGTGCTGCCATCCGGCCAGCTCATCCAGCACGTACATGCCCATCTTGTCGCATTCGTCCAGGAAATGCTGATCCGGCGGGTAATGGCTCATGCGGACGGCGTTCATGTTCATGTCCTTCATGAGCGAAATGTCGTCGCGGCTGATCTGCTCGGACAAACACCGGCCGGAATCCGGCCAGAAGGAATGGCGATCGCACCCCTTTAACATGATTTTCTGGCCGTTAACGAAGATGCCGGGATTGGTGCCCTGGCGCACTTCGATGGTGCGAAAGCCGAAGGTCTTGCGGATGGTGTGGATCACGGCGCCGGTGTTGTCTTTGAGGCGGAATTCAAGCTGATAGAGGTTGGGGGTTTCAGCCGTCCAGAGCTTGGGGCTAATTGCTTTGGTTGCCAGATGCGCAGTGCCGTCGAGCAGCGGGAATTGCTGCGAGAACGCCGGGCCGACGGAATTGCCGGCCAAGTCCAGAATCTGACCTTCGCAGGTCCACCGCATCGTTTCCGTTTGCGCCCGTGGCTGCGCGTCCACATACACATCGGCCGTTAATGACCCATCCGCCTTGGCGTCGATTGCGACACGCCCGATGGAATCCATCGGCACGGCCTCCAGATACACCGGCCGGAAGATGCCGCCGTAATTCCAATAGTCGCCGCGGCGCTCGGCGTTGTTCACCGATGCGTTGGCCGATTCATCATCGACAGTCACTTCCAGTAGATTCTCCAGCCCGAACTTGATCAGCTTGGTGACGTCGTATTTGAACTGGTAATAGCCGCCCTGATGCATCGGTCCGGCCGATTGGCCGTTGACCTTCGCCTGCGTGTCGGTCATCGAGCCTTCAAAGACGAGATTGACCTTGAGGCTCGACCATGCGGCCGGCGGAGTGAATGTGCGCTTGTATTGTCCCTGCACTTTGGGCCAGGGGCGGAGGTTATCCCGGCCATAACTGTAAACGCCGAAGCCCTGAAGTTCCCAGTTTGACGGCACGCCGATGGTGGTCCACTTGTTGGCGTTCTGGCCGTTGGTGCAGAAGAAATCCCACTGGATGGGATCGTCCTTGCCCTTGCCAGAGAGATATTGCACCTGCGTTTCGGCCGCCAAGGCGGGGGCTGCCAAGGCCAGCAGAATCAACCAGAAGCGAAACGATGCGGTGGCTGAGAGTGCGTGGGCCGTTCGACTCTGACCGGCCGTGCCCAACCCGCGGAATGGCGTTTTTCTCATAGGCGTATCGTCCAGAACAAGGTTTTCCTCGTCGAGATGCTCACCAGAGGCCGACGATACCAGAAACTGTGAAAAACGCGAAAACCTTGAGCG
>CAYQTE010000041.1:0-40185 GCA_964420285.1 uncultured Tepidisphaeraceae bacterium
ATTGGCGAAGAACCCCCACCTCAGTCCTCCCCCTGGGTACAGGGAGAGGAGGAAACGACGGCCGGTGCGAAAAATCCGGCACTCTCACGCCAAGGGCCACGAAGTCCTTCACTCGTAATCAATAGCGGGGGCACGTTCTGACCCCGCGTGCGCGATGATTGGGATCGTGTTCAGAGTGGGTGTATACCACGGTATACGGTGATACAATTCGCATGGATGAGACGCCGTGGCCGTTTGCTACGCGGTGCAGTCGCCTGGATGCTTTGGGCATCGCTGGCCTTTTCGTCGATATTGTTCGTGTACAGTTACCTGCATTGGTGTGAGTTGAAGATATATCCGGCGAACTGGTTGGAATTGGAGGCGATTGCCGACGCCGGCGAGATGCGACTATGGGTGGAGACATTTACTCCAAATTTCTCCCAGGACGACTACGCCGATGGCCGTATACAACTGAAGCGACGTGAGCCTGATTCCGAGGACGTTGGCCGCAACGCCGTGCGGTTCGCGTTTCGATATGAAGAGAACAGCGCGGGCGGTCACGTTGCAGAGACGGTATTCCCTTTGTGGGCGCTGCTGGCAGTATGTCTGGCCTGGCCGGCAACGCGCTGGGTGGTCTATCGGCGAAAGCGGCGACGGCTGAAGTATAACCTCTGCCTCGTCTGCGGCTACGACCTCCGCGCCACGCCCGACCGCTGCCCGGAATGCGGGACGGTACCGCCGAAATCGAAATGACCTTAAACGAGGCTCGGACGATCGCAGGTGTCGAAAGGCCGGCGCGTTCTGACCCAGCATGCATGGTGATTGGCGACATGGTTGCAGTTGGGCCGCCCGACCGGGCATAATTATCGCCATGAAGCACCTCTGGTGGTGGATCATCAGCGGCCTGTTGGCGATGCCGTGCCTGCTGTGTGCGGTTAGCGGTCCGTGGCCAGGCGGCTTGGGAGTCTCGTATTTTTGGGCACCCAAAGCCGGCGCACAGGAATGGGTCGGCGTGCTTATTCGCCCGGATGGATGGACGTTCGATCACGTCAACTGGTCGATTACCCCTGCCCTTGGGCAGTTCGCCGTCGCGCCCGGACTCTATTCCAGTACGGCAACGGTCCACTACTATAATTCGCTTGTACACGTTATTACTTGTAATCTGCCCCCAATACCGGGCGCTTTCTGTAATATCCAGTCTTGGTGCATTCCCAGCGAGTACACGACCTCGCTGGTAATCGTCCTGGTGGCAATCCACGTTGTTCGTTGGCGTCGGCAACGGGACCGCCGCCTCAAGTCCGGCTTTTGCTGCCGATGCGGCTACGATCTCTGCACCACGCCGGATCGCTGTCCGGAATGCGGGACGATTCCGCCAAAGCCGAAATGACTTCTGCGCAAATCGGCGGGCAAACGCTATCGGCCTGTGGCAACAATCGCGTCGGCCGATCTCGCGTCTTTTTCGCGTTGGTCGAGCGCGGAGTTTTTTCGCGGGCTGCCAGGGTGACAGAAACACGAAAAAGTGTAGCCGACTTTTGTTACCCCCCCCCCGCCCCACGTCGCGAAAAATGGCCCTCCGGGGCGGAGAAAAGCCGTTGCAGCCAAGTGGAA
This sequence comes from uncultured Tepidisphaeraceae bacterium, assembly GCA_964420285.1. Lineage (GTDB taxonomy): Bacteria > Planctomycetota > Phycisphaerae > Tepidisphaerales > Tepidisphaeraceae > CAYQTE01. The sequence goes on from CAYQTE010000041.1 coordinate 1,588, forward strand.
CAGAGGCGGGCCGGACGACAAAAACGCGAAAACTGTCACCTTCTGTCACCCCAATCTTGGCGCATACCGCCGAAAACCGGGCCGGACCGGACGGCGGAAAAGCTGTCGCGGCGCGCGTTTACTCACCCTTCAAACAACCCGCCGGCGTCGTCGCCCGCTTCCTTCGGCGGCTTCCACGGGATGCCCAGGTGGCCATACGCGCTCTTGGTCGCCCGCCGGCCCTGGCGCGTGCGCAGGACCAGGGCGGTTTGCAATAGATATGGCTCGACTACGTCCACCAATGTATCAACCTCGTCGCCGAGCGTGGCGGCCAGAGCTTCCACACCGGCGGGGCCGCCGTCGTAGACCTGGATCAGCGTGCGCAGATAGGCGCGGTCCTGCTCGTCAAGGCCCTTGTCGTCGATGCCTTCGAGCTGCAACGCCGCCCGCGTTACCTTCACTGTCACCGTGGCAGCGCCTTTGGCTTCGACGGCCGCGAAATCGCGCACGCGGCGCAACAGGCGATTGGCGATGCGCGGCGTTCCGCGGCTGCGGCCGGCCAGTTCGGCCAGGGCCGCGTCCTCCGCCGCCAGTGACAGCCGTTTGGCGTTGTGCCGAAGAATTTCGTGCAGCGATGCCGGGGTATACAGTTCGATGTGATGCCCGATGCCGAAGCGGCTGCGCATCGGGCCGGTCAGCAGGCCGATCCGCGTCGTCGCGCCGATCAGCGTAAAAGGCGCCAGCGGCATGTTGATCGTCCGCGCGTGCATCCCCGCGTCCAGCGTGATATCGACCTTGAAATCCTCCATCGCCGGATACAGATACTCCTCGACCACGGCCGGCAGACGATGGATTTCGTCGATGAACAGCACATCCCCGCGCGACAGGTTGCTCAGGATGCCGACGACATCGGCGCCCTTGGTCAGGGCCGGGCCGTTGGTCACGTGGACCTTCGCCTTCATCTCATTGGCGATGACGTGGGCGAGTGTGGTCTTGCCCAAACCCGGCGGGCCGTGCAACAGGACGTGCTCGACCGGCTCGTTTCTTCCGCGCGCGGCTTCGACGGCGATCTTCAGCCGGCGGATGAGCGTCTCCTGGCCGATGTATTCGGCGAAATTCGCCGGACGCAGGGAGAGATTGAACTGGTTCTCCTCCGGCCCTTCCGATTCACCCGAGATGATCCGCTCGCGAGCCATGCCCATACTCCCTTATTTCGCCCGCAGCATGTGCCGCAGCAGGTCGTTCGCCTCGGCTTTGGCCAGTTCTGCCGGCGGCACTTCGCGCATCGCACGATCCAGTGCCCGCTCGGCTTCGGGACGCGAATATCCCAAAGCCACCGCCGCGTCGATGGCATCACGCTCCCGCGTCGATCGCGCCGCCCCGGCCGGACCGGGCGTCGTCACCACTTCACCGGCGGCGAAATCCTTCATCTTGCCGGCCAGTTCCGCGACGATCTGGTCGGACAATCGCTTGCCGATCTCGGGTAATCCGGACAAGAACCGGGTGTCGCGCGATTCGATGGCGGCCGCGATCTGCGCCGGCGCCACCGCCAGAGTCCGCAAGGCACGCTTGGGGCCGATCCCCTTGACCGTCGTGAACACCTGGAAGAACCGCCGGTCGGTGGCGCTGGTGAAACCGATCAGCCGCGGCGAAAGCCCGCCGCGCGTGGCATCGCCCTCCAGGTCGAAGATTGTCACCAGCGTGAGGTCTTTTCCGATCAGCGCGCGCAAGGTCTCGACTTCAAACGCCGGCACCAGCACCTCGAACACCAGGGCCCCGGCCGACACGAACACCCGGTCCGCCTCGACGCGCTTCAATTCACCCGTCAACTCCGAAATCATCACCTCACCCTGTCACCCTGTCACCCTGTCACCCTGTCACCTTGTCACCCTGTCACCGCAACGCCCGCGCCAAAATCCTCTTCTCGACAACCGCACGTCCGCAACACAGCGCCACCGCCAGCGCATCGGCCACGTCCGGCGGGGTGGGCAATGCCTTGAGATTCCACACCATCTGCACCGCCCGCTGCACGGACATCTTACCGGCATGGCCGTGGCCCGCGACGGCCTGCTTGATGCGGTTGGCCGCGTATTGCTCGATGCGAATCTCGCGGCGTGCCGCGACGACCATGATGACGCCGCGAGCGTGTCCCATCAATATGGCGGTGCGCGGGTGGGCGTAATGGGCGTAAAGCTGCTCGATGGCGCAAATGTCCGGCGTCTGCTCGTCGAAGAGCGATTCCAGTTCGCGTTCGAGTTCCGCCAGCCGATACGCGATGGGCTGCTTGTCCGACAGCCGGAAGACCCCGGCATCGACCAGCCTCGGCCGGAGCGAATTGGCCGCGGCGAACTCGACGACGCCGTAGCCGGTGAGCCGCAGGCCGGGATCGATGCCGACAATTCGCATCGCGTTACCGCCCGCCCTGAGCTTTGTCGAAGGGCTTGCCCGCTTCGACGCGCCAGGTTGTCTTGCCCGACCGGTCTTCGAGCACGACGCCCAGCTTGCCGAGCCCGTCGCGAATCCGATCCCCCAGGGCGAAATTCTTCGCCGCCCGTGCCTCGGCCCGCAGCGCGATCAGCAATTCCATCAGGCCGTCAGAGAGCTTCGACGATGCGTCGGAGGCGGCCACAAGCCCTGCCGCTCCCAAACCCGCCTGGAACAGGCCGATCGACCGGCCGGCCCATTGCACCACTCCCGCCGCCAGAAAGGCTTGTTCAGCATCCTCTGAATGATTCGACACCGATCCCAGCTTGTCGAGAAACCGATTGATCTCGGAAACGGCCTGGTGCATGGCCGCAATCGCCCCGGCCGTGTTGAAGTCATCCTCCATCGCCGCGACAAATGCCTCGCGCATTTTGGCGGTCGCGTCCGCCGCCGGATTGCCATTGGCCACCCGCGTGGCGCTTGCCAGCGTCCAATCGGCCAGACTGTTCGACTTCTTCATGACTTCGTCAATGCGCTGCGCCAGACGTGTAAACGCCGCATAGCCTTTGGCGGCGCTCTCGATGGCCGTATCGTTGAATTCGATCGGGCTGCGGTAATGGGTGCTGAGAAGCAGGTATCGCAACACATCGGCGCCGTGCCGGTCGATCAATTCTCTGGCCGATACGACATTGCCCAGGCTTCCGCTCATTTTCTCATCGGCCCATTGTCCGCTGGCGAGTTTGGTGCGGATGCGCGTCAGGCCGTTGTGCAGCCAGTATTTCACGAACAGTTTGCCCGATGCGCAATGGCTCTGGGCCAGTTCGTTTTCGTGATGCGGGAAGAGCAGATCCATGCCGCCGCCGTGGATGTCGAACGTCTCGCCGAGATGCTTGAGGCTCATGGCGGAGCATTCGATATGCCATCCGGGCCGGCCGCGTCCCCAGGGAGAATCCCAAGCCGGCTCGCCGGGTTTAGCGGCCTTCCAGACCGCGAAATCGGCCGCGCTGCGCTTGCCCTCGCCTTCGAGATTTCGCAGTCCGCTCTCCTGTTCCTCAACGCGGCGGTTGGAGAGCTGGCCGTATTGCGGGTCTTTTGCGACGTCGAACCACACATTTCCGCCGCTGGCGTAGGCGAACCCGCGCTCGATGAGGCGCAGGCACATCGACTTGATCTCCTCGATATGCTCCGATGCCTTGGGAAAGACGTCGATGTTCGAGCGGATGCCGAAGCGATCGAGGCATTCCATGTATTCGGCCGTGTATTTCGTCGCCAGGGTTTCGACCGTCGTCGATTGTCTTGCCGCCGCCTCGATCAATTTGTCATCGACATCGGTGATGTTGACGACCCATTTGACCTTGAACCGCGGCGGATCGCCCGCCTTGCCCAGGCCGCTGGAATAGAAATCCGATTGCAGGAACCGCTTGATGGCATCGAAGATGACCGGCCCGACCATGTGGCCGATGTGCGGCGGCTTATAAACCGTCGGCCCGCACAGGTACATCCCGACCCTGGCCGGCTCGACGGTCGTGAACGGCTCTTTTTCTCTGGACAACGTGTTGTAAACCCGCAGGCTCATTGCGCACTTTCCGGTAACTTGGCCACCAGCACAACCGCGTGTGCCGCCACCGCTTCGCCACGCCCCACCGCATCACATTGCTCGTTGGTGCCGAATTTTACGTTCACCACGCCCTCCGCCAGGCGCGACATCGCCTCGACCATCGCCTCGCGAAACGGCCCCAGCCGCGGCCTTTCCGCCATGATCGTCACATCCGCATTGGCCACGCCCCAACCCGCATCATTGAGCCGCTTGCACACCGACGCCAGGAACACCCGGCTGGCCACGCCCTTCCATTTGGCATCGCTGTTGGGAAACGACTGGCCGATATCGCCCCAGCCCATCGCGCCCAGTATCGCATCCACCAGTGCGTGAATCGCCACATCGCCGTCGGAATGGGCGATGGCGCTGGTGTTCTCCGACACGGCCACGCCGCCGATCATGAGCCGGCCACCGGATTGCAACCGGTGGATGTCGTAGCCGTGTCCCACGCGATAGGGAATATCCATTGGGTTCTCGTCTTACAGATCGTATTCGCGAATCTTGCGGTAGAGCGTGCGTTCGCCGATCCCCAGGATCTTCGCCGCCTCCTCGCGATTGCCCTCGACCATCTTCAGCGTGTTGCGGATCAATTCCTTTTCCGCCTGCGTGATGCTGATTCCGACCAGATTGTTCATTCCCGAAATACTGTGATCGGCCGTCGGGCGGATTTCCGTCGGCAGACTTTGCGCCAAGAGCGTCTTGCTGTTGGTCATCACGACCATATTCTCCATCACATTTTTCAACTGTCGGACATTTCCCGGCCAGGAATAGCCGAGGAGCGCCTGCCTGGCTTCCGGCTCAATTCCGTCGATCATCTTGCCATAGCGATCGGCGGCCTGGGAGAGGAAATAATGGATCAGCAGCGGGATATCGTCGCGCCGCTCGCGCAGCGGGGGTATGTCGATCGTCACGCCCTTAATGCGGAAGAACAAGTCCTCGCGAAATTTCTTTTCGGCCACCATCTGGTCCAGATTTCGATTGGTCGCGCTGATAAGCCTCACATTAACCCGGATCGGATCGTTCGATCCCAGCCGCACCACTTCCCCGTTCTCCAGCACGCGCAGCAATTTCGCCTGCATCGCCGCGGGCATGTCGCCGATCTCGTCCATGAACAGCGTCCCGCCGTCGGCGTGCTCGAACCGGCCCTCGCGCTCGCCGGCTGCGCCCGTATATGCGCCGCGCACGTGGCCGAACAATTCGTCCTCCAGAATGCTCTCGCTGAGCCCCGCGCAATTGAGGGCGACCAGCAGGTTCTTGCGTCGCTGGCTGTTCTGATGAATCGCCCTGGCGATCAGTTCCTTGCCCGTGCCGCTTTCTCCCATGACCAGAACGGGAATGTCGCTTCCCGCCACCTGCCGCGCCACGCGCACGACCTCCTGCATCGCCGCGCTCTTGCCCACGATCCCCTCGAATCCCGCCGAATCCTCGACCTGCTCGCGCAGCACCTGGCTGTCGCGCAACAGGACGCTGCGCTCGGCGGCCCGGTTCACCTGCGTCCGGAACGAATCCAGGTCCAGCGGCTTCTCGATGTAGTCGTACGCCCCTTCGGCCATGGCGCGCTTGCACGTGGCGATATCCGCGTGCGCCGTCACCAGCACCACCGACGGCGGCGGAACCAGCGCCCGCGCCGCCGCCAACAGCTCCAACCCGGCCGGACGCCCGTCCATCATGAGATCGGTCACGACGACGTCGAAGCGGCCGCGTTTGAGTTTGGCCATCGCCTCGTCCACGCCGTAAGCCAGTTCGCAGCGGTGCCCCTGGCGGGAGAGCGCATCGCTCATCACCTGCGCGTGGGCCTGCTCATCGTCAATCACCAGAATCCGACTGCCATTCGCGTCGTGCGCCATAATCCGATTATTACCATGAGTTGGCCCGGAATGCAGGCCCGCGGGCGCGGGTGGGAAGTTTTTCACCGCAGGGAGATGTGACAAGGTGACAAGGTGAGGGGGTGACAAGGTGACAAAAGACAGAGAACCGGGCTTGCGGTCACCTTGTCACCTTGTCACCCAGTCACCTTGTCAGGCATTTCCTTCTTCACCGGGAAATGCAGCGTGAAATCAGTGCCCTTGCCGATTTCGCTCTGGACGGTGACCTGCCCGCCGTGTTCTTGGACGATACGACGGGTCATTGCAAGGCCCAGGCCCGAGCCGCCGGCTTTGCGGGAATAGTAGGCCTGAAAGATGCGGTCGATCTCGGCCGGTTCGATGCCGGGGCCGGTGTCGATGACGTCGATCAGCGCGTGGCCGTCGCCGCGGCTGGCCCGGAGGATCATCTCGCCGCCGTTGGTCATCGCCTGATTGGCGTTGATCATGAGATTGAGCACGGCCTGGCGGACGAGCCGGCCGTCGACGCTGGCCATGACCTTTTGGGAGCTGTCGGCCAGGCGAAGGCGCACGTGATTGAGCTGGGCCTGAGGGGCAAAGAAATCGGACATCTCGACCAGGAGCTGGTGCAGATCGACGTTGCAGCGGCTGAGTTCGATCTTACCGGCGTAGCGGAGAAAATCATCAAGAATATCGCGCAATCGCGAGGTTTCGCTTTGCACTGTCGCCAGCCGCGGAAGCAGGCGATTGTGCTCGCCATCCTCGGATTCCAGTTCCTCGGCCAGCAATTGGAGATTGAGCTGAACGGTGGAAAGCGGGTTGCGTATTTCGTGCGCCAGACCGCCGGTCAGCACACCCAGTTCCGCAAGCCGCTCGGCGTGCCGGGTGCGCCGCTGCAAGGCCATGAGCCGGCGGTAGACCCAGACGCCCGCGACGGCCGACACCATCCCAGCGCCCACCAATCCCGCGACCAGCCCGCCGAAGAAACCGCCCATGCGCGTGAGATTATTGCCAATGCCCCGAAAGTGCAAAGAAAGGAAACGCCAGGCAGAGCCAGCATCAGAGAGCGCCCGATTTTCCGGGAGCCTGTCTTTTCCTCCTCCCCTTGTACAAGGGGGACCGAGGTGGGGGTCCTTCGCCAGAGGTGCTGCCATTTCCAAGCCGCGACCGACGCCATAGCGGTCGACCCCCACCCAACCCTCCCCCTGAGTACAAGGGGAGGGGTAAGAAGTTGCTCCGCATCGAGTTACCCTCGCCCGGAAATTCGGGCACACTCCAGCATCACAAATCGCAGTTCCAAATTGACATGGCCGAGTCGCAGGATTATTCATCGTGCCGGGCGTCGGCCGCATGGCCTATCGCGATTAAGGGAGTCACATGCTCAGACGATTCTCGTTGGGTGCGGTCTTTGGCGTTCTCATGGCGCTGACGTGCGCGATCTCGACGGCATCGGCAGATGCCACCGCGCCGGCGACGACGGCGCCGTCCGAACCGGCCGCCGCTCCCGTCGTCGTGCCCAAGGGCACATGGACATTCGAAACCTACGGCTCGTTCGCGACTCAGCCGCGGGTGCGGGAACAACTCTATTCGGGGACGTTCGGCATCGGTTACACGTTCATGCCCAATAACTCGCTGACGGCGGAGATCACGGGTATGCGCGGATTGCAGGCCGGGCCGGATGTCGTGGCCGGGGGATTCGATCTGCTTCTCCGCAACCACTTCATCAACCAGCGCACCTGGAGCATGTTCATCGACTTTGGCGCCGGCGCGATGGAAGCGGACCGGAGAATTCCCGACGGCGGCACCGATTACAACTACTGGTTCAAGACCGGACTGGGCGGCACGATCCGGCTGTGGGACAAGACCAGTCTCCTGACCGGCGTGCGCTATCTGCACATTTCCAATGCCCACCTGGAAGGCCCCAGCCGCAACCCGACTCTCAACGCCACCGAAGGTTATCTGGGCCTGCTGGTCGAGTTCTGATCTACCCAAATCCGGTGATACGGCTGAATGCGGACAGACCTTCAGTGGCGTCGCGAATTCACAGGACCGTCAACTACGGCAACGCGCGGCTCACGCTTTGAGGCGGATTCTCTCGGGTACAGCCCGGTGTACGTTCATCGCGCACAGGCCCTTGGGCCCGCTTACCTCTTCATAGGTCACATGTTCGCCGTCCGGCAGAAAGCGGAATCCATCGCCGGCGATCGAACTGAAATGCACGAACACATCCTGGCCCGCCTCGTTCAGGATGAAACCAAACCCCTTTCTCGAATCAAACCACTTGACGGTGCCAATCGATATGACCGTCTCCATAAAAACCCCTTGCGGCCGCGTGACACCAGTGCGATGCCAGCCCATGGCCGCGAAAAAAACCGAAGACTTGATGCTCTGTCACACCACGACAGAAATGTCATCCACCGGCAACGGCCGCCAACGTGAGCCAGCAGAAAGCACGCCGCCGATGAAATAACGCAACGAATAATGTACAAGAGCCCAACTGCGGGAATCAACTGAATTTTTGCTGAATTTCGCAAAATAGTTGCCGGGCAGGCCGCGCACGAATTGCCGGCCCGGGCCGATCAGCGTTTTTGAAGCGATGCCCCGCCAAACGCCCCGCCGCCGCCTACCTCGCCGGGCCGGTCCCCTTCCACCCGCAGAGTCAGAGTCTTGGCGTCGGTCACGTCCAGATTGATGATCCGGGCGTCCTTGATGTTGTCCAGGCTGGTGATCGCGTCGCTGCGGTATTTCTCCTTGCCGTCCACCAGAACGATCATTCGCACGCTGGCGCCCGGCAGACTGACCATCGGAATGCCCGGCACGGCCGAAAACGACCGGAACTGGCCGGCCAGATTCCACGTCACCGAGCAGCCAGCCGCAAGGTACACGCCCTTATTGAATGTCCGGGGCCGCATATCCGCCCCGCGCATGTCCAGTGACAGGCCCTGGGGCGTGGCATCGGCGCTGTAGGAATACAAGCCGTCGGGCTCAATCGTGGCGGGTTTCAAATCGCCCAGCGAACGCGTGCGGGCCGATCCGGCCCTGATCTGCTGGATGTCCTTCAGACCCAGATGAAACTCGCCAAGCCACGGATCGTTCACGACCAGTTGGCTGCCGTCGATCTTAGCCGAGTCAGCCATGAGGATCGAACCATCGCTGGTCCAGATTTCCCAGTCGAACGCGCCCTCGTGCGGATCGGCCAGGACCACGCCCTTGGCGCGCGTGGCGGCGTTGAAATGCGCCGGGCCGAAGAGAACCGAATCCACCGAGATGATCTGCTCCTTGATCTCGGTTACCGTCCCCTCGAAAAAATCGCCGCCGCTCAGGAGCACGCCGGTCTTGCCGGCCGGAATCTTGCTCCAGTCCGCGGTCTTGTCGAATTGCAGCCGGGCCACGCGGGAGCGCGGGATCGTCCTGGGCTGGCCGCCGCCGCAGGTGTAGGTGACGGTCTTGTCATCCATCGCCGTGACATCGGCCAGCAGCACCGCCTTGTTGGTCAGGATCAGCCCCTCGACCAGGGCCTTGAGATCGCTGCCGTAGAAGCGGGCGTCCTTGATCTCGCCCAATTCGACCGGCGTCAGAAAATCGCTGCCCGCCTTTTCGATCATGAAATAGCCGCGCGGATCGAGCGAGATCGTGCCCACGAAGGACCGGCCGGTGATCGTCTCCAGGGGATTGGCGGTAATCGAGATCGCATCGCCATCCCCACCACGGAGGATCGGCAACCCCATCGCCAGAAGACAAAACGCAACCGCCGCCATAGCGCTCCATCGGCGCGGCGATGGCGGGAAGATGCGACTCTTGCACCGGCCCATGCTCATGAAAATATCATCTCTGATACAGGGGAACATAATGAAGTGGCATTGCGAGAATCATGGTGTACACGCTGGTGGCGTAGATGGTGTTGACGCCGGTGCCGGGGTCGAACGGATTCCAGTATTTCGTATCCCCCATGGTCTGGACTTTGTCCATCAGCTCGGCGTGAATCCAGCCGTACCAATCCGTCCAGGCTTTGCCGCCGATCATGTATTCGGCCGGGGCGGCATAGAAATTCCCATACGTGAAATACTGCATGGAGAGGTCGCGTTTTTCGACGAGGAATTCCGACCCGGCCGCCACCATGGGATCGTCGTACAGGCCGCAAACCTGAAGCGAATAGATGGCCGCCGCGGTTCGGGCAAAGCCGGCCTGCAGCGTGCCGGGCTGGTAGTCGAATCCGCGCGGGTCGAAGCGATCCTGGCAGCTCTTGACATAGGCCACGGCCCGGTCAATCGTGGATTGCGGAATATCGAGCCCCGCGTTCTTGGCCGCGCGCAGCGCCACCACCTGAAGCACGGTCACGGATATATCCGCATCGCCGATTTTCGGCGGATAGCGCCAGCCACCCTGCGCATTCTGGCAACTGACGATCAGCTTGATGGCCCGCTCCAGCTTGGGGCGTAATGCGGGGTTGGGCGATTCACCGTACATCTCGGCCAGGCAGATCGTCGCGATGCCGTGGCCGTACATGTTGTTCTCGCCTGTGGGCGCGGCGATATACCCATCGGGACGGCAGCAATCCAGAAGGAAATCCTCACCCTTTTTGACAGCGCTGCCGAATTCGCCTTCGCCGGGCACCTCACCGGCCGCCATGAACGCCATCAGCGCGTAGGCCGACAGCGCCGCCTGATGGTTCTGGTCGGCAACGAACGATCCGTTGGGTTGCTGCTTCTCGGCCAGATAGCGCAGTGCGCCGCGGATGGTCTGCTCGGTCCTGGCATCGACCTGCACGGTGTCCTGCGCCACGCGCGGCGCTGGCGGCGCATCGGGCGCCGGATCGGCTCGCGTGGGACGAATGCTCATGCACATCGCCAGCGCGGCGGCGCAGGCAATCCAGCGGGCTGGCCGATGCCATCGTGGGCGGCCTTGTCGTTCGGATTCAGTGTTAGAGTCCAACCTGTGCATGGGCTAGTTGCCGCCTTGCGGTTCGTCGGAAAGATTGCGCAGATATTGTTCGACCTGCCCGTTGTAGTCCTGGGGCACGCGATCCTGGGCCGACTGGCGGATGGCATCGCGGTCGCGGGCGGGCAGATTGAGATACTGGCTGGTGCCGGCCACATCGGTTCGCGGGCCGGAATCCGAAACGCCGCGGCTGTCGGGATTGGTGCGATTGCCCGTGCCGCCGCGCATGTTCTGTTCATCGGCCATGCCGGCCTGCTGATTGGCATTTGCCTGCTGGCCGGGTTGACCCTGTTGACCCGGCTGGCCCGGCTGTCCGGCCTGCTGGCCAGGTTGTCCGGGTTGACCCGGCTGTCCCGGCTGGCCCGGCTGGCCGGGTTGACCAGGTTGGCCCGGTTGACCCTGTTGGGCGCGGGCTTGAGCGGCGTTCAGTGAGCGTTGGGCCTGTGCCAATTGGTCATCAGCGCGCGAGGCATTCTGCTGGGCAGCGCCGTTGTCGCGCGACTGGGCAGCCGCCGCGGCATCGGAAAGCTGCTGCTGGGCCTGATTCATCGCCTGGGCCGCATCGGACGGCGTGCCTTGCGGGGTGTTAGCGGCCATGCGACCAACGCGATTGGCCAGATCCCGCAATTGCTGTCCGCCTTGGCCCTGGCCGCGACCTTGGCCCTGCCCTTGTCCCTGTCCCTGGGCTTGTTGGCCCTGGCCCTGTTGACCCTGTTGACCCTGTTGGCCCTGTTGGCCTTGTTGACCCTGTTGGCCTTGTTGACCTTGTTGGCCTTGTTGGCCTTGCTGGCCTTGCTGGCCTTGTTGGCCTTGCTGGCCTTGTTGACCCTGTTGGCCTTGTTGACCTTGCTGGCCGGAGTTGGCCTGCTGGCCGCGTTGACCTTGCTGACCTAACTGACGAGCGGCATCGGCCAGTTGCCGCTGCTGCTGCTGCAAGTGCGGAAGGCTCTGCTGGCCCTGACCTTGGCCCTGCTGACCTTGTTGGCCTTGTTGCCCTTGTTGACCCTGCTGTCCTTGTTGGCCCTGCTGGCCTTGTTGACCCTGCTGGCCCTGCTGCCCTTGTTGGCCCTGCTGCCCTTGTTGGCCCTGCTGTCCCTGCTGACCCTGCTGGCCTTGTTGTCCCTGCTGACCCTGTTGTCCCTGTTGGCCCTGTTGGCCCTGTTGGCCCTGTTGGCCCTGTTGGCCCTGTTGGCCCTGTTGGCCCTGCTGTCGCTGAGCGTCCTGGGCGTTTTGCATTTGTTGGGCCGCCTTATCCATGGAATTGGCGGCATCGTCGGGGCGGTCCTGATCGAGTTGATTGGCGGCCTGCTGTGCGGATTGCTGGGCCTGATCAAGCGCATTCTGCTGATCCGGCGGGTTCTGCTGGCGATCCTGTGGCGTCTGCGGCTGCATCTGCTTCAAGGCGTCAGCGATCTGCTGTTGCTGCTGCCGCAGGTTTTGCAGTTGTTGTTGGCGCTGTTGCTGGGCGCGGTCCGAATCCTGCAACTGGTTCTGAGCCTGCGCCAATTGCTGGCGGGCCTCCTGAAGCTGTTGGGCCAGATCCTGCAACTGCTGTGAATTATCCGGCTGCTGCTGCCCGAGTTGGCGGTTCAGATCGTTCACCTGCTGCTGCAAGGCGTCTCGGGCGCCGAAAAGATCGTTCAAGGCGGACCGTTCCGGCGGCAGCGCCGACTTGGGATCGGGCTGATTCAAAGCCGTCGTGGCCTGATCCATCGACTGGCGGGCGCTCTGGAGATGATCGTTCGCCTGACCGCTGGGAGTGGCCTGACGCAGACCCTCGGTCGCGGTGGAATTCTGAGCCTGCTGCCCGGCCACCTGGCGCGATTGATCCTGCATCGAACCGGCCGGCTGCTGGTTGGATTGATCCTGCCCGCCACCCGGCTGCGATGGATTCCGCTGGGCGGTTTGGTCGCCCTGCTGCGGCGGATTTCGCTGCGCGGTTTGATCGCCCTGCCGGCCCTGGTTGCCTTGCGGCGGAGTATTCTGCTGATCGCCCGGCGAGGACGGATTTCGCTGCGCGGTCTGGTCGGCTTGAGTTGTCGGCGGCCGCTGGGCGGACTGCTCGGGCTGCGTGGCCGGGGATCGCCGGGCACTCTGATCGGCTTGCGTGGTTGGGGCGCGGCCGGCGGAATTCTGCTCGCCCGGGTTGTTCGGTCCAGCGGCCTGGGCATCTTGTTGCTGTCGCGCAAGCTGTGCGGAATCGGCCTGCACGGCCTGCTGGTTCTGGATGATCTGGGTCAGCTTCTGAAGTTCCTGCTGCGCCTGGTCGCGCTGCGCCTGGGCCTCCTGAAGTTTCGCAATCGTCTGATCGAGATCCTGCTGAGCCTGGGCCAGCGCATCGGCCGCCTGCTGCTGCTGCTGGCCGGCCTGCATGCGGTCGGCCGTCTGCGGGTCCAGCGAATGCGTCGCCTGGGTCATGTCGCGGTTGGACGTTCCGATATCGCGAGCGGCGGGCGTGGAGACGTTGGCCGCCTGACGCTGAAGATCCTGCGCCCGCTGTGCCAGGGCCTGCTGACGCTGTTGAAGTTCCTGCGGCGTGGCTGGAGCGATGGGGGCGGAGGGATTGGTTGTCGGATTGGCGCTGGAAGCCTGGGCGCTGGAGGGGTTGGTCGTCGGCCCGGCGCTGGCCTGGTCGCTGCCGGACGGATTGGTTGTCGCGTTGGCGCTGGCCTGGTCGGAGCTGGACGGATTCGTGGTTGGGCTGGCGGCCGCCCGATCGGCGCCGGACGGATTGGTTGTCGGGTTATCGTGCTCGGCGGGCTGGCCGGTAGTTTGTTCCTGCAGGCCAACCTGATCGGTGCGGAGTTGCTGAACCTGATCGCGCAGCGACCTGGCCTGTGAGAGCGTGTCGGTCGGAGTGCTCTTGCGGGCTTCTTCCTGATCGATGCGGGCCTGGATCTGGCCGCGGGCCTGCTGCAACTGAGCCAGGGCCTGCGACTGATTCTGCATGGACTGGATCGGCTGGCGATCGTTCAGGCCGGCGCGGGCGTTCTGCATTTGCGCCTGGGCGTTCTTGAGGCTCTGGGCCGCATCGGGGGCGACGCTCTCGACATTGCGCTGGATCTGATCGGTGCGATCGACGACGTCCGCCTGCTGTCGCTCGGTGGCGCGAGTCTGGGCGGCGTCGGGCCTGGACAGATCGAGCTTGCTCGTTTGGGCGCTGACGTCGTGCTGCTGGCTCATGGTCTGATCGACATCCTGCGCCGCCTGGCGCAGACGCGAGAGCGTGTCGGATGGCACGGTGAGCAGCCGCGACATTTCCCGCAGCGAATCGCGCGCCGACTTCTCGTCGGTCGCGGCCTTGAAGAGACTGTGCTGGGCCAGATCGGTGGCCGCCGCCGCCGCGACATCGGCCGGACGTGACTGGTCCGACACCGCCCCGGCCTGATGCAGGGCATCGGTCGTATCCGGGGCCGCGGCGCGCATCTTGTTCAGTTCGTCCACGGCCTTGGCGATGTCGGCCTTGAGCTGGTCCTGTTCGCTCTGCTGCACGCGAAGAGAATCGCCGGCGCTGCGGGCGTTGGGATCGGACAGATCGGCCGTCGCCTGAGCGGTGTCGATGGCGTAATTGAGATTCAGCGCCTGTCGATTGGCCAGTTCGCCGAGGCGCACGCCCAGATCGTAAGCGGCCTGCTCGCGGCCGAAGCGGTCGATCAGGGCCTTGAGTTGGGCGATGATCTCCTTTTGATCGGCGTAGGCGTCGGTGGCTTCGTGGCGGGCGGTGTTGGGATCGCTGGCGGTGCGGGCGCTGTCCAGCAGCGAGATCACCTGCTGCATCTGATCGGCCGTCAGCGTGCCCAGCACGTCGCGGATCTCGCGCAGCGTTTTGACGTCATTGTCGCCGGCCAGGCCGTTGCGTGAAAATTCGTTGATGATCTGATCCAGCGTGGCGGAGACCTGCTCGGCCTGCTGCTTGACGCTGAGCTGGCGGGTCTGGGCATCGTGAAGCGCATCGGGCGAGGGCGGCGCGATATCGGCCCGGGCGGGCCGAGGGGGCGTCAAGGCCAAGAGAACCGCCGACACCGCCGCCGCGAACACCGCGTTGCGTATTCGACCTCGCATGGCAACTCCCTTCGCTGGACCCGCGTGGAACGACCAAGTCCCACCGACTCCGGCATTTCCTAAAAGCCCTGTCACAGCCGCGACTGGCAGCTACGCATTATACGCATACTATCCATCGGCCGCAGTGTTAGACGCCGAACGACCGAAAAAGTGCCAAATTTTCTGGCCAACCTCACCACCGGCCAAAACCGGGCCGGGCGCCAGGCAGGCTCCCCGAGCCCTACGGCGGTCCACCGGCGGGTTGGGTGGCGGGCTCGGTTGCCGGGGTTTGGCCGCCCATAATGATCGCGCCAAGGTTGGTGTTATCGCTTTCCTGGTGGGTCTCGGTCTGGCGAATCACCTGCGGTATAACTTGCGCCCGCATAAGGAGTTCCTGCCGTTTCTCCTCGGGCGTGACCACGCGGATCTGGTAGTGATCCCCATTGCCGGCCAGGGGCGGGTCCGGCTCGGTATCGATCGCCCGCAGCCAATACTCGATCGTCGATCCCTCCAGAGTCGGGCGCGTCGTCGAGGGGCTCTTTTCGATGCTGCTGATCTGCCAGGTGTAGGTCGATTTGACCTCTTTGGGATTCCCCGGCGGAATTTCGATCGGCACGGTCTTTTCCTCGCCGCCGTCCACCCTATAAACCAGCGACACGCCGCCCAGGCCGTAATCGGCGACGGCGTCGAACGGGATGTCGAACGTCGCGACCAGCGTGACAAGCTGCTCGCGGTGATCCTGGATCAGGATGCGCGCCAGCGGCGCGCGCGGGGCAACGAGAGTGATCGGATAGACCACCGAATCCCTGGATTCCATTCCGTCCGTGTCCACAACCGTCACCGACAATCCGTTGGTCAGCGACGGCAGTGCGATCCCCGCCGCAACCGTCGCCGCGCCCTGGCCCGGATCAGCCCTTGGAATATCCGCTTTGGAAATATCCGGCAGCGCTGCCAGGGCCGCCTGCCCATCCACGATCAGCGGCCGGTCATCGCCGGCCGAGCCGGTGAGGTGAACCCGGCTCAGCGCATTGCCCGGTTCGGGAACTTCCAGCGGCAGACTGGAGGTGACGGCAACAATGAGCCGGCTCCCCTCCAAAAGCGACAGGTCGCCGCCCAGTCGCTTCTGTATGGGCATGTGCGTATAGGCCGGCCAGACCTGCCAGAAGGCGATCCCCGTCACGGTCGGGCGCGGCAGGACGGTGATGTCGTACCATTCCCCCACGCCGTCGCCGAGCGTGATGCGGAACTTAAACGACGCCTGCACGTTTTTCAGCGTCGTGCCGTAACGCGACCTGGTATCGGCGATGGGCCCGATGGCCAGTTGTTGAACGGCGTTGTTGCTGTAATGAATCTCAATCGTCCCGCCGCCGGGGCGAATCCCGCCGGCATCGGCAAGAAGGGCAATGTCATCGCCCATGGCGACGCGCTGGCTGGTGGTCACCGGAATAACGCTCGTCTTGCGCGGAACCGGTTCGTTGGACAGGAGCATGCGCCTTGCCAGCACGCCACTGGCCGGCAAGGTCCACAAGAACAACGCCAATCCCGCAACGAGCATCGCCGAGCCGGTCCACGCGCGGCGCTTCATCGCATCGGTCTTGATGACTTGCCGGAAGTCCAGCTCCGCCGCCATGACCTCGGCCTGCAAGAGCGTGGCCTGCACCAGGACCGTCGATAACCCCGGCGGCACCGCCATCGGCCGGGCAAGCTGCACCGACGCGATCAGCCGCCCGCGCAGACGCGGATGTTCGCGCTCGACGGCCAGGGCCAGTTCATCATCATCCGGCCCGCGCAAAAGCGGCCGGGCCAGGTGTTTCAGACCCAGATACATCAGCCCCGCCGCCATCCCCGCCAGCAGCACCGCCCGCGCCAGCCAGGGCAGATCGATGAGCCAGTCGATGAACATTTCGCCGGCTGCGGCGGCGATGACGCACGAACCGACCATCGCCAGGCCGCCGGTGGCGGTCACGCCCCTGTGCTTGCGGCGAACCTCGCCCAGCTTGACGGATATGACGTGATCGTTCATGCCGCGACTCTCGCTTGTTGGCGTTTACTTCAGTTGCGATGCCTTGCGCCAGGACCATTCGGCCGTGACCAGCAGGAGCAGAACCAGGAAATACAACGGCGACGCCCAGACCTCGGTTTCAACCACCGCCTGCACGGTGTCGGCCTTGTTGTGGATCGAATCGGGAACGCCCAGCAGGTTTTCCTCGCGGAAGAACCCGCCGTGGCTGATGTCCGCCGCCTCGCGCAGGTCCGCCTCGTTCATCGCCGTCTCTTCGGTTTCCGCCATCGGCTCGGTCACGGTGAACTCGATCTTCTGCCCCGACACATCCGGATCGCCGGCGCGCTCGATCCAGACCTGGTAGTGCCCCGGCCGGGTGACGACGAATTCCGCCCGGTAGTTTCCGGCCTGGTCGGGGTTGAGTCGCAATTCGATCGGCGTGGACGGCGCTCCGTCGATGCTGGCGCTGGCGGCGACGATCGCATCGGTGACCGGTTCATACGCCTTGTCGTACAGACGTGCATCGATGGTGACCTTGTCGCCGACGCTGTAACTGTCCTTGTCGCTGGTGATCTGAATGCGCTTGGCCCCGCCCAGGAGATGCGGCAGGGCCAGTTTCTGCACGATCTGGCCCCACAGGGCCGTGTAATACTGCTCGCCGCGGTTCTTGCGCCAGCGCCAGGTGTTGTCCGTGCCGATGAACATGCTCTGGCCCAGGCCGTAACCCTCGATCGCAATCAGCGGCATGGGGCCGTATTTGTTGGCCTTGGCGGGATCGGGATCGACGGCCAGGACGGTGGCCGCGGGCTTGGCGCGGGCCACGCGCGCATCCCAGTACAGGGGCGGCAGATCCTGGGTCCACACCCGCAGATTTTCGTCCGGCGTGTCGCCCATTCGCAGCATGGGGCTGTCCTGCCCCGCCTGCGTGAGTTTGGGGATGATGGGAATATCGTTGGTCGACGCGGCGTTGGCGGCCCGGCCGGTGGCGTCCACCTCGATGGGTAGAAGCTGCTCGATCGGCGTGCCCATGTACGACCAGGGCGCGTAGCGCCGCCCGGCGATATTCAGCAGCCCCCCGCCGAATTTCGAGACGAATTCGTGGATCGCATCCATCTGCTCGGCCGTGAAGACGCTGGGATCGACATCGCCCAGGATGATCAGGTCGTATTTCATCATATCCGCCTTGGTGGGCGGCAGGCGGTCGAGGAAAGGCGAATTGGGTCCGCCGGTGATGCCGGGATCGCCCTCGACCAGCACGCATTTGAAGTCCACGCGCCGATCGCGCATCAGCACCGCCTGCAGGTATTCAAATTCCCATCGCGGGGCCTGCTCGACGCACAGAACCTTGATCTTCCCGTCGATCACCTTCACCCGCGTCGAACGGGTGTTGTTGCTGGTGACCGCCTGCTCCGGCCGCGGCGGAACCTGCACGGTCAGATCGAATTCACCGGCCGTGTCGGGAGTGAATTTCAGCGGAACCACCTGCTGGCCGTTGCTGGAAAGCTGGATGTCCGTGTGATCGACCAGCTTGCCGTCGAGCAGGAGATTGACAGTGGCTGTCTGCCCGGCCAGTCCCTGACTGCGGACGCGAACGGTCACCGGGGCGACATCGTTCATGAAGCACACATCCGGCGCAAACGGCTTATCGACGGAGATGGCCTTGGGCGTGGTGATGCCCAGACCCCAGAAATACAGCGGTACGCCCGAATCGCGCGCCAGTTCGGCGGCGCTGCGCAGCGATGTCCCGCTGTTGTTCTGGCCGTCGGTGAGAACCCAGATACCCGCCATGGGCAACCCGCGCGTCTGGGCCAGGATTTGACGGATGGAATCGCCCAGAGCGGTGGTTGGGGCGTCGCATTTCAGGTCGTCCACCCAGCTCCAGGCGGCGGCCGGGGACGATCCCGATGGCGCGGCGGAATCCATGCGGCGGACCAGTAACTGGCCGGGATCCGGTGCGCCAAAGCCAAACGCACGCACGTTGAACTTGGCATCCAGGCGGGTTGGCAGATCGAGCTGCGGGTTGCCCAATGCGCCCTTGACCAGCGCCACGCGATGCAAAGCGGCCACGCTGGAAATCGTCGCGGTGTCCAGAGTTTGATCCAGGCCTTTTTTCGCATCCAGATCGCCCACCGCCAGGGCCGCCCGTTTGATATCATCATCATCGGTGCGCCGCTCCGGCAGGTCCATGCTCCTGGTCTGATCCACCAGAATGATGAGCGTCTGCTGCACGCTGCCTTCGACGCCCATCCGCAACACCGGCCGGCCCAGCATGAACACGAGCATCAGCAGGAACAGCGCCCGCAACGTCGCCAGCCCCACGCGGCGCACCGTCGACAGTTTGACGGTGGAGCGATAGCTCAGCCACGCGGTGGCGACCATCGCGACGGCCAGGATGAACATCCAGCCCAGCGGCAATCCGCGCAGCGTGAGCGACAACTTCGTGAGATCGGTGGCCCGATCCACGTGTACGTTCAGCAGTCGCAGCATCGTCTGGAGCATCGGTTATCTCGCCTTTACCGGTTGCGAACCAGCCTCTTTCTCCCTCTCCCTGTACGCAGGGGGAGGGTTGGGGTGGGAGTTCGCCTTGGCGGCGACACTGGCGGCGCGAACTTCGCCGCGCCGCTGGCGAAGAACCCCCACCTCTGTCCTCCCCCTGAGTACATGGGGAGGAGGAAGAGGCCGTTGTCGGAAACTCTGGGCAAGGGCGTTCATTTGGACTTACTGAACCACTGTTGGAGCATCGTTTCGGAAGCAGCGAGAATCAGCGCCGCGACGGCGGCGGCGAACCAGAGTTCGGTGCCGACGCCGCCCCGACCAACCGACTCGGCCAGCGAGGCGCCGGGGCGCACCACGTCGGCCGACGCCGCCAGCTTATCCAGTTGCGCCGGCGACAATTCCGCCGGGTTCGATTCCGAATCCTCCGGGCTGTCCGCGGCCGGGCGCTGCACGCCGAACATCAGCGTTTTGTCCGCCAGTTGCACATTGTACACGCCGGCCCAGTTGGTCTGGGCGTAGGTGACGGTCGGCACATGATCGGCCAGCTCGACGCGGCGGGATTCGGTCCCGCCGGGCGCGGCGGGCGGGCGCGAGACCACCGCTTCCTGGCCCAGCAATTCCGGCGAGGGATGCACGACCAGTTCGTCTCCGACGGTGACGTTGAGATTGCGATCCGCCGCCGCGCCGAGCCATCCGAGCGTGCGCTGCATGAGCGGCACGAACAGCCCGGCGTTGACCGGCAGATCGTTCCATTCCGTCGCTGCGGTGCTGGCCGAGAGCACCACGCGGCCCAGGGCCACGTCGCGCTCCATCATCGCCGGCGTGCCGTCGGTGTAGCGGAGAATGGTGTGCGTGGCGCCGGCAGCCAGCGCATCGGACGGGGCCGTGGTCGCGGATTCGGCCAATGGGTTGGTGGCCGGCGGCGGATTCTCGACCGGCTTGAGAAGATAGGTCCGAAAGAACTTTGCCCGGCCGATATCGCCGTTGGCCGGGTCTTTCCATATTGAGACGATCGGATGCGAAACGTCCGTCGGCGAGAAGGCGATGAATTTCTGGTCGTTGTCCGCGTCGCCGCGAGCGTCCCCCAGCGAGGCCGGCAGAAGATTCCATTGCTTCAGCAGCACGTTGTTGTAGAACTCCACATTCGTGCGCGGGCCGGGAAAAATGAGCAATCCGTTACCGCGGCGCACGTATGATGAGAGCGATTCCGCCTGAGCGGCCGACAATTCCGGCACGTCGGCCAGCACGACGACATCAAAATCGTCGAATCGCGCGTTGGCCAGATCCGTCGCGCTGACGACCGTTGCCTTGACGAAATAATCCGCCACGTCCTTGGCGGCCACCGGCACCAGCGCGTGACGCAGATAGAACGTCTCGGCGTCGCGGGCACTGTCGCGCGGATCGCCGTCCACCAGCAGCACGCTCACCTTCGCCACCGCATGCACCACCAGCGTGCGCGTGTCGTCGGCCGGAAGCCGGTCCGCCGGCAGCGCCCCCGTCACCGCGTGGTAGCCCTGCGCGTCCATCCGCCCATACAGCGTCACCGTGCGCGATCGCAGCGGATCAAGCGTATCGATGATGGCCTGATCGGAGGGAGGCCGGCCGTCGATCGCCAGGGTGACGGGCACATTTTTGGCCACCGTCGTACCGAAGTTTGTCACCTCGACATCGAAGCGCAGCGACCGGCCCACTGCGGGAATTTCATTGCCCAGCCGCATTTCGGAGACAGCCAGATTCTGGGTCGGCTGCCCGCCGGCCAGGACGACGTGCGCCCGCATGTCCGCCTTGACCTGATCCAGGGCACGGGTGATTCCGTCGAGATCCTTAAACGCCAGCGCCTGGCCGTCGGTGGCCAGATAGATTTCCCTGCTCGCGCCCAGGGGCTGTTTGTTGAGCACGTCGATGGCCGAGCGAATCGCCGGCGACAGATCGCTGGCACGGTCGCACATGCGGGCGTCGTTAATGGCCTTGCGCACCAGATTGAGATCGACGGTCGGCTCCGGGACGAGGGCATCGACCGAATCGCTGGCCAGCGAAAGCGACGCCGTCGAGCCGCTGGGAAACGTGTCCATTGCCGCCAAAAGCGACTTCTTGGATTGATCGAACCGCGACGTGGTGCCGTCGGTCTGGCTCATCGAGTAGGAATTGTCCAGGATCAGCACCGCCGCGACCTTACGCGGGCCGAGGAATCCGGCCCCCGCCGACGCCGACCGCAGGGCCGGGCGCGCCGCCGCCAGGGCGATGAGCAGAATCACCATGCACCGCAGCAGCAGCAGCAGGAGATCCTCGATCCGCAGGCGCTTGCGATTGCGGGTGACGCTGGCGCGCAGGAATTTCATCGCCGCCCAGGAGACGATCTGGTATTTCCGCCGGTTCATCAAATGAATGATGATCGGCACGGCGATCGCCGTTGCGCCCAGCAACAATAGCGGATTCAAGAACGCCACAAGACCTCACCGGCAACCAGTCCCCCACCGTCCATTATTCATCGCGTCGTCGTCCGTCGGCGGAACGCGAGATATCCGCCAAGCATTTCATGCAGGGGCACGGCCGTGTTGGCCAAAACGTAATGAGACCGATGTTTCTCGCACATCTCGACGATGCGCCGGCGAAACGCCTCGACCTCGCGCAAATACGACATCCGCACGTCGGCCGGCGACGTCTTGAGGTTTCCCTCTTTCTCCAGGCCTTCAAATTCGACATTTCCGCCGAAGGGAAACTCCAGCTCGAACGGGTCCATCACGTGAAAGAGAATGACTTCGTGCCCGCCAAAACGCAGGTGCTGCATACCATCCTGAATCGCCTTCTCGTCGTCGAAGAGGTCGCTGATGAGAATGACGATGCCCTTGCGGAGATTCTGCCCCGCGGCTTCGTGCAGGATCGCGCCGATGCCGGTCTGCCCGACGGGATCGAACGCCGCCAGCCGGGCCATGATGTCATACACCGACGCCAGGTTTCCCGTGCGGGGCACATGGCTGCGAACGCTCTGGTCGAAGATCCCCACCGACACCGCGTCGCGCTGATAGAGAATCAGATACGACAGCGCCGCCGCCAGAACCTTGCCGTATTGGAACTTGGTCAGCCGCGAACCGGCAACCGCGCCCGATTTGACCGCCTTGGCGCCGCCGCTCGGCTGGCCCGAGCCGTAGCGCATCGATTCGCTTCCGTCCAGCAGCAGATGGGCGACGAAGTTGGTCTCCTGCTCGTATTGCTTGAGGTAATAGCGGTCGGTGCGGCCGAGCACTTTCCAATCGAGGTGGCGGGTGTCGTCGCCGGGGACGTACTGGCGATGTTGGGTGAACTCGACGCTGAATCCGCGGAACGGGGATTTGTGTTCCCCGCTCATGTACCCTTCGACAATGAACCGTGCGGCCAGCCCCAGCGCCTCGGCCTGGCCGATCGCTTCGGGGTCCAGCAACTCGTTGGCCAGGTTTGCGTCGGGCATAGGACCGTTCGCTGTGAGCCGTCATGCCGGCCCGGCTCATTCCAGTTTACGGTCTTTGGGGATGACGCCAAGCACTTTGCGCGTGATATCGTCGGCGGCGACGCCTTCGCTCTGGGCGGCGAAATTGGGAACCAGCCGATGCCGGAAGATCGGCAGCGCCACGCTCGCCACATCCTCGCAACTCACGTGGAAATTCCCGCTCAGGATCGCCTTGGCCTTGGCCGCCATGATCAGGGCCAGACTGGCCCGCGGCCCGGCGCCCCAGTTCAGCCATTTGCGGCAGAAATCCAGCGACTCGGGCTGCTTGGGCCGGGTCACGCGCACCAGTTTCTCCGCGTAGGCATACACGTGATCCGCCACCGGAACGCGACGCACGATGTCCTGAAGCCGCAGCACATCCTCACCCGTGAGCACCGGCTGCGGCTGACCACCCGCGGGACTGGTCGCCATCTTCATGATCCGCCGCTCTTCCTCCGCCGAGGGATAATCCACGTTGATCATGAACATGAAGCGGTCAAGCTGGGCCTCGGGCAGAGGATAAGTTCCCTCCTGCTCGATCGGGTTCTGCGTCGCCAGAACGAAGAACGGATCGGGAAGTTTGTAATCCATCCCTCCCACCGTCACCTTCCGTTCCTGCATCGCCTCCAGCATCGCCGCCTGGGTCTTGGGCGGGGTGCGGTTGATTTCGTCGGCCAGAATGATGTTGGCAAAGATCGGACCCTTGACGAACCGGAACGTCCGCTCGCCGCTGACGGGATCGGCGTAGATCACCTCCGTGCCGGTGATGTCCGAGGGCATCAAATCCGGCGTGAACTGCATGCGCTTGAACCCCAGGTGCAGCGTCTGCGCCACGCTGGACACCAGCAGCGTCTTGGCCAGACCGGGAACACCCACCAGCAGCGCGTGCGACCGCGTGAAGATCGCGATCAGCATTTCGTCGATCACCTGCTGCTGGCCCACGATCACCTTGCTCAACTCGGCGTTGAGCGTTCGATAGGCCAGACGCAGATTCTCAATCGCTTCCAGATCGGCGTCGCCTTTGACTGCGGAATTGGGCGCTGACCCGGCCGTAGCGTCGGCCACGTTCGCGGGTGTCGAAGGCGTTGTCATTCTGAGTGTGTCCTTTTATTAGGGCAGGATCGGCGGCCGATCCGGTTGCGGGTCTGGCGGCACAAAAATATTCGGCCCCGGAACAATATCCGGCGGAGGCGGAGCATCGACGGCGGCGTGCGTGCCGAACCCCGCCGCCGATTTGTCCTCTTTCAGTCGTTCAAGGGTGGCATCATTTTTCAGCCACGGCGTCATACGCGGCACACTGGGGTCGGCCTTCACGACTTCACCGGTGGCCACCGAAAGCGCAATCACATCTCCCGAGACCGGCGCCTGCACCTGATCGCCCGCCACGATGCTCGGCCCGGTGATGGCGCGCACGCCTTCACCCAGTTTGTCCGCGGCGGTCCAGAGCATCTTGCCGCTGGCGCCTTCCAGGGCCGTGATCGTCGTCCCGGCGAAAATCGCCCGCGTCGCGTCGCCGCCGATGAGCGTGTCGCCGGGCATGTCGGTGTTCTGCCAGAGCATGTGCCCGTCGGCCGCCGACAGACCGCGAACCACCGTGCTGTCCTGCGGCGCGATCACCACCACGTCACCGCACACATGCGCCGTCGCGTCAAAACGCTGCTGCGTCACCAGGTTGCCATTGTTGATCCGCATGATCGCGACCCCGCCTCGAGCCGGCTGGGCAACCTGCGGCGGCGCCGTCGGCTCCTCCCAATCCAACCGGCCGTCAAAACGGTCCAGGCACATCGCCACGCCAAGATCCGGCGTTAACACCAGCCGCCGGCCGCAAACGGCGATGCTCGAATTGAAGGAAAGCTCCCTGAGCAACTGGACCTGTCCCGAGCGGCCGCCGCGCCCTCCGCGACCAAAAAATCCGTTGTTATTCACCACGCTGCCGGAATCCGGCGACAGCGAGCCCACCGGCGTTCGCCATACCATCTTGCCCGTTGCCACATCCAGCGCCACCACGCTCACCCCGCCCATCTGCGCGCCGATGTTCACGGCCATGTCGTACACATAGCGGCCGGCCACCACCGGCGATCGGAAGAACGACAGGTCCGGATACATCGACGGGATCGCGTTGGGCTGGTCGCCGGCCGTTGACCACAGCGGCTTGCCATCCGTGGTCCGCACCGCCGTCAGCGCGTACCCATTGCCTTGCTGGTCCTCGTCTTTTTCGCGAATGATGATGATCCCGGTGCTGACCTGATCGGCATCGGGCTGAGTCGCTGCCGCACCGGCCGGAATCGCGCCGGCATAAGCCGACGCCCGCAGGGCCATGTCGGCCCCACCCTGGTCCATGCCAAGTCTGACGCCCGGTGCTGACTGCATTTGTCCCAGCCCACCGCCGCCGCCAAGCCCGCCGCCGCCACCGCCGCCACGGCCGCCGAAGCCCGGGCCGCCTCCGAATCGCGGAATCACCGGCTGCGGCGTGTATTCGTTGAAGGCGGACCCTTCCTCGTCGTCGGCCGGCTGAGGCAGCAAAATGCCCCACCCCACCGTACCACCGGCACGCAGGGCCAGAACCCTCGTGTCGCCCACCACCACCACCTGCCCACCTACCGCCAGCGGAAATGAGCGCGGAAGGTCCGAATCCGGTAGACGCTGATACCACGTCGCGTCAAACGGGATCGGCCCGCTGTACATGGCATCCGCCAGTTTCTTCACCGCAGACAAATCCTCGCCGAGTTTCGAGTCGGCCGGTTGTTCTTTCCAACCGTCGGCCCGTGCGGCGGCGAACAGATCCAGCGCCCCCGTCCAGTCGCCCAAGCGGGCCTCGCGCCGTGCCGCCTCGGCCACGCATTCGCCCGCCACCGAGCTGAGCGGGTATCGCCGCGCCACGGCCATGCAGTCGGCCACGCTGGCATGTGGATCGGATTTGACCTTCGCCAGCGCCGCGACAGCGGCCGGGTCGAATTGCTTCTGGTAACTTTGCGTCAGCGCCGGAGTCTTGTGCCCCAGTTCAATCCACTGCTGGGAGACGTTGACAAGAACCCCGTTGTTATCCTGCTGCATCTCCCCGCCGTGATCGCGGAAGAGATTATCGACGCGGACGGCGGCTTCATCGCTGCGGCCCTGTTGCAGTTCGGCCTCCATGGCCTGCTGCTGGCCCTGCACTGTCGCATCGGGATCGCGCATTGTGAAGCCGTTGTCGGCTCCCCAGGTGCCCGACGCCGTCACCATCGTCGCAACCGCCGCGACAATCCAACCCCATTGCCCGAGCCCACCCATCCGCTTGGTAACGTCTGGTCGCATGGTGACACCAGTATATCCCGCCCAATGGCTGTTGTCCCGTATCGAATTTTATTCTACGGTCTTGAATTCTCCCCTGACATATTTCCTCGCCAACTCCACGTAATGCCCGCGAAGCCAAACCATGTAGTCCAGATCCGCCGGTCGCACCGGCCGAACCACCTTGCCCGGAACGCCCATCACCACCATCCCATCCGGCACAATCATGTCCGGGCTGACCACCGCTCCGGCGGCGATCAGACAACCCTGGCCGATCACGCTGCGGCTGAGCACGGTGGCGCCCATGCCGATCAGCGAACCGGCCCCGACTCGTTTGCCATGCACGATGGCGCCGTGTCCCACAACCACATCGTCTTCAATATCGTTGGGCACGCCGGTATCCACATGCACCACGGCGTTGTCCTGAATATTGGTCCGACGCCCGATCGTTACCGGCGCCACATCGCCGCGGATGACCGCGCCGAACCAGACGCTCACGTCTTCCCCCAGTTTCACATCGCCGACGATCGTGCAACTGCAACTGCGATAAAATCCGCTGGCCGACCGTGTCATCAAGTCCATCGGCCAGAGCCTACCCGAAACCTCGCTTTCACGACAACTCGATTCCGCAAAACCCAACGCCGGGCGACGGAGCGTCGCATTCATATCGCCGGCGATCTGCCAACTCGACAATTCCTCAAATTCGCAAGTAGCCCAACTTCCGTTTCCATCGCAAAAAATAGAACGGCGTCCATTGTTAGACGCCGCGGGGGGCAAAAAGTTTCTTGATTTCTAAGATTGCGGCCGTGTGGGCGTTGGGGATTCGCGCCGACGTTCGGAAGTTATACCGAGTTATACCCGGTTATAGTGAAAATCTTGTATAACTGGGTATAACTTAGTATAACTCTTGCCGTGGACCCACTGAAGAACCCTTATTCGCCTGGAGCCGGCTCGCCGCCGCCAGAACTTGTGGGCCGGGATCCGATCATCGACCAGGCGCGCGTTCTCCTGGGGCGAGTCAAAGCGAGGCTCTCGGCCAAGAGCATGCTCCTTACGGGGCGGCGCGGAGTCGGCAAGACGGTGTTGCTGAACGCGATAGCGGGCATCGCGCAATCTCAAGACTACCGGTGTATTTCGATTGAGGCACATGAAGACAAGCCGCTGGGGCCGCTTCTTGCCCCGGAGCTCAAGCGATTGCTGTTCGATCTGGATCGCATCGCCGGGGCCGGGGAACTGGTCAAACGAGCATTCGCTGTCGCCCGAAGCTGGTTTGGAACGCTCAAGTTGTCCTACAACGATGTCACCTTTGGACTGGACGTCGAACCCGAGAAAGGCTCGGCCGACAGCGGCGACCTGGAAGTGGATCTCCCCAACCTCCTGGTTGCCATTGGCCGGGCCGCAACAGCCAAGCAAACAGCCATCGCGATTTTCGCGGACGAGATGCAGTTCTTCAGCCACGAGGAATTGGGCGCGCTCATCATGGCAATGCACAAGATGCAGCAGCACCAGTCTCCGATAGTCCTTCTCGGAGCAGGACTGCCGATCTTGCCGCGACTGGCCGGCGAATCAAAATCATACGCCGAACGACTATTCAGCTTTCCGGAGGTCGGCGCGCTGTCCAAACCCGACGCGGCCAAAGCGTTGCAGGATCCGGCCCAGGCCAGGGGCGTGTCCTTTGAACCTGACGCGTTGGAGGAGGTTTATCGGTTGACAAGGGGCTACCCGTATTTTCTGCAGGAATGGGGTTATCGAGCGTGGGATTTGGCTACATCGAGCCCGATCACATTGGAGATTGTGCAAGCCGCCTCGCCGGCGGTCATCGCCAGCCTGGACCAGGATTTCTTTCGGGTACGATACGATCGTCTTACGCCAACGGAAAAGAACTTCTTGCGGGCAATGGCCTCGCTCGGACCCGGTACACTTCGCACCAGCGACATCGCCGCGGCAATGGGCGTCCGGCTCAACAGGCTTGGACCCTTGCGGGCCAGCCTCATTGAAAAAGGCATGATCTACAGCCCATCCTACGGGGAGATCGCCTTTACCGTTCCCCTGTTCGACGAGTTCATGATCCGCGCCATACCGGATTTTCGCCCATGAACGGCTGATCGCCGGCGCATCAACTTTTCTTTCACGCAGACGCCCCCAGCCGTTGATTCGTCACGCGGATCGGGTTAGCGTATCAGGCGTCGGCGGGCATGGTGGCCCCCGAGCATCACACTCTGGCGTGGTGCGCCTCTCCTTGAGTCATCGGGAAAAGGAGTTTCCGGTGTTGCTGCAAGACCTCTTTAACGCGTTGGATCCAGCCGCCATCCCGTCCGTTTCGGGCCAGGCGGCCGTATCGGGTGTGTGCGATGATTCACGGCTGGTGCGGCCGGGGGATTTGTTCGTCGCCCGGGCCGGGACGCAGACCGACGGATCGAAGTTTCTGCGCGATGCGGCCCAGCGCGGCGCGGTGGCGGCGATCGTCGCGGCGCCGGTCGGCGATGTCGCGATTCCGCAGCTTGTCGTCGGCGACACCGCCAGGGCGGCGTCGTTCCTGGCACACGTCTTTCACAACCGGCCCAGCCGGATGGTCAAGGTCGTGGGCGTCACCGGAACCAACGGCAAGACGACGACGACGTATCTGGTTCGCCAACTGCTCAAGTCGGTTTCATCGCGCTGCGGACTGATCGGAACCTGCGAGATCGATGACGGAAGGACGATCTCCACAGCCACGATGACAACGCCCGGCGCGGTTGAGATTGCCGCCCTGCTGGCGTCGATGCGAAGCAACCGCTGCCGGGCCTGCGCGATCGAGGTCTCCAGTCATGCATTGCACCAGGCTCGCGTGGCCGGCGTTGAGTTCGCCGCGGCGGCCTTCACGAATCTCACGCGCGATCACCTCGATTATCACGGGACCATGGAAAATTACGCCGACGCCAAGGCTTCGCTGTTTACGTCGCTGGATAGCAACGCGGTCGCGGTGGTTAACGGCGAAGACCCCTGGTCCGAACGCATGGTGCGAGATTGCCGCGCCAGGCTCATTCGGTTCGGTTTCGGCAGCGACATGGATTACTCGGCCCGCGATGTGATGATCAACAGCCGCGGCAGCAATTTCGTCCTGGTCACGCCGGATGGACGAACCGAGGTCTCGATGAGCCTTGTCGGCCGCTACAACATCGAGAACGCCCTGGCGGCGGCGGCGCTGGTGGGCGAGGCGTTCGCGCTGAACGTACACCAGATCGCGGCGGGATTGGCCCGGGCGAGCGGCGCGCCGGGGCGGCTGCAATCGGTTGACGCCGGCCAGCCGTTTACCGTATTGGTCGATTACGCCCATTCGGATGATGCCCTGGAGAATGTCCTGGCGACGCTGCGTCCGATGACGCGAGGGGCCTTGCGCGTTGTCTTCGGCTGCGGCGGCGACCGCGATCGCGGCAAGCGGCCGCTCATGGCGGAGACCGCCTGCCGCCTGGCCGATGCCATCTATGTCACCAACGACAACCCGCGCACGGAAGACCCCGAGGCGATCATCCGGGAGATTCTGTGCGGAGTTCCGGCCGGGGCGGCCAAGCGCGTCCGCGTTGAGCCGGATCGTCGCTCGGCGATACGACTGGCACTGTCGGACGCAGCCCCGGGCGACATTGTTCTTCTGGCAGGAAAGGGCCACGAGAATTACCAGATTGTCGGGCAAACCAAACATCATTTCGACGATCGCGAAGAGGCCCAGGGATTTCTGCAATCGCGCGGACACCGGGTGAGTGCATGAAACCCGTCGATCTGAATCACATTCGCCAGACGCTGCAGGCCGATGGCCTGGGTCGCGCTTCCGGCAAGGCGGCGGCGAATGCACCGGCCGTCATGGTCCACTCGATCAGCACGGATTCCCGCCACTTGAGGCCCGGCTCGTTGTTCATCGCTCTGCGCGGCGAGCGGTTTGACGGGCATGAGTTTCTTCCGCACGCGGCGGCGGCGGGCGCGGTCGCGGCGGTGGTCGATTGCCTGCCGGCGATCCCCGTGCCGCTGTTACCGATCATCCGCGTGA
Organism: uncultured Tepidisphaeraceae bacterium; assembly: GCA_964420285.1. Lineage (GTDB taxonomy): Bacteria > Planctomycetota > Phycisphaerae > Tepidisphaerales > Tepidisphaeraceae > CAYQTE01. Next base: position 31,642 of record CAYQTE010000041.1, read on the forward strand.
GCGACACCCGTCGGGCGATGGGCTCGATCGCTCGCATGTTGCGCCGGCGGCTCCGCGGAAAGGTCATCGCCGTGGCCGGCAGCAACGGCAAAACCAGCACCAAACACCTGATTCACGCGGCACTGAGTTCGCGATTCTCCGGAACCATGTCGCCCAAGAGTTACAACAACGACATCGGCGTTCCGCTGGCGATCTTTCCGGCCGACGAAGATCAGGATTATCTGGTACTGGAAATGGGCACGAACCATCCCGGCGAGATCGAAAACCTCTCGCGCATGGCCGAACCGGACATCGCCGTCATCACGAATTGCTCCGCCGAGCACCTGGAAGGACTCGGCGATCTGGATGGCGTGCGCCGCGAGAACGCCAGCATCTTGTCGGGACTAAAGCCGGACGGCACGCTGATCTACTTCGGTGATGATCCCCATCTTGCCGACGCGGTAAGCGGATTCGCCGGAACCAAAATGACATTCGGATTCGAGCCGGGGAGCGATCTGACCGCGTCGCGATTGTCCATGCACCTGGATGGCACGCGATTCGCCCTCAACGGCGGCGACGACCTTTTCACCGTGCCGATGCTCGGCCGCCACGCGGCCCTCAACGCTCTGGCTGCGGCGGCCGTGGCAATGCGCATGGGCCTGAGTGCCCAGGAGGCGCTGCTGAGCCTGACCGGAGCGGCCGGGCCGGAAATGCGATTGCAGATTGAACAGGTCGGGCCGGTGACGATTTTGAATGATGCCTACAACGCCAATCCGGCGTCGGCGCTGGCGGCGATACAGACATTGTGCGATGTGCCGACGCCTGGGCGGCGCATCGCGGTGATCGGCGAAATGCGCGAACTGGGCCCGACCGGCGATGCACTGCACGCGGAACTGGGCCGCCACATCGGCGCGGCCGCCGGGGTGATCGATGCACTCTACTGCGTCGGCCCCAGCGCACGGATCGTGCGCCAGGCGGCCGTCGATGCGGGGTTCCCACAGCGGCACACGTTCATTTGCGCCGACGCGGCCGACGCGGCCGGAGTCATTCCGGCCCGGATTCAGGACGATGATCTGGTGCTCCTCAAGGCATCGCGTCTGGTGCGTCTGGAGACCGTGGCCCAGGCCATCGCCGCGCAGCGGGCGCCACTGAACACCGCCAAGCCGCTGGCCGGTTGATGCGGCAACGATATGCTCTATCTCTTTGTCAGGAATCATCGGCTTTGGCTTGAGGGGCACCGGTTGGGATTTCTTCGCCTCTTCGAGGATGTCACGTTTCAGACCACGATGGCCACTCTGCTGGCTTGGGTCATCGTGCTGGCTATGGGGTCGCGCACCATCGCGTGGCTGCGCAAGCAGAAGATCGGTGACAATCCGACTCTCGATCCTCCGGCCGCCCCTCAGGCCGATCTGCTCAAGAAGGGGAAACACAACGTGCCGACGATGGGCGGGATTCTCATCATCGGCGCCATCGCCATCACCGTCCTGCTGCTGGCCGATCTGTCGAACTTCTACGTCCGCATGGCCCTGGTGTGCCTGCTGTGGCTTGGCGCGGTCGGCGCGGCGGATGACTGGCTGAAGCTCACCGTCCGCCGTCGCGAACTGGCCGCCGGAACCGGCCAGCCGCTCAGCCGCCAGGGACTGACCTCTCTGGAAAAACTGCTTTTTCAGATCGGCCTGGCCATCGTGCTGGGCGTGTTCACCTATGGCTACGGCCAGAACAACCAGGCCAGCCACACACTCTTCTTTCCGTTCGTCAAGCAGTGGCACATCATCCTGCCCACGTGGGCGTTCATTTGCATCGGAACGATCGTCCTCACTGGCACGAGCAACGCCGTTAACCTGACCGACGGCATGGACGGCCTGGCTGGCGGATGCGTGGCCATCGCCAGCTTCACCTTTGTCGTTCTTGCCCTGATCGCCGGCTCGGCGGAATTTCGACTGGGGACGCGATCGCTCACCGATTACCTCTACCTGCCCCACATCGTCGCCAGCGACCAGATGGCCGTCCTGGCCGGCGCCATGGGCGGTGCGTGCGTCGGATTCCTCTGGTTCAATTGCTATCCCGCCCGCGTGTTCATGGGCGACACCGGATCACTGGCCCTGGGCGGCCTGATCGGCTACATCGCCATCGTCATCCGCCAGGAACTGCTTCTGCTGATCGTCGGCGGTATATTCGTCGCCGAAGCCTTGTCGGTCATGATCCAGGTGAGTTATTTCAAGCTCACCCGCCGCCGCTACGGCCAGGGCCGCCGCATTTTCCTGAAATCGCCCCTGCACCATCATTTCGAGATGCGCGGCTGGACCGAAACCCAGGTGGTCGTCCGATTCTGGCTCATCGGCGCCATGCTGGCTATGATGGCATTGGCCACGGTGAAGATTCGCTAGGACAAGAGCCTATGCCCGCAAGCAATCCGCTGGATATTCTGCTGGCCCACAACCAATGGGCGACGCGACAGGTTCTTCTGGCCTGCGAAAAGCTCACCAGCGAACAGTTTCACCAGCAATTCCCCATCGGAACCGGCTCCCTGCACGACGCCGTCACCCATATCCTCAGTGCGATGCGGGCATGGAACGACATGCTCGCCGGCCATGCCGCACGGCCCCGATTGGAAGGCACACGCCGCACCGTCGGCGAATTGCTTGCGTGGCTCGATGAATTGTCCATGGAACTTTCCCGATCAGCGACGGCATTCCCGCTGGAACACCTGGTCACCGCCACACGTGGCGGCAAGGAATACACCTTCACACGCGGCGGCATCCTCACGCACGTTACCACGCATGGCATGCACCACCGCGCCCAGTGCCTCAACATGCTCCGCCAACTCGGCGTCGATCCCCTGCCGCCCAGCTCCGTCCTGGAGTGGATGCGCACCGTCGATTCCCAGCAAGGTTAAGCTCTCACATGGGCGATCTCATCCTCGCCATCGATCAGGGCACCACCAGCACTCGCTGCATGCTACTCGATGCCGACGGGCCTCGACACGTCTGCCAGGCCGAACACCGCCAGTTCTTCCCTCAGCCCGGCTGGGTCGAACACGATCCCATGGAAATCTGGCACGCCACCAGTGATCTCATCCGCCGCGTCCTGTCCGAATCCGCCGCAGCTCCGGCCGATATCGCCGCCATCGGCATCACCAACCAGCGTGAGACGATCGTCGCCTGGGACAAATTCACCGGCCGGCCCTTGCATAACGCCATCGTCTGGCAGGACACGCGCACCATGGACATCTGCCAGCGTCTGGGCGAAACCGCCGGCCGTGATCGCTTTCGCGCCGCCACCGGGCTTCCCCTGGCCACATATTTCTCCGGTCCCAAGATTCGCTGGCTCCTGGACAATGTCCCGGCCGTCGCACATGCCGCCAGGAACGGCTCGGCCCTGTGCGGCACGATCGACTGCTGGCTCCTCTGGCAGTTGGCCGGCGGCGCTGCGGCGCAGGTTCATCTCACCGATGTCACCAACGCCGGCCGGACCATGCTGATGAATCTCGCCTCGCTCGACTGGGATGATGCCATCCTGACCGCCATGCAAATCCCCCGCGAAATGCTGCCGCGCATTCGGCCGTCGATCGGTGCCGAACCCTTCACAATGACGGCCGCCGACGGACCGCTCGGCGGCCGTGTGCCCATCCGCTGCATGCTCGGCGATCAACATGCCGCGCTCATCGGCCAGGCCTGCTTCGAGCCGGGCGAATCGAAGAACACCTACGGCACCGGCTGCTTCATGCTCATGAACACCGGCACGACCCCCGTGCCCTCCAGCCACGGGTTGCTCACCACCGTCGCCTATCAGTTTGCCGGACAACCGGCCGTCTACGCACTGGAGGGTTCCATCGCCGATACCGGATCGCTCGTCCAATGGTTCCGCGACAACCTGGGCCTGATTCCCGATTCGGCCTCCATCGAATCCCTCGCCCGCCAGTGCCCCGACAATGGCGATGTCTATATCGTCCCTGCGTTCAGCGGCCTGTACGCACCTTTCTGGCGGCCGGAAGCTCGCGGGCTGATCATCGGACTCACCCGCCACACAACCAAAGCCCACCTGGCCCGTGCCGCCCTCGAAGCCACCGCCTACCAGACCCGCTGCGTACTTGATGCCATGGTCGAAGATTCCGGTGTGCCCCTGCGGGTGTTGCAGGTCGATGGCGGGATGACGGCCAATGAACTGCTCATGCAATTCCAGGCCGACATCCTCAATGTCCCGGTGCGTGCCGCCGCCGTCCGTGAAACCACCGCACTGGGCGCCGCCTACGGCGCGGCAATCGCCAGCGGCCTTCGCGACATCGCCTCCTGCCGCACCGCCACCGGCCGGGGTAAGACATGGAATCCATCGCCGGATGCTCAGTTGGGCGAAAAACTGCTGAAAAAATGGAAAAAAGCGGCGCACCGCTCTTTCGACTGGATCGCCCCGGATTCCGACTGAATCTCAAATCTCAAATCCTTAATCCATAATCAGTTACGAAATGACGCCAACTCCGGCCTCCCCCGCCGCCGATCATCCCCGTCAAGAAATATCGAAATTTTCCCCTCCGGCATCGAACAAACACCCCATTGCGAACATACTGGGTCTTGTCATTTCAACCGCCTATGCTTCGTGTCATTTCAAACGTCGTTTTCCAGTTGTTCGAGCGACAGAGAGGCTGCCATCATGGCCGACCAACTTTTTAGGACTATGCACGTCTCGGAGGCTCAGCGGTTCCTGCCGCACCTGCATCAGAGCGTTGCCCAGGGCAACGGCCGCATTCACATCGTCGACACCGACGGCACGCTCAACTGCGTGCTCCTGAGCAAGGCCGAACTTGACAGCCTTGAGCGTGCCCTGGAGATCATGTCCGAAGGCGAACATTTCAAGGCCGCCTGCCAGACCCTCTCCCGTCTGGCCGCCACCGACATCATCTCCGACGTAGCCCAAGCCTGACAGCCGGCGCGCCGGAATCCAGAATATCTCTCGCCCGTCCAGCTTGCTCCGCGTCGTTGCGTGGCTTCGCCGCGTCGCGCACGTATCTTCCCGTCGCCCCGCACCTCTCTTCCGCGTAGCCCGGTGCCTTCTTTCCGCTCTCTCGCTGCACCTCTTTTCCCCCTCTCCCTGTACTCTGGGAGAGGGCTGGGGTGAGGGTCTTTTGCGTGTGCGCCCGTTAGCCCCCACGCCCATCCCCGGTTATAAATCCCTCCATGCCCGATTTTCGAGAGGAAAGTTCGCCCAATTCGTGGCCTGGGGCGCCGCCCGCGGGAAATCGCATTCGGTCGCCGCACGTCTGAGTGAATCACTTCCGCCGACGCGCGAAAAAGCGGCCCAGGAAACGAACGACTTACCTGTTGATATATCCCTGACAGGGATATACAATAGATAATATGGCGAAAATCAAGATGGATGCGTTCCAATGCGAACGATGCGGCCACAAATGGGTACCGATAAAACGGCGCAACCCCGTGCGGGTCTGCCCGAAGTGCAAAAGCCCGTATTGGGATCTGGCGCGACGGAAACCTCAGAAGAAGGTGGAACCATGACCGAGCGACAGGCGGAATCCGTGGCGAAAGCGCGGCGAGGCGTGGAACAGCGGCGGCGGTATCTGGCTGGTCATCTTCCAGCGGCAGGACGGGTCGATTGCCGTGCTGAGAGCGCCTGCAGTGACGGGGCGAGTTTTGTAGTTTTCCGCCGTGGCGTGCCGAGCGGTGTCCCCGCCAGCGGAGCAGTTCGCCAAAAGAATCAGAATTCCGCTGAGGGCCTTGCGGCAAATTTGGCGGGAAGTAAATTCGGCAGGGTACATAGCGGCCAAGTCCCATTGCGGCGACGCTGACTGGTTGTATCGGTTTATGGCTCTGCGCAGCTCGGAATCATCGGACCGCCCCACAAACGACGGCCAACCGTGGACTCGTGAGCAGCTGATCCTCGCGTTCGAGCTGTACTGCCGCATCCCGTTCCAACGGACAAAGGCGAACGATCCACGCGTCAAGGATCTCGCGTCGCTGCTACACCGAACACCGGCATCAGTCGCGCGCAAGCTCGGTAACCTCGGGGCCTTTGATCCGCAGCTTGCGGCCCAAAACATCTCGGGGCTGACTCATGGGAGCAAGCTCGACGAGGCTGTTTGGGGTGAGTTCCACGCTGACTGGAACGGCCTGATCGTTTGCGCTAGCGAACTTCGCCGAGAACGCGGGCCGCAAACCGGAGAAGATGTCGCGCTGATTGCCCCGGCCGGACCATCGGAGAAGACCGCGAGCGCCAAGCAGCGATTGCACCAAGCGTTCTTCCGCGACGCCGTTATCAGCAGCTACAACAACCGATGCTGCGTAACGGGCCTTCCGCTCGTAGAGTGCTTGGTGGCCAGCCACATCATTCCGTGGAGCGTGGACGAACGTCGCCGCGCCGACCCCACAAACGGCGTCTGTATGTCGGCCACGTTCGATCGGTTGTTCGATTCCGGGCTTGTCACGATCGAAGACGATCTAACGCTATGCGTGAGCGCAGTTGTACGTAAACTGAAGGATCAGGCAACCGCCGACCTCGTATCCGCTCGCCACGGGCAACGGATCATCCCCCCGGCCCGTTTCTGTCCAGACCCAGCGTGCCTGCGCTGGCATCGGGAGAATGTGTTTGTTTCAGCCTGACCAGCACAACTTCGATGGAGGCGACACCATGCCAGAACTCGTAACCAGAACGCTTGCGCAAGAGTACGATACGATCATCGCCGATGTTGGCGAGGAGGCGGTCGATGAGCAGATCGTTGCCGCCCTCGTTCGTGATGCCGCTTGGACGGAACCGGGCGCGCGCGAGCTGCTCCAACTCGCGCGGAACTACGGAACCAGCATACTCCGCAACGCGCTTGCGCTTGCGGCAGCGATGCGCGTCGAAGATGGATCGAGCGGCCTTTAGGTTCTGAGCGCGCTGCGCGGCGGAAATGGGCTACGGGTTCTTCCCATGACCGATGCGACGCTTTCAACGCCAACGGGCACCTGCTCGAGACGCTGGAGCTCCGCCCCGTCATTGCTCGCGGCATCTCCGGGAAACTGCGCCGGCAGATTCTCGAGCGCAACGGCTTCACCTGCCAAGTCTGCGGCGCCGGCCCGGGGGAGGACTCGGGCTGCGAGCCGGGAAAGAAATGCCGCCTGCAAATCGATCACGTCGTCCCGATCAGCCACGGCGGGACGGATGACGCGGGCAACCTGCGCGCCGTCTGCGTCTACTACAACAAAGACAAGTCAAACCTCAAGGTTCCCACGTCCCGCGATGCGATCAGCGCGATGACGCTCATACGCCGCCAGCCCCGCGAGGCACAGTTGGAGGTCTACAAGTTCCTCGCCAGAAAATTCGGCCCCAAGCCAACCGACAGATGATGGCCGAGCGATGCCCGACACGCTGACGCCCGCGCAACGTCGCAAGTGCATGGCCGCGATTCGCGGCAAGGACACCCGTCCGGAGTTGACCGTCCGCAGTATCGCCCACCGCCTCGGATTCAGGTTTAGGCTTCACGTCGCCAGCCTGCCGGGGAAACCCGATTTGGTGTTCCCCGGCCGCCGCAAAATCGTCCTCGTGAATGGCTGCTTTTTCCATCGTCACACCTGCGCCCGGGGGCGCAGCACGCCAAGATCCAACGCGGCGTTCTGGCGAAGGAAGCGCGACGGCAACAAGGAGCGAGACCGTCGCATCCGGCGGGCACTGCGGCGACTTGGATGGAAAGTCCTGACGATCTGGGAGTGCCATACCCGCGACGCGCGGCGGATCGAGGATGCCCTCACGGGGTTCCTGAGCGCTGGCGGCTGAAATCGCAGCTTGAGGTCGTCAACCATCCCGCAAATTTTTCCCTTGCATTCGGCCATCGGTTCGGGTATTGTTCGGTATTTGTGTCGTTTTGTGTCAAAACTCTTTAACCGAAGGAGGCACCCATGCCCACCAAGGACCAGATGCTCATTGCCCGCCGGCAACTCGACCCCAGCAAGCCGCCCATCACCCCTCCCCCACCCCCGGACCCCGACAAGGCCCCCACCCCACCCCCCGAGCCGGACGGCACCCCCACCCCCCCTCCGGGCTATTCGGGGACATCTGGTGACACCCCCGAGCCTTTTGACCCGGATAACATGCTTGGACTCAGCGACATGCAGCACCGCGCCATCCAACTGACCGTCCTGGGCCACGGCGAGGTCAAGATGGCGGAAATACTCGGCATCAGCCGCAAAACGCTCTGGCGGTGGAAAACGCTCGATGACAATTATCGCAAGGCCCTGGACGAGGCCCGGCGGCAGGCGCATGCCATTGCGGGCGATCGGGTGCAGGTGCTTCTGCTCAAGGCGACGGCCGTGCTTGACCAGCACCTTGACGACCCGCGCATGGACAACCAGTTTAAGGCGGCGCACGTGCTGCTGACGATGGCCGGAACGTTCAAACCCCTGCCCCCGCCGCCCAAAGCACAGTGGCGTGATGACGAGGATGACTACGGGCCGGAACCGCGCTTGCCGCCGAAAGTCGGGTGAAGGGCCGATTGGCGCGGATCGGGCATGTACAAAACTCGACTCGGGCGCGCCAAGTTCAGACTATTTCATGACAAGTTCGAACTTTTTCGAGACGTTT
>CAYQTE010000042.1:0-40083 GCA_964420285.1 uncultured Tepidisphaeraceae bacterium
CCCTGAGTACATGGGGAGGAGGAAGAGGCGGTTGCCCGGAAAATCGGGCACTCTCCTAAGAACGCCAGGCAAGCCGCGTTCGTTATCCATTATCCATTACCGTCCATGTTCCCGAATGTCCCCGAATAGCCCGGAGGGGGGGGTGGGGGGTAGGTGTGACAAGGTGACAAAGTGACAAGGTGACAAGGTGACAAGGTGACAGCGTGACGGAAGGTCTCTACCTCAGGCTCTCCTTTCTCGCCCCGACGTGTGCCACCAAATGCAACCGAATGCACCAGAGGGGGGGCAGGTCGGGGGGAGGGGTGGGGGAGGGGTGATGGGCGGCTTGGTGGGGTCGAGTTGCCGGCGGGCAATGAGCATCTGGTCCTTGGAGGGCATGATAAGGCCTCCTTGGGACAAAGAGTATTGACACAAAACGACACAACTACCAAACAATACCCGAACGGATGGCCGATTGCAAGAGGAAATTTTCGCGGGGGCGGAAGGAAGAAATCGAACCGCCAAAGCGCCAAGAGCGCCAAGAAGGCCGGTCTCCTGCCCGGCCGGATAGCGCGGTTTGGGCTGAACATTACACCCAAAAGCTGGTATTCCCAATCCCATATTCCAACGAAAAGGCCCGCTGTTTCCAGCGGGCCTGAGTTCATTCGCTCAAAATGCCGGGTGCGTTAGTTCGTACCATCGCACGGAAGCAGGAACGAGTCGTACTGGGCATTGGCGCCGGTGGTGCCAAATGACCCGGCCACGTTGTACTGCGACGTGGGGTTGGGCATGGACGAAAAGATGTTGTCGGTCTGGTAGCCGACGTTGACGGCCTGCTGCCAATCCACGTGGCCATCGGCGTACAGAACGTTCTGCCCCGCCTTGGCGTGGTTGTTGGAGTTCGAGGCCGCACCAGCGCCACCCGGGTAAAGCAGTGCGTTATTGGGCGCCGTAACGCCGGGGTTGAGATCGCTGGCAATGGCGAACGTGGGATCGATCGAGGCGTTGAGCTTGAACCCGGCCGTGACAGCCGCCGGCGTGCCGAACGGGCAGGCGTAGCTGTAGGACAGGTTGTTCACGACGTTCGTGAAGGTGATGCGGTTCTGGGCGACGTAGGTGCCGCCGCCAAACGTATCCGGGGTCGCGCTGCTGCTGGGGCAGACGAAGATGCCGGCGGTCACGTCCTCGTTGGCCAGAACCAGGAACAGTGAGGAGGTCACGTTGTCGATGGTGCCAGCGACGGAGAACGGGCTGACGTTGAGGTTGCCGGCAATGGCGGCCGAGTTGTAGGTGACGTTGCCTGAGCCGTCCCAGTAGGTGCGCGGATACAGGCCGTGGTTGTCATTCTCGTACATCAGCAGGGCCTGGCCGATGCTGCGGAGATTGGCAGCGCACTTGACACGGTTGGCCGTTTCGCGGGCCTTGTTCAAGCTGGGCAGGAGAATCGAGATCAGCAGCGCGATGATGCCGATGACGACCAGAAGTTCCACCAGGGTAAAAGCCCCGGTCTTGCGGGATCGCTTCATATGAAGCTCCTTTCGGAAAGCGTCACGACTGGCGTCCCGCGTTGCGATATGGCGATCGTATCAAGATGATGAGACCTTAACGTTGCTCTGACGAGCATCGCCACAAGGCGGCGGCGAGACAGGCCGCGACTGTTTTGCATACCGGCGAACGCCGCCGGCGCTGGTTGATAAAGCAGGTTGTCAAACAGGTGGATCAATCGCACGAAGGCCGTAATCTTTATGAGGTATCTTGCGAGCCGTCGTCCGCTTGACCTCCACCGCCGCGGTTCCGAGAACGAATAATTGCGTTGGCAAATCGTTCCGGATTCACGCAGCAATAACAATTTACCCTCGCGCAAGCTCTGCCGTCAAGAAATTTCTCCCAGATTCCCCAACTGCTGCCCACGCCAGCGACAGGAAATGACCCGCCGGCCCGTCAAGGCACGATGTAAAGAGTTTAATGTAAAGCACTTATAGAGCCGGCGCGTCCGGCGGCGATTTTTTCAGCCGGCCCTGCCGCTTCAAGTCCCGAAGCTTCTTCAGCACGATGGCCGGCAGCAGATTGGCCAGCGGGCGCACATCCGATCCCAGCGCGATCACCTGCCTGACGACGCTGCTGCTGGTCAGGGCGTAATGGGTGCCGGTCATGATGAAGACCGTCTCGACGGCGCCGACCGCGCGATTGGCCAGCGCCAGTTGGAATTCGTAGTGCAGGTCGGAGGCATCGCGAATTCCCCGCAGGATCGCCGTTCCATGCACCTGTCTCACGAAGTCCACCGTCAACCCCGTGTATTTTTCAACGCGCGTCCCCGGAATGTTGGCCAGCAGCGGCCGGATCATCGCCACCCGCTCGGCCAGAGTGAACAGTTCCTTCTTCTCCGGATTGATTCCGACGGCGACGATCAGTTCGTCAAACAGAAGCGCCCCGCGACGGATGACGTCGAGATGCCCGTTGGTGATCGGATCGAACTGACCGGGAAACACGCCGATTTTCCTGCCCAATTTATTTGCCATTGCCGGTCAGAATAAACCACGCCGCCCGATCGGCCAAGCCCGCAGCGCAGTTTTTGCACCCACTATCGCCGTGAAAAAGGTGGAACCGCCGATGAACGCAGATGAACGCGGATAATACAAAGTCGGGATTTCCCTCGCATAACTATGGGCGATCGGCATTTTCCCCGGACGCGACTCGATCTCTGCGCCTTTGCGCCTCTGCGAGGGATCTTCTCTTTGACGACCTTACGGATGAAAAATATCCCTCGCAGAGGCGCAAAGGCGCAGAGGTCCATGCGGGCAACGTTGTGCAAGAAATCGGGCGGCTGCTTAAGTCGCAGTTCCATGTTTCCGATTTTGTGCAAAGTTGCGGCCTTTTCCCCGCTCGCCAGCAGGAGATACGCGTCATGAGCAGTTCATCCAAATCCGCCAGCGTCGTCAGTGCCCCGGCCGCACGATCCGCCTCGCGCGATCCGCTGGCCTCGGCCGGGCAGGATATTCTCAACGAGATGCTGGCGCCTCCCGCGGCGGCGCCGGCCGGGGAAACCGCCACCGCCGGCGATCTTCACGTCAGCGCCGCCGAGTGGGCCGATCTGCATTCCCGGCGGGAATTTATACAGGTCTTGCGGGAGCGGAACCTCAAGGTCGGCAAGATCAAGGATGCCATCCGCTACGAGGACGAGCTGGAACGCCTGCAGATCGAACTGGTGAAGCTGCAACGGTGGATTCAAGAGCAGGGCAAGCGGCTGGCGATCATCTTTGAAGGGCGTGACGCGGCGGGCAAGGGGGGCACGATCCGGCGGTTCATCGAGCATCTCAATCCGCGTGCGATGCGCGTGGTGGCGTTGCCCAAGCCGACGGAAGAGGAGCGCGGGCAGTGGTATTTTCAGCGTTACATGAAGCAACTGCCCAACAAGGGTGAGATCGTGTTCTTCGACCGCAGTTGGTACAACCGCGGCATCGTCGAGCCGGTCAACGGATTCTGCACCCGCCAGGAATACGAGCGATTCATGCAGCAGGTGCCGGAGTTCGAGCACATGCTGGTCGAGGACGGCGTGATCATCGTGAAGTTCTGGTTTTCGATCTCCCGCGAGGTGCAACTGGCCCGCTTTGAATCGCGCGGCAACAACCCGCTGAAGCAGTGGAAGCTCAGCCCCCTGGACGGCAAAGCCCAGGAACTCTGGGATTCGTACACGAAATACAAGGAAACCGTCTTCAGCCGGACCCACACCAGTTTCAGCCCGTGGATCATCGTCAAGGCCAACGACAAGAAGGCGGCCCGGCTGGAGAGCATCCGGTACGTACTGTCGCTGATGGACTATCAGGGCAAGGACAAATCCCGCGTGACGCTGTTCCCCGACCCCAACATCGTGACCCGCTTCCACCGCGGCGCCGTGAAGATCGACTGAGCCGCCGGCTCTCGGCTCTCACCTGCAGGATCACATGCGCCCCAAGCGAGGGTGCGATGTTAACGAGACCTGGTTCGTCCGCGCGTGGCCAACGATTTTCACGCCTTTGCGTTGCGATTGCAATTGAAGCTTGCGGATGGCGGCGGTCGCGACGGCGCCCGGTCGCATTTTTCCGCACTCCCAGCGACTCACGGTCATTTTCGTCACGCCCAGCCGGCCGGCGAACTGCGCCTGCGTCAGGCCCATCGCCTCCCGAAGGCTGATGATAAAGCCCGGCGTCAACGTCGCCGGAGTTGTGAACGTCGCCCGCAGGCGGTCCAGCACCCGCACCGCCGGCGGAAGCAGAAGCGGCCGGCCGGATCGATCCGCCCTTATCCACGCCGCGCGGAGCCGGATGGCCAGCATTCCGTGTTCACCCAGGGGCACAACGTAAGGGAGGTCCATGCCCGGCTTCCATGTTGGCGCGGTTGCGATCGTCATGTCAGTGCTCCCAATAGAGGGTAATGAATTCCGTTTCGGCCGGATCGATTTCGACGGCGCACACGATCTCAATCTCATCGCCCAGTGCCGTCATGCCGCGAATAATCCACTTCGCCCGGCCGTAATCGTCCATTCCCTGCGATCTCACGTTCTCAGGACCGTCAATGACGGCCCGGACGTCCGGCCAGAACAGACCGCGCTGCGCCATCCGCTCGGAAAAGTGAACCGTCAGCGCGTAGCGCTCCGCGTTGATGCACGTACGGATCGCGACTATCGCCCGGCGAGCCTCGGCTGTCACTTACGGGAAGTATACGCGGATGTAAGCGCGCCGGCAAGAGAGCCGAAGGCCTCGCACTGCCCTTGAACGGGACCAGGCGACGGGCAAAAGGAATGCTTCAGAGCGCGATTCGTGCCCGGCCGCGCCCGCGCCTGCGCGCTCGAGTTGATTTGGGATGCGGCCGCGATATCATAACTGGCCATTATGGACGTGCTGGATGCCGTGCAACTTCGTTATCCGCTGATTAACAAGGCCGCCGGGGAGTTTTTGTGCAAGTTATCCCTCGCCGGATTGAACAAGGACATCATGCTGGCCGCTGAAATGGCTGGGCTGCTGATGTTGCGTGAATCCTCCGCGAATATTCAGAAGATAAAACCGGGCACGTGTATCTTGGGAGCGATCGCAGATGAGGCCTACCAAACGATGAACCGCTTTCTCTGTGGCTGGGCGATCAGCAATGGGTTGAATCCAAAGGCGATAAATATCGAAGGGATTCCGGCCGACGCCCGGCGGTATCTTCCAGAATTGAGTCAGTTCGAGCAGCCGTTCTACGCAATTTGCCAAGTGCATGGGATTGAGTACGACCATTTCCCATTTGTCGCGGCGACCTCCGCAATGAAACTCGTGGCAGCAGGGGAGAAGTTAAAGATGCTGGATCCGGGTATTGGACAGGCAATGGTTCATTTCCACGTCATCGCGGGCAGCAAGACTGTCCCGTATCCGCCTACCGAGCAGAAGCCAACGCCGCCAACATCAGACGTGATCGTATGACGCTAATACGCCATCATGCCACCTGCGGCTCCGGCAGATGGGCCACGAACTCGGCCAGTTGCGACCCCGTTGGGCTTTGGGCCGTGCGGACGTAATAGCCGCTGGTGGCGACGCCGGCGCAGAGGCATTCCTCGACTTTCATCCCCAGCACGCTGCCAAGGCAGAAGCCGGCGTTGAAGTGGTCGCCGGCGCCGGTGCTGATCTTGGGCACGCTGACGAACGGGCCGGTGAACTTGGCGCTGTGGTCCTCCATGGCGGCGGCAGCGCCGTGACGCGGATGGATCACCACGCACGAGAGGTTCAGTTTCTCGCGGATGGCGCGGGCGTTTTCCTCGATGGCGCTCTCGGCCTTGGCGGCGCCGGGCAGGCCGAGCACATCCGCGATCTCGATCGATTCCTTCAAATTCAAGCCGAGGATCACATCGACCTGGTCCTGGAACCGCGTCAGCAATCGCAAAGCGTCGAGAATGTCGTCCTGTGTGCGCTTTTCCGGATCGCACAGATCGACGAACAGTTTGCGGCCGTGCCGGTCGATGTGGGGAATGACCTCTTTGAGCAAGTGTGCCCAGATGCGGCTCATGTTGGGGAGCATGGTCCAGTTGAGCATGCCGACAAGGCGCGACTGGCCGACGAGATCCTTGAGTTTCTCCGGCCCGACGCGCGACATGAGGTTGTCCCAGTTCACGTCGTTCAAGGTGGCGTGCTTGCCGAACATGAGCTTGCCATCGTCGAATTCGAGGGCATCGGTATGGCCGGGCTCGCCGATGCTGATGACGTGCGCCCGATCGGCCAGTTCCTGGAAGACGGGATCGAGCGTGGGGAAACCGAGGTTGCCGATGTAGGTGACATCCATTCCGATGGCGGCCAGGGCGTTGGCCATGATCGGTCCGTTGCCGCCCAGCTTGCGGAGTTTCACGACCAGTTCGTAATTGCTGGACTGGCCGACGGCGGCGTTGATCTTCTTGCCGAATTGGCCGATCGAGCGGACGGGGTCGAAGCTGCCGGTGGCGTGTCGCTTGTCGACAACGGCAATGATCTCATCGACGAATCCATCCAGCCCGATCAGGGCCTTATTCTGTCGCAGATTGGGAACGGCCGCGGCGAGTTTTTTGGCCGTCAACTCGCAGATTTGCTCACGGGTCATTGACATATAGGAAAGTCTCCAACGACGCGCCGGATTGACACGGCGCGGCGGATTCATGGGAAGCGGATCAGAACGGCGTTGACGGCCGGGCGTCGGTGTGGCTCGGCGGGAATGTCGCGCCACGGTTGGGCACGTCCTCGGTGGGAGGAGTCAGCACCGCGCTGCCGGGCATGGCCGCCAAATTGGTAAGAAATGTCGGGGTGTCCATAAAGTAATAGACATAGCACGGCTCGCCGTGTTTGAGCACCAGAGTGACACCGTCGTTGCCGGTTTGCACCGTCGTGTTGACAAAATAGACCGGGGTCGGCGAAAAGTCGCGATCCTGCATCGCCTTGTCGATGACCATGGTGGAGACGACCGGCTCGGTCGGCGGGCCGATCACGGGCGATTCACAGCCAATGCATGCCAGCATGGCCGCCACGATCGCCCCGCACATCGCGGTGTGCGCCATCGCGGCAAATCGCCCGGCGCGCCGCGTGTTGCCGGCCGATGTGCCGTGCCCCGACCGCTTCGTCGTTCTGCTGGTTTGTGCGTCAGTTGAAAGCATTGTTCAAATCCCTCTGCATCGATTGATCGTGATAATCCCCGAATCCGCCGCCGGTGATGTCCGGATCGCTCATGGTCGGATCGGCCATGGGATTGCGCAACAACTGGTCCTGCCGGTCGTAGGCGGCGTCGGCGGCGTCTCGGCTTCCTGAATCGGCACATGCCGCCAGCGACAGCAAACCCATCGCCGCGATCCCCAATGACAGTGCCAGTGTGATCGACCGCCCGCGTAGAGATGGACATGTCATGGCACACCTACTTCCTGGATTCGCCGTCGGCATATTCCAGCGAATAATTCGGCGATTCCTTGGTGATCGTGATGTCGTGCGGATGGCTTTCGGCCATGCTCGCCGCGGAAATCCGGCAAAACCGCGCCTTGGTCCGCAACTCTTCCAGCGTTCGCGTCCCGCAATATCCCATGCCCGCCCGCAATCCGCCAACAAGCTGATACACAAAATCTCCCAGCGGCCCGCGATACGGTACGCGCCCTTCAACGCCCTCGGGAACCAGCTTACGGCTCTCGCGCACCGTCTGCTGGCTGTACCGATCTTTCGACCCGCTGATCATCGCTCCCATACTACCCATCCCGCGATACGTTTTGTAGCGCCTTCCCGCGTGAATCACCGTTTCGCCGGGGCTCTCGTCCAGACCGGCGAACAGGCTGCCCATCATGACGCTGCTGGCCCCGGCCGCTATCGCCTTGGTGATGTCCCCGCTGTGACGGATGCCGCCGTCGGAGATGACCGGCACGCCCGCGGCATCGGCCACGCTGGCGGCGGACATGACCGCCGTGATCTGCGGCACTCCCACGCCGCTGATGATGCGTGTCGTGCAGATGGCGCCGGGACCGATCCCGACCTTGATGGCATCGACGCCCGCCTCGATCAGATCGCTCGCCCCCTCGGCCGTCGCCACATTGCCCGCGATCACCTGGATCTTCCAGTTTTTCTTGATCTGGCGCACGGTGTCCAGCACGTTCTTGGAATGTCCGTGCGCCGTGTCCACCACCAGCACGTCCACATCAGCGCGGATCAGCGCCTCGACCCGTTCCATGTTGTGTACGCCGACGGCCGCTCCCACCCTCAACCGGCCGCGTGCGTCCTTGCACGCCTGCGGAAACTGGTGGATCTTGTCGATGTCGCGCATCGTGATCATTCCCACCAGCCGGTTTTCGCTGTCGATCAGCAGCAGTTTCTCGACCTTGGCCTTGTAGAGGATTTTTTCGGCGTCATCGAGCGTGGTGTGCTCGGGCGCGGTGACCAGATTCTCCCGTGTCATCACATCGCCGATGCGGCGGGAATCGTCCTCCTGAAACTTCAGATCGCGCCGGGTCATGATCCCCAGCAGCCGCGGCCCGCGTCCCGGCGTGGTGCTGGTTCCGCGGCGACGCGGCTCGGCCACGGCTTCTTCGCCTTCGACGATGGGGATGCCGCTGACGTTATATTCGTGCATCACTTTTCGCGCGGCGGCGATGGTGGCGCTGGGCGGCAGCGTCACTGGATCGACGATCACCCCGTTTTCGCTCCGCTTCACTTTTTCCACTTCGCGAGACTGGTTCTCGATCGACAGGTTCTTGTGAATGATGCCGATCCCGCCCTCCTGCGCCAGCGCGATCGCCAGGGCGGATTCGGTCACCGTGTCCATCGGCGCCGACAGCAGCGGAATCTTCAGCGATATCCCCCGCGTCAGCCGCGTGTTGGTGTCCGCGTCGGCCGGAATAAAATCACTCCGGCCGGGGATCAGCAGCACATCGTCAAAGGTAATGGCGTCGAACTCGATCTTGGGGTGTTCCATAGGATATGGTTACGCCCCCCCGCGGGCGGTGTCAAGCGGCGGGGCATTGTGATTGCAGCGGGCGTGATTGCAGCGGCGTGTCGCCGGATGACGATTGGGATTACGATGGGACTGGCAGTGAACTCCCAGGAGTCGCAATGATCGCGAAACTCGATTCGATGGTCGATCGGCTTGTCGAATTCCAGGCGAATGTACGCCGCCTGCTGATCGACTCGCGCGGGAAGGCATCGCTGGACGCCGTCGAGCGCGATGCCGAGGCAGACACCATTTACCGGATCGATACCGTCGTCGAGCCGCTGCTTGAAGAGTTCTGCCGTGACTGGTCCAGATCGACGCCGCTGATCCTGATCGCCGAAGGCATGCGCGACGAAACCGGCCGGGAAGGCCCGCGCACGTTTCCGGCCGGATATCCCGCCGAGAAGTGCCCGATCCGCGTGATCATCGACCCGATCGACGGCACGCGCTGTCTGATGTACGACAAGCGCTCGGCGTGGGCTCTGGCCGGCGTCGCTCCCAACCGCGGCGATGGCACGCGACTGGCGGACATCGAGGCGGCCGTCATGACCGAACTTCCCACCAGCAAGATGGGCCTTGCCGATGTGCTCTGGGCGACAAAGGGCGGCGGTGCTCACGGCCATCGCGTTGACCTGGCCAATGGCGAGCGAAAACCGCTGACATTATCCCCCAGTCAAGCCGACGGCATCGAGCACGGCTTTGCCATGCTGGCCAGTTTCTTCCCCGGCACCAAGGGCCTGGCCGGAGAGATCATGGACGAACTTGCCGCCTTAGCCGTGCGGCGGCCGGATGCTTCGGCATCGTCGCCCATGCCGATGGTATTCGACGACCAATACATCTCCACCGGCGGCCAATTCTACGAACTGATCGTCGGCCACGACCGCTTCAACGCCGACCTGCGCCCGCTGCTGTACAACATCCTCGGCCGTCCGCTGGCGCTCTGCACGCATCCCTACGATTGTGCATCCATGCTCATCGCCACCGAAGCCGGTATCGAGCTCACGGATGGCCTGGGCCACCCGCTGGACGCGCCGCTGGACACCACCACGCCGATCGCGTGGGCAGGGTTCGCCAATGCCAAATTGCGGGCGAGGATTGAACCGATATTGACGGGGCTAATGCGGCGGCGGCTCGGGCGAATTGCACGATGATTTTGGCACAGCGTTATTCGTCCCATCCCGCAATGAAATGCTGCGAATCCAACTGCTTCCTCACCACATGTTGTGGAATGCCGCTGATGATCACATGAAGGCCGTAGGCATCGGCGGCGATCTCACCGGGCTTGATCGGTCCACTGCAATAGATCATGCCCGTCCAACCTTCCCAGAGGTCTTCACGTTTCAGCACAAGCACGACCCTGCCGTCAGGCAGTACAACGGCATCGACCGTGCCGGTATCCGCGAGCCGTTTTCGGTTGGCCGGCAAGGCCAGCCCCGAATATGCGCCTGGCGTCGGATGATTCGTGATCAGCCATGCAGCCAACGACCGGCACTCATGATCGAAGGACTTGAGCGCAATCCATCTTCCGCCAGCGACCATCGCGGCGTACAAGACAAGCCCGGCCGCGATTCTTGCGGCAGTCAGCGGGCGCCTATCTCGCGCCGGATCGTGTGCAACCTCAAATTGTGTGCGTCGCACGAGCATGAATGGCGCAGCGATGGCCGACAGGACGATCATTATCTGGACGGCCAAGCTCCATGCCGCCAGCATCCATCCTCCAGGAGACACGAGAACGCTGAGCACGATGGCGGCAGCGACGAGCGTCGCAGCGGACACTGGACAGGCGATCCCGACCACGACGATCGTCTTTGCCGGACGCGCGAAGTACGCACGCGAGGAGCATCCCAAAGCAGCCAGGACAACCAAGGCGTAGAACGCGGTGGCGCCAACATAGGCGAGCGCGAGAACCAGCCCCATGAAGGAGTAGTCGGCCGACAGCGCGAAATCAGGCACGATCCACGCAAGTGCCGACGCGACGCAGCCGCCAAGTGCCAGTCCTGCGCAAAAAGGGACGAGTATTCTCAGCAGCCGGAAGCGGCCCAGTCGCTGGAGCGGCGTCGCATAAGAAAGTATCGGGAGCTTCTCGGCGGCCATGACACGACGATAACAACCGCCGGCCGATTTGTAACCGGGCGTGCGGCGATGGTTGAGCACTGTGTGATCAATTCGCATCCATTCTGCGGGCCTGCCGGCAGGGGAAAAGGCTATTCAGAGGCGTAAACCACTATGAGAAAATGCCGCGAGTCCAATTGCTTTATCGCGTGATGGTCGGGCATGCCATCGATAAGGATTTGGGTGCGACCATCGCGAGCGACGCCGATCTCGCTGGGCTTAATCGGGCCGCTCGCGTAGATGGCTCCGCTCCAGTCATAGTCTCGGCCGTATCCATTTGATTCCGGTAGCTCCAGCAGAACCCGCCCATCGGCCAACACATTTGCGTGGACAGTCCAGTCGGAGGTGAGCAATCGCTGGGTGTCCCGTAGTCGCAGTCCCAGGTAGTTGCCGGGGGTTGGGTGGCTGGCCTTCACCCATGCGACAATTTCTTCGCAATCGCGATCGAACCGGGCCTCGGCAGTCCATCGGCCAATCATGAGAACGACGACATAGGACAAGATCGCGACCAGGACTCGAATTGGGGTTATTCGAAACCGGCGGCTCCGCGTATCCGCCGGCACTGAGTCCCGTTGCCATTGGATCAACAGAAAGGGTGTAATGAGTGTCAACAAGCCCATGGACAATGGCAACGCCACCTTGCCAAATGGCACCATCCAGAACGGCGGCGAGTACAGAATGCCGAACAGACTCGCACTCACGCCCAAACCGATGCCAAGTACGGGCCAAGCGAACGCCATCGCTGCGATTATCCGCGCCGGCCGCGGCACTAGCGCTCGCGACGACAACCAGCCGAAGATGAGGAGCATCGTCATGGTGTAAGCCGCCATTGCCGCAAGACAACCCGCCAGCATGAGAAAGAACATCACGAGGTCATCCGTCGGCGGCAACAATATCGTCGGCACGATGGCGGGAATCCCCGCTGCGGCTATACCGCCGAGAAACAGCCCTGCGCAGAAAGGGAGCATTGTGGCTAGGTGTCTGAAGCGGCCCAGTCGCTGGAGCGGCGTCGCATAAGAAAGTATCGGCAGCTTCTCGGCGGCCATGACATCACGATCATACACTGCGGATGAACTTTTTGCCGCCTGACTGCACAGGAGACTTCGCCGCGTGACCTGCGTGTAACCTTCTCTTTTCCCCTCGCCCTGTACCCAGGCAGTGGGACAGGGTGAGGGTCTTCTTCCTATCGACGGGAATCAGCGCTCGGCTGATACGGAGGAACCCTCACCCCAACCCTCTCCCAGAGTACAGGGCGAGGGGGAAGAAGGGGCAGCCGGTCTTGATTGCGCGCGGGACTGGAGGCACGTCCGCGATCGGTTAGAATCGTGGTCGGTATGAGATGCCGATCGAATTGGATTCGCGGTTGGGTGATGGTCGCGGCGGCGGCGCTGGCGATCGTATGTCTGGCCGGGCCGGTCTGGGCGCGGCTCGGCGGGGGCGAGGGGTACGGTGGTGATGGCGGCGGCGGGGACGGCGGCGGCGGTGGGGGGCGAGGGGCCATTCAATTCATTATCTGGTGGATCAACGTCTGCTATAACTGGCCGCAAATCGGGCTTCCCACCACGCTCGTCGTGATCGTCATTATCGTGCTCAGCCATCGCAAGGGTCTGAATCTGTATCAAAACTCGGTCATCACTCGCAGCTCGGCCGTCGTGGATTCCAATCGCGTTGCCCAATGCCGCGCGGCGATGCTGGCGGCCGATCCGCAATTCAATGAAGAGGATTTCTATCGGCGCATCAAGACGGCGTTCATGAAACTTCAGGCGGCGTGGTGTCTCAAGGATTTGTCGAGCGTGCGGGCGTTCATATCGGACGGGATTCACGAACGTCTGGACATCCAGTTCCAGGAGATGAAGGCCCTGGACGTCACCGATGTGATGAACGATATCCAGGTGCGGTCGATCCAGTTGGCCGAGGTGACCAGCGACGATGTGTTCGATGTGGCGACGGTGCGTGTCGCGGCGTCGGCCGTGGATTACCGCATCACGACCAGCACCGGCCAGCGTCACGACGGCCCGACGACCGCCGAGCCGTTCGTCGAGTTCTGGTCGTTCATGCGCCGCCATGGCGTCAAGACCGATTCGACCAAGCCGGGCTTAATGGAAGGGCATTGCCCCAACTGCGGGGCGGCGATCGAGATGAACCAGTTGGCCCAGTGTGCCCAGTGCAAATCGCTGCTGCGCAGCGGGCAATTCGACTGGGTGCTGGCGGTGATCACGCAGGGAAGCGAATGGCGGCCGCAGCGGCGCACGCAGGTGGCCGGGGGCGATGAATTGCGAACGACCGATCCGGGATTCAACCGGGTCGATGTTGAGGATCGCGCATCGGTGATGTTCTGGCGCAAGGTCGCGGCGGATCGGATCGGGAAGATCGATCCGCTGCGAAAAGTGGCCAGCGACGATCTGTGTGCCTATCTGGCGAAAATGGGAACGGCCACCAACGAGGGCCGGTCGTACCTGGGGGATTGCGCGGTCGGATCGGCACATCTGCTGGCGGTTCTGCCGGCGGAAGTGGACAAGGCGGAGCAAACGCCTTTACCGAGCGGTGTCTTAATGGCGCCTGTCGCCAGCGCGGTCGATGGGCCGATGGATCGGGCGGTTGTGGAAATCTGGTGGGAAGGTCAGCCATTCCAGCAACGGCCCAATGGTCAGGCAGTACCGGTCGGGCAACGCAAGAAGATGCACCAGTTGTATGTGCTGTCGAGAAAGCCGGGAGTATCCAGCGATCCGGGAAAGAGCGTTTCGTCGGCGCATTGCCCAAACTGCGGCGGGCCCGTTATCAGCGACTTGAGCAACGCCTGCTCGTTCTGCGGCACGGTCCTCAATGACGGGACGCGCGGTTGGGTACTTACCCGAATCGAATGGGCCGCTTCTACGGCCGGGTGTGAACTGATGAGTCGCGTGGATTATCAATGGGGCCATTCGCCAGCGCCGGGCCGGCCATCACTGGCGGCGGCGCCGCCCAGCGGGCTGCTGGCGTGGGCCGTTCGCACCGCGATGGCGGACGGCGTGATCGACCTGAACGAGGAAGAACTGTTGGAAAGGCTGGGGGCTCGCTGCGGATTATCGGCGGCGCGCGTGCGCGAACTGGTGGCGATGGCGCAGCAGGGGGGATTGGAACTTTCCGATCCTCCCGACCGCGACTCGGCGCGACAATATCTGTCGGCCATGGCGGCGATGACGGTCGCCGACGGCGTGGTGAACGATCGCGAACTGGCGTTTTTGTCGGCGGCCGGGCGGCGCTTCGGATTTGGTTCTGCCGAAATCAGCGGAATCGTTCGCGCCGAACGCGCCAATCGCCTGGCGGATGCGCGGGATCAGCTTCGCATGGCCAAGGAAATTCGCCGTGACGGCGATGGCAATTAACACGCAACCGCGAGGGTTTTGATGTCAAGTGAGCAATCAAATCGCGACGCTATCGGGAACGCCAAGAGGATGTCTTCGCGTCCGCCGGTAAAGATCTTCGATGTCCTGGATCACGGCGCGGCCGGTGATGGCGTGGCGCTGGATACCGCCGCCGTCCAGCGAGCCATCGATGTGGCTTCGGCCTCCGGCAGCGCAACGCATCCGGCCCAGGTTTTGTTTCGCGGAAAGCACACGTTCAAATGCGGTACGCTCAATTTGCGCGGCGGGATCGACTTTCATCTGGCGGATGATGCCAGGCTGATCGTCAGCACCGAACCCGGCGATTTCGCGCGTCCGACGATGCTCTACGCCAACAGCGCTGAAGGCCTGCGCTTCAGCGGCACGGGAACCATCGACGGCCGGTCGCGATTGTTCATGACGAATTTCGACGCGATCGATCAGTGGTGGATCCCCAGGCCATTCCGGCCGAGGCTCTTTGAACTGGTGGCGTGCCACGATCTGGAGATCACGGGTCTGCGCGTGCAGGGCGCGTCGTTCTGGGCGGTGCATCTGATGGGGTGCCGGCGCGTGCTGGTTGACGGCGTGACGATCCGCAATGAAATGGACGTCCCCAACTGCGACGGCATCGACCCAGACCATTGCCAGGATGTCGAAATCCGCAACTGCGATATCACCTGCGGCGACGATGCGATCGTCATCAAGGCGACGAATCAGCCGGTGGATTACGGGCCGTCGGCGAATATTGTCGTGAAGGATTGTGTTCTGGCCACGCAGGATTCGGGGCTGAAGATCGGGACCGAGACGACGCAGGACATTCACGACGTGCGTTTTGAACGCTGCACGATCCGCCAGGGCTGCCGGGGTTTGTGCATCCAGTTGCGCGACGCCGGAAGCGTTTACAATATCGACTACCGCGACATCACGTTCGAGTCGCGATATTTTTCCGATCCGTGGTGGGGGCGCGGCGAGGCGATCTCGTTTACCGCGATTCCGCGCCTGGCCGGCGGAAAAATCGGGACCATCCACGACATCCGCGTGAGCAACGTTCGCGGCCGGGCGGAGAACAGCGTCCGCGTGGACGGCTCGCCGCAAAGCCGCATCAGCAACGTGCAGTTGCGCGATGTGGAGGTGACGCTGGGCCGGTGGACGCGCTATCCCGGCGGGGTTTACGACAATCGCCCGACAAAGAGTTGTGCCGACATCGAGCCGCACGCGACCAGCGGCTTTTGCATTCGTCACGCCGATAACGTCGAACTGGAGCGGTGCAAGGTGAATTGGGAAGAGCCGATCCCCGATAGCTTCAGCCATGCCCTGGAGGCCAGCGAAGTGACGGGATTGGAATTGAAAGAGTTCACCGGCCAGGCGGCGCATCCCCATCGCGATGAAGCGATCGCAATCAGGAAGTCCAACAACACCGAAGGAGTCTGATGAACCGACAGCCCGAAAAGGAAGTGATGGACGGAAGCGCCGAAGCGGCGGCCTACGCGGCAGCCGACTTTTCCGCCGTCAATGACGCATTCGCCGACCGGTTGATTGATCTGTCCGGGAACGTTCAGACGGCCATTGCGGTCGATCTGGGCGCCGGCCCGGGCGACATCGCCCTGCGCATCTGGCGTCGCCGGCCGGGATGGCGGATCGTGGCCGTGGACGGCTCGGCCGCGATGCTGCGCCTGGCCAAAGAGGCGATCGACAAAGCCGGCGCCGGCCGCTGGATCGACCTGCTGGAAGCCGACGCACTGGCCAGCGGCCTGGCCGGGGGAACATTCGATATCGTTTACAGCAACAGCCTGCTGCACCACATCCGCGATCCGCTGGCTCTTTGGCGCAGCATGGCCGCATTACCCAAACCCGGCGGCCTGCTGTTCCTGCGCGACCTGTGCCGCCCGGCGACAGGCGAGCAGGCGGGGCAGATCGTCCAGAACTACGCCGGCGGCGAATCGGAGTTGCTGCAAAAGGAGTTCTTCGATTCCCTTCTGGCCGCGTATACGGTGGAGGAAGTCAAATCCCAACTGACCAGCGCCGGGCTGGGGCGTTTGTCCGCGGCGATGAGCAGCGACCGGCATTTGGATGTGTGGGGGCAAATGGGCGGCGTGTAAGGCCCTGCGCTGACATCGAAACGCACTTCACATCAATTCGAAGAAGCTCTGTTTGTTCAGGTGCGGCACGTACTTCTTCACCAGGTCGCCGAGCGGTTTGCCAAAATCCAGGGAGTACCAGTCGTCGATCGAGCCGCGGAAGCACCAGCGGTCGAAGCTGAACAGCCGGGGCGCCTCGCCCGTCAGTACGAATCGCATCATCTTCTTGTAATTTGAATCGCGAAGTCTTCGCGCCTGCATCGCTCGCGCCTGATCCGCGGTCACCGGGAAATATCCGCGCCTTATTTCAAGCTCGAAATCATCCAGCGCATCCGACAGATAGATGACCAGGCTCTTTTCGTCGACGTCCACGATGAAATGCTCGACCTTTGCCAGCCGGCGCACGGCGTCTTCAACCAGTTGCTTCTCGGCCGGCAGAATGCGGGTCGGCTTGATCTTACGGACAAAGACCTGTGCCGCGTCGGGACATTCGTAAATCTCGTATCCATCCGGCACGCGATCGAGCGGCCGGCCCGACGGCTTCCTGGCGGCGGAATAGGCGATCTTGCCCTTTCGCTCGGTCGCCTGAATGTAGTAGACATCGCCGCGGCGATTGGTGTGTTGGTATGGCATTGCAGCAGCGATTTTCAGTGCCATTTGCCGCAATTTCAAGTGGCCGGCCGAAGAGCGGAGAGCGTATCGGCTTGAGTGTCAGACCGTTGCGCGTGAGACTTGCCTTGCGTCCCGACTGTCGCCTACCATTGGCCACAATTGTTCAGGTGTAAGCATCGGAATGGTTCCCAAATCGAGATTGCCGGCACGGCGGAAGGACGGAAATATGAGGAATTATCTTGCGGTCTGCTTCGTGGTGGCCTTCACAGGCGGCGTGGTCCGCGGCCAGACAACGGCGCCCGCGACGCAGCCAACTCTGGCCGATCTGGTTGATCCATCCGCCAAGTGGGAAAAGCTCGGTACCGGATTGTCCTGGGCCGAGGGGCCGGTGTGGCTCGGCGGCGACAATGGATATTTGGTCCTCTCCGATGCTCACGGCCAGGACATGTGGAAGTGGTCGCAGGCCGGCGGGTTCGTCAAGTTCCGCACGCCCAGCAATGCCTCCAACGGCAACACGCGCGATGCCGAAGGGCGGCTGGTCTCCACCGAACAATCCACCCGGCGCATCACCCGCACCGAGAAGGATGGCACCATCACCGTCCTGGCCGACAATTACATGGGCAAGCATTTCACCTCGCCCAATGACATTGTCGTCAGGAGCGACGGCTCGGTCTATTTTTCCGATCCGCCGCTGTATACGCCAAACGCCAAGGAAAAAGTGCTCGACGGCGATTACATCTTCCGCATCGACGGCAAGACGCACGAGGTCACGATTGCGGTCAAGGGCATCCGACCCAACGGCCTGGCCTTTTCGCCGGATGAAAAGAAGCTCTACGTCACCGACGGCGGGCCCATCGCGGTCTGCGATGTCAATGCGGACGGCACCTGTGGCCCGGCCAAGCCGTTTATCAAGCTCAAATCGGGATACGCCGATGGCTTCCGCGTCGATGCCGACGGCCGAATCTGGACCAGCTCCAGCGATGGCGTTGAAATCTTCAGCCCCGACGGCACGTGGATCGGCACGATTGACACTCAGAAGTCCATTGGCACCGGCACGACCAATCTCTGTTTCGGCGGCAAGGACAACAAGACGGTCTTTATTGCATGCAATCCGCGCAACACGACGAATCAGGGGTCGCTGTACAGCATCCGCGTGAAGGTGCCCGGCGCCCTTCTGCCGGCGGGTGCTCCGCGAGAATAGGTCAGGCGTTCGGGTCAGACATGGGAAAAGAATAACCGCCGTAAGTCCTTTGGATTACGGCGGTCAAGATTGGGCCCGACAAGAGTCGAACTTGTGACCTCGTCCTTATCAGACGCCCAAGGAAGCCTGCCGAAAACTCAGGAATCCCTTGAATTTCCAGCAGTTTACCAAACTTCAAGCGATTCGCAATTCAACTTGTACCGTCGCAGTTTTTCGCACGGAAACGCGGTATTGGAAAACCAAACCGGTAATAAAACGGTAGGAGGAACCGCGTCCAGCCGCGTAACTCTACGACGCTCGATTGTACCAGCAGGCTGCGCTCTTCGCGCTGCCATGCTCGCCTGCCACAGGCCAGCTCGCAGCAAAGGAAAAGGCGGGGAAGTTGTGCGGACACTTCCCCGCCTGGGGGGTTGCTGCTACTTCAACAGGTGGCGCATCCGCAACGAGAATCCACGCAGTTCTCAGATCGCTCGATCAGAGCCTGCCGGATTTCCTCAGCGGTCGCTTCCTCCTGGACGGAAGCCAGCACCTGCTTCTCAGTCTTGGCTTCAATCAGGATACGCATAATCACACCTCCTTTCTGTGGACCACGGCCCACTTCCGCACTGGGTTAGGGGTTCATCGCGAACATGCTTGACCACAAACGGCCTCCTTCATGAAGGTCCCGATGCCGCCCAGCGCAAGCTGCTTGAGCAGGAAGTTGGCGTTCGTCGGGATCAACGAACAATACGAACCTGGATTGCCCATCCTAAGCCGGGCGCTGCGGCACCCCCCCATGCAAAGCGGGAGATAGGTGCAGGAGCAACATCGCTCCGCGAACAAGTCATCGTTCACGTACTGCGCCCACCTCCCGTCGTCCTTGACGAAGCTGCCGTCAGGCGTGATGACACCGACGCGCTCTTCTCGATTGAACTTGCAGACCGCGCACTTGAAGACGGACCCATCGGGGCCGATCACGTACTGGCTTTCTCGTTCACCGTTGCAGTAGACGAGCTTGCCCGTATGGATCTGCCCCAGCCCGTGTTGGACATTGAATCCCATGCTCTGAGCAAGCGCGCAATAGCGGGCAAGGTCGCTTGAAGTCTTTGTCGGCGACAGGTTGACGGTGGCACTCTGTGAGCAGTCGCCAAAGATGGGCTCCAGCTCGATCGCTAACTGCCCGCGAATCTCCTTGGGGAACATGGTCAACAACTCGGGGACGGTGTGAAGATTCGTGTGATTGAAGTTCACTCGTACGGTCACCCGCACGCGCGGGTCTGCACGAGCGAGCAGAATGATGTGGTGATGGACCCGCTCGAACGTGGCACCGCCACCTCGGAGCATCCGCAGGTGGTCATGGGTATCTGCCGTGCCGTCCAGGGTGATCTGATAGTCAAGAATTTCGGCACTGACCAACTCTTGGATGCGCGCCGCATCCAGCAAGTAGCCGTTGGTCGTCATGTGCCCGATGAACGACACGCCGTTCGCTTGCGCGATGCGGACAGCCGCCTTGCTCAAAGACAGCACTTTGGCGTAGCCCAACAGCGGCTCTCCGCCGAACCAGCTCATCAGGAGCACCTTATGCTTCGGAATCTCGTGCTCCATCCACAGATTCACGCCCTTTTCCGTCTCATCATTCATCTCGGACGGCCGGCGTTCCTCGTAGCAGTAGGGGCACGCGAAGTTGCAGTTCAGCGTTGGCAGAACAATGAGGTCCAAGCGATTCGGGTCTGCGATCCCGGCGTGCTTCCTTGCCTTTAGAATTTCCAACTCGTCGACGTGGCCTGGGATGATGTACCGCTGAGCGGCAAGCGTGGCGTACGTCTCCGGGTGGGAAACGGCACCTTGATCGGGGGAGTTGAGCACGGTCTTGACGGCGGAAACACTTGGCGGATCGCAGACGGCGATGGCGCCGGTGAGAGAGTTGAACACTACCAGCTTTCCGGTTTCCGGCTCATCGATCAGGATGTTGTACTTCGACGACTTCATCACAATTAGCTCCTTTCGGTTCTAGGGTTAGCGAAGATGGGGCGGGCAATGCTGCCCGCCCCATCCAAGCTCTGTTAATATTCTGAAGGTCGCCTGCTCAGGCCTTTGCTAGGGCCACCACCTCACGGATGGCGACCCCGAGCAGAAGTCCGGCCAGCGCCCCCGGCGTGCCGATGAGCACCTGCTTGATCGCGACGATCACCTGCGCGCCGATGTCCATGGCCTGTGGCACCAGATCGCGGTTGGATTCCAGCATCCCGCCCCGGCCCGTGACGAGCAGGACTAAGGCGGTGATGCCGGCCAGCACGATCAGCATGATCAGGCCCCGTAGCAGCCGACGCAGCCACAGCCCGACGATTAAGCCGAGCAGAACCGCGACCGCCTGCGTGTAGAGAGCGTCCATTGTCTACCTCCTGAGTGGGGGGATGTCGTTCTCGCGGCGACCGTTACCGTTGGAGGACCCATGGCCGTTCTGGGCGTCGCCATCCTCATTGTGGCCATGCCGCCCGGCGGGAAGCTCATCCGGGCTCGCCTTCTCGGCCTCCCGCTGCCAGCGCTTCGCCTTTTGCGGAGTGTTGGTCGGCGGGGTGAAGCCGACCAGCTTCGCCGCGTCCTCGATGGACCTGCACGCCGGTAGCAGCTTCAGGACTTCGGCCGACGCCACTTCGGTGAACTTGGTCACCGAATTGGCGGGGACGTACTCAGTGGCGGCGTACATTGCCGCGAGGTACTGCTGCACGATCACGTTCTTACCATCGCGCTGTAGACTGTCGATGAACAGCTCGTCCAGCGAGCGGCGGAGCGT
Source organism: uncultured Tepidisphaeraceae bacterium (assembly GCA_964420285.1). Classification (GTDB taxonomy): domain Bacteria; phylum Planctomycetota; class Phycisphaerae; order Tepidisphaerales; family Tepidisphaeraceae; genus CAYQTE01. The sequence continues at coordinate 21,052 of CAYQTE010000042.1, forward strand.
GGGGTCGTTGGTGAGCCGCCCGATGATGTTCGGCAGGCCCTGGGCCAGCCGGCCGTCATCGTCAGTAACATGGAGAGCGCTGCGCAGGGCCTGGTCACGGACGAGGTAGGTGTTATCGCCCTTGCGGGTGACGACGTTCCTCGACATGGCACGGAAGAACGTGCCCCAAGCGCCGGATTCGTCGCGGACCATGCCGCAGCGGAACTCGTCCAGCAGCCGGGGGTCAGGCACGCACGTCGTCAGATACGGCTCCAGTTCCGGCAGTAGCGACTCGGCTTCCTTTTCCAAAGTTGCCAGGAAGGCAAACTGCCGATGGCTGATGAACCTGCGCTCGTGGGAGACGATGATGCGGCGCGGATCGCCGTAATCGACATCACGAACCTGGTTGACCTCCTCCACATGCAGCTTGCGGAGGCGTTCCATGAGCGGGCCGGTGTTCTGGCTTCCACCGTGGGACCGGATGACCCGCAAAATGGGCGGCGAGTAGCCCGGCTCCACGGTCGGATCGAGCGGAGCGGTCGGCCAGGACTCGTTCGTGCGCTCTTCGACGAACTTCTCCAGGTCGATGGCGTTCGGCCAGCGCTCAATGAAGTCGATCACACCCACTTCATCCAACTTCAAGTTGCCGACCTCACGCTGCACGCTCTTGTGGATCGCCGCCGTGATGTTCTCCGGGTCAGCGATGCACACGGGAATCGCACGCCCGGCAAGGTCGGCGATCCGGGAATCGAACAGCCGCTGCACCATCCGATCCGTGTCCGCCGGGGTGGGCAGCACGATCCCCGGAAGTTCCACACGAACCGACCCGCCCGACATAGCGTGCAGCCGCTTGTCAGCCTGGCCCTTCAAGTCCTGCGCCTTGGCGGCGGCAGTATTGACGGCGGTAAGCGAACGCTCAATCTGCGCCACCATCTTGCTGATGACCGTCCGGCCGGCGAGCATCTTCACGGCGTTGATGCGGCTCTCGAAGGCCACCAAGTCCATGTTGATGGCCTCGACAGCGAACTGCCGCATCTGGTTCGTCTCACGCCGCGTAGAAATCCACCGGCGCGCCGCCCGCTGCGCCAACTCCTGCAATTGGGCGACGTGGTTCTGGTAGGCGGTCGTGTCCGGCTCGGTCTGGACCGAAAGCCGCTGAACGAACTGACCGGCCACCACGCTCTGCTGCTCCTTCGCCACGCCAAGGCACTTAACGGAGCCGGTCAAGCCGACGTTGACAATCGCCTGCTGCACCTGCTTCCCGACCGTTTCGCCGAAATCCTGCGCGAACTGGTCGGCGATGGAGTTGATGCGGGCCTCGTAATCCGCCACGCGCTGCTGGAGTTGAGCGTGGGCGTCCTGAACAACGCCCTGGATCACGTCATAACGGGCGTGCGAGAGCGACATGTAGGCGTCGGTGCCGATGTCCATGCCCGTCGGCCGCTCTGCGCTGTCGAGCAGCGCCGTCACCTCCGCCAAGGTGTTCACCGGCAGCACCGGCGCCCCGGCGGACACGCCCATCAGCAGGTGGTCCGCCACGCGGATGCACACCTTGGCGTCGAGGGCTTCATTCGCCCGCTGGGGATCAAGCTCGATCAGGACGTGCCCAATCGAGCGCCAGATCATGTCCGGCTTGAGCTGGCCACCGTACACGCGGCTGGTCCAGTCCGTGAAGTAGCTGTCGGCCGAGAAACGACCATCGCCGCGCAGGTTGATGTCGAACGCCGCCAACTGCGCGGCGGCCTCACGGCTGCTCATCGTCACCTTCCCGTTCGTGGGGAAGATGATCGTCGGCACGTCAAAAGTCCGCGCCGGCGCGCGGCGGGTGCCCTTCAGCGTCTCGTCGCGAATGATCTCCGGCTTGAGGCAAGCCGCCGTCACCTGGCGGACGAACATGACGCAGGACGCGGCGGCGATGGGGAAGTCAGCCCCATTTCCGGTGGAGGGAGCAATCAGGTACGGCCGGACGGACACGCGTTCCAGGCCCTGCTGGGTAGCAGCCTCGTGGATGTCGAGGGCGGTCGGAATCATCGCCCCGGTGGCGAAGCCGCCGGCGGCGTTCCCGGTGATGTAGATGTCCACCGCCCGGTCGTCGACAGCCGCGTAATCATTGTCGAGTCCGCGCACCGCCACGGCATAGCGCTCGCGGAGCGGCCTCACGGCATCGACAATCGCGCGACGGAACGCGGTGTGCTCGGCGGTGTGCAGGGCCTTGCCGCGCTGGGCGGAGCCACTGGCACCGAAGCGGGAGCTGTCGGTGCCGGTCTTCTCGATGATCGTCGCCAGGGGCAGCAGGTTGTGCCTGCCCCGATGGATCGTCACCAGTTCCTCGGTCGTGTATTCGCGCAACGTCACGGTGCGAGGTTGCACGTCGCCGACCTGAGCATCGGTCCCATTGACCTTCGAGCGATCCGCATCGAACTGGATCACCGGCGGCGGCGCGATGATGCCCTTGGTGCCGGTGCCCGTCGCGGTGCGAACGCCGATCATGCGGCCAAGCGTCCCGAGGTCCACTTCCAAATCAACGATACGATTAGCGGAATTCATATTTTCCATCCTTTCATGGAATGGGTGTTGTCGTTTCTGGCGCGAGAGCGGCTCCCGCGCGCGTTGGTGGCCGCGTGGCGATGGCGGAACGTCCGCCATCGCCGGCGCGGCCACCTACACGTCCATGTCGATCAGACCGGGCGGATACTCGCCGCCATTGGCTTAGCCGACACCTTCGCTCCCTGATTGACCGCAACGATGGGGCCGACCAGCAGGCGCTTGGTCTGGCCGTTGCCGTTCACCTCGACCAAGTTGCCGGCGGTGACCAGCGGGGCGTCCGCCATGTTGATCTGGCGGTCGTTCAACTTGGCGGCGGCGCCGGCCACGGCGTGGAGCGAAAGTCGGCCCTTGCGGTCAACCGCCAGGTAGGCTGAAGCCGCATTGCGGGTTCCGGACTTCCTCACCGGCTGCATCCCTCCCAGTTCGACCCGGTCGCCGGGCATCACCTGCACACGGTGGCTCGCCTTGGTGGTCTCATCCATCAAGGTGAAGGTGTAAACCTTGGCCTTCCGCGTCGTGTATCCCACCACGCCAAGCCCGGCGATGAGGGCGGCCATGGCGCCGCCGATGGCCCAGGGCATCCACAAGATTTGGCCGCTTTCGCCGACGACGGGCGTGGTCACTGGCGGAAGCAGCGCCGCCTGTTGCGTGGTGGGTTGGGTGGCGGGGACGCTGTGGGCGGCGGCCTGAGCGATCTTGATCTGGCGATCAAGGTCGATCAATCGACGTTCGTCAGCGGCGATGAGCGAGATCAGATCGTCCTGCTTCTTCGCCGCCAGTGTGACGCCCTCACTAACGCGCACCAGTTCCGCCTTGGCGGCGGCAACGGCGGAGGTGCCGTCGCCTCGCTGCTGGTCGAGCGCCGCAAGCTGCTGACGGCGCTCGGCGACGGCGTTAGTCAGCGACGCCAACTGCTCCCGCTCCTTATCGCGCTCCGCCGTAAGCGTGCTGATCTCATTCATCACCGCCGTCTTTGCGGCGACCAACTTCTCAAGTTCGGCCGCCACGGCACCAGCGGCTTGGCGGGATTGCTCGGCCTCAGCGGTGAACTCTTGGGAAGTGGCACGTCCTTGCTCGACCCGTGCCTCCAAGGCTTGCACATCGGCAGCGGCACGCTGGATCTTGTCTGCCTGCTCCGAGAGCAACGCCTCGTTGGCCTTGATCTCCTGCTCTTGCCGGCTAATGGTCTCGGCAAGTGCGCGAGCCCGGCCGTCGTCAATGGCGTTCGCGGCAGGGGTGGACGGGTGCGTTGGCGGCTCCGGGCGCGCCGCACCGCGCACCACCACGCTGCCATCCGGACGCACCGTGGTCTCTCCGCCATCCGGGGACTGAATCGTCGTGCAACCACTGGCGAGGATCAGAAGCCCCGCCATCCAAACCATCCGCGCAGCCGTACGAAGATCACGGCCGGCATTCAATTGGCTGATGTAACGAGTCATAATGCACCTCATATCTTCTCGACGACTGATTTCGTCTGTTCCGACATCCCACGCGTCGTCGATGGCGCGGGCGGCGGCATAAGCAATAGCCGGCAGGAACGTCCTACCGGCACCACGTCGAACACGGGAGTCGCGGCCAACTAGGCCGCGCACTCGGCCGGCTTCAATGCACGGTGCGCGTTGCCGGCTTGCCAGAAATGAACCAGTTCCCAGGGCACGGCCTCAACCTTCTTGTGGCCAAAGGGGCGCACCATCGCGTTCCGAGGGAGCGCGCCCACCATGAATGCCCGAGCCCAGTGGCGTCCCTCGTCCGCAAACGCTCGCGGATGAACACGGACAAGCACTGTTCGGTTAGCAGAGAGGAGGCTGGTGGCCTCCCCGTAGTTCAGGTTCTTTGAGTTCACGATGTTTTCTCCTTAAATAGAAGTGGTTCGCCTCTGGCCGGGGTTGACGAGCCAGAGGCAGGCGTCCACTCACCGGGGCTAAGGCGGCGGTGAGGGTCCGCGAGTCGCGGTGGACGCCGCGAATGCGCGCCCACAGCCGCCCCCCCCGGCGGCTGCCCGCTGGATGAGTCACTCGTTGGCGGCCACCAATACGGCCGCGCTCAAGTCTGAATTGGGCGAGCGGGGAGATCGAGCGGGTATGACCGAACCAGCTTCGCCATCGTTGCGCGGGAGGTTCTTCTCCAAAAACTCCTTCAGCTCTCGGAGTGCCTCCCGGCGCATGCGGGCCAAATCTTCGACATGCATGAGTCAACTCCTGCCCGTCTCAGCCGGGCAATCGCCAGTGCATCAGGCCGGCAGCGCTATCGGATACCACTGCGCGATGCTCGCAGTGGTCTCGCCCACTTGGGCAAGGTGAGGTCTTCCTTCACCTCAGTAATGCCGGCCCTGTGGGCCGGCTGAGATGTCTTCCGGGGTTACATCGCCACTACCGGATGGGCGTAAGGCACGTCGCGTCGTCTCTGACTCCTCGCCGGGTACCAGCCGGCGCCGTAGCCCGTCCTTTCCGCACGCCAGTTCTGACTCTGGCGGTCGGTTTGTTCCGGGCCGTTGTCGCGTGTGATCGGAACGTCCCCCTCTGCCTCGTTTCGTCCCAGGGCACTTGGGAATTCTTGAGTGCCCGCCTTTCCGCTGCCGTCCTGGACATCCGCCCCGTGTCTCGCCTTTAGGGGTCATCGACCGTAAGCTCTACCGGACCTGTCGCAGCGTCGTGGGCTATTTGATTCAGAGGTCCCATTGGGACGCCCAGATTCAAGCACATGGGAAACGCGGGTCATAGCTGGCCCTTTTGCCTGACGTTTCATCGCGAAGAACCGGGGCTGAGTGGTTGATCTCTTGGGAAGTTGGCGGGTCGGCGGCAGCTATTGTGAAACGCCGTTGCCCTCACATCGGGCGCACCACCGTAGGCGTATTGACGCGGCTGCATTCAGCTTGCTTGAGTGCGCAAGCTGAATGCAGAGCCGCCCATGCGCTCGCCGATTACGTATTATGCTGGTCGTGTCCAATGAGAAAGGAAGCACCGCTATGAAGGACGGCACAATGGCGAACGAAGTCGCACCGGGCGTGAACATGCAGCGTGCCAGGGTTCTTGCGCTCATCCCGTTCGGCATTGCGCTGAACCTGGGGTTGGGCACGCTGACCAGCTCGCTTAAGATCCCTCTTTACTTGGATGCTGTCGCGACCATCGCGATCACGCTGATGGCTGGCTTCCGCGCTGGCGCGATCGTGGGCGTCGCCAGCTTCCTGATTGGAGGTATCTTAGTGAATCCGGTTCTGCCGTGGTTTAGCGGCACCCAACTCCTCATTGCAGCATACATTGCCATCACCGCGCGCAGGGGATGGTTAGCAACGAGCGGGGTAGAAGGCTTGCGCTTGCCGAAGTGGCTTTACTATCTTCGGGTGCTGGTGATCGGGGCCGGGCTGGGGATCATGGCGGGGATCGTGAGCGCGCCAGTGATCGTGGCGCTGTTCTCAGGGCTAACGGGAAGCGGTCCTTCTCTCGTTGTGGCCTTCTTGCTCAAGTCCGGCCAGACCCTGTACAAATCCGTGCTGCTCAGCGGCTTGGCTTCTGAGCCCCTCGACAAGACCATCCAGCTCTTGCTGGCGCTAGGGCTCATCCGCGCTCTTCCTCCGTCCCTCAAGACGGCCTTTGGCGGTGGATATCTGAAGAAGAACGGTTTGGCTGGCCAATGAACACCACACCAACAGCCCGTGGCCGACTGGCCGGCTCGCTGATGGCGGTCGCTGGCGCGGTAATCACCACCAGCCCGTTGTTGCTGGCGGCTGGCTATGTGTTTCTCTTGCCCGTGCTGCTCATCGGCGCGGTTTTTCGTGCTCATCTGCGTTTCCTTGTTATCGTGGTCTTGCCCGTGGCGGCGTTCGCTTTGGTGGTCTGGCCCTTCGTTATGGGTGCGCCGCCAGGCGAGATTGCTGGCAGTAATCCGGCCGGCGCGTTTCGATTCGCATCGGCAACGGTTCTCCGGCTGATGTTCGTGGGCGGAGTAGTTCAGGCATGTGTGCTCGCGATCCATTCCCGCGATCTTGCCACGACCTTCCGCCGTTGGGGCTTACGCGGGGAATGGCTCATCGCCGCGCTCGGCGCCACTGTCCTCGCACCCGAAATGAAGCGACGCGCTGACCGGGTGTTCACCGCCGCATTGGCGAGGGGGCTTCTGCCGAATCGTTCGATTTGGAGCCGACTACGAGTTTTGCCAACAACCTTGATGCCACTTACCGCGTGGAGCTTAAGGGCGGCAATTAGCCGGGCTGACAATTGGCACGAAAGAAAGCTCCTTGATCGCGTGGATGCGCTGGCTGGACGCCCTGATCCCGGCTCACTTGTCGTCAGCGGCGCATTGGTTGTTGCGGCCATTATCTGGCTCTGCGCCAGCATCTCTCTACGATGGAGGATATTGTGACATGCTGAGGCTGATCGACGGTCCAAACTTCAGCGGACGCACAACGGTACTCCGGAATGCGATTACAGCGGCACGCAACGGAGATGGCCGCTCAGCCGCCTATGTCGGCCCCGAGGTCTTCACGTCATTTTCTGGACTCGCGAGCACAGTCGCAAGTGAACTTGATCTAGTGGGCGACGGCTGCGTCGGCCAGATCGTTAGCGCACTCGGAATCGAGCCTCTGCTGGACCGAGACTTATCAACTCTGTCTGGCGGCGAAGAAGTGCTTTGCGCGATCGCCGCAGGGCTGGCTTGCCAGCCAATGCGAGTCGCTCTGGACTGCGTGTTCGAGCAACTGGACCACGGCCGACGTGAGCGAGCTCTCGGCGCTCTCTGTGGCTATTGCGTCGGTGAAGTTCTCCTCGCTGACAATCGGTCTCGCGAATGGGCAGATGGTGTGGCGGCTCCTGAGCCGGTGCCGGCGCATGATGGTAACAGCGTTCGATTCGACGCAATCGATGGCGAGGCACCTGTCCCTGCTCGGCCAGAGCACCTTTCGGACATCCTGATCTCTGGCCTGCGCCATCGCTACGAGCACGGACGCTGGGTGTTGGATGATCTCCAACTGCGATTGTGTCCTGGCACTATCGTGCATCTTGCCGGTGAGAACGGCGCTGGCAAGAGCACACTCGCCAAGATACTTGTCGGCGCTCTCGTCCCCTCGGCTGGGAAGGTCCAATGCAACGGAGCCGTCGATCCGTGGAAAGCGCCTGGGAGGCTTGCTGCGTATCACTTTCAGAACCCCGACACGCAGCTATTTCGGTCTACTGTTCGCGAGGAGCTGTTAGCTGGCGCCCGTGTCTGCGGCCGTAGTGGCGATGTCGTTGCCGAGTTGGTTGACGCAGCGGTGATAGCGTTCGGTCTCAGCAGTGTGCTGACGATCCACCCGCATGAGTTACCGTTCAGCATGCGGAAGCGCGTGGCTATGGCATCGACCTTCGCTTGTGGCACGCCTTGGGTGATTCTCGACGAGCCCACGTTGGGCCAGGACGATCATGCGGCGGGGCAAATCGCGACATATGTTCGGAGAACGGCGGAAGCGGGTATCGGGATCATCATCATCTCTCACTCGCAGCCTTTCGTTGATAGACTGCCGCACCAACGGATCAGCTTGGCGCACGGCAAGACCGACCAACAGGAGCAACACGCATATGGCTGCCGAAGTTAAGCAAGTCATCGAGCCCATCCCTTGGGACCGGGCGAAGGGATTGCTGAATAGTGAATATCGCCTGGACGACGCATGTGCGGGGCTGATTGCCGCCGCTACCGCGCGCGCAAAGAAGCTGGGTACGAAGGCGATTGTGTACCGTGCGAGATACTCGTTCGGGGATCACGTCATTTGCGGCAGGAACAGCTTCGCTCTTCCGGCTAGGTGTACCGAGCCGATTGTAAAGCTTGGGCTGGACGGTTTGGTGCCGGTCTGTCTGGTGTTAAAGAACGCCTTCGAGGCATATCTCCCGTTCGTTGACGACTCCGAGCATGCTGATGTACCTCGTTCCCTTCGACTACTGCGCCCCGGCGACCTGTTCGGCGTCTTTGAGGCAGCCAACCGCTTTTGCGGAATCGATCACCAGAAGGACGAGTGGTGCGTGTCGGCCGGCGCGCGTACCGCGCGACTCCTATTCCCGCTCGATGACAAGCAGGTGCTACATCACTTTCTCGCAGAGCTGACCCCCTCAGGTGATGCCACCCCACCGGAAACGCTGGCCACGCTCATTCGTATTCTTCGCGAGGCCATCGTACATAAGCAGTCGGGTCGCCACGCCGACAGGAAGGCAGCGTACCTGGAAGACTGGACTTGGCATCTTATGGTGGGGCTGAATCACAAGCTGTCGAGTGATTGGAGCGCGGAGCTTATGATGTTCCCACCCCAGTGGTTCGATGGACAACGACGTGCGAGTACCCACGCGGCGCGATGCACGGATGAAGGATGCGAAAAGCTCCAGGTTGAAGTGTTGAAGACTGCCTGGCTCCAGGCCCAGGATGAGGTCCGGCGAGCTTTGCGCTGGCAGGCAATCAGCAAGGCCAAAGAAATCAACACACTCCTTGTCGTTTCGTCTAAGAACACCCCGGACGGCGTTCCGGTTCAGTTGCTCGCATGCATGGACGATATTGCTAGCGGCCGGGCGGTCGCCCATGTGTGCTCAAAGGATATGGACTCCACGGCTGTGGAGCAAGCCGGCCCCTTCGCGTCGATCATTGAGTATGTCGAGAGCGGCGTAAGCAACCTTCGACGCGGCAGGCAGACAATGCCCGTGGTCGTCGTGCCCACGTATCTGCGCAATGGCTGTTCGGCCTACGTTTCATTCAGCCGTCCGGCAGCCGCCATTGCCGATCTTGGTATTCCAAGGAAGTCGCGGTTCTTCCGCACTGTGGGCGACCAGATCGCATCAGCGGCAACTCACTTGGAGGCGTTGATCCCGAACGTAGAGTGGGCGACCTTGAAGTTGTTCGCGCAGTTCCAAAAGGAAGGTAAGTGCCACAAGAAGATTTCGACCTTTGCAAAGGAAGAAGGGGCGGGGCTACATACGGACAACAACTTTTTCCTTCAATTCGCGCGTGTGAAGCGGAGGAGTTGAGCGTGGACAATACTGCCTTTCCTCGCCTTGCGACGCTTGAGGCTGTCGTAGCAGCCACTTCGCCAGAGACATGGCGAATGCTGCCCAAGATCGCGATTGTCTGTTGTCAACATCTTCTGGAAACAACAGGCTCCTTGATCGAGTGTCTGATTCGCCATGGACTTCCGCCCGCGCGTGTGTTCATTGTTGGCAAAGTGTACTCGTCGAACCGGCGCGTTGCGCAGACCTTGAGTCATCTTGGCTGCGATGTGATGGAGGGGTCTCGCGCTAAATCTCCCGGCTACCATAGCGAAGCAATTGAAGACGATGCGAAGGAAATGTGGCAGCATGCGGAGTGCATTGCAGCGAGCAATGTTGTTGAGGGAATAGTCGTTTTGGATGACGGGGCTCACATGGCGGGCGCGTTGCCGCCGTTCGCGAGGGAGTTTTGCCGTCGCAGAAAGGTAATCGGGGTCGAGCAAACTACCAGCGGCTTGATCCGCAAGCGGACCATTCTTCCCGTCGTGAATGTCGCGTCCTCGGCGATCAAACGGCATATCGAACCGGGGTTGATATGCCAAGCAATCTTGCATCGGGTTCGATCACTCGTCGAACTGCGCTCGCAAGGGACGAGATGTGGGGTTATTGGACTCGGCAAGGTGGGAGGAACACTTGCCAGTGAGTTGCGGAGAAATGGGTACACGGTGTTCGGCTATGATATCGACGATGGGCGCCTTGAGAGCATGCTGCCGCGTGAGCGATGTAAGTCGATCGTAGAGCTGGTGGGCAGGTCGGACTTGATCTTTGGATGCACGGGACGAGATTCCGTGCCGCCTGCCGACGCATTTGATGGTGTTCGTGGTGAAAAGACATTTGCCAGTTGTTCCAGCAGTGACGGCGAGTTTCGCTCTCTTCTACGGCAGCCTTGGCTGTGGACGCCCATGACGGGGGAGAAAGGGACGTGCCCTACCTTGGTGTCGTCACACGGGGCCGTGTCCCTGCGAGTACTGCGCAGTGGGTATCCGGTGAACTTCGATAACTCGCCGGAGTCTGTCCCACGCGATGATATCCAGTTGACGCGCGGCCTGCTTCTGGGTGCCGTCCTCCAGGCTGTTGAACTGATCGCAAGCAACGGATTGGCTGGCTGCAACACGATCATGCTTGATCCAAACGTCCAGCGCATTGTTCGACAGTCGTGGCGTTCGACTGTGAGCGATCGGGACGGGTTTGACATGAGTTGGTATGAGCGGGAATCTCGGGGGAACCCAGTGCCCTGTCGGGCATTCAGAGGATAGTGGTTGTGTCGGACGTGAGACGGTTGCATGGGATCGGGTCGCATGGGCTAAGCTCGCGATGCGGTACAAAATACGCTGCGGGCCGGCTCCCGTAGGTCTTCCGCCAATATGGACGTTTGGCGTCCCCTCCCCACTTCATCCCAGTACCCGAAACATCGTGTGCGTTATCCGAAGTCAAGAGATGGCCACTTAGCAACGACCTTTCCAATTCGCACAACGCTCTCCAAATCCAAGTCGTGCCGCTCCCCGTCGGGCGTCACCACCCGCGCCTTCGCCGCTTCCAGAAAGACGCGCCCGAACCAGCCCGCGGCTTCCCAGCCATTCCAGCAATAGATTGCGGCCAAGCCTTCCCGGAATTCCCAAACCGGAATGTTTCGCAACACCACCGCCTGCCGAGACGGCTCCAACTCCAGGCCGTAAATGTCATGGCCCTTTCCGAAAAGCTGCGGGATGTGACGGCCCCATTCTTCCTGCCAGTCTTCGTCAGGCTCGGCCTTGCCGTCGGACCGGATTCTTCCGATCAAAGGCGTACCACGATCCTCGGGCTTCACTTCCTTCGGAACCCAATATACTGGATCGTTCTCCTGCGCCGGCAGCGGACGACCCTGTACGCCAACGTCATAGACGTGCTTGTCCTCGATCCAGTCGATTCGCCCGTCATCGAGTTGCTCCAACCGGCGCAGCGACACTCGCAACGCCGCGGCGAGCGAGCGCCGCTCCGAGCGGCTTAGCACCAACAGCGAGCCGCAGGTATTCATGTCCCGGATCGTTGGATACGGCACGCCGGAGTATTCTGACAGATCCTTCCACCGATTCAGTCCCACCACCTCCATGCGATGGTCGAGCCATTGTGTGAGCTTCGACATCGTCTTTTTCCTTCTTGAAGCGAATCACTTTTTGCGGATCAACACTCCCACGCAGAGGGCGACCCGCGCGATTTCACGTCGATGAACAGTCCGATCGGCGAAGCGTTCCCTGTCGGGATTGAGTTTTTGCAAAAGCAGCACGTCGCGGTCGTCGTCGCTCTCGATTACGCGACTGAAATAGCACTCATCATTGGTGAACCAGATGAGATAGTCCTTTCCGAACGTGAACTGCTGTCCGTCCACGGCCTCAAACAGCGCGACGGCGTTGTTCGGGTATTCCGGACTCATCGACTCGCCATCCACGCGCACGGCAAATTCGCCGAAATCTTGTGGAACCTTCACCGTCCCTTGCTGCACGGCCAGCCGTTCGTGGCGCGTGCCGGCGCTGATTCCATGAAACCGCGCAATTTCGTGCAGCGGTTGGGCGATGCCTGATACGCCCGCCAGATAATCGCCGCCGCGCGGCGCGCGGCGGAATGCGGCTTCAGCGCCGACGCCTTCCGGCTTTGCTTCGCCTTCCGGTCCGATCCGCTCCCGCAATTCATCGGGAGTGGTTTGTACCGCTTCCGCCAGGCGGCGGAAGTTGTCGGTGAACATGCCGTGTTCGCCCGGCTGCATTAGCCGAAGGAAGCCGGACCGCTTCATGCCGATGGTGTGCGCGAAGGTTTCCTGGGACATGGCCGACTCGCGCCACAGCGCCGCCAGGCGCTCGCCGGAAACCTTCACCGTCCTTGATGCACGTTCCATATCGACAGTAAACACCATCGCCACACCGCTGTCAATCCAAAAACGACTCAGAGTAGATGCAAAATATACTCAAAATAAGCATTTCTCGCTTGACTCGCGACAGACGATTAGGGTAATGTTCGCACCGTGCGATTGCAACAAAAAAAGAGGTGCCATTTGAGTCCAACCCGCTTGACCCGTTTTGTCGCTCGTTACGTTCCCCGCTCCCGGTTCGATGGATTGTGCTTCGGCACCCCGACCAATCACCATGAGAAGCGGAAGGGGCACAACGTGTATCACTTCCGGCCCGGCCAAATCTTCGGCGTGGTCTGGTGGCGCCGGTATCCCGATGATCGGCAGCACCGCGCCGTCGCGATCGTGCAGGCCCTTGCCCGCGATCAAGTCGGCCACGAGTTGCCGGGCATTCACACCGCCGTCGCCGTTCACGCCATCGTGGACCAACATGGGCCGGCGGGGCAGGACGGAGCGGTGGATATGCTTCTGGATTTGATTGAAGACCTGAAAAGCGGCGGACAAGACCCTGAAAGGTTGTCGCCAGACTACTGGACCAACGCGGTTCATCGCATCCTGCTCCACCCCGCACTCTCGGACTCAATGGCCGCCGAAAGAATCCCATGCGCTACCTGATGCGTTCTTCGTCGCCGGACAATCCCGTTCGTCGCGTGCGAACCCGTCGATTCATTCGATTGGCGCTTGGCTTGATGGGTGCGTGGGCGATCCTTCCAACCGTTGTCGGCCCCCGTGTTGTCGTCATCAACACCTCGCCCAGCGTGGCACCGGGCCTTTATCTGCGGAGCACGATGGAGCCGACCGTGGGGCAGATCATTGATTTCCGCATTCCGTATCCCGCAAGGCAGTACGTTCAAGGGCGCACCGGTCAGAATGGCCAAGACTGGTACATCCTCAAACCCATTGCTGCGGGTCCGGGCGATTGGGTGAATACAACCGGTCCGTTGCTCATCATCAACGGTCGCGCGATCGCGCCGATGCCGCCGAACACCGACAGCGCGGACCGACCGCTCCCGGTGTGGCGAGAGAATCGAGTGCTTGGCCCGGATGAATTCTTCGTCTTCTCCGCTCGCATCCCCAACAGCTTCGATAGCCGCTGCTACGGCCCCATTACGCGGAACGAAATCGCATCCGTGCGGCGACCGCTCCTGACCTGGTGAGCGAATCGCCGGCCGGGCCTGCAAGCTCGTTTCGTCCGCCAGCGTCGAATCCTGCCGCTGCAAGCGCCGATTCACCGTACATATCCCGCTGCATCGTGTCGCCCGCAACCTTCACCCCAGGACATCGCGCCATCCTATTTCCCCGCGCTCCGCCCTTTGCGCTGGTTGCGAAGTGTTGGAACGTAACACCGACGGCGTTTTCTCATTCGTTTCCCGATCCACCTTGAAACCTTGATGCGGAACCCGACCGGACGGCATCGTTCCATATCTTTCGCCAAGCCGCCTGCGGGGCCGCCGCCCGCTCTGGTCGTCCACCGGGCTGCGCCCTGCGGCATTGCAACGGCTTGTGCCGTCCAGATTTTTCGCTTACGCCCCCGGCGGGTTTGCTGCGCAAAGAAAAATCCCTCCGTCACGGCGCCCTCGCTAGCCTTGGACTTCCGTCGCGGTCGTCGGCCCTTCCGGCCGTTGCTCCTGCGGCTTCATGTTGATCCGTCGCTGCGCTGTCCAAAGAACGGACCAACACGAACCCTTTGAAAGGAGCAACTGTCATGGCGAAGAAACAGAACAAAGTGCAACCGGTCGAGGAAATCCGCATCGGCAGCATCAAGGCCGCAATCTGGAGGAACGAAGGCGAAAGCGGCCCGCGCTTCAATGTCACCTTCCAACGTCTCTACCGCACCGAGGACGGCAAGTGGCAGAACACAGCGAGTTTCGGCCGCGACGACCTGCTGGTGCTGATGAAGGTCGCGGACGCCACGCACACCCGCGTGATGCAAATGCTCGGCGAGAAACGCGAGCAGCGGCAGGAACAGCCCGCTGCCTGATCGAATCACGAGATTTTTCCAGGCCCGGCCGGGCCTTCCGTTTACCGGCCGGGCTTTACTCTTGCGCCGGGACATAGCTCGCCTCATCCCTTACAATACGCAACCCAATCCGCTCCTCATCCGTAGCACGATCAACGCGGACACCCGTTCCAGTTCTGCGCCTCGATCTTTCCTTCCTACAGCACGCGGGACCTGACGCAGCGATTCCGCGTATCGCTTCCGCATACTGGATACGCGCCCACGGCGCGGTACACTTGGACGCGGTTTTCCAGGAAGGATGGCCATGTCCGACGTCCCCATCGAATGTCCACACTGCCATAAGTCGTTTAAGCTGAACGAAACGCTCGCCGCGCCGCTCATCGAGCAGACGCGCCGCAAGTTCGAGCGCGACTATGAAGAGAAAGAAGAGGCGCTTGAGGAGCGTCGCAAAGCCTTCAACGATGAGCAGAAGGCCGTAGAGAAGGCACGCAAGGAGGTCGAGAAGGAACGCGCCGCTTTGGCGAAGCGACAAGAGCAGATTGATGAGCAGATTGCCGAGCAAGTCGAAGAACAGCGCGCGGCAATCGGGCGCGAAGCGGCCGAGAAAGCGAAACAGAAATTTGAGGAGAAACTCGCAGAACACGACGAGGAGAAAGCCGAACTTGAAGAACAAATCAAAGAGAAGGATGAGAAATTAGCGGAGGCTCGGAAGCAGGAAGCCGAATTCCGTCGCAAGCAACGCGATCTCGATGACAAGATAAAAGCCGCCGACGTGGAGCTGGAAAAGCGCGTCGGCGAAGCACTCGGCCCCGAGCGGGACAAGGCGAAGAGGGAGGCCGAGGAGCAGCAGCGGCTTCGGATTGCGGAAAAGGACAAGACGATTGGCGAACTTCAGGAAAAACTAGAGGAAGCGATTCGCAAGGCTGAGCAGGGATCGCAGCGAGTTCAAGGTGAGGTTCAAGAGTTGGATTTGGAAGCGACGTTGCGCGCCGCTTTTCCACGAGACACCATCGAGGGAATCGCCAAAGGCCAGAGCGGTGCGGACGTGCTCCACCGCGTCCTGGGCAATGTCGGCCAGGTCTGCGGGAGCATTCTTTGGGAATCCAAACGAACCATCCGGTGGAATGATGGCTGGCTTGCGAAGCTTCGCCAGGATCAGCGCGCGGCCAAGGCCGAAATCGCCGTCATCGTGAGCGACACGATGCCGGACGGCGTCGATCACTTCGAACAGGTAGACGGCGTGTGGGTCAGCACGCTCGCACTGGCCGTGCCGCTAGCGATGGCACTGCGCGCCGGGCTTGTCGATACCTCAACCGCTCGGTGTGCGTCCGAAGGGCAGCAGACCAAAATGGCAATCTTGTACCAGTATCTTACCGGGCCCCAGTTCAAACAGCGCGTTCAGGCGATTTTCGAGGGGTTCAAGGCGCTCAAGGACGACCTTGAAAGTGAAAAGCGAGCGACACAAAGGCGATGGGCCATGAAAGAAAAGCAACTCGAAATCGTGATGCTCGCGACGACCGGAATGTATGGCGACCTCCAAGGAATCGCGGGGAAAACACTTCCCGAGATTGAGGGTCTGGAAGTTCCGCTCCTTGAACAAGGCGAGCCAAGCGTACAAGAAAGTTAGGAGGTGAGGAACATGCGCCTCTCATCCGTCCGCATTCAAAACTTTCGGGCATTCGCCGACCAGACGATTCACTTCAATGATTACACCTGCCTTGTCGGACCCAACGGTGGCGGCAAGTCCACGGTGCTGATGGCGCTCAATATATTCTTCCAGGAAACCAGCCATGCGAAAACGGATTTGCTCAAGCTGGACAAGGAAGACTTTCACCACAAAAACACCAACAATCCGGTCGTCATCACGGTGACGTTCGAGGACCTGAATGTTGAGGCGCAGGAGGACCTCAAGGATTATTACCGCCAAGGAAAACTGATTGTCTCGGCAAAGGCTATCTGGAACGAGGAGGATAAGTTTGCACAGGTCCTGCAATATGGGCAGCGTCTCGGCATGGAAGACTTCAAACCCTTCTTCAAAGCCGACGGCGACGGGGCCAGTGTGAAGGAATTGAAAGCCGCCTACGCCACCATCCGTGAAAAGTTTGGGGACCTACCTGCGCCGGGTACGAAACAGGCGATGATCGACGCGCTTCGTGAATATGAATCCGCCCATGCAGGCGACTGTGTGGAGATCCCGAGTGAAGATCAGTTTTACGGCGTTTCCAAGGGCGTGAATCGTCTGGAAAAACATATCCAATGGGTCTTTGTGCCGGCAGTCAAGGATGCGTCCGACGAACAAATCGAAGCGAAAAAGACCGCGCTGGGAAAGCTCTTGGAAAGAACCGTACGGACGAAGGTCGCGTTCAACGAACCACTGGAGAAGCTCCGCTCGGACGCTGGCGAAAAATACCAAAAGATATTGGACGAACAGCAAGCCGCGCTGACAGATTTATCCGATTCTCTCAGTCGCAGGCTCGGCGAATGGGCGCATCCCGATACGAACGTGAAGCTGGAATGGCATAATGATGAGCAGACCGCTATCAAGATTGCCGAACCGTTGGCGCAGATTATCGCTGGTGAGGGCCAGTTCAAGGGGAAGCTCGCGCGATTCGGGCATGGGTTGCAGCGGTCGTTTTTGCTCGCTCTTTTGGAGGAACTTTCGGGAAACGCAGCGCAGGGGCCAAAACTGATCCTCGGCTGCGAGGAACCTGAGGTGTATCAACATCCACCGCAGGCTCGCCACCTCGCCTCTGTTTTTCAGAAACTCTCAACGAAAAACTCACAGGTGATCGTCTGCACGCATAGCCCCTATTTCGTTTCAGGTCGGGAAGTTGAGGATGTACGTTCAATTCGCGCCGACTCTGCGAAGAAGACGTGCTGCTGCAATCACGTGACTCTTGATCAAATCGCAAATTGCCTTGCCGAGGCGCGCGGGGAAGCCGCGGCAAAGGCCGCGGGAACGATGCTCAAGGTTCAGCAGGCCCTGCAACCGGCCCTCAACGAAATCTTCTTTACAAACGTACTTGTGCTTGTCGAAGGCGTCGAGGACGTTGCGTACATCACGACGTATCTCATGCTGACCAGCCGATGGGATCAGTTCCGCAAACTTGGATGTCATCTCGTGCCCGCCGGTGGCAAAAGTTCCATCGCGCAACCCCTCGCAATCGCGCAACATCTCAAGATTCCGACCCTCGTTATCTTCGATTCCGACGGACATTCCTGTAAAGCGGTTGACGGCGACACCGAACAGCAGACCAAGAAGAAGAATGACATTCGTCCGAAGCACGAGAAGGACAACGTGACGATTCTCAAGCTGTGCGGCGCGCCGCACGAGGATGCGTTTCCAGCAACCGCACTCTGGCATGAAAAGGTCGTAATGTGGCACAGTGAGATTGGTTTGGTCGTCGCCGAAGATATCGGGACGGATGAATGGACGAAAATCGCGGATAAAGTACGTTCGGATCACGGCATTGATGTTGGCGACATCAACAAGAACAGTTTATTCATCGGCTATCGCCTGACGGAAGCGTGGGAACAGAACAAGAAGTCGCCGACGTTGGAGAAGCTGTGCAAGGCCATCATTGACTTCGCGACTGCCGCCCGTAAGTTGCCGGAGCCGGCGGTGGCTGCCGTGCCGGCGGAAATCATGGAGGCAGTGAAATGAACTACGAATCTGTCAATTCATCGACGCTGGACGCAGTCGCGTACGATGAAGCATCGTCAACGCTTGGCGTTCGATTCAAGAATGGCACTGAATACGAATACTCTCGTGTGCCTGAAACTATCTATCGGGGGATATTGACCGCGTCGTCCGTCGGTAGATATTTCGACGCAAATGTGAAGAAAGCCGGCTACCGCTTCCGACAGGTACGATAGTCTACACTGATACGGTTAGGCTCATGGCCGAGTCACTCCGCAGTCATGTGCATACCCGCCAATCCTGCATGCTCAAGGAATACTGCCGCGTATTCGTCAAACGAAACAAGTCACATTTCGTTAGTACCACTCGCGGTCGTACCGTCTCTCTTGCAATCGAATGACATGAAAGAATAGAGGTCAGATTGCGAATCCTGTTCGCTGCCACATGCGAATGCGGAGAAGAGAACCTTAGGCCGGTCCTCTCCTCCGCACCTCCTCTCCTTGGCCTAAATCCGGTGTGATTGCTGTCGGAAGCAATAAGGATGGCGCCGGGAACACGGGGGGAGGGTAGGCCCGCTGAATGCCTGGAGGCCGCAAGCGGCAACAGCAGCGGGCCTACGGCATGATGGTTCGACTCCGCTATCGAAACGCCACCAGCCGGGTACGGCCTTGCCATGCTCGCCTCCTCAACATGAGTACATGTCTCCGGGCCTGCGCGTGGCATGGCGTTCGTCCGCTGCGCTCACGTTCCCGTCGCCAGCTCTGAAGGATTTCTCTTTTTTAGACCTCCCGGCCGCTTCTTGCGAAGCCGGGAGGTCAAAAAATTGCTTGGGCCTTTGGGGCCTAAGCCATCCCGGTCAGATGGATTTCCTTTTTTGGAGGTGTCTTTATGGCACACGCAATCGACCAGACGACGGGACGGGCAGCGGTTTTTGTCACGGGCGAGCCTGCTTGGCATCGCTTGGGTGTCGTGATCGAACAGGCGACCACCAGCGCCGAGGCTATCGGCCTCGCCGGGCTGGATTGGCGCG
>CAYQTE010000043.1:0-39852 GCA_964420285.1 uncultured Tepidisphaeraceae bacterium
GCTTCGGCTCTGGGAGGCGACCAGTTCGGATTACTTCGATTTTCAGCGATTCAGCAGCGGCGATTTTGTCGGCGCGCTGGTGGAGATGCTGAATGCCGAATCGCTCACGCGCGTGTTGTATCCGGATGATTCAACCAGTCAGGGAAAATCACTGCGGTTTGCGCAGGAGTATTTTCTGGTGGCCTGTTCCCTGGCCGATCTGGTGCGACGCTTCCGGGCAACGAACACGGATTGGAACGCATTGCCTGATCATGTCGCCATCCAGCTTAACGACACGCATCCGTCGATGGCCGTGCCCGAACTCATGCGCATCCTGCTGGACGACGCCAAACTCGGCTGGGACCAGGCGTGGGACATCACCCGGCGCACGCTGGCCTATACGAACCATACGCTGATGCCCGAAGCCCTGGAGAAATGGCCGGTTGTGTGGTTCGAAAAGCTCCTGCCGCGCCAACTGGAAATCATCTACGAGATCAACCGCCGCCTGCTGGACGAGGTGCGGGCCAGGTTCCCCGGCGACAACGGTCGCGTGGAGCGCATCAGCCTCATCGAGGAATCCGGCGGCAAACAGGTGCGCATGGCGAACATGGCGATCGCGGGATCGCACAGCACCAACGGCGTGTCGGAGATTCACACCCGCTTGCTCCGCACGACCACCGTCAAAGATCTGGCCGAGATGTTCCCCGAGCGATTCAGCAACAAGACCAACGGCGTGACGCCGCGCCGGTGGCTGCTGCTGTGCAATCCGCCGCTGGCCGGCGTGATGACCGGGGCCATCGGCGATGGATGGATCACCGACCTGGATCAACTGCAAAAGCTCAGGCCGCTGGCGGAGGACAAGGGTTTTCGCGATGCCGTTCTCAAAGCCAAGCGCGAGGCAAAAGTGCGGTTCGCCGACTGGCTCAAAACCAGCGGCGGGCAGGTGGTCGATCCGGACACCATCTTCGATTGCCAGATCAAACGCATCCACGAATACAAACGGCAATTGCTCAATGCCCTGCGCATCGTCGTGCTGTACAACCGCCTGCGCGCCAATCCCAATCTGGATATCGCGCCGCGAACATTCCTTTTCGCCGGAAAAGCCGCGCCGGCGTATCACCTGGCCAAGGTCATCATCAAGTTCATCAATAATCTGGCCGGGACGATCGACGGCGATCCGCTGGCCCGCGGCAAACTCAACGTCGTCTTTCTGCCGGAATACTCGGTGACACTGGCCGAGCGGCTGATTCCGGCGGCCGATGTGTCCAACCAGATATCAACGGCCGGCTACGAGGCCAGCGGCACGAGCAACATGAAATTCATGATGAATGGCGCACTGACGCTGGGCACGCGCGATGGGGCGACCATCGAGATGGCGCAGGCGGCGGGCGAGGAGAATTTCTTCCTGTTCGGGCTGACGGCCCGGCAGGTGGCCGACAGCGCTGGCTGGTACAATCCGCACTGGCATTATGATAACGAACCGGAGACGCGGGCGGCGCTGGACCTGATTTTCTCTGATTATTTCAGCCGCTATGAGCCGGGCGTTTTCAATGAGTTGCGCGATGCGCTGCTGGCGCGGGGCGATCGTTACATGCACCTTGCGGATTTGAAAAGTTATCTCGATGCGGACCGCAAGCTGGTCGAGTTGTACGCCGATCGCGACGCCTGGGCGCGTAAGGCGATCCTGAACGTCGCCGCCTCCGGGACATTCTCCAGCGACCGCACCATCGCCCAGTACGCGACCGAAATCTGGAACGCCAAACCGTGTCCGGTGACATAGAAAAGCCAAGAATGAGCACCGCAATTTCCCCCCTGGCCGGCAAGCCGGCGCCCAAGTCGCTCCTGGTCGATCTGGCCCGGCTGGAGCGAGAGTATTACCAGCGCCACCCCGATCCGGCCGATCCCAATCAACTGGTCAGCTTCGGCACCAGCGGCCATCGCGGGTCATCGCTGCGCGGGACGTTTACCGAGGCGCACATTCTGGCCATCACGCAGGCTATTTGCGATTACCGCCGCAAGCAGAACATCACCGGCCCGCTGTACATGGGCAAGGACACGCACGCGCTGTCGGCGCCCGCCCAGCGCACCGCTCTGGAGGTTCTTGCCGCCAACAGGGTGGAGACCATCATCCAGCCCAATAACGGCGTGACGCCCACGCCGGTCATCTCGCGGGCCATTCTTGTGTACAATCGCGGACGCACCACCGCTCTGGCCGACGGAATTGTCGTCACCCCGTCGCACAATCCGCCGGAGGATGGCGGATTCAAATACAACCCGACCAACGGCGGCCCAGCCGACAGCGACGTCACCCATTGGGTGCAGGATCGCGCCAATGAACTGCTGCGGGGCAACAACGCGGCCGTATCGCGCGTGCCGCTGGCTGCGGCGCTGGCGGCTGCAACCACGCACGCCGAGGATTTCATATTGCCGTATGTCAACGATCTGCGGAACGTCGTGGACATGGAGGCGATCGCCGCCGCCGGTTTGAGTCTCGCCGTCGACCCGCTGGGCGGCGCGGCACTGCCCTATTGGGAGCCGATCAATTCCATCTACAAGCTGAACATCGCGGTCGTCAATCCCAGACTCGACCCGACATTCTCCTTCATGACCGTCGATCACGACGGAAAAATCCGCATGGATTGCTCCAGCCCCTATGCGATGGCCGGTCTTATCGGCCTCAAGGACAAATACCGCGTCGCCTTCGCCAACGATCCCGATTCGGATCGGCACGGCATCGTCACGCCATCGGCCGGTTTGATGAACCCCAACCATTATCTGGCCGTGGCCATCGGCTATCTGCTGGCGCATCGTCCGCGCTGGTCGCACGGTGCGGCGGTGGGCAAGACGCTGGTCAGCAGCGGGATCATCGATCGGGTGGTGAAGAAGCTGAGGCGGCGGCTGTGCGAAGTGCCGGTGGGGTTCAAATGGTTCGCGCCGGGATTGTTTGACGGCTCGATCTGTTTCGGCGGCGAGGAAAGCGCGGGAGCGAGTTTCCTGCGCCTGGACGGGTCGGTGTGGACCACGGACAAGGACGGCCCGATCATGGACCTGCTGGCGGCCGAGATAACCGCCCGCACCGGCAAAGACCCCGGCGAACATTTCCGTGAGTTGACCGCCGAGTTCGGCACGCCGTATTACACGCGGATCGACGCTCCGGCCACGCCGCAGCAGAAGGCCAGCCTCGCCAAACTCTCGCCGCAGGCCGTGAGGGAAACCAAGCTGGCCGGCGACGCGATCACCGCCAAGCTCACGCGCGCCCCCGGCAACGATGCGCCGATCGGCGGGTTGAAAGTCGTCACCGATGCCGGCTGGTTTGCCGCGCGTCCCTCCGGCACGGAGAATATCTACAAGATTTACGCCGAGAGCTTCCGCGACGAGCGGCATTTGCAAATGATCGTCGACGAGGCGCAGCAGATCGTCAACGGCGCACTGGCGGTGTGATCCGCATCAGCGCCGCCGGCACATTCCCAGCGGCCCGAATGCGTTAATTTTGCGCTTGGTCATGCTCCTTGCGGGCCGGCGGTGGTATTCTCCGCTTTTGGCGGGAGATGATCCAAAACGGTCCTCCGCCGCTGGAGAGGATATGTCACGAACCCATGGTCATCGTCACGGCCGCGCCGCTGGAGCACAGGTCGCCGTTGAGCGGCTTGAGAATCGCGTCCTTCTTTCGGACGTGCAGTACGCCACCATCATCAAGAGCGCTATTTACAACCAGACGATCCGCGGCGCGCCCGTGCTCTTGGGCAGCGATACCTATCACTTCGAGGCGATTGTCGCCGAAGCCGCCGTCAGCTCGGTCTTCAGTGCCTCGGTGCAGGAGACCTCGCCGGCCGCGGGCGAATCGGCCAGTCTGATGGAATTGCCGCTGGGCAGCCCGACTCCCGAATATGATCTGGTCTACCAGTCGGCCAACAAGAACTCGGTGGACTTCCTCTATCCGGACGGCGATTACAGTCTGTCGCTCAAGGGGATCAATGACGGCTCGAAAACGCTGTCGCTGGATCTCGGCACGACCGACGATTATCCAACCGCCCCGCCCAATGTGACCAATTTCAGCGCCCTGCAGGACGTCGATTCCACGCAGGCGGCGACCATCAGTTGGGCTCCGTTTCCCGGCGGCACCACCAGCGACTTCATCGCCGTCTCCATCACCGACAGCCAGGGAAATCCGATCCTCCAATACACACCGGGCACGGCCAATCAACTCGACGGGACCGCAACGTCGATCACCATCCCGGCCGGCACGCTCGCCGCCGGAACCACCTATTCCGCCCAGATTCAGTTCCTGCAGGTCACCGGAACCGACACGACCGATTACCCCGGCGTCACCGCATTCGCCGCCTACGCGGACACGACAACCTTCAACATCATCACCGCCGGCGTGAATCCGACGGCCGCCAATGAGCTTGCCTTCACAACCCAGCCCGCCAGTGCGAACACCGGCGCCGATCTCGGCCCGGTTGCGGTGGCCGTCGAGAACGTCAACGGCGGCATCGTCACCAGCGATACCTCCAGCGTCACGGTCGATCTGACCAATGCCCAGGGCGTCGTACTGAGCGGAACACTGACCCAGAGCGCCGTTGCCGGCGTCGCCACGTTCAGCGACCTTTCGGCCAATGCCCCCGGAACCTACACGCTGACGGCGACGGATGGCTCGCTCGATCTGGCGGTCTCCAGTCCCTTCACCATCTCGACGCCGCCCTTCGCAACGCTGACCGATGGCCATCTCCTGGTCCAGGGCACCAGCGGCAACGACGTGATCACATTGCAAACCGATGGCAGCGGCAACCTGACCGCAACGCTCAACGGCGTCACCTCCTCGCCGTTCGCGCTGGCGCAAGTCACTTCCATCGACGTCGAGGCCGGCGCCGGCAACGATATGGTCACCATCGAATCGAGCATGCCCGCCAATCTCGGCGCCAGTGTCCAGGGCGGTCCCGGCGACGACACCATCTTGGGCGGACCCGGTAACGACACTCTTGGCGGTGGATCGGGCAACGATGTGATCAACGGCGGACCCGGTGACGATTCCATCCGCGGCGGCGCCGGCGACGACAGCCTCGGCGGCGGCAAGGGTAACGATATGCTCTTCGGCGGACCCGGCAACGATACGCTCGAAGGCGGAATGGGAGCAGATACGCTCACCGGCGGCGCTGGCAACAACGTCATCCGCGGCGGCAAGGGAAATGACATTATCTTCGCCATCAACGGCCAGGCCGACACCCTCTACGGCGGCCTGGGCGACAATACCGCGCACATCGACCAGAATCTGGATCAAATCCCCAACAACGATATCCAGACGGTCCTGTACACCTGACCGTCGAATCGACAGGGCTCCTTCGATCACTGATGGCGCAGTTCGCGATCCGCAGATCGAGGCCCTATTTCTGATCGGCCAGCAAATTGAGAAGATCGGCGGTGCGATACCCGGCCAGCACAATGCGTGACATGGCAATCGCTTCGGCCTGACTCTGGTATGTCGGCGGCAAAACGACGGCGCTCCGCGCCGCCGCATCGGCGGGCGCCGTTGTCGGGCCGGCGGCGAATATGTCACCGTTCAGATACGTGTAGCGAACCGCCAGATCATGGCTCTCCTGTGCCCATGCGGCCGGGTCTTTGACGGCCAGCGAGTCCTTCAACGCCGCGCGGCTGCTGTGGGGGTTGGCGGCCAGGCCGGCGGCAACGTCGCGGATTGTCCCGTAATCTTTGTATTGGCCGGGCAACCCATCCCATAAAGCATGCAGATTGGTTTGCGTGTTGGCATACGCGCCGCGTTGCTGGACCATGATCGCGTTGCCGCCCTGGTCGCCGTTGGGATACTGCGGCGAGAAGAGTTCGGTGCCATGGAGCGGCTGGTGGATGTCGCCGCACAGGTGAAGAATCCAGCACAGCGCGACCGCCTGATCCTTGGGCGCGGTGGCGGGGTTTTTCAGTGCGGCCGTGTTAAACGCTATCGCCTCGACGGCGTTGGTGGGTCCGGGCGGAGTCTCGGGATCGACCGGCGGGAAATTGGCCGCCTGCCCGCCCAGGCAATACGGAAGGTCGATGTAGTGCCAATTGGGATGGTTGTAGGCCGCGTGCATCGGATTGGAGAAACTTCGCACCATATCCGGCCAGGTCGCGGCGATGCCGAAGGCATAGAAATCCTGATCGGCACTGTCGATATCGGCCGGCATGTCGGCCAGCAGATCGGCTTTGTAGCGCGGGTGCTGCTTGAGGATCTCCGAGAACCTGGTGCGCGCCGCCGGCGTCATGTCGGCCCAGGCGATAGCGGCTATCAGGCGATGGCCGGTATCGTTCCACGCCCGAGCCGGGCTGGTCATCAGCGCGGCCAGGACCAGAGCCAGCAGGCAGTGAGAAACGGATTGCTTAGTTGTCATCGTCGTCATCCTTGGGAGTCGGGCCGTACTGGAACCCATGCGGACTGGGCGGCGGTTCGGAATCGATACCGCGGACGGTCTTCCAGATAATGCGATTGAGCAGTTCCGTCGGGGCGCGGTCGGCATGGGAGAAATCCATCATGTCGGAAGCCGCGGCCAGTGCCTGGGGGCTGTCCAGCTTGATGTCGTTAAGCGATTGCGTGGTCGGCCGGGTTGCGGCTTGCCGGGTTGTGGGGCGTGCCGGGCCTTGTTCGGGGCTGACGGCGCCGAAAGCGTACGCGCCACGCTGCCCCATGATCTCGTCGGAGGGGATGATCGCATTGTAGGGTTCGCTGTTGGACGCGGTGGAGTCCCAGCCGCCCAGCGGATCCGAGGCCGCATCATACTGGCACATCGGAGGAACGTTGAGCAGGCACTCGATCGTCTTGATGGCGCTGATGGTGCTCTGGAACGAGCTATCGACGCTGCCCTTCTTGATCCAGGGGCTGACCAGGAAGCAGGTCGAGCGGTGCATATCGACGTGGTCCTGGCCGCTCTGGGCGTCATCCTCGATCACGATGATCGCGGACGATTTCCAGATCGGGCTGTGGCTGATGGCATCGACCAGTTCACCGACGGCGCAGTCGTTGTCGGCCACCTGGCACCTCGGCGAGGGGCTGCCCGAGCGACCGCCTCCCGTGTGATCGTTGGGCAGACGCACGGTCATGAACGCCGGAATCGAATTCCCCGTGGGATCCTTGGCCAGCATCATTTTGAATTCGCGATCCCATTCGGCAAAGCGGCTGGTCGCCTCGCTCTTGCCGTAGGTCTGCGTCGGCCACCAAAGCGTCGGGTCATTCTTCTTCTTTACCAGCATGCTGGTGGCTTCGCTGTCGGGATAGGACGTATCGAAATCGCGGAAATCGACATCCGTGACGCCGGCCAGATCATGCCCGCCCGGCTGCAACGCCGCGGGGCCGGGATAGTTGTCCGGAATCACTGTAGCATCGCCGTTGTAAACGCCCTGGGCCAGGAAGAATCCATAATTGCGATAACTGAGTCCTTGTTTGATCACCGCATCCCAAATGTGTCCGCCGGCCGGTTCGTCGATATCGGGAATCGGCGGGGCGCCATTCTTGAAGCGAGGATCGTCCGAGAGCGGCTTGCCGTCGGGACCGACGGCCGGCAGGCCGCCAACGGGATAGCCGTTGTTGGTTCCGGCATAATCATAGGCGCGACCGCTGAAGCCATAGGAATAGGGAACGTTGCGAATCGCGTTCTCGTTCGCCTGCGCCTGCGTGGACCAGGTCCAGCCGTCGCCGGACACTTCGCCGCAGTCGTAGAAGTTGTCGAAAAGGACAAAGCGATCGGCCAGGGCGTGCTGATTGGGCGTTACGTCGCGGCCGAAGATGCAGCGACTCGGGTCGCCGTTGCCCTTGGGCATGTCGCCGAGGACCTGATCGTAGGTGCGATTTTCCTTCACGATGTAAATCACATGCTTGATGTTACCCGCCTTGAGACTGACGGCTTGCAGCGGGTCTTCGCCGTTGAGGTACTTGGGAGTCAGCCGGGCGTCTTGCAGGCATTGAGTGGTGAGCGTGGCCAGTTTGGCTTTGTCGGGGATGGCGATCTTCCAGAGCGTGCCGTTGAGAAGGGAGAGCGTCGACCCGCCGGCGTTATGCGGCACGCGGGGAAGATCGCCCTTGGCGTTGGTGACGAAGAGATCCCCGCCGCAGACAGCCACCGACGTGGGATACCAACCGCCGGGGATGTACCCCTTGACGCTGGGAGTCGCATCGTCAACGTCGATGACCGCGACGGCGTCCATGTCGCCCAGGCTGGAATAAAGAGTGTTTTCATCCGGCGAAAGGGCAAGTCCGGTGGGAGTGGCGCCGGCAAGATGGGCGGCGATCTCCGGCCGGAGCATGACCGTGGCCGTGATCTTTTCCGATGCGGTGTCCACGATGGAGATGGTATCGCTTTGCGTATTGGCGACATACAGAATCGTGCGCGCCTTGTTCAGCAGCAGGGCGTTGGGATGCGAACCCGTGTTCAGCTTCTGCACCAATGTGACGTTGGCGGGATTCGAGGCGTCCAGCACATAGACGGCCGAGTCGCGCTGGCTGCCGACATAGAGCCGGCTTCCGTCGTCGTTCACCGTGACCGCCAGCGGGAAATTGGACAGGCCCAGCGGATCGGCAAAGACATAGCGGCCTGCTTCCTTTTTGGTTGCGATGTCAATGATGGAGACCGAGGCCGGAGTTCCAAACGCATCGCCGCGGGCATGGACCGGATCGTTCTGCGTGACGTAGATGTGGCCCCTGGCGTCGGCGGCGATGCCGGCGGGGAAGTCGGTGGCGGCGCCGTCGATTTCGGCGTCATGCACCAGT
Organism: uncultured Tepidisphaeraceae bacterium; assembly: GCA_964420285.1. Taxonomy (GTDB): domain Bacteria; phylum Planctomycetota; class Phycisphaerae; order Tepidisphaerales; family Tepidisphaeraceae; genus CAYQTE01. Next base: position 8,729 of record CAYQTE010000043.1, read on the forward strand.
GTGCCGTCGGCGCCAAGCTTGAACGCCACCACGCATTGCGATCCGCCCTGCGCGGCATACAGCTTGCCGTCGGAACCGAACGCCAGGCCGTAATACAAGCCCGGCCACTCGGTCTGCTGGCCTCGGCCGAAGTTGATGTAACTGGCCAACCCGCCATCGCTGACGCGCACGGCGCAGAGGGACGAGGCCGATCCATCGCCGGTGGTGATCAGGTATTTCCCGTCCGGGCTGACGACCATGTTCAACGGCATGCTGCCGATATATTCCGACGTGGTGGCCCCGGCGGGATTGATGAAATGCCCGGTGGGCAGAGGCGCCCGGTCGTCCTTCACGGCCGTGTCGGCGGCATAGGCGGCCAGCGTGATCAGGAGCACACCCGCCACGACGTATCGCGCGCGGACCATTTGCTTTGTTGTATTGCTCATATCTTTTTCATCTCCTGATACACCGTAATTGATCAATGTTAAGAAAAGGTTGGCCTGCTACAGCCGCGACAGAGATTGCACAACACGCGCGACCACCAAGTCCCAATTCCCCGCCGACTCCTGCCGCATCAGCCGCGCTGTCGGATACCACGGCGAATCCTCGCGATCCAGCATCCACCGCCAGTCGGGCACATATTGCAGCATCACCCAGACCGGCCGGCCCATCGCTCCCGCCAGGTGCGGCACGGACGTGTCGGTGGTGATGATCAGATCGCACAGCGACATGACGGCGGCGGTGTCGGCGAAATCGCGAAAGTGCGAACCGAGGTCGATCAGGCGATCGTCGAAGCCAAGGTCGTGAATCCGCTGGGACGGCGGTCCGTATTGCAGGCTGCAAAACTCGATATTCCCGATCGCCAGAACCTCTCGCAACTGTTCGAGTTGGAGGGATCGGGTGCGGTCGCCATTGAAGGTGGTCCGGCCCGCCCAGGCGATTCCGACGCGCAACTTTCCGCTGGTCGGACCCATTCTTTCGCGCCAGAACGCGATGCGCTGCTCGTCCGCCCGCAGCGGCGGGGACTGCCGGGGAATGGTTTGCGGCGTCGTGCCGAATAAACCGGGCAGGCTGGCCAGCGGGCAATGCCGATCAAATTCCGGCAGAACCTCGCCGCAGCAGACCCACTTTTGATCGCCCGGAAGCTGCCTGAACAGAGGCAGCAATTCCGGCTGAATCTCCACCACGATCTTCGGCCCGCGCGCGGCAACCAGCGGCAGATAGCGAATGAACTGAATCGTGTCGCCGAATCCCTGCTCGGCGTGCAGCAGGATCGTCCGCCCCGCCATCTCCTCGCCCTGCCACTGCGGCTGCCTGAAATTCCGAGGCCGCGATGGGAACTGATTCCAGCGCCATCGCCATTCGTATTCCGGCCAGGCCGCTGCCCAGTCTCCGCGCAGCAGCAACAGCAACGCGCGATTCCAATGGGCGACGGCATCATCGGGATTGATGGCGATCGCCTTGGCCAGTTCGTCGGCCGCCGCGTCGAATTCGCCGCTGAGCAGAAGGGCCACGCCCAGATTGCAGTGCGCCGGCGGGTAATTCAGCCGCAGCGCGCCGCGAAAGGCGGTGATGGCATCACTGGTCCGGCCAAGCTGCGCCAGCGCCGATCCAAGAGCGAAATGCCCGACCGCGAGGTTTGGAATGATCGCCAGCACACGGCCGAAGGCGCTGACCGCCTGCTCCCATTCACCGGCCGCGGCGTAAGCGTTGCCCAGCATGCCGTGGGCTTCGGCGAGATACGGATGTGCCATCGCGATGGAGGAGAGCGTTTCGATGGCCCCGGCGACATCAGCATGGCGCACGGCCGGCTCGCCTGGCGCGGCGCCGGTCCGTTGCCGCATCAATGCTTGTGCCCTTCGCAGAGTCGCGGCCGCGTCGTCGAACTGCCTTTTCTCCGCCGCTGAAAGGCCCAGCCGCGAATTCCCGTCACGCGATGCGAAATTCGGCGGCTCGGCGATGGTGGTTCGAGCGCTCATGGGTCGGGATTCGGGCCGCCAGGATTGCCAACACGGTCCGGTCTTCCGCTATTCGGGGCAAACGTAGAACGACGTGGACGGGATTCCGTAGGTGGCGTAGACATCGTTCCAGAACTCGGCGGGAGCAACGACTGTTCCTTTGGGCATCCAGAATTTGGGATTGGCGCCGTCGAGATCGCCCAGCGTTTCCACGTGACCATCGTAGAAGACCGCATTGAACCTGAACTGGTTGCCGGCCGTAGTGTGGTGCGACGGACCATGAAGAGCCCACTTTTCGCGCTCGTCGGGCAGATTGGACGGTCCGCCGTTGCCCGGAACATGCTCGCGGTTTTGTGCTCGCGTGTAAGCCGAATCCGCGCCCCAGTCGGCGTACTCGCCACCTTCGCCGTCCAGAGCGTCCCAGTTTTCGGTGGGCGGACCGCTCTTGTTGTACACATAGCGTCCCCCGTCGGCGACGAATATCTTCACCGCCAGATTGCCGACCTTGTCAAGTCTGGGCACGTAGTTGACGGGCGGGTTTTCCCAGTAATTGCCGAAGATGGTCGGCGTGGCCCCCGGACTCTTCGAACTGTCCGGCAGCGGATTGTGCAAAACCATGAAGTCTATGCCCGCCGTGTAGCATGGAAGCGGCAGAGTGTTGGGCAAACCCAACACGCCAGGGAAGAAGTTCGTGCCGCTGCCGCCGGCCCAAGCCGCCGTATTGAAGTTCTCCGGGCACTGGAACAATCCGTAGGTGCTTTCAAACTTCACCCGATCCCAGCGGTCCTGGGAATTTGTCCTTCCCGGATCCGTCTGGGCGTTGTAGGGAGTGCTGTACGGGATGCCGATACCGAGCACGTTGAGTACGGGGGTTTCCCAGTCCCAGATCGTGTTGACGCCGGGCGGATAGTTTGAGTTGGTGTACGATGGCGGCCAGCCCGGATTGTTATTGTTCTGCTGTGCCGCCATCTGCAGAACCGGGCCGCCGCCGCCGGTGTTGACCGGCGAGCCCACGATGAAATTGTGGTTCTGCTCGGCATACAGGATCATGGCCTGCCCGATCTGCCGCAGTCCCGACGCGCATTGCAGCGTCTTGGCTGTGTGACGCGCACCCTGCAACATTGGCAACAGAAGCGCAATCAGAATCCCGATGATCGCGATGACCACCAGCAACTCAACGATCGTGAAGCCCCTTGTCTGTGTTTTTCTCACGTTTTCCTTCATGTCCTCATGACCTGGCGTCATAGTAGATTGACTCAAAAACCGCCGCTCCTGAACACGCAATCCTTCCATGTGACACTGCAGCCTTTCGCGATAATCCCTTGCATCGCTCATTCGTGGTCGCAATCACACCGTGAAACAAAGCGGCGTACATCAGTCACGACGACCATGGGCGCTTCCGAACCGGCGCGGCCCAATAAGCCGATCACCGCACCCGCCTTCTACTTCCAACATGTCACGGTCTGGTTAAGACTGTGTTGTGAATCGGTGAATTCTCTAGCCTGGACGCTTTTGCCACCGCCCGCTTGAGGCCAGCTTCCCAATCGGCGGCGGCAGAACGGCAAACAAAACAGGGCAACCGCATCCTCCCAATCACAATCGCCTGACGCTGGCGGACTCCCGGCCGCTTGTGGCGACAACGCCTGCGTCCCGCGACCATGGTGGGCAGAATGCGGTTGCCCTGAAGCGCATCAATCGGCCAGAACCGAAAGCTGCGGATCGAGCCAATCCGATTGAATCGGCGTATCCGAGAACACCGGCAAATCAGAACTCGCCGACGGCTGGTTGGCGGCAACGGCGGTCGATTCTTCCGAAGTCGAGCCGACCGAACCGGCGGAGGCCACCACGGCGCTGTCGCCAGAGGCATTCAGCGTGGCGCCCAGATCGTTGATGATCGCGCCGATGTCGTAGATGTTGACGATACCCTGGTTGAGAATATCTCCACCGGAATATCCCGCCGCCAGACCCAGGTTGTTGATCGCCCTGGTCAGGTCGGTGATATCCACCGTGTCATCCAGGTTGGTGTCGCCGGTGGGCACGTATTTCACTTCGACATCGCCGGTTGGGACGGTCAACAGGTCAGCGTTATGGTCGCCGTAGCCAATTGCGCGGCTGGCCTGCGAGTTGGGGCCGTAGACCAGCGAACTGGTGATCGTCTTGCTCTGCACCGTGGTCGCAAGCTCGGTCATCGGAAGGCCGGTTTCCGGGGTCAGCAGCGTGCCGTTGCCAATGTCCAGCGTGCTGCCGGAGTTGACCGTCAGCGAGCCGATGGTCACCGTCCCGCCGGGACTGGACTGCTGCATGATCGCCTGGGCATCGCCGCTGAGCGTGAGGCCGGCCAACTGTTGATTGCTCTGGATCACCACGCTGGTATTCGGCCCGCTGGCCGTGACATTCACCAGCGGATCGGTGGAATCGGCCGGGTTCGTGTCGGCGGTGACATCCTCGGTGAAGGTGACGCTGCCGTTGGTCAAAACGAGATTGCCCGTGGTGGAATCCCACGTGTAATCCGCATTGGCCGAAGGCGTGATGTACGACGGCAGCGGGGTCTGGCTGGCCGGGGTGGCATAGCTGACATCGAAGGACAGTTCCGGCGAGATGTAATAGTTCATCGGAAGTCCGACGACCGCGGCCCATCCCGCGTTGGCATCGACGTAGTTGTAGATCCAGTCCAGGCTGCCGGCGACTTCCGGCGCGGCCACGATGCGGAACTTGGTTCCGTTGTTCAGGTCGGAGATGAGGATGTTCTCCGCGGCCGTCGAGAAACTGGTCATCGGAATGTAGTTGTAGCCGGTCAGATTGATCGTGTTGGGGTTGGTCACCGTGCCCAGCAGATAGGAGGTTCCGAACTGGGTGCTGGCCGACGTGGTATTTGTGGGATCGGCCCCGCCGAAGCTGGTGCTGCCGACGCCATCGGTCGTGCCGTACCAGCCGTTGCCGTCGGGCGTCGAGCTGGTGCTGTTGTCGTAATAGTGCGGGTTCTTGGACGTGCCGGCGGCACCCGGCTGGGTGTTGGTTGTGGCATCCGACACCAGGTAGACGTTCAAGCTGCCACCGGCGGCGGAACTGGTGTAGTTCACGAAGTTGAGCGTGATCTCGTTGATGGCCGTGATCAAGTCTGTTGAAGAATAGGATGGCGCGGCGGCGGCCGGGGTGTAGACCACCGGGCCGAGGCCCAGAGGTTCACCCGCCGGCGGCAGATACGTGGGATTGCCGTTGCTGTCCACCGGGCCGGTCGGAGTGATGGGGCCGGTTGCGCTATTGAACTCAGCCGGGTCGTTGAAGTTGATGACCGAGCTGTCGTTGAAGTCCATCGCGGAAAGGATGTGACCGCTGGTGGAGACGGAGAAATTGAACGGCGCCACCGGCGCCACGGCGCCGATGCTGCTGATGGCGGTCGGGCCGTTGGTGCCAATCTTGCCGGCGGAGCTCGTGTACTGGGTGAGCGTCACGGCATTATTGGGCGTGTTGGTGATGTAAACATCCGCCAAGGCGTTGGCGGTCACAGCCGGCGGATAGTAATGCGTCAAATCCGCCGTCTGGGGGTTGGTCAGCGTTACCGTGAAGGCCTTGGCCCCCAGGTCGACCACTTGCGAGATGGGGATGGTGATGTTTTCGGTGGCGACGCCCGGCGGGAAGGTCAATGTGCCGGGGGAGCTCACCGTGGCCGACGAGGTGTAGTTGGTGCCGTTGTAGGCGTTTCCATCGGTGGTGTAGTAATTGACGGTCAGCGTGTCACCCAGGCCGGAACCGTCGTTCTCGATGATGCTGCGGTTGACCGGGATGGTCACGTTGCCGTTCTGGTCGGCCACGCTGTAAAGCGTCGAGGCGAAGCCGACGTTTTCATAGGTTCTGGTGGTGGCCACGGTGTCGGCCACTTGGAGCCTCGGAGATTCCAGGCCGTTGCCGGTGCCGAAGGGGAAGTCGTGGAATGACGAGTTGCCGGGCGCGGCGAAGATGCGGATGGCCTGGCCGGCGTTGAGCTGGTTCTCGATCACCTGCAGCGCCGAGACGGTGCCGGTGATTCCGGGGATGCTCCACTGGCGATTGAGGGCGGCCTGCGTGGGCGTGAAGTAGATCATGCCCAGGTTGCCGTTGAAGCCCATCACGCCGATCGGGATGGCAAAGTCGTTGAGGTCGTTTATACCCTTGGGCCCGATGTTGCCGATCTGGGTGGCGACCAGCGGACCGGTGACCGACGGCTGGTAGCCGCCGACGCCGTCCTGCCAGTTGGTGTCAAAATACTCCGTGCTCACCGCTTCGGCCTCGGTGCCGACGGTGCTGGTGGTGCCCGGCGTTCCGACGGCGGTCTCGGGGGCGCCGGCGAGATACATGGTGAAGTCGCCGGGGGCGCCGACGTAGTTGACCGTCGGGTTGCTGGTGGGACTGGCAAGGCTGGAAATTCCCAGCGCGATATTCGACAGGCTGGTGATCTGCTGGCCGGGCATCAGGAACTGCGAGCTGGGGAACTCGAACACTTCGTACCCCAGGTAGGCGTAGGAGCCGGTTCCGTTGGGGCCGCCGTTGATGTAGGAAGCGCTGTACGGCCCGCTGGTTTCAGCGGCGTAGTCGCGATCGGCCAGTGCGGTCGAGGTGGTGGTCACCGGCGGCACGATGGTGATGGTGGTCGGGGTGCTGCTGAAGGACGGTTGCGGCTCCGGGCCAGTCGTGCTGGCGCCGGTGAGATGGATCGTGAAGCTCTTTTCCGTTGTCGCGCTGGCATTGGGAATGATGGGAATCAGCACGGTGGCGATGGTCTGGCCGGGCACGAAGGTGACGGTCTCGCTCGTCGGCGCGCTGTAATCGGTTCCGAGAACGGCTCCGTTTTGCCCGCCGTCCTGAAGCGCGAAGGTCGCGGTCAGCGTGTCGTTGGTGAACCCGGAGGCCGGACGAGTGACGTCGATGGCCACCGCGTTCTGCGTCGAGATGGCGTTGACAGCGCCGTATTGGATATCGACGGTCTCGGCCGGGATGACGGCCGGGGTGGTGGTTCCGTTGAACCAGAGGTACGGCTGGATGCCGTAGTTGCCGCCCTGGGCGGAGTTGTTGTTGGCGAAATCGGCGGCGAAGGCGGGCGAAGCGGCGGCGATGGCCAGGCGAATGGGCGTCGCGGCGGGATTGGTCTTGTTGGTGGCGTTGAGATCGTACTGGAGCCAGGCCTTGCCAAGGCCGGACAATTCGATGGTGTACGTCTCCTGTGTGCCCTCGTTATAGCCGAGGTTGGTGCTCTTGTTCGAGTTGGTGGTGTCGGGATTATCGAAGCTGGCGGTTCCCAGCAGGATCATGACGTTCTTGGTCGAAGTCGAGCTGGCGTCGTTGTTTGTAACCGACACGGTCTTGGTGGGATCAAAGCCGCCGCTGTTGCCGTCGCCGTTGGGGAAGGTGGCGGCGACGGGCGAACTGCTGGCATTGCCCAGATACGCCAGGGCGGTGTTGGCCAGCCATGTCGAGGAGGGTTCAACGAGGTAGATGTTGAAATCGCCGACATGCTGCGGATTGGGGGACTGCCATGCGTCCAGGGCGTTGGCGGCCTGATTGGCCGGGAGCACGTCCCTGGGGTCGGCATAGCCGGTGTAATTGCCGTAAATCGAGCTGTAGTTGTCCAGTTCCAGGCTCATGCTGGTGAGATTGTTCACACTGATGCCGCTGCCCAGAGCGCTGGCGTTGAACGAGAGGATTTGATACTGCGGGGTGGCAAAGCTGCCCTCGCCGTTGTTGGAGCCGCCGTTCACGTTCATGTAAGTTCCGTTGACCGAGCCGATCGACTCGATGTTCGGGGAAGCCTGCGTGAGAATGAACGCCTGGTTCTGCGTGGCGGTGATGTCCTTCTGGCTGGGCAGAAGTCCGCCGATCGCGTCGGAGCTTCCGGTCGTTCCGACGATCGTGACCGTCGCCGTGCCGTTGCCGGCGGCAATCGTCGGCGTCGCCACGGTGCCCGTGGGCGAGGACAGCACCACGGTAAATGTCTTATCGCTTGCGTTGCCCGTATCGATGATCGGCACGGAAACCACGGCCACCGTTTGACCGGCGGCGAAATTCAGCGTGCCGGAGACCTGGGTTGTGCTGCCCACGGTGCCGAAATCGGTTCCCGCCAGACCGGAGCCGTTGACGGTCGTGTAGTGGACGGTGGCGGCATCGCCGGCGTAGCCGAGGCGCTCGACGTCGATTTCGGCCGTCTCGGAGGACTGGTTGGAATTGTCGCCGATGGCGGGATTGCTCTGGTTGACGCTGATCTGGGTTGACGGGGTGATGAAGGACTCGGCAACGGAGTTGGCGGTGTAGCTGAGGATGGGCGCTTCATTGAGATTTACGGGGCCGTTGGCGTTGCTCAGGCCGTTGGCCTCAACGGTGGGCGAGCCGCCCGGCGTCATGGTGTCAATGTAGGTGACGCTCTGGCCGGCGAACTGAGCGGAGGAAGTGGCCGAATCCGGGACGATGACCAGCTCGAACGGCAGGTTGTTGTTGAGATCCATGCTCAGGAGGTAGGCCGCGCTGGAGGTGCCGCCGGTGGTCGGCAGGGTCAGTGGGACGTTGACGATGCCCGTGGCCGAGGGCGAGAAGCTGGCGAGTTCGTAATTGGCGGCAGTGACACTGCCCAGGCCACCTTGGGATTCGATGCCCAGAGGCAGGGCAGCGCCGCTGGCGTCAAACAGGGCCTGCGTGCTGTAGACCAGGGAACTGGTGCTGGCGGAGAAGGCGGGCGTGTAGGTCGGCAGCACAAAAATGTCGAAGAAGCCGGTGGCGGAGTTGCCGGTGGCGCCGCTGGAGCTGTTCCAGGCCGACGGGTTGTTGATCAATTGGAGGTTGAGGTTGGTCGGGGTCGCGATGCCGATGGTGCCGGAGGTATTGGTCAGGGGCGTGGCATTCGGGGTCGAGAGTGCGGTGACGGTGTAGTAATTGGAGGCGCTGGTGGACGGCGAGGAAATTGTGCCGTTGAGAGACTCAAAATCGGTGGCCGTCCCGACGTAGACCTTCGCGGACGTGGCGCCAGAAGGCGCTGCCGGAAGGGTCAGCAGAACGCTGTTGGTGCTGGTGGTGGGAGCGGTGGTGAAAGAGCCTTCGCTGCTGGCGATGGTTTCGCCAGTGGCGCTGACCCAGGTGTAATCGAAGTAATACTTGGTGCCGGCCAGGAGCGTGCCGCCGGTGGTTGAACCGGTCAGGGCGGCGGCCGATGTCGAAGACGCCAGGGCATAGGTGTTGTTCGCTGCCGGTGGAACGGCGGTGTTGGTGGATGAGGGCGCGGCAGTAATGGTGTAGTAGTTGGGTCCGGTCTGTGAGGGAGCGGCGATGGAGCCGTTGAGGATTTCCTGGCCGCTGACGGTTCCGACGTAGATGTTGAGTGCCGTGGCGCCGGAGGGAGCGACCCCGGTGGCAAGTCCCAGACTGCATGTGCTTGCCGAAGTGGTCGTCGCGCTCAATTCGGTGCTGCCGAGCGTTTCGCCGGTTCCTGTTACCCACGTGTATTCGACGTAATACTTGGTGCTCTTGGCCAGCTTGCCGTTGGTGGCGCCGACAGTCAGAGTTGCTCCGGCGGCGGGATTCGAGACGCCGGCGGTGTTGGTGCCGGGGAGGCCGGTGAACGAGGTGATTGTGTAAACGTTATTGCTGGTGGTCGAGAGCGCCGAGAGGGCGCCGTTGTAAAGTTCCTGGCCGCTGGCGGTGCCGACATAGACCTTCATGCTTGCGGCCAGGGCGGAAGCGGCGGGAGCGGTGACGGTGATGCTGTTGGTCTTGGTTGACGAACCGGTGGTGACGGAGGCTTCGGTGCTGGCGAGGGTTTCGCCAGTGGCGCCGGTCCATGTGTACTTGATGTAGTAGGTGGTGCTGGCGGCCAGTGTGCCGCCGGTGGTCGCCGCGGCTAATGTCGCCGCCGACGCCGGGTTGGGCACGCTGCCGGTCGAGTTTGATGAGGGCACGGCCGCGGTGGCGCCGGGCGGCGTGGTGATGAGGTAGGCATTGGACGTCGTGGACGACGGCGACGATACCGAGCCGTTCAGCTTTTCACCGCCGCTGCTGGTGCCGACGTAGACGTTGATTCCGGTTGCTCCGGCCGGGAGTGTGGGGAGCAGGAGCAGGGCGCTGTTGGTGGCGGTGGAGGCGGCGGTGGTGAAGTTGAGTTCGGTGCTGCCAGTGGTTTCGCCGGTGGCGTTGGTATAGGTGTATTCAACGTAATACTTGGTGCTCTTGGCCAGAGTGCCGCCGGTGGTTGACGCGGTGACAGTGGCGGCCGTGGACGGGTTGGTCAACCCGGAGGTATTGGAATTGGGGGGCGACTGCGAGGTGGGAGAGGCGATCAGGTAGGTATTGGGGTGGCTGGTGAATGGCGAGGCGATGGAACCATTGAAGACTTCGCCGCCGCTGGTGGTGCCGACGTAGATATTGGCGCCGGTGGCGCTGACGGGTGCGGCCGGAAGGACGATGGGGATTTCACCCGTGGTGGTTGCGCCGCTGGTGAAGGTGGCTTCGGCGCTGGGGAGGGTTTCGCCGCTGGCGGTGGTCCAGGTGTATTCGACGTAATACTTGGTGCTCTTGGCCAGTGAGCCGCCGGTGGTGGTCGTGACCGGGAAGGCCGGGGCCGAGGGGGCGCCGACGTCGGCGGCGGTGGCGTTGGTGGTCGGAGCGCCCGGAGCGTTGGTGGGAGACGGGAAGTTGATCGTATAGGACGGGGCGGTCCCCACCGACGCCGAGGCACTGCCGTTGAGGGTTTCGCCGCCGCTGGTGGTGCCGACGTAGACGTTAACCGAAGTGGCTCCGGCCGGTGCGGCGGGAAGAGTCAGGGGAATGCTGTAGGTGCTGGTACTGGGTGACGAGCCAGTGGGGATGACGCCTTCACTGCTGGCGGTCGATTCGCCGTTGGCGTCGACCCATGTGTAGGTGACGTAATAGGAGGTGTTAGCGGCCAGGGATCCGCCGGTGCTGGCCGGGGTTCCGGTGGGCGCCGTGGTCGGGGTCAGAGTGTAGGCGGTGTTATTGCCGGCGGGCGGGACGGTGGTGCTGGTTGGCAGAGCGGTGATCTGGTAGGGGCTGGTGGTCGAGCTGGTGAGCGGTGTGGAATTGAGGAGCGTTTCGCCGCCGCTGGTCGAGCCCATGTAGATATTCAGACCGGTGGTTCCGGCCGGCAGGCTGGGAATCGTGACGTAGATGCTGTTGGTGCTGGTGCTCGGGCCGGTGGTGATGAACGATTCCGGGCTGGCGGGGGTTTCGCTGGCGGTGGTGGTGTAGGTGAATTGGAAATAGTAAGTGGTATTAGCGGCCAGCGTGCCGCCGGTGGTGGAGGGAGCGAGGGTCGGCGCGGAGGTATACGCGGCGTTGGAGCCGGGATATACGGTGGAATTGGTGGGGTCGAATTCCATGACGGCGTAGGACTGGTTGGCGTAAGTGCCGGTGCCGGTGGTGGCGTTGACGACGCCGGAGGTTGCGGAATATCCCGGCTGCCCGCTGGTGGCGCCGATGGAGACGTCGGTCATCAGCGTGGAATAGCCGCTGACGGTTGTGCTGAGCATGGTTCGTGTTTCGAGGGTCTCGAACACGGCGAGGTTGATTTTCGCCTGACCCTTGGCCGAACGACGACTGGCGCGCTTCTTGGCATTGAATAGCATTGTCATTTCTCCCTGCGAGTTAGAGGTTCCACTTCACGTCAACACACAACCGTCAACAGGCCGTCCGCAACGCGCGGACGCCGATGGACCAAACAACGAAAGTGGAGAATGGGAAAAGCCCTGAGTCTCCCGGCAACAAGTGTTTGTCGCCGGCAGACCCGAGCCAATATTTCCCGCCTCCAGTGGGCGAGAAGATACGGGGGCATTACACAGGGCTATATGCGCGCCATGTGAAGCTAAAAAAAAGTTTATGTTGGGAATTCATTAGCGCAATGTTTGCGCGGTCTGGGCGGTCCGTCAGCATCATGGGCGCAACTTCAAGGATTCAGCCGTGAAGAAACCCGCCCGGCCGGGGGGATTGTCGCAGCGTCGAATCGGCTCATTTTCGCGCATCGGGAGGCGCTAATGCGGGGCGCGAGCCGATTTCAACGGCACCGACCGGCCGACCTGGTGGATTCGCCCGGCTCATTCCTGCGGAGAACGGCGAGGTGGCGATGGAGACGACTCAACACGGCAAAACATGCCCATGCGAACAAACTAGCCAATTTCACATCAGCGGCGGTTTTGCAACCTGTTCAAGGGGACCAGCAGCGTTATGTTCGGCACTTCCGGAATAAAACAACATCAACGCTGCAAGTCGCCCGGATTTTCCGGGATGCCCGGATCGTCCAGAATTTGCACCGCCGTCGCAGGGCCGAGATTTGCCCAGTCGTTCAGGATCCAGACGACCTTCTTATCCGGCGTGACTTCGACAAGCTGCGGCCCTTTGCCACCGTCGCCGCGCGAGCAGATGATCGTGTTGCCGTTGGCCAGCCGCGTGCAGGACTGGGTGTTGATGAACCGTTGCCCGGCCGGAAGATCGGCGGGCTTGAGTTCCCAGACGATTTCCTTCTTGGGATTGACTTCGCGCGTGCTGATGTCGTTTTCATCGGTGACCAGCGTGTTGCCGTTCTTGAGGCGAATGGCGGCCCACGGCGACTTCACCTGGTATTTCCAGATTTCATTGAAATCCTTGTCGTATTCGACGACCTGATTCATGCTCAGGAAGGGCACCAGATATGTGCCCTGGGCAGTGTAGCGGATGCGGCGGAACTGGCCGTGAACGCCGGACTTGGGATCATAGGGCAAATCGTGCTGGACCTCGGCGGTCTTGGTCTTGATGTTCATGACGATCAGCTTGGGCGGCGTGCCGTTCTGGGCAAACAGCACCTTGTCCAGGCCGATTGGCTGGCAGGCGTGGATTTCGGTGCCCTGCGGCGCATCATAGCGCCAGACCACCTGTTTCTCAGGGGTGATTTCCGCGATGTACTGCATGCGGGTGAAGAGGATATTGCCGTTGGAGAGCATCCAGACGTCGTCGTATTCGTTTCCGCCGCCGGTTGAATAGGTCCAGATGATCTTGCCGTTGTTGACAAGGAACATCTTGTTGTAGCCCTCGCCGATATAGAGCATCGGATGCTGGGCCAGCCCATTGCCCGGCAGACCGGCGGGGATGGGCTTGTTCCAGACCAGGGCCGGCACGGCGGCCTCGGCCGGCCCCAGAGCCGGCACATCGGCGGCCGTGAAGCGGCCGAGTTGACCCATCAGCGGCGTGCCCCCGCCGGTGCCGGCACAGCCGCCAGCCACCAGCAGCAACCCTGTCATCAGTACGGTCAGGCGGACAATGTTCCCATGAGGCATGTTCGAATCTCCTTGCCAGATTTCATTGACAGATTTCAGTTGGCGATATCGCCGTAAAACGCTCCCCGGCCGAAGGTGCCGACATACACGCGGCCGTAGATGCGCGGATCGCCGGCGATGCAGTCTACGCGGTTGCCCCATTGGTGCTGATCATCGTTGATGCGAACCCAGGTGGCGCCCAGATCGTCGGAACGGTAAATCCCCGCCGCCGGACTGGCCGTGCCGCTTTGATTGGCCAGATAGATGGCCGGATAATCCTTGCCCGGCGCGGCTTTGCCGAAGCTCAGCGGGATCATCGAGCTTCGGGCGCTGATCGGCGGATGGCCGGCGATTTCCTTGAAGGTGCGCCCGCCGTCGGTCGAGTGGTACAGCGACGAGCCGACCACCCACAGATCTCCCTCCCGGCCCCCCACCGCCGCCATGCGCGTCCCGCCCCCGCCGCCGCCGCGGCCACCGGCGCCGCCGGCGGCTGCGCCGGCCGGCAGACCGCTGACGTCATAAGCGCTGGTGAACGTCGCCCCGCCGTCGGTGCTCAGATACATGCGATGCCCCGCGGCATCCAGCGCGTAGAATTTGGCGGGATTGGACCGGTCGGCAATCGGATTCATGCCGGCGGGCAGGCCGGTCACATCCTTCCACGTAGCGCCGTGGTCGCTCGAGATTCGCGGGGTGCCACCGGTGCTCATGAAGACCGACCCGTCGGCGGACAAAATGACCCGCCCGCCCCCACCACCGCCGCCCCGGCCGCCGCCGGTTCCGGCCGCCGCGCCCAGCGTAAAGGGCTTCCAGGTGTGTCCGCCATCCAGCGAATAGCCCATCGTGCCCTCCTTGGGGCCGTGATACGGCAGGACTCCCATGCGGACCACGACGCTCGGATTCTTCTCGGCAAAATCCAACCACGACGAATTGGCGAACAGCGGATGCAGATTTGGCCCCTGCGGCGGACTGACATCAAGGTCGTCGTGGGTAAAGCCGCCGACATCCGCCACGGCGGTGATCAGGTGCGGGCCGGCCGTCGGGCTGATGACCACGGCAACGCAGGTTTCCTCGATCCCGTCGGTCCAGATCGTCCAATGCGTGTCGCCGCCGGTATCGGCGTTATTCATGTCCACCGTGTTCCAGATGGTTGTGCCGGTGGCATAGCAAACGTGTTTGGAATCGAAGGGATCGATGGCCAGCCCATCAATCCACCAGCCCAGTGACGCCTCGGGCCTGGCGACTTTGTCGTCGTATGCGCCGGCCCACGGCACATACGGAGCGGAGGATGAATCGCGATGGGCCTTGGGGCTGATGTCGGTCCAGGTCTGGCCGCCGTTGGTGGTGCGGTAGATGCGGTCATCGTCCTCGCCGCCGGGTTTTGGATCCTTTCGATCGAGCGAAGCGACGACGAGCGTGCCCGGGTGCTGGCGATCGACGCCCAGGCCGCCATAACCGCCGGGGAAGCGGTTGGCGTCCTTCACGGGAGTAATGTCCGTCCAGGCGCCGGACTTGGGATCGAGTTTCCACACCGCGCCGTCGGTGGCGCCGCCGGGACCGGGGCTATTGGCATAAACGACATACAAGATGCCCTGCGTATCGAAGGCGGCATGAATGGCCATGAAGTTGGCGGGCTGGCCGGGCACCGGCTGCCAGGTCTGGCCGGCGTCGGTGCTGCGGAACAGGTGGCTGGCGCCGGGATCGGTCGAGCCGACGTAGATGGTTTGCGTGGGTTTGCCGCGTGTTCCCGTGCCGGGATCGAAGACGACAAAGCTGAGTCCCACGCCCCTGTTGCCGCCGCCGGGCCCGCGACCGCCTCCCGCCGGCGCTGCCGGCGCCGGGGCCGCCGCCGGAAAGCTGTCCACCTTTTTCCACGTCAGTGCCGCATCCTGGCTGATCCAAAGCCCGGCCGAGCGCGAGCCGAAATAGAGTATGTCATCGTCGTTGGGATCGATCGCCAGTCGCTCGCCGACGCCGCGGCCGTTTTCATTGCCGCCCATCCTGAAGGGCACATCGACGACCTTGAAAGTCCTGCCCTGGTCCATCGAGCGCAGAATGGCGGCCGGCTGGGCCTGCCCCATGCCCGCCGCAATATAGACCCGCTGCGGGTCGATCGGATCGGTGGCGATGCTCTCCGAGCCCTGGAGGTTGTCATCGGCGGCCCAGTCGGTCAGGGCCACCCACACTTTGGCCTGGTTGTCCCACCGGTAGGAACTGCCAACATCGGTGCGGCAGTAGGCCAGACCCGGCTGCGTGGTGTTGAAGACCACATCACAAATGAACCCGCCGCCCTTCATGGTGACGCTCTTCCAGGTGTACGGCTGGGAACGAAATCCGGCCCCTTGCCCGGCGGGCTGTCCGCATGCCAGCGCCGGCAGGATCGCGATACAAAGACCGGCCAGGATTCTCGATGCGGAGAATGTGTTGATTCTCATTTCAAATCCCTTCGTCTTTCCCGTGTCTGACATGCGGATGAAACGGATCAGAAGAACCGCTCACGGCCGGGATTGTAAATCGCGCCCCGCCAAGTTCAAGGGCGCTGTTGAGCTGACGAGTGTGCCCGATTTTCCGGGCGAGTGTAAATCCATGCGGGACCGCCTTTTATTCCCCTCTCCCTGTACCCAGGGGGAGGGTTGGGTGGGGGTTGACCGCTGCGGCATTCGTCGCGGCTTCGACCTGGCAGAGCCACTGGCGAAGAACCCCCACCTCCGTCCTCCCCCTGAGTACATGGGGAGGAGGAAGAGGCGGTTGCCCGGAAAATCGGGCACTCTCGAGCTGACGGTTGCCAATTGGTCTTGCCGTTGCGATGTGCCAAGCCCGGCACGCCGGCGTTTACACCGGCGGGATCGGCGGCGGCGTGAGGTCCAGAGCCGGAACCTCGGGCGCTTGCACGGTGCCGGCATCGCGGAGTGCGGCGGCGGACTGGGCACGCTGGATGCCGGCAATCAGATTCTCGCGAAATCGCCGGACCTTGCGCGGCCGAAAAATACCGGAAACCTTTTCCGGCGTCGGTCGGTTGGCGCGGTAGATCTGGATCGTGGTGCGGCCGGCGACCGAATACCAGACAAGGAGACACAGGCCCACCACCATAAGGCCCAGTCCCACCATGACGAGGGCCAGCTCGCTATTGAGGAGCATCATGGCGATTCCCGGGAGAATGAAGAAGACGGTGCAGAGGATCAGGCGGCCGACGGGAGCCGCACGGGAGAATAGGATGCCCTCAATCTCGATGAACCGGAACTTGCGGACCCGATCCTGTGTGCTGCCGTGCTCAAGCCGCACCAGGCTGTCGTCCATTACGACGAAGCTGAGTCGGTCAAAGACGGATGTGGTTTTGAGGATTTCGCTCATGATCGTCTACTCAAAACGGCCACCAGCACAGCAATAGCCACACCGAGCCAACCCAAACCGATCAAGGTGAGATAGATCGGGATCGTCACCATGCGGTATCTCGGCATGACGATTCTGAAGAGATCGTTCTCGCGCCGCATCCGCAGTGCCTTGAAATAAAGGAAAAAGGCATACGGGATCCAGACGCACGCCAGCGGAAAAGTCACATAATCGACCCCCGGAATCAAAATGGTTATTGCCAGGAGATAGATCACGCTATCCGGCCGGGGCAGATAACGATCGAACGCCTTGCCGAACTTGGCCTTTCCGGCCTTGTTGAGGTATTCAGCGCTGAACGTCTCGCCGTTGACTTCGACGGCACAGAGCGAGCAGATGTAGTCCCCGCTGCCGGCGCAGATGGCGGTGGCCTTTTTGGTTGGATGGTGGATGCAGGTGGCGTCTTCCGGCAGGGCCGATTCGGCGGCGGCCGTATCCAGAGGAAACCGCTTGAAGAGATAAATCTCGCCGGTCCATCGGCATTGCGGGCAGGCAACCCGCCCGCCGCCGGGATACGGCGGCGTCAGCATGCTGCTGCACGTGGGGCAGGGACACTGAACGATTTCAACGGGCTGGGGCATGGCAAAGGCAGGCTACGGTTTCATGATCACGCGCGTGCCGGCGATGCGATCATGCAGTGAACGCTGCATCTTGCTGTCGAACAGGGCGCACAGAATGTTGGCCAGCCCCCAGCCGCCGACAATCAAACCTGCCGCAATGGTAACGGCCGGATTCCCCGTAAGTATGGAGATTCCAGACAGGATGCCCGGACCGCAATACGCCAACGCCCGAATGAACGCGGTACTCGGCGTGATGGGGCTGCCGTCCAGATTGACGACAAGTTCATGACCAGCCTTCTTGCCCAGAGTCTGGCCGCCGTTGCCGTGCATGGCGCCGAAGTAGGCAACTTGCAATCCCACGCCGGCGATGGAGATCATTCCCGTAACGATGGGATCGGCCCTGGTCGTGGCGGCGCCAACGGCACTGGCAATGCCGATCGGAATGCCGACAATAATTGCGTCCAGGAAAATACACCCGAAGCGGCGCAGAACGGTGGGATGATCGGCTTCGCCCGGAAGGGCCTCGCCCGACGCCAGGCGGGCCATGAGAATGGCCTTGCCCTCGGCACAGACGCGCTGGCCCTGAATCTCGACAAGTTCGTCCTCGGGAACCATCTTGCCGGTCATCGCGCACTGCCCCATTCTGGGAGCTTCGGGAGGTCCGCCGGTGGTCATGATCGTGTCTCCAAAAAGGCGGCATTCGCCTCGGTTGCAAACGCCAATGCACGTGACAGGTTCTGTTGGCCGCCCAAGTTGCGACGAGCATAACAAGACACATCGGCGAATGTCCAGTTACGCCGCATTTTGGCGCTGTTCGGATCAGGGATTCATTTGCGCGATATTAAGCCGTGAATCGCTCTTCCTGAATCAACAGCGCGAGATTGACCACCGTCTGCTCGTCGGAGAGATGATCCAGGTCCGAAGGCAGGGCAAGCCCGGATCGAAAATGAGAAGCGGCCTGGGCGAAGAGTTGTTCGCGGACGGCCGGATCGATCTGGTCGCGGCGCAGGGCCAGGTCCATGATCAGATCGCGCTGGGGGCGCGTGATGCGCGTGAGGATGCGGTTTCGCAGGGCCGGATCGGTGCGGAAGGAGTTGACCCGCGTCTTTTCATTGGCCAGCGCCTGGGGCAATTCCTGCCGGACGTCGCGCACCACGATGGTGTCTGCGACCATGTCGCCAAGACGGCGATGCCATTTGTCGATGCAGGCGACCGAGCCGCCGACAACCATGCCGAACGGCAGCAGGTCCAACGGCCGCATCAGATTGCGGATCAGGACGTCGTTGAAGCGGAGCTTGCTTCCCTGTGCGGAAATGACGCGGATGTGGAATCGTCGCTTACCGGGGGACTGGCCCTGCCAATAGAGTTCGAAGAAAACGAAGTACGAAAAATCGAGAATGAACATGCCCAGGATGATGGCCGCCAGAACCCAGAAGGTGCCCAGGCCGCCCAGCCAAAGGCTGGCAAAGATGATGGCCGCGTAGCCGCTGATGATGAAGACCTCGTCGAGCAGCCAGGCGAGGCAGCGCGTGGACAATCCCGCGATGGCGTAATGAAACGCGACAAGCTCGGGGGTTGTGATGCGATATTTGTTCACGGAATTTCACCGCCGGGCCAAAGGCCGCAGTGTATCCCGCACGGCCCCGCCGTCCAATGGGCAGCGCGGTTGCGGATTGCCGGGCCATGTCCGATGTGTCAGAATCGCGGCATGGATTTCAACTACTTCCTGCGCGAACGGCGGCCGCGCTGGCAAAGGCTGGCGGAGTTGCTGGACCGCGTGGACAGCAAGGGGCTGCACGGCCTGAATCCGCGCGAGGCGGATGAGCTGTTTTCGCTGTATCGCCTGACCAGCAGCGATCTGAATCTGGTGCAGACGCGCACCGCCAATCCGAGCCTTGTCGATTATCTCGAGGGGCTGGTGGCGCGGGCGTACGCGGACCTGGTCGTCCCGCGCAAGGCCCATTTCTTCCGCGCGTGGTGGATGATCCTGCGGAATTATTTTCCGGCCGCGGTGCGGTCGCAATGGCGGGCGGTGAGCCTCAGCGCGCTGACGCTGGTGGCGGGCGTGATATTCGGCTTCGCCGCCACGTGGGCCAATCCGAGGGCGGCGGCGATCTTCCTGCCGCCGGAACACTTGCAGGAGACCCCGCGGCAGCGCGTGGCGGCGCTGGAGCAACTGGAACGCGATGGCAATTCCCGAATCAGCACCGTCAGCGAGCATTCGCTTTTGACGATCTATTTGTTCAACAACAACATCCGCGTCGGCGCGCTGGGTTTTGCATTGGGATTTACGTTTGGGATCGGGACGGTGATCGTGCTGTTTTACAACGGCGCCATGCTGGGCAGCCTGGCGGCGCTGTACTTCATGGACGGCGTTGGCAAGTTCTTTGTCGCCTGGGTCGGGCCGCACGGATCGATCGAGTTGCCATGCACCGTGCTGGGCTGCGCGGCCGGTTTCATGCTGGCGGCCAGGCAGCTTCGCCGCGGCGACACGACAATGATGGCGCAAATCCGCGAGATTCGGCCCAAGCTGGTGGATATTCTGGTGGGGTCGTCGAGCCTGCTGGTGATCGCCGGCATCATCGAGGGCGGCTTCAGCCAGATCAACGAACCGACGATCTCGTACTGGTTCAAGATCGCGGTGGCGGTTGTCCTGTTCATATCGCTTCTGGCGTATTTGTTCATCATGCCGGCCAAGCCGCGACCGGCCGCCGAGGCGATCGAAAATCAGGTTGCCGTTGCGCAAGGTCCATCCGGCGCGGCCGCTAGAGAATTTGCCGCGCCTTGATGGACAGATACGTGTTGAGCAGTTGGATGGTGATGGAATTGGCGTCGGCTTCCAGGACCGAAGCGCCGATGCGATGCAGTTCACGGGCGTAGGTGGCTCGCTCTTTGGTCAATTGCCGCGCGGCCAGAACCTGATAGAGCGAGCCGCGATCGTCGGCCGGGCCGGAGGCGATTCGATCCAGCAGCGGATCGCGCAGGCTGATGACGACGACGACGTGACGGCGGCTGGCCAGTTGCAGGCTCTCGGAGAGATTGGCCGCCAACTGCGGATCGTTGAGGTCGGTGAACAAAACCACCAGGCTGCGCCGGTTCTGCCGCGAGCGCAGCGAGCCCATCAGGGCGCCGTAGCTGGGAAACACCGGCTCGGGACGGGCATCGACCAGTTCCTCGATGATGCGGTGAACAGCGGGCAAACCGGCCGCGGGCTTGACGAAGCGATGCACCACATCGCCGAAGAGCGCCAGGCCCACGCGGTCGCCGTGCCGGTTGGCCACGTGCGCCAGCATGATCGACGCATCGACGGCGTAATCCAGCGCGGTGCCGGCGCCCACCGGATTGCCCATCATGCGTCCGCAGTCCAGGCACAGCACCACATCGTGGCTGCGCTCTTCCTGGTACATGTTGGTGATCGGCCGGTTGCGCCGGGCGGTGGCCTTCCAGTTGACGTCGCGGTAATCGTCGCCGGAAAAATAATCCCGCAACTGGTCGAATTCGCGCCCCGAGCCCAGCATGCGCTGGCGGTGCAACCCCACCAGGCTCGACGCATGCTGGCGGCGCAGAGCCTCGTATTCGGTCATGCCCCGCAGGCTCGGAAAGACCTTCACCTGCGCCCCCGTCGGCAATGTCGATCGCCAGCGGGCGATGTCGGCCGGTCCATGCACGTCGATCCGCGCCGGCGGAACTTCGATCACTCCGCGCACGCGCGGCGTCGCCGTCAGCGCCAGCCGCACCACTTCTCCCGGCGCCAGGCTCACCATCGCCGTGTTGACCGTGCCCTCGATTCCATCCGGCCAGGGCTGGCGAATATGCACCACCAACGAACGTCTCGATCGATTGGCGATCCGGTAGGTGAATTCCTCCGCCCGCCCCACCTGCACGCGAACCCAGTTTTCGCGCTCGATATCGACCGGGGCACGCTTGAGTCCCCGGCCCTCCCACAGGCTCGCGGCGATGATCAGGGCATCACCGAGGACGGCGATGCCGGCCACGGCCGGTTCGACGATCGCCGCAATCAGCACCAGCGCGAGAATCGCCGCCAGCATCAGCGCCAGCCGTCCGGGCACGATCACCGCGGCACCTCGATCTTGTTCAGAATGCCGCGGAGCACCTCGGCGCGCGTGAGTCCGGCGATTTCGGCCTCGGCGGTGAGAGTCATGCGATGGCCAAGGACGGGCTCGAGCATGGCGACCACGTCGTCGGGCGTGACGAAATCACGGCCTTGCAGCAGCGCGCGGGCCTTGGCGCTGCTGAGAAGATAGATCGACCCGCGCGGGCTGGCGCCCACCAGCACCGATTCCTGCTCGCGCGTGGCGCGCACGATGGCGACGATGTAATCCAGCACCGGCCCCTCCACGCGCACGCCCGGAAGCGCGGCACGCAATTGCACCACCTGATCGGTCGTCAGCACCGGCGCAATCGTGCGGGCGTCAAGCCGGTCCGGCGGATGGCCCCGATGCACCGATTCCACCACGGCGCGTTCGGCCGTCACGCCCGGATAAGGCACCGCAATCTTCAGCAGAAACCGATCCTGCTGCGCCTCGGGAAGCGGATAAGTTCCCTCGAATTCGATGGGGTTTTGCGTGGCAAACACAGTGAAGATCGGCGAAAGCTGGTGACGCACGCCGTCGATCGTGGCGTGCCTCTCGCTCATCGCCTCCAGCAGCGCCGACTGCGTCTTGGCCGGGGCGCGGTTGATCTCGTCGGCCAGCAGAAGATCGGTGAAGATCGGCCCGGAGTGCAGGCGAAAGGTGCTGTTGCTCAGGTCAAAGACATTGGTGCCGACGATGTCCGAGGGCATGAGATCCGGCGTGAACTGGATGCGTTTGACGCGGCAGGAGAGCGTGGCCGCCAGCGCGCGGATGGTCAGCGTCTTGGCCACGCCCGGCACGCCTTCCAAAAGCGCGTGCCCGCCGCATAAGAGCGTGATCAGTACCTGGTCGATCACCGCCTCCTGGCCGAAGATGACTTTTGTCAGTTCGGCCCGGATGGCTTTCAGGCCGTAGCCGGCCTGCTTCAGATCTTCAGTGAGCGCGTCGGTCACGTTGTACCTCCAGCGTCAATTGGTGCGAAAGGGTCAGCAGGCCGGCCAGCGCGGCATCCAGACGAAATCGCCGGCGGTTGGCGCCGGGCGGTCCTTCGGCGGCGGCCTGTTCAATAGCCTGGCGAAGCTCCGACGAAATCGGCGTTCCGCATTCGGGGCATCGATCGCTTGTCAGCGCATACAACTCGTATTGGCAATGGGGACAGGGAACCCGTTTCTCGGGGCTGTTGCGGGATATCTCTTCCGTCAGTTCGTCATAGCGGCGGCGAAGCTCCGGCCGCAGCGCCGCGGCGCGCGCCGGCAGTTCGTTGGCCGGGCAGCGCAGCGCCTCGCACAGCCGTCGCTGCACTTCGGCGTTGACCTGCTTGAATGTCGCATCGGTGTCGAACGACCGGCTGTAAAGGTAACCCAGAGTCTGGATCTGCTCGATGCTGGATCGCTGCCGCGCCGCCGGCGCCGCGTCGTTGCGGCGGTGGCCGGACGTGCTCCAGACGTACAGCAGCGCCATGAACCCCAGTTGCACCAGCAGCGGCAGCAGGCCGACATCGTGGATGAACCCGACGACCGTGGCCTCGTGACCGATGCCGTGCGACCACTCGTCGAAGATCACCGGGCCGTTGCCGATCAAAGCCAGCAGAAAATCGAGATTCCCGCGCTGGTTGAGAAACCCGTTGAGGGCGGGCGTCGGCGCTCCGATGACGATGAGCCTTCCGCGTCCGACGTTCATCGTGACGGCCACGGCGTTGTCGCCCCGGCTGGCCCGCCGCGCGATGGGCCGGGTGCTGGGACCGTCCGGTTCGGCAAACACCATCGGGCTCCAGAGCACGATGGAGGGCGCGGCGTTTGCCGGCGGGCTGCCGGCCGGTTGGGGCAGGTCCGCGCGGGCCACCACCACTTGCGCGCTTGCCTGGTCGGGGGAATCGCCGTCGGTCTCGAATTCCTCGGCCGATGTCGCGCTGGCGCCGGTGGGCTGAGTGCTTGCGGCGATCTTCATGCGGTCCATGAGATCGGTCGGCGAGCGGCTGAATTGTATGATGGTGTTGCCCTGCATCATCCAATCGACAAGCTGCTCGGTCGGAACGTGATTGGAACTGCGGCCGCCCGACGCGGCACCGAGCGTCAGCACCTGTATCAGAACACCGCTGCTGGACGAATCCAGGTTGGGCTGTTCGAGCGTATGCACCGCGATTCCGCGGTTGGCCAGAAGTTCGCGCAGGGCGGCCGTGCCGTAGGGATCGTAGCGCTCGGCCGAATAGACCGGCAGTTCGCCTTCGCTGCGGCTGCTGATGGCGGCGGCCTGATAGAACAGCGCCACGCCGACGGCAATAATCAGGATCGCCGCGATAAGAAAAATCCGGCCGGTCATGCCTGGCCCCCGCCGACCAGCGCGGCGACCGTGCGGCGCAACTCGTCGAGATTGCGGGATTCAGCGGCTTTTCGGCCGTACCAGACGCGGTCGAACAGCTCGGTCAGGTCGCTGAACGTGGATCGCTCCTGATCCGGGCCGTGGAAATGCTGAACGTAGGTCCAGTTGGTGCGATTGCGATTGTGCTCGATTTTTCCGGCGATATGCAGCCCCGAGAGCAGAGCCAGGTACAGCGCGCGGTACACAGCGCGGAAATTCTGCTCGGCGGCGAGGCGCTGGGCCTCGTCCATCCACTGCGCCGTCCCCAGCGCCAGGGCATCGCCGGAATCCATCGCCTGCTGGATCTGCTCGCGAGAAAGAATGTGCGGCAGAGGCGCGTCGCGCCGCAACTGGCCGGTCATCTTTGCCAGGAGAAACGCGATAAGGATCACCGCGATTGTTCCGATGAACCACGCCAGCGCCTTGAGGATCGCCGGCAGGCTCATGGCCGTACCCATGTTGATCGGACCGGGGTTCCAATGCGGCATGAGTCTTCCCAGCCAATCAAAGAAATCGCCCAGTTGATGGCGGACCCATTCCAGAAGCGTCAATTTGGAAAAATCGACGTCGGGAATGTTCCCGGCCTGCCGCTGTTGCCAGGCGGTGTACATCGGCTCGTGCAGGATTTGATCGAGTTGCTGATGCGGGTCCGGCGCCGCCGCCGGCTGCGCCGACGCCAGCGCGCTGAAGAACGCGATCAAGACCAGTGCCGGCAGCAGGCTGCGACGTCGGATCATGGTTGCATTTCCGTCATCCCGGCCAATCTCACGCGCAAATCGGTGGCCACGCGCCGCGATTGCGAATCGTAATAGATCACCACCGACGCTATTGTCCAGAACATGTCGATCGCCAGAAACACAAAATAGATGATTCCCAGCCGCCACGGCCAACTGTTCAGCGTCAGGATGAACTGGCCGGTGTTCAGACCCAGCAGGCTCGGTATGTAGCTTTGCGTCAGAAGATACTGGCAGACAAAAATGGCCAGCGTCATGTAGAGGGCGATGGCGGTGACGGCCAGTGAGATTCGAAAAAGCCGGCGGGCCGAGTGTTGAATCCACGAGAACGCCACCGCCAGGCGAGCCAGGGTGGGCTGCGAATTCTCCAGCAGCAGGGGCGCGGCAAAGCTGCCGGCGTACAGGCCGTAAAACGCCGGCACGCCCGCCAGCAGGCTGCCCCAGGTGATGGCGATGTTGCTGTAGAGACGGATCAGGAGGATGGGAGCCAGTCGCGACCAGAACCGCGTGCCGCGCACGCCCTGAAGATCGCAGGCCACCATGCTTTGCAGTTTGGAAAGCAAGACCCATCGCCATACGGTGGCCGCCGCCAGCAGCAGGCAATATTCCGCCGCGTCGCTGCGACGTTCGCCAACGACCGCCTCGATCAGCAGCCCCGTGACAACCGCGTGCGGCGCCATCGCCAGAACATACATCGGCAGCACGCGGTCGATCCGCCGCCGCAGGTACTCCGCCGCCGCGTCCAGCGGCGCTGTACACGGCCCCTGCGTTTGCAGAAGATCGGCTACCTCCGCGGATTTGGCCACGCTCGTTGTCACTGACCCCCCGGCCGAAGCATGTCCATGAAGACCGTCGCCGTCGACAAGTACGCGGCGTACACCAGAAAAAACAACAGCGGCGCCAGCACCCAGGCCACAATACCCAATGTCACGTTCAGACCCAGCCCCCGTCCGGCCGCGGCCCGCCGCTGCTTGTGCAGGAGTTCAAGTCCCTCCTTGCTGTAGTTCACCCCCTCGTAGCGCGTCGAGCATTCGCCGCAGATCGGCTTGCGCGTCATCACGCAAATGCCGATCGCCGCGCGATCCGGATGATTGACGCAATACTGGTGCTCGATGGCCATGGACAACAATCCCCAGGCCGGGCGCTCAAACGTGCATCCTCGTACCGACGCGTCAGCCGTTGCCGGCCGTTACCAACCGCCAACCACGCCGATCCCGCCCACCATTTACTCTTCCGCCGCCATTTTCTCAACTCGCCTTCAAACTGACGGTGTACACATTGCGGCCATCGCGGTGGAAGAACTGCAAGCGCAGCGTGTCCATCCCGGCGGTGGCGGGAAATATCGCGTTGGCCGTGGAACGCGGTTTGGCGGCGACGCGGCTTTCGCCGGTGGCGAGCACTTTTTCGCCGGCCAGCGCCTGCCATTGGCATGTGAGCTCGGCAAGGTCGGTGAAGGAGTAACGGTTCTCGATCGCCACCATGCACTGCCCGCCCGCCGGCGACACCGTCGTGGCCGTCGTGTTCACCGGGCTGTAGACCAGCTTGAGGTTCGCATACAACGGCCGAAGCTGGCGATCCGTGGTCACGGGGTTGGGACCGCCGGTCAGTCGCATTCCGGTCGTCGCGTCGGCCGATGGAACGCCATTCACCGCCGGTCCGGAACCGGGCACGAAGCTGGCGGGCGGAACACCCGGGCTGTGAAACGACCAGCGCTGTGGGAACTTGTCGGTCTGGCCCTGGTTCTGCCATTGATAAAGGAAGGCCCCGGCCATGCCGTCGTTGGGCCAGATGACATCCCAGGCATACGCCACCCCGCCGCCGCTGGGCGAATACTCGGTCAGGAAGGCCGGAACCCGCTTCCGGTTGGGGCTGGCGGCCATGGCCCTGATCACGTCGATCTTCGGATAGTGGTAGTCCTCAAAGTCGGTCCCGGGGTTCTTGTCCAGGTTCTGCTGGGAGATGAAGGCCAGCCGGGTGGGATCGTGGGCCTTCATGTAGTCGAACTCGGCCTGGTTATTGATACCGTATCCGCTTTCGTTACCGCAGCTCCAGGCCACCACGCACGCGCGGTTCTTGTCACGGTTGAGCGTCTCCATCGACCGAAATGTGTATGCCCATGTGCGGCCGGCGTTGTTGATCTCGTTGGACACCCAACAGGTGGGGATTTCATCGAGAACGTAGAACCCGGCCTCGTCGCACAGCTCCATGAACCGTTCGGCGTGCGGGTAATGCGTGGTGCGGATGGCGTTGACGTTGGCCGCCTTCATCAGCGCGATGTCGGTGTCCCAGCACTCCTCGGTCAGGGCGTGGCCGTACGGTGTGAATTCCTCGTGCCGGCAGACGCCGGTGAACTTGACCGGCTCGCCGTTAACCTCAAGCACGCCGTTCTTGATTTCGACCTTGCGGAATCCGATGCGATCCTGCACGCGCTCGACGAGGGCCTGGTGATCATCCCAGAGGCGATAGAACACGTAATACAGATTCGGTTTCTCCGCCGACCAGAGCCTGGGGGCGCTCACCGGCGCGGACAGCGACACGGTGGCCGAACCATCCGCCCCGATATCACCCCCCTGGCTCATGGCGGGCACGATGACTTTCGTGCCGTCGAGGGAATAAAGATCACCGGCCACCACGAAATGCGCCCCGGCCGGGCCGGCGACACGGACCGTGCTCCTGAGCGTGGCGTCTTTGTATTGCGAATCGAGATCGGTGACGACGGTGACATCATCGACGTGCAGTTGGGGCAGGGCCAGGAGGTAATTATCGCGGTAGATTCCGCCGAGGCACCAGAAACTGCCTTTGCCCATGTTGCTGGTGGCGGTCTTCTTATAGACACGAACCGCAAAGAGATTGTTCTGCCCCGGCCTCAGCGCCCCGGTGACGTCGATGTCGAAGGCGGTGAACCCGCTTTCGTGGTAGCCGCAGCGATGGCCATTGACGTACACCTCGGCCCCGTCGAAAACGCCGTCGAAATGCCAGAGGACTTTCTGGCCGGCAAAGGCGGCCGGAACCTGCACCCACCGGCGGTACAGCCCGATATCATCGGACGGATTGGCGACGCGGTCCTGGTAGGTCAGATTGGAAAAGCCTTCGATTTCCCAGTTGGCCGGAACGGGGATGTTCGCCCAGTCGAGGTCCGATGCGCCGACCGTGGCGAATTCCGGAACCGCGGCGCCGGCGGGCAGTTCACCCTCAACCGCGGGACTGGTCCCGTGATCGAGCTTGAAGCGCCATGTGCCGGTCATGGACAACACGGCGCTATTCCCCGGCCGCAGCCGATCGACGGCCACCGGCGCATCGCCTGGCACCGGCACCGGCGCGGCCAAGGCGCACGCCTCAACGCAAAGGCACGCCAATACGGCCATGGACAAGTGCTTGAACATTCGGTGTCCTCCTCGTGCAGAATAGCGGGTATCATAAACGTGCCGGGCCGCCCGCCGCCAGAGCGCCGGCCCGGCCGCCGGCGATTGTCGATCCCCTTCGGCCGGAGTGTGCCCGATTTTCCGGGCAAACATAAGTCGATGCAGGCCAAGCTCTTTCCCCCTCCCCTGGTATTCCGGGGGAGGGTCGGGGTGGGGGCCGCCCGTGGCGACGTTCGATGCCGGTCAAGCGATGGAGCGCCGCGCGAAAAACCCCCACCTCACTCCTCCCCCGGCGTACCAGGGGAGGATGAAAAGGCGGCCTCCCGGAAATTCGGGCACTCTCTTCGGCTGCCTCGATGCCCCAGCGCCTTGTGGAATCCCAGGCAACAATTATCATGATCATCACCTTATCTCTATAGAAGGAGCACACTTCCATGAAAATGCGATCCTGGTTACTGGCGACTCACCTCCTGATCGTGACCCTGCTGCTGACCTGTACGCTCGCGGCACAGACGACCCTGCCGGCAAGCGGCGCAGCGCCCGCGCGAGCCGGCGCGCCGACAACCGCTCCCGCCCGCGGCCGCGGCGCCCGTGGCCCGGTCGCACCCCCTTCCACCACCCAGCCGGTCCTCCAGAGCGCCCAACGCCACGCCGATTTCCTCGCCCGCGCCAAACAGGGCAATATCGATCTGCTCTTCACCGGCGATTCCATCACCGACTTCTTCTATTACGGCCGTCCCGGCTATCCCCAGATGAACGGCCGCAAGGTCTGGGACCAGAATTTTGGAACTCTCAACGCCGCCGACTTTGCCGTCAGCGGCGCCCGCACCCAGAACGTGATCTATCAGTTTCAGAACGGCGAATTGGAAGGCTTCAAGGCCAAGGTCATCGTCATGATGATCGGGACCAACAACATCTCGGCGCGAAACACACCCGAGGACACCGTGGCGGGAATCAAGGCCATCATCGCCGAGATTCAAAAGCACCAGCCCGATGCCAAATTGCTGCTGCTGGGGATCTTCCCGCGCGGCAAGACCGCCGACGATCCCTGGCGGCCGGGCATCAAGCAGGTCAACGCGGCCATTTCCAAACTGGACGACGGCCAACACATCTATTACATGGACATCGGCGACAAATTCCTCGAGCCCGACGGCTCGATCTCGGCGGATGTCATGTCCGACGCCCTTCACCCGACCGAAAAAGGCTACACGATCTGGGCGGACGCCGTCCTGCCCAAGATCAAGGAACTCCTGGGCGTAAAATAGCGACAGGGCACAGGCCGCACGTTCATCAAAGGGATCGGATTCTTTTTGACCCTTTCCGTCCACCGCGCTACCATCCATCCGTGTTCTCGGACCAAGCCCCCCGACGCAATGACAGGATGTAGCGCATATGCTCCGCCGCCGTAACCGTAAGACCATCAGGCCAGCCACTCTTGTACTTGATCCCGCTTCGTTTCCGCCGGTGTATGCCAAGCCCCGGCCGGCCACTTTCGAACCGCTTGAGCGGCGCGTCCTGCTCAGTGTCAGCTCCTCGTCGCTGGCGGGACCGCAAACGGTTGGTTTTCAGAGAGTCTACGAGGAAATTTTCGATGGCACGGTCGATGGCACCACCACCGAAACCATCGCCGCGGTTGGCACGGCCTCATTCAACGGCGCCGGCGGCCTTACCGAATACGACGATAACGACGGCCTGGGCAGCATGACCCAGAATTTCATCAGCATCAGCAACACCAACGGTGTCAAAAACTACGGCGGCATCACCACGAATTCCACGGGATCCGCCACAACCACCTTTTCGCCCGCTTATGTCTCCATCCCCGCAACCTTGACCGCCGGAACCACCTACACCGCCGTCTATACCGGAACCGTCGTCACCTCTGGTGCCAGCTCCACCACCAATTCCGGCGTGTTCAACTACAGCGTCGAACTCGCCTCCGATTCCACCCAGAGCATCACCGTCCCGGCCGGAACCTTCAACTGCTACCAAATCAATGTCTCCATCACCGCCACGGTCAACGGCGTGACGGAAACTCCCACAAATTCCACCGATTACTTTGCTGCCAGCATCGGCAAGGTCGAGTCCACCAATATCAGCACCACCGGCTCCGGGAGCAATATCACCCACAACACGTCGATGGAGGAACTGACCGGCTCCAGCATCGCCACCCTCACGCCCTCCCAACTCGCCTTCACCGGTGCGCCCGACACGGAAATTGTCGGACTGCCCTCCGCCACGCCCTTCACCGTGGCCGTTGAAGATGCCGACGGCAATACCGTCGCCACCGACTCCTCGGAGGTCACCGTCGCCCTCACCGCGCCCGACGGCGCAACTCTGGGCGGCACGACGGCCGTCGCGGCCGTCAGCGGCATCGCAACCTTCAGCGATCTCACTGTCGACCAGACCGGCACCTACACGCTCACCGCCACCGACGGCACGCTTACCAGTGCCCTCTCGCCGTCCTTCACCGTCGTCAATGCCACGCCGAACTTTGCCACGCTGACCAATGGCGCCCTCACCGTCATGGGAACCGCCGGTAATGACACCATCTCACTGACCACCAGCGGTTCAACCCTTACCGCCACGCTCAACGGCGTCGCACTCAATTTCCCACTGGCCTCCGTGACGTCCATCGATGTCGAAGGCGAGGCCGGCGACGACCTGATCACTCTCGGCGACGGCATCATCGGCTCCAGCGTCCAGGGCGGACCCGGCGATGACACCATCATGGGCGGGCCCGGCAACGACACGATCGGCGGCGGGGCCGGCAATGACTCTCTCTCCGGCGGACCCGGCGATGATTCCATCAAGGGCGGCGCGGGCGATGACCTCCTGGCCGGCGGAAAAGGCAACGACACCCTCCTCGGCGGCCTCGGCAACGACACCCTGCGCGGCGCGCTGGGCGACGATTCCCTCAACGGCGGCGCCGGCACCAACCAGCTTTACGGCGGCCAGGGCAACAACGTCTTCTATTGCGTTAACGGAACCGACGACCAGATCTTCGTCGGCGCCGCCACCAACGACAGCCTCATCTACAGCCCCAGCGACAATTACATCATCGAGAGCGGCACGATTCCGCCGGGCAACATAACCCTCGCCTGACGGCCGCACGCCTTCGTTTTCGCCAAACTGCACCCCCACGCATCCGTGAAATCCGTGGTCAGCATGGATTTGCTCCGCGTCTCCGCGTGAGATTTCTCCTAAGTAGTTGCTCGCATTGTGGTTACACCCCCAAACGCGCCACAACTCTCATGTCTGCTCACCCCGGTTTCCAGCCGAATATCGCGGTTTCGCTTCCCGATTGCGACGAAAAAACGCGCCAAATGTCTCGAAAAAGTTGGACTTTGCCTGTAGGAGTTGGAACTTTGCCCGGCCGGGTCGAATCTGGGCGCGCCAAATTGGCCCGCCGGGCAATTCCCTACTTAATCTCTCGACAA
>CAYQTE010000044.1:0-3272 GCA_964420285.1 uncultured Tepidisphaeraceae bacterium
TTAACATGGCGCGGTTACACGCCTTCGTTGCTCTGGCTCCGGCCGGCGTCGGATTCGGGCGCCGATCCGTTCTTGCCTGCAATTGAGTTGCCGATCTTGCCGACGAAATAGTCGGTGATGCCGGGTATGAAGACCGTGAAATTCAGACCCCAGTGGGCGAGAGCCATCGGCCAGAGTTCGGGGCGGGGTTTTTCGACGATGCGGCTGATCTTGCGAGCGACGGTGTCAACCGATTGCAGCCAGTTGCCGTGCGGCCCCACGGGCTTGCCGCTGAGTGCGGCGGCCGTGGTGAAGAAGTCGGTGGTGGTGCCGACGGGATGAACGCTGGTCACGGCGATGCGCGACGGCGCCAGTTCCACGCGCAGGGCCTCGGCGATGGAAAGCTGAGCCGCCTTGGTCGCGGCGTATGGCCCCATGAACGGCAGCCCGCGACGGGCAACCGCGCTGGAAATGATGACGATCTGCCCGCGATACCCATCGCGCAGCGCCTGGGCCTTCATAATGGGCACGGCCGGGCGGATGCAATCGGTCGTGCCAAACACGTTGGTCTTGAAGATGGCCGTCATGTCGGCCGCGGAAGTCTCCGCCACCGCCTGCCCCAGCCCATAGCCGGCGTTGCACACCAGCGTGTCGATGCGTCCAAACCGCGCGACGGCCTGACGGATGAGTTCGGCGCAGTCCTCCGGATTGGCAACATCGGCCCGCAAGCACAGATGCTCGGGCCCGAGTGTCTGACAGAGTTCCTGCAGCCGATCGAGCCGCCGGGCGCATAGCACCAGTTTGGCCCCGCGTGCGGCCAGATTGACGGCCAGCGTCCGGCCGATGCCGGAACTGGCCCCGGTGATGACGACAACCATGTCGCGAAGTGTGCGAGTCATGGGGGTATTATAGGGGAAAGTGACCTGGGGTGAATGATGGGGTGACAAGGTGACAGGGTGACCGGGTGACAAGGTGACAAACGGACGCGGTTCCGCTGTATCGTCACCTTGTCACCGTGTCACCAAGTCACCTTGTCATCCCATCCCCTGCGGCGTGTCGTTCAATGCTTCGCGGCCGCCGGGACAGGCTTTGCCTTCTCAACCGGCTGGGTCCACTTCTTCAATTGCGCGATCGCCTCGGGCAGCACGGTCTCCGGCTCGGGCAATCCTGACAGCGATGCCTTATCCAACTCGACGACGACATAGCCGTTGTAGCCGATGCCCATCAGGCGCGTCAGGAAATTCTGCACGGCGACATCGCCCTCGCCGAGCTTGCAATACGCGGGGCCGCCGCCTTCGAGCTTGGCATCTCTCACGTGTGCATGGAAGATCCGGCTGTTGAGCATGGGCACGCTGACGGCCGGGCGCTCGCCGGCTTGGGCGGCGGTGCAGACATCCCAGCACAGCCCGACCGACGGATGTGGTACGGCTTCCAGGATCGTCCACATCTCCCTGGCCGTGCGGAACGACAGTGCGTTCTCGATGACGATGGCGATGCCGCGCCCGGCCGCCTCATCCGCCAGCGGAAGCAGCCACCGCGCCATCGCAATCCCGGCCGCGATGCGATCCTGACCCGGCCGCACCCGCGTATCGAGAATCTTCACCAGCCCGCAATTCAGCTTCGCCGCAAGTTCCAGATGCTTGCGCAATTCGTCGGCCCCGGCGATGTCTCTGCTGCGATCGCCGTGAAAGAAGATCGAACTGCCCAGACAGGCGATCTCCACCCCGGCCGATTTGAAAATCCCAGCCGCCGCATTCGGCTCGGCCTGGAAGAGATCAGCCCCCGCTCCGGCCGTGCCATCAGCGCCCGTTTGGAACTCGACGCCGTGATAACCGTATTCCTTTGCTCGATCGGCGATGGTCTGCAAATCCCAATTTGGGCAGGCGACGGTGCTGAAGGCGAATTTGTTCATGGTGGCGGTGTTCTCTGTGACGGCATGAAGTTATGGGAAGGGGGGGGAAAAGACAAGGAGCAGGGGGGCGGAGTGGGAGCAGCGGAGATTCACGGCGAGGGGTTGGTTGCCGGGAATTTGGCAGGGGTGAAATGCGCGAGGATGTCCGCGACACCGGCAGCATTCTCGTATTCGACATGACCATCGCCAAAGAGCATGACCGCGCCGTCACTGGCGTGGGCCGGCTTTTCGTATGCGACGACCATCTGCGGCGGCACCGTCCTTTTGTTCAGACCGCAGCCGAGATAGATGTAGGAGAAATGCCAACCTGTCGTCTGGTTCGCGGCAGGCGGGTTGGCTGACCCGGTAGCAGGCATGCCAATGATCGAGGGGTCGATGTAGTGCTGAGCGATAATATCCGGGTCGGAAAAAAGGGTCGCAAGCGAATCCGGGTAGTCGAACGGATGCTTGTCGGCGTACATTCCGATCGCCTCGCCGATTTGTTGCAAAATGGATTGGGACGCAATGCGGGGTAGGAGCCGCCTTTGTTCATATTCGTCAATTCTCTGGAAGACGAAAGATCCTGCAATTAGCAACAGAATTGTCGTCAAACATCCCCAAAGCAACCACGGGGCGTTCCTTGGAGGCGGATTGCGCGGGTTCTCGTAATCCAGCGGCAGCAGGGGAGGTTGGTTGGATTCGGGCATGGTCCAATCCTGCAAGCGTTCACGGCGATGGCATGGTCACTGGAAACGGGCCGGTTGTGGTGCGGGCGATGATGACTGCGGAATGGGCGGGGTCGATGCCTTCGACGTGGCCGTCGGCGAAGAGGGCGTTTACGCCGAAGATTGTGGGCACGCCAAAACCGGGGCGGATTGGCTTTTCGTAGGCGACGATCGCGTCCGGCTGCAACAATGAGTTGTAGCCCCGGCCGAGATAGACGTAGGAGACGTGGCCGGGGAGGAGCAATTGGTTGGCAATGGCCTGCCGGGTGGGGCCGTCGGCGGGCGTGTCATCGCTGTTGGGATTGACGAAGCTGTCGCTGGAAATAGTGGTGTTCAGAAAGAGCGTCTGAAACGAATCGGGGTTGCGGCCGTGGTTGTTGTTCTCATATTGCAAGATCGCCTCGCCAATTTGACGGAGATGGGAGGCGGAGATGATTCGGTTGCGAAGGAATCGGACGGAAAAGAAGGCCTGAATCAGAGGGATGGATATCAGAATTGCCAGCACGCCGGCGACGTACAAGAGCCACCTTGGGAAGCAGCCCTGCCGCCGGGGCAAATCGCGAGGGCCTTGGTAATTGAGCGGCTGTGGCGGTGGTTGGTTGGATTCGGGCATGGGTCCATTCTACCTCGAAAAGACGGATTGAACCGCAGAGGCGCGGAGGACGCTGAGTAGAAGA
>CAYQTE010000044.1:3372-38756 GCA_964420285.1 uncultured Tepidisphaeraceae bacterium
CTACCTCGAAAAGACGGATTGAACCGCAGAGGCGCGGAGGACGCTGAGTAGAAGATTCGGGTGAAAAGGTAGAAGAGTCGATCTCGGCAGCACGGATTTCTCTGCGTACTCGGCGTCTCCAGCGAATGTACCCATTCGCGGGCGGTACGTCATTGGGCGAATCGGGTTTACGGCGACGGCATGGTGACGGGGCGCAGTCCGGAGTTGGCTCTGGCGATGATCTTGGCGAGATCGGCAGCCTCGATTTGGTCGACGTGACCATCGCCAAAAAGGGCGTTTGCGCGGTGGCCGGGCGGCGGCGGTTCATAGGCCACGATCGTCTCGGGCGTGACGGTCTTTGCGTTCAATCCGCGGCCGAGATAGATGTAGGAGAGATGTCCGCCGGCCGTGAGCTGGTCGGCGGTGGCTTGGGCTGTTGGGCCATCGGCGGGCGTGTCGTCGGTCCATGGGCTGAGGAAGATTGCACTGGTGATGTCTTCGCTTATGAGGAGTGTCTGAAACGAATCGGGATACTCGCCGTTGTTGTCGTTGCAGTACATCAAAATGGCCTGACCGATCGAACGCAGATTGGCGGCGGACTTGATGCCCAGACCGGACTCGGGGTGGTTGAAGCGTAGCGGCGAAAGCCAGAGTCCGCCGATGCACAACAGCGCGACAAAGCCGATGAAGAGCCACAGCACCAAATTGCGTTTGGACTGCGGCCGATTGGGCGGGGTCTCGTGGTCCAGCGGATACGGCGGGCGTTGGTTGGATTCGGGCATAGGTCCATTCTACCTCGAAAGGACGGATTGAACCGCAGGCGCGGAGGACACCGAGTAGAAGATCGCGTGAAAAGGTAGAAGAGTCGATCTCGGCAGCACGGATTTCTCTGCGTACTTGGCGTCTCCAGCGAATGTACCCATTCGCGGGCGGTACGTCATTCGGCCAATCGGGTTTACGGCGATGGCATGGTGACGGGAAATGGCCCGGTTGTCGCTTTGGCGATGATGGCTGCGGTTTCGGCGGGCGTCAGGTATTCGACGTGGCCGTCGCCGAAGAGCATGTTGGCGCCATCGGTGGGATGGAGCAGCACCTCGCGGGCGACGATGGTATCGGGGCTGACGGTTTTGGCGTTCAGGCCACGGCCCATGTAGATGTAGGAGCAATATCCGGAGCCGGGGTTGAGTTGTTTGATGTAATCGCGCGTGGTTGGGCCGGGTGCGGGGCTGTCGTTGCTGGAGGGATTCACGAATACCCCGCTGGTGATGTCCTCGTTGGTCAGGACTGTAGCGAACGAATCGGGATAGTCGCCGTTGTTGTCGTTGCAGTACATCAAGATGGCCTGGCCGATCGAGCGGAGGTTGGCGGCGGATTTGACGCGAGGGCTGACGTCACGGTCAACTACCAAAGTCGGAAGCAGGCACGAGATGGCCAGCGCCACAACGCCAACGGCCGCGAGGGTGGCGACAATCCAGAAAATAACGCGATGCCGGGGCGCGGGCGTTGGCGGTGTTGCATAGTCAAGGGGCAGCAGAGGTGGTGGGTTGGATTCAGACATGGTTCGATTCTCCGGCCGGTCATGGCACGGGCAATCTTACTGGAAAAGAGCCGGCCTTGGCTTGGGCGATGATTTTGGCAACATGCGCGGCGTCGACGTATTTGACGTCGCCGTAGACCAGGAGCACGTTGGCGCCGTCGCCGGGATGGAGAGGGATTTCGTAGGCGGCGATGGCGTCCTCTGGTGACGACCCCGTGCAATCGAGGCCGCGGCCGAGATAGACGTAGGAGCAATGTCCGCCGGCCAGGAGTTTATCGGCGATGGCCTGCTGAGTGGGTCCGACGGCGGGAGTGTCGGTGCTGGCGGGATTGACGAAGACCGAGCTGACGTAATTTCCTTCCAGGAGAAGGGTTGGAAACGAATCGGGGAAATCGCCGTTGTGATCGCCGCAATACTCGTGGATCAGATAGCCGATCTTATCGAGATTGGCGGCGGACTTGGCTCTGTCGGCGTCGGCGATGGCGGCGGCTGTGACAGGGTCGGTCGCGGGCAGCGTTCGGGCGGCGGTCGTGTAGTGCGGGGTCCAATCGGGAAGCAGGCCGTGAAACACCAGCAAGCAGATGAGCATAGCGACGACGACCGCGCAGAGCGAAATGGCCAGGGTGCCCCAGAGGGGGTGGCAACGTCCGTGCCGGCAATCGAGGGGCAGCGGTGGAGGTTGGTTGGAATCGGTCATGCGAGCCTCCCGGAATCGCGACGAGAGGTATCATATCAAGCCGCGCGGAGAAATGTCGGCGATTTGCCTGGTCTATCTCAGCAGAAGCAGAGCAGGAAGCGGAACGCAAACGATGCGTGGGTCTTGAATCGGCACGGCCGGTTCGAAATCGCGCGTGACGAACAGGGCTAATGGAGCGTTGTTCAGGGGATTGTCGAG
Organism: uncultured Tepidisphaeraceae bacterium; assembly: GCA_964420285.1. GTDB lineage: Bacteria > Planctomycetota > Phycisphaerae > Tepidisphaerales > Tepidisphaeraceae > CAYQTE01. The sequence continues at coordinate 5,784 of CAYQTE010000044.1, forward strand.
AAATGCGGCCAGGCCCTTGGCGCTGCTGGCGTCCGGGGCGGACCGGTATTTCACTTCGATGGGAATTCGCTTTTCGCCGATGGTGACGACGTAATCCACCTCATGCACATCCTCGCCGCCCGGCAGGTGCCCGATGGACTTGTTCGTCAGGGACGCCAGGTAATAGCCCACCGTGCTGTCGGCAAGAAAGCCCGCGTCAGTCTGAACGTTGGGCGGAGATTGATCCAGTTCGGATGGGACAAGCGGGATAAGCTCCCGCAGCATCGCCGCTCGAAGGACGTGATCGCAAAGCGTCAGCTTTTTTGACCCATGTACCGGTTTTCGCCTTGCCTCAAGAGGATCGATCGTGCGAATCAAGAGGGATTGATCCAGGGCCGCCAGACAACTGGAGATTTGTCTGGCATTAGTCTGTGACAGGCCGGAACTCAGTTGCAGGTTTGTCTCCTGGGAAATCCGGGCGGGTCGCGGCGCCTGGCCGGCGCATCGGCAGACCATGCGAAAGACGTCGCGCATTAAGGTCGCGTTCACGTTGTCACCGCGATGCTCCGCCTGCAGGTCGTGCTGAATAACTCGCTCAACAACGGTTTCGTTCAGGAAGTCGGCGATATCCGCCCAGGGCGCGTCAGGGTTCGCATGTGGCATCGGGTAGGCGCCGCGATCCGAGAACGCCTTGAAGACGCGCTCCAAATGTGCCGATCGATTCCGGGCGTGTTTGACCAACTCGCTCCAGAACTCGGCGGATATCCATGCATCCAGACCGTTATCCGGCTGAAACGGCGGCAATTCCTCCCAGCCGCGGATGGCAGCGATTTCGGTCAGTCGCAACGGGCCAATTTCCAGTGTTTGGATTCGCCCTGCCAGACTATCGCGGCCGCGTTCGATCTGTAAGGCGGAACTGCCGGTGATCATCGCGCGGACCGAGGCGTGATCGACCAGACTCTTGAGCTGCACGTGCCAGGACGGGAGATTCTGCACCTCGTCAAAAAAGAGAAAAGCCGGCGCGCCGGCGTTCGCTGCCGCGTTGAAATGTTGTTGGAGGATGGCTCGCGAAAACCAGTCTGCAATGCGGAGGATAGGATCGTCCTTTCCGGGGATTTGCTCAAGTGATGCCAGTTCATCGAACTGTACGCGGAATATCCGTTCCGGAGCAATCCCATCATGCAGCAGCGTCTGGATGACCTGCAGTTGAAGCGAACTCTTGCCAACCTGTCGCGGCCCGCGCATCGCCAGAATCGGAGCCAGGGGTTTGGGGTTACGGAGCCAGGACATGATCCGCTTGTACGGCCAGCGACGGTAGCGTGGCACGTTTGGCATGGCAGCGGCTTGCCACCAGGGGTTTTGGTCGCGCAGATTCAAGACCAGCGCCGGTGGCATCGGGTAATCGACGAATTGAATGCTCATCGGCTCTCGTGTAGCTCCACACCGGATTATTCATCTTATGACGCGAGGCCGCGACCGAACACCACGAATCCTCGGCCGATCAAAACCCCGCCTCGGCCAGTTCGACGGCTTTGAGCATGGCCTTGGCTTTGTTCAGCGTTTCCTCGTATTCGCTGGCGGGGACGGAATCGGCGACGATTCCCGCGCCGGCCTGGACGTCGTAGACGCCGTTGTGCCAGACGATCGTGCGCAGTGCGATGCAGGTGTCCATGTTGCCGGCGAAATCGACGTAGCCGACCGCGCCGCCATAGGGGCCGCGCCGCGTCGGTTCCAGTTCGTCGATGATCTGCATGGCGCGGACCTTTGGGGCGCCGCTCACCGTGCCCACCGGCAGGCTGGCGCGAAGGGCATCAAGGGCGCTGAGTTCGGGGCGCAACCGGCCGGTGACGTTCGTGGTCAGGTGCATCACGTGGCTGTAGCGCTCGACGGTGAGCACGTCGGAGACCTTGACCGAGCCGATCTGGGCGACCCGGCCGACATCGTTGCGGTGGAGATCGACCAGCATGATGTGCTCGGCGCGTTCCTTGGGATCGTTGACCAGTTCCTGTTCCAGGGCGAGATCTTCTTCGCGCGTTGCGCCGCGGCGTCGCGTGCCGGCCAGGGGACGGCTGGTGACGATGCCATCGACGACCCGGCAGAGAATTTCCGGGCTTGAACCGATGAGGATGCACGCGGGGCTCTTAAGATAGAACATGAACGGCGACGGATTGATGATGCGCAGTGCCCGGTAAACGTCGAACGGATTGGCCGTGCTCTGTACGCGCAGGCGCTGGCTGGGGACGAATTGGAAAATGTCGCCGGCCTTGATGTATTCCTTGCCGGCGCGGACGGCGTCCTCGAACTGGTCGCGGGAGAAGTTGCTGGAATAGGCGATGGTGGCCGGTCCGCGCGCATCGATTTCGCCCAGGCCGCTGGTGGGGGGCTGCTGGAGGCGCTGGACCAGTTCGTCGATGCGGTGGCAGGCGTCTCGGTAGGCGGCATCGGGCGACCGGCTGGTGGTGAGATCGGCATTGGCGACCACCTTGATGGTCTTGTCCACGTGATCGAAAATGACCAACTCGCCATAGAGGCCAAAGAGCACATCCGGCAGGCGGCGATCGTCCTTGGCGGGTAGATCGCCGAGCTTGTCCGGCTCGTAATAACGGATCGTGTCGTACCCGGCATAACCGACCAGGCCGCCGGTGAACGCGGGGAGCAACTTGTCGTGATAATAGCGCCGCTTGGGCAGGAGCTTCTCCAGATCGGCCAGGGGATCGACGGTGGTTGCGTTACGAGGCGGAAATCCCTCGGCCTGGACGGAGCATTTTCCGTGAGCGGCCTGATAGACCAGCCGCGGTCCGGTGGCGATGAAGCTGTATCGCGCGACACGCTCGCCGCCAATCACGCTTTCCAGCAGAAAGGCATGTTCGTCACGGCCGAGAACCTCAAAGGCCGTGACCGGCGTGAGCCGGTCGGCCAGGAGTTGTCGGTAGACCGGGATCAGATCGGCCGATGCGGCGCGATCGAGGAATGTGGGCAGATCGGGGAAGTAGCGTTTCATCGGGCGACAAGATTAAGAATGTGGGCGGGAAAGGTCAAAAGGCGGGGAAGGGATGACAAGGTGACCTGGTGACCGGGTGACAACGAAAATCCAACGGATTCTCTGGACAATGCGGATTATGTAAGTGGCTTGGGTTTCTTGTGCTGGTCTTGGAGTGAGGCGAGGACCGACTGGACCTGCTCAATCTTCTCTTCGAGCGTCGGGTAGGCGCTGACGCGGAAAAAATGCGGGTGTGCGGACCAGAGCTGGCCGACGCGTTGGCCGTTGTGGACGGCTTCGGCGGAGTTTTCAAAACGCACCGGGTTACTCGATCCGCCGTCGTAGATGCCCAGGATGGCGGCGGTCTCCAGCCAGATGATGGCGTCATAGCGGGCCAGTTCGGCCTGGTGAGTCGTTCCCAGGTCTTTCCAATAGTCGTCGGGACCGTCGGGCCAGTAGGCAGCGCCGTCGATCGTGCCGCGATCATGCAGGAGAATCCGCGGCGTGGGACTGTGCGTGATCGGAGCGGCTTCGCGCTCGAGCTGCAGGTGGTAGATGCGACGCTGTATCTCGCGCCGGCGGACCAGGTCGACCAGATCCCAGCGGGTATTGAATTGCTCATAGACGGCCGTCGCGGCTTCGGGGACGCAGGCGATGTGCCCGGCGGATGTTTCCGCCACGCGGCGAGAGATAACAGTCTTGCCGGCGCCGGGGCCGCCAGTGAGGACGACACGGATCATGGGCGCTACTGTAACGCACAGGCCCGCGATGGGCGAGGGGGCGGCGATTGGCGTAGAATCCTCTTGGGAGTGGCATGGCTCGGATTATCGACTACGACGTGGTGGCGCGGACACTGGCATCGGCCGGCATGGTCTGCAAATACTATCGCAGCGGCGCGTTCGGCTTTCCCGATGACCGGCCGGTGGTGTATCGCGGCTGGATCGGCCCTGCGGATGCGTCGATCCGCCCGGCGATGCTCGTGATGACGCGATCGGTCGCTGAGCCTTACGAGGGGAATCTCGCGGCGCTTCTGGTGCGTGCGTGGACCGAATCGCTGCCGAAACTATGGGGCGAACCGCCACGGCTGTGGATCATGCCCGCAAGTCATTGGGCGTTTGAACTGGACGCCAATCGCGTTTGGCTCCGCGGATTGCTGGCCGACGTGCAGATCGACGCTACGGAACTGGAAAGCCGCACCGATGGATCGGCGATTGAATTCGGCGCATCCGAGTCCGCGCCGGCCGGACGATTCGTGTGCGGCCTGTTGCGCAACCTGACGGCCAGCGATTTCTTTCTGGCCTTCGGCGGGCACGACGTGGTGTGCATGGTCCATCATCACAAACAGCTCTGGTGGTCAACGACCGAGGGACAGACGATCGAGAGTTTGGATCGACTGATCGCGGGCGGAGATTGACGGCTATCCAGCGGAAGAGGCGGCAAACGCGAATTATTGCACATTGGTTGGATTTGCTATTGCGGCAGCCGTATCAAGTGGGGACAATTCGATAGCAGAACATGTGCCTGGGTGCCCGGTGGTTGCACACCGGCGGGTCAGTCGGCTGGAGCGATCAAAATTTGGCGTGGAGGGTCTGTTTATGTCGAGGCCGCAATCCGGGGGTCGTCGTCATCGGGCCATCGTCGCCGCAACGCCGCGCGTTCGTCGGGCCGCGTACCAGGTCGAGCTTCTTGAAAAGCGCATGTTATTGTCGAGCTTTGGCGCGCTGGCCGCGGTAGCGTCGTTCAACGGCTCCACCGGCGAAAAGCCATTCGCCGGCGTGGTGCTGGATACATCCGGCAACATCTTCGGCACGACCTATCTGGGCGGCGCCGGCGGCGTCGGCGCGGTTTTCGAAATCGCAACCGGAAGCACGGCAATCACCACGCTGGCCTCCTTTAACGCCGCAACGGGCGACGAGCCCTTTGCCCCTGTCGTCCTGGACTCCTCCGGAAACATCTTCGGCACCACGCAAAGCGCCGGCTCAGGGGGCGACGGCTCGGTCTTTGAAATCGCCCGGGGAAGCGCCACCGTCACGGTTCTGGCCGCGTTCAACGGCCCCAATGGGGAACGCCCGCACGGCGCCCTGTTGCTCGACTCATCCGGCGACCTTTTCGGCACGGCCTATGAGGGCGGCGATCTCACCTTGAACAGCGGACATGGCGACGGCACTGTTTTCGAGCTGGCCCGCGGCAGTAACGCGATCACCACCCTGGCCATATTCAACGGCACGAACGGGGCGGAGCCGTTCGCTGGCGTCGTGTCGGACGCTTTCGGCAACCTCTTCGGCACGGCGTCGGCGGGCGGCTCAAACGGTGACGGCACAGTCTTCGAGATCGCCCCGGGGAGCGCAACGATCACCGATCTCGCCGCGTTCAACGGCACGAACGGAAATGAGCCTTATGCCGGTGTAGTGCTTGACACTTCCGGCGATCTTTTTGGCACGACCTATGCCGGCGGCTCAAGCGGCGATGGCGAGGTCTTCCAGATCGCTCAGGGCAGTGGCAGCATCACCACACTGGTCTCGTTCAACAACGCCAACGGCGAATTGCCTTACAGCGGCGCTGTCCTGGATGTCGCGGGCAATCTCTTTGGCACCACGGAATACGGCGGCGCAGGCGGCGACGGCACTGTCTTCGACATCGCCCGCGGCAGCGGACTCATCACGACGCTGGCCTCGCTCAACGCCGCCACCGGCGAAAATCCCTATACATCCGGCGTGGTCGCGGATTCCTCCGGCAATCTTTATGGCACAGCGGAAAACGGCGGCGGCAGCGCATACGGCACGGTCTTCGAGTTGCACGCTGTTACCGGCTCCAACACCGCCGTCACCTCCAGCAATGTGTTGGCCGCCTACGCTCAGCCCATCACCTTCACCGCAACCGTCACGCCGACCGGCGGCAGTGGCGAGACCGGTACCGTTCAATTCCAGATCGACGGCAGCAGCGCGGGTGCGCCGGTGAGTCTCGTCGGCAACACGGCCGTGTTTACACCCTCGATACTTACTGCCGGCGTCCATTCCATCGTCGCGATTTACAGTGGTGACAGCAGCTTTCCCCCCAGCGCCAGCCCGGCGTTTGTGCAGAACGTCGCCAAGGCCGCACCGGGCATGAGTTGGAGCTCGCCAGGCGCCGTCGCGGCCTTTAACGTCGCCAACGGGCAGAATCCGTGGTCCGGCGTGGTAAGCGATTCCGGGGGCGACATCTTCGGCACGACCACCGGCGGCGGCGACAGCGGCATGGGCACTGTGTTCGAGATTGCATACGAAAGCAGTGCAATTACAACTCTGGCCTCGTTCTCGCCCGGTAACGGGAACTGGCCCTCGGTCCTGGCCTTGGATTCCAGCAGCGACATTTTCGGCGCACTGGAAAACGGCGGCAACAGCGGCTGCGGCGCCGTGTTTGAGATTGTTTCCGGCAGCGGGGCCGTCACCAATCTGGCTTCGTTTAACGGCGCTGACGGGGCCAATCCCTTTGGCGGTCTGCTTCTGGATTCCTCCGGCGACATCTTCGGTACCACCTCCTATGGCGGCAACGGATATGCCGGCCCATACACCGGCGACGGAACGGTTTTCGAAATCCCGCAAAGCAGCGCCGCCATTACCACTCTGGCATTGCTGAACGGCAACAACGGGCTCTATGCCGACGGCGGCGTCATAATGGACTCCTCCGGCGATCTCTTCGGCACGGCGGCCGGCGGTGGAATTGCCGGCGACGGCACAGTCTACGAAATTGCGCATGGAACGGGCCAAGTCACGGATATCGCATCCTTCAACGGCGCCAACGGGAATTCACCCATCTCCGGCGTGACCATGGATTCTTACGGCAACCTCTTCGGCACGACACAGACCGGCGGTGCAGGCGGCGACGGCGCCGTTTTCGAGATCGCCCAGGGCAGCCGCGCCATCACGATATTGGCCCCATTTGCCGGCCCCAATGGGGCGAGCCCTTTCGCGGGCGTTACGCTGGACTCCGCCGGCAATCTCTTCGGCACGGCGGGCGCCGGCGGCGTCGACGGCGACGGCGTGGTCTTTGCGATCGGGAGGAGCAGCGCTGTGATCACGACGCTCGCCTCTTTCAACGGCGACGCCGGCCAGTTTGCCGACGGTGGGGTCGTTCTGGACTCCGGCGGAGATCTTCTGGGCGCGACCTTCTTCGGCGGCGCCAACAACGCCGGCGGCGTATTCGAGCTCGCGGCGGCCGGCGCCATCGTCACGTCCAGCGATCCCTGGACCAGCTACGGCCAGGCGGTGACGTTCACCGCGACTCTTACTCCCAACATCGGCGCGGGGCCGACGGGAACCGTGCAGTTCCAGATCGACGGCACGAGCGTCGGCACTCCGGTGCCTCTCAATGGCGATAGTGCCAGCTTTACCACGGCAACTCTGGATGCCGGCACGCATTCGGTCGTGGCCGTCTACAGCGGCGACAATAACTTCGCGAGTATGGCCAGTCCGGTCCTGGCGCAAGATGTCGGTCCGGTATCGCTGGCGCTGTCCGACAGCACCGAGTACATCAAACTCGATGCCGATGGCCAGCACATTGACGTCTGGAACAACGCAACAGGCGCGGGCATTCCCGGCCAGCGCCTGCCTTACGGCGACATTTCCGACGTCAGCTACAACGGCCCCGACGGGGGCGATCTGTTCGTTCTCGACCTCTCCAGCGGCGATCCGTTGCCGGCCGGCGGATTATCTCTCACCGGCGGGGCGGGCCAGAATGTCCTGCAAATCATCGCAAGTTCCGCGCGCAACAGCGATACGGTGTCCATTGACGGCGGGTCGTTCACCATTCCCGCCAATACCCCCGGCGCGGGCGTGTTGAATTACACGCTCGACACCGTTTCGATAGCGTCCGGGGCGGAATTGGCGCTGGCGCCGTCCGATTCGCAGGCCGATCAGAGCGTCTTCGCCGTCAACAGCCTTTGGCTGGCCGGCACGCTGGATATCACCAACAACACGCTGCTGGCCAACGAAAGTGACGTGCCGGTTTCGCAGGTCGCCGCATGGGTGCAGAACGCCGGGGTAGAACCGACCATCATGAGTTCTCTGGTCACCGGCCCCGATTCCCAGGCCAGCCGCGGAATCGGCTACGGCGATTGGAATGAGGACCCGCTAACTGTTCCAGCCCAGGACGTGGAAGCGAAATATGTGCCCGTCGGGGATGCCAACCTGGATGGCCGGGTGGATCTCACCGACTTGACGCGGGCCATCAATAACCTTGGCCAATCGGTTGGGTATTACGGCGGGGATATCCTCAACCAGGGGATGGTGAACATTACGGATATTGCCGCCATCATGAACGACCTGGGCGCCAACCTCAGTGCCGCCGGCGATAGCGCGGCGGGACACGCATTGGCCACCAGCACCAGGCCACCCAGTGCGGCCGCCGTGTCGCGGTCGGTGGACACATCGGCGGGTACGCCGTTTTCGGATGCGCCGATTGAATCCGATTGGCTGCAGTCGCAACTCTCGATTTTGGGAGATTGACGCCGGCCCCGCGGCAATTCGGTCGCGCCGTTCGGGCCTCGGCCCGTCTTGACGGCGAAAACCGGCGGGGGCAGAATTGTCCGCGGCGAGAAGCGACGAATGCCGATTCTCCTTTCTACGGCGCGTCGCCAGGTGGAAATATTCGTTGTCCATTGCCCAAAGGGATGCTGCCATGTCTGACCGATCCTTCTCCGCATTTTTCCTCGGCGTTGTTGGTCTTGGTTTGCTGCTCTGCTGTGCGTCGTCCGTATGTGCCGCCGACGCACCGGCCGCGGGCCGGGAGATCATTCCCTTCGACGCCGGGTGGCACTTCCACCTTGGCGATGATCCGGGCGCCCGGCAAACCGGTTTTGACGATTCAAGCTGGCGCACGCTCGACCTGCCGCATGACTGGAGCATCGAAGGCGCCCTGGCCCGCCCGCCGGAGGGGAACGGCAACGGCGGGTTCTTTCCGCACGGAATCGGGTGGTATCGCAAGAGCTTCACGCTGGGTGACATGACCGGCAGGAAAGTGGTCATCGAGTTCGACGGCGTCTACATGAACAGCCAGGTCTGGATCAACGGTGAATACCTGGGCAGCCGTCCATATGGGTATATCGGGTTTCGGCACGACCTGACGCAATTTCTGCGGCCGGCCGGCACCGCCAACGAGATCGCAGTTCGGATCGACGATTCAATGGAACCGTCGGCGCGCTGGTATACGGGAGCGGGAATCTACCGGCACGTGCGCCTGGTCACCACCAGCTACACAAATTTCCGGCTCAATGGCGGAGTAAGCATTACCACGCCGCAGGTGGCGGCCGATCAGGCCGTCGTTCAGGCCAGCTACATCATCGACGCCAGTTTCTTTAGCGAGACCGAGCGTGCGGCGTGGGCGCGCAACACGTGGGGAGCTCGCCCCGCCAGCCGCGAGTGTGTGCTGCGCAGCACCGTGCTGGCCGCCGACGGCTCCGAGGTCGCCAGCGCCGAATCACGAATCACGCTGCAAAGCATGCATCCGGGCCAGACCGCCGTGCAGAAGATTAACGTCCCGAATCCCCGTCTGTGGTCCGACAGCACGCCCGCGCTCTACCGGCTTCGCAGCACGCTGACGCTCGATGACGTTGCGCTTGACCAGACCACCACGCCCTTCGGCATCCGCAAGCTGGAATTCGATTCCACTCGCGGATTGCTGGTGAACGGCAAACCCACCAAGCTCAAGGGTGTCTGCATCCACCAGGACGCTGGCTCGTTCGGCAACGCTGTCCCCACGGCCGTCTGGGCCTACCGGCTGGCCGCGCTGAAGGACATGGGATGCAACGCCATCCGCACCGCCCATCATCCGTTTCCGCCGGAATTCTACGATCTGTGCGATCAGATGGGCATGTACGTTTTCGACGAGGCGTTCGACGAATGGACGCGGGATTGGGCGTTCAATTACTCCGAGGATCCGCGGGGCAAGTCGGAATACGGATACCATCTCCTTTTCAATCAGTGGCACGAGACCGACCTTCGCGACATGCTCCGCCGCGACCGCAACCATCCGAGCGTCGTGATCTACAGCGTCGGCAACGAGATCCCCAACCAGCTCGACAGCGATGGCTGGAAGATCGCCAGGGAACTCGTGGGCATCTGCCACGACGAAGACCCCACCCGCCCGGTCACCAGCGCCTGCGATCAGTCGGCAACCAGCTCGCGCAACGGATTCATGGATCAACTGGATATCTTTGGCTACAACTACATCGACCGCCTGTACCAGGATCGCACCTACGCTCCCGAGCACGTCCGCTTCCCGACACGTCTGATGCTCGGCACCGAGACCTCGGCCTCACTTCCCAACTGGCTGGGCGTGCGCAACAACGACTACGTCATCGGCGAATTCATCTGGACCGGCATCGACTATCTCGGCGAGGCCGGGAGTCTGCCCCGCCGTGGCAATGGCTCGGGCTTCGTCGATATGGCCGGCGGGAAGAAGGCATCGTTTTATCAGCGCGCCGCCTATTGGCGCGATGACCCCTCTCTGGCCATCCAGGTGCAGGGCGCGGCCAGTCCCGCTGCAACCGGCGCTGCCGCTGCCGGCGGGCGCGCCGGGCGCGGTGGCGGTGGGGCCGCTGCATCGAGCACGTGGAACTGGCTGGCCGGCGCCAATGTGGCGGTGCATACGCCAACCAATTGCGATGAAGTGGAGTTGTTCCTCAATGACAAGTCGCTGGGAAAGCACGCCGTTTCGCACGATGTGTATTCCAGCGATTGGACTGTGCCGTATGCGCCCGGGACGTTGTCGGCGGTTGGTTATCGCGGCGGCAAGCAGGTGGTCACCACAAAGGTGCTGACCACTGGGGCGGCCGTGAAGCTGCAGATCGCGCCCATCACGTTGCCGGTGAGCGGGGATGTGACGCTATACGAGATCACCGTCGTTGACGATGCGGGATTGAACGTGCAGACAGCGACCCCGGCCGTCAAAGTGAGCGTTGAAGGCCCCGGCAAACTGATCGGGCTGGACACGGCGGAACTGACGTACGCCGGGCTGTTCAAGACGGATACCCGCAATGCGACTCAGGGCCGTGTACTGGCTACGGTGCAACGAACCGGGACGGCGGGCGACGTGCGCGTGACGGCGACCGCGCCGGGCCTCGCGGCCGCGACGGTAACGGTCAAGTGAATTCGGGCATTGGTCACTCTTAGAGCGAACGCAATTTAAGAAAAGGAGACCGGAGCAAGGGCTCCCGGAGTTCATTATGAAACTGCACACGCTATTTCGGTCGGCCGCGCTGGGGCTTTGCCTCGCCGCGGGGTTTGCCGCACAACCGTCGTTCGGGCAGGCCGTGGCCTCCCAGCCCTACGTCTGGAAGAGCGTGACGGTCGTAGCCGGCGGGTTCATTCCCGGCATCGTCTACAGCACCAGGCAGCAGGGGCTGATGTATTGCCGCTGCGACATCGGCAGCGCCTACAAGTCGGACAACGGCGGCAAGACGTGGATACCCCTGACCGATTGGAATGGCGTCTCGAATTACCAGGGTACCGAAAGCATCGCCGCCGACCCGGTGGATGCCAATCGCGTCTACATCGCGGCCGGCATGGGGCCGGGCCCGGCCGCCATCATGCGCTCGATGGACCAGGGTAAGACGTTCCAGGTGGTGCCGATCCCGGTCACGATGGGCGGGAACTCCAACGGCCGCGGCGTCGGCGAGCGCCTGGCCGTGGACCCCTGCGACAATAATGTCCTCTATTTCGGCACGCGCCAGGACGGTTTGTGGACCAGCACGGATGCCGCATTGCATTGGAATAAAGTGGCCAGCTTCCCCGCCACCGGCGGCGGAGCGGGCGGCGCTCGCGGCGGTCGCGGCGGCGGCGGCGGTGGTGGTGGCGGCGCCGGGCTCAGCTTCGTCATCTTCGATCCGGCCGGCAGCACCAGCGGCCAGCCCTGCAAGAACATATACGTCGGTTCCAGCGATCGCGGCGACGCCCAACTCTTCCGCAGCACCGACGCCGGCAAAACGTGGGCGCCGGTTCCCGGGCAGCCCACGGGCCTCCTGGCCATTCACGGCCAGCTCGATGCGCAAGGCATGATGTATCTCGTCTTCGACAGCGGTGTCGGCCCCGGCGGCGTGGCCGACGGCGCGGTCTGGAAATTCAACACCAAAGACGGCACCTGGACCAACATCACCCCCGACCTTGACCCGGCCAATCCCGGCCAGCGGCTCCATCCCGCGGCGGTCACGTTCATGGGCGGATTCGGCGGGCTGGGCATGGATCGCCAGCACCCCGGCACGCTTGTCGTCGCCTCGCTCAACCGGCGAACCGTCGATGATGACGACCAGATCTACCGCACCACCGACGGCGGCAAGACCTGGCATAACCTCACCGCCAGGGCCGTGCAGGATCCATCGCTCTCGCCCTATCTCAACTGGGGCAAGCCCAAGCCGACGATCGGCTGGTGGGAAGCCACTCTGCAGATCGACCCGTTCGATTCCAACCGCGTCTGCTTCGCCACCGGCGCCACCATCTGGGGCTGCGCCGACATCGCCAATGCCGATACAGACCAGCCGACCCATTGGTCGGTGTGGGCCGGCGGCATCGAGGAAACCGCGGTTCTCGACCTGGTCAGCCCGACGGCCGGGCCGCATCTCATCAGCGCCTTTGGCGATATCAGCGGCTTTACGCATGACGATCTGAGCGTTTCGCCGCCGATGGGGATGCACCTGCATCCGTTGTTCACCAATACCAACATGGTGGATGTGGCGGACATGAACCCCAAGATCGTGATCCGCACCGGCTCGCCGGCATTGCATATTCCCGATCGCGACACGATGGCCTACTCCGAGGACGGCGGCTACAACTGGAAGCCGTTCACCACGGGTCCGGCGCCGGCCGGTGGCGGACGCGGCGCTGGTCGCGGCGGTGGCGGCGGGGGAGGCGGCGTGACGCTCAACGCCGATGGCAGTGTCTTTATGAGCCTCGGGGCGACGCCCGCCATTTCCAAGGATCGGGGAAAAACCTGGACGCCGTGCGTGGGCCTCGCGGCCGGTTTGCGCCCCACGGCCGATCGCGTGAATCCATTGAAATTCTACGCCCTGGACACGGCCAGCAAGCAGGTTTACACCAGCACCGACGGCGGGGCCACGTTCAAGGCCAGCCCGTCAGCCGTGCCCGCTGCTCCCGCGGGCGGCGGTCGGGCCGGTGGTGGCGGCGGCGGCGGAAGGCTGCGCGCCACGCTGGGCATTGAGGGCGATCTGTGGATTCAGGGCGGGCGGTTGATGCACTCAACCGACGGCGGGGCCACGTTCACCGCCCTGGCCGGCAATCCCAGCCTCAGCGGCGGATTCGGGTTCGGCAAGGCGCCTCCCGGCAAGACCTATCCCGCCCTCTTCGCGGCCGGCAATTACAACGGCCAGCAGGGCGTTTTCCGGTCGGATGACATCGGCGTGACCTGGGTGCGCATCAACGACGACCAGCACCAGTACGGCAATCGCTGGAAGTGCCTCTGCGGCGACCCGCGCATCTACGGCCGGGTCTACGTCGGCACCGACGGGCGGGGGATTTTGTATGGAGATATTGCGCAGTAGCGCCAACGGATTTGGCGGCCGGCGCGTCGTATTGCCGAACGCCTATTTCATCTCGTCAAGTTTACGGGCGTGTTGGGAGCCGTCGGAGAGGCCGGTGAAATCAGGGGGCTTGGCCGGCGGCTGCTGTTTAGGCTGCTTGAGGGCGCGGTGGACCATGCGGGCATGGCGGGCGAGCGTGAGGCCGGTCACGAACAGGACGATGGCGGCGAGCAGGTCCAGCGCCGGGAACATCCATTTCTGGTGGGCGATGATGCCGCCGAGAAAATACTGGAGGGCATCCACTGAGCCGGCGATGCACGCGATCGAGGAGAGGCCCATGAAGAAACGGGCGCGAAGCAGTGCGCGGCGCTGGTAGGCGGCTTGGCGGATGCGGCGCTCATCGAGTTCCGGTGTGTCGGAGTCGCGGGGCATGGATTTACTGTAGCACCACGGCGGGCGAGCCGCTACAAAGGACCGCATGAATGACGCAACGGAACAGGTGAGCGGAATCGGCCGGGCGCTGGGACGGATTCCCAGCGGTATCTATGTCCTGACGAGCAAGTGGGAAGATCGCGTGGAGACGATGCTGGCCAGTTGGGTGCAGCAGGCGGGATTCAAGCCGCCGTCGATCAGCGTGGCGGTGGGAAGGGACCGGGCGATCGGAAGGGCGATTGCGCAATCGCGTGTGTTTGGCGTGACGATCCTGAGCGCGGGGGACAAGGCACTGATGAAGCGATTTGCGAAAGTTGCGGCCGGGGACGATCCGCTGGAGGGCGTGGCGCTGGTCGAGCGGGTCGGGCGGGCGCCGGTGCTGGCCGATGGTTTGGCGTGGCTGGAATGCGATCTGGCGGAGATATACGATTTTGGCGGGGATCATCAGTTGGTCGTCGGCCGGGTGGCGGCGGGCGATATGATCCGCGAGGGACAGGCATACACGCATCAGAGGAAGAGCGGACTTCAATATTGAATTGGTATCGGGCGGCTTCGCCGGGAGTGTCCACAGAAAAGCCCACGGAGGCCAATCCGTGGGCTTTTGAGTTGTCGCGACAGGTGCGGAATTCAATTGCCAGCGGAGATCATCGGCCGCCGCGACCAGCGCCGCCACCGCCACCGCCGGTACCGGCACCACTGCCACCACCGGTAGCACCGCCGCCAGGTGTCGCGCCGCCACCGCCGCGTGGCTCGGGCGTTGGACTAGCAGCGCCGCCGCCGGCGCGCGGCGTGGGCGTCGAGGCGCCACCGCCGCGTGGAGTGGGCTCAGGGGTGGCGATGCGGGGCGTGGGAACAACCGGCGGAGACGGCGGGGTATACACGTTGGGGCGATTATCGCCCGCGGTGCGGGCGCGCAGGTCACGATTGAGGTCGGGGATGTTATTGGCCGGAGAAGTCGGCGGAACCGGCGTTCGGCCGGGTGTTGGCGGAGTGGGCGAGCGGCCCGGAGTCCCCGGCGTGGGAGAACGGCCAGGTGTGACAGGAGTGGGAGCGGGACCGCGGTCTGGGACCGGCACGGCGGGTCCGCGTCCCGGTTCGGCCGGCGTGGGTGTGCGCTCGGGGGTTGGGGGCACACTGCCGCGTTCACCGGAACGGCCGACGGGCGGCTCGGTTGGCTGGGGATGATCTTCGACCCTGGCGGGTTCGGGCGGCGCGGTACGGACGGGGGCCCAATCACCTTTGGGGCCGGCGACCTCCCAGCCGTCGAGAGTCTTGCGATAGACGCTGCCGTCCTTGCCGGCGTAGACGTCATCGGGCCGCGGCGCGGCCACGGCCGGCATTGCCGGTCGCGCGGCGACGGGTTCGGGGCGAACGTCGGGACGATAGGAATAGACGCTGCGGAGATAACGATCGCGCTGGGCCGGCGGAGCGTCGGGGCGTGCGGGCGCGGGCACGAGGATTCCCGGCCGGGCATAGCGGACAACCTCGGGTCGATAGCCTCCGTAACCGAACCACGGTCCGCCGTGATCGAAGGCCTGGGGCGAATTGTGGCTGGCGGCGATCCAGAGTCCGCCGCCGCCGGTGGCGCTGGCGACGGCGAATCCCCAGTGTCCGTTATAGGCGTCGTAGCGTGCGGCGAAGCCGAAGGTGAACGGCCGGGCGTAGTAGATGGAGGGTCCGATCCACGGGGAATAGACGTAACCGGTGCCGTAAACGACCACGCCGTCGGAGACGAAGCAGCCGACATAGCCGGGCGTATAGCCCACGTACACGACCTCATCGGTATGTCCATAGACGTAGACGAAACGGCAGGGATAGATGGGGCAGGAGGGCGGAATACCGTAGATTTCGCGCGGGACGGCGACGCACACGCTCCAGGGGCCGCGCGGGGCGCGCCCGATGTACCACACCGCGTTGTAGCAGCAGTAGTATTGCCCGCCGGTGAGAACGACCGTGCAGGGTGTGTTCACCGCGTAGGTGAGCGGCGTTCCCTCAATCGGCTGGAAGTTGGGATCGCCGTCGTATTCAACCGGCGGTTGCTGGAAGTTGCGCAGGTCGATGGTCGCGGTCTGCGGAATGTCGGCGTTGGCGATGGCGTCGGCGGCCGCCTGCGTGCCGGGCACGCTGGCCAGAACGTCGGCCTTGGGGCTTCCCAGCGGTATGCGGGCAAAATCCGGCGGCAGCCGATTGGCCGGCACGTACGACCACGGTCCGGCGGTGGAGGCGGCGGTGTACCAGCGGCCGGAAATCAGGACAAACATCTGCTGGTTGTCGATCAGGAGAAAGAGATCGGCGTCGGTGTTGGCGACATAGAGGAGATCGGTGCCGGGGATGGAGGACATCTGGGGCTGGCCATCGGTCCAGAGCAGTTCGGTCGGGACGGTGGCGGTGACGATCTCGATATTGTTGGCGATGGCATCCGGCAGCGGTTGCTGCGGGTCCTGGTATCCGGAGGCGATGGCCAGTGCGGCGGCGCCGGCCGGCACTGAGACGGCGGGCGTGAACGGACCCAGCGCATCGGGACCGGCGTACCATCGGCCGGCGCCTTTGAGGAAATACGTCCTGCTCGGCGGATCCAGAACAACAAAGAACGGCGTGTTCACGATGCGAAGCAGGTTGGAGCCCTCAACCTGAACGAGCTTCGGAGTGCCATCGTACTGGACCTTCACGGCCGGATGATTGCGGATAATGATGGCGGGCGGATCAACCTTGAGATCGGCGGCGGCCGTCTGCTCCTGCTGCACGGTCTGGACCATGGCCGTCAGTTGATCGAGTGAAAGCGTCACCTGCCGGCCGGCGAAGACCTGCTGGATGACCGAGGCGAGGCTCTGGGCGCTGGTGGCGTCCATGCCGGGGAAGAGGGATTTGGTGACTGTGAGGTTCTGAATGAGGACGGTGCGGTTAACGCGGTCGGTGGCGACGCGGCTTTGGATCCAGACGGCGCCGTAAACGGGCGCCGGCGCGGGCGGGGCGGCCTGGCCGGGCGGCGTGACGACCGTTGCCTGAGCGGGGGGCTGGATGGAGACGGCGGCGCGGGCGGAGAGTTGATCGCCGGTGAAGCTTTCCATTTGCGGCTGGAAGATGGTGATAAGCTGGCCGTCGGAGGTTTGGACCTGCATGGGCCAGGCGCTGGGCGCGGCGGCCGCGGGGGCCGGGGCGGGAGCGGGAGCGTAATAGGTGTCAGGATTCTGGGAGTAGACGGAGGGATTGGTCGGCTGGGACCAGGTGCAGGCGGGGGGCATGGCAAGTATCGACAGGACGCACAGCAAGAAGATTCGTCGAGGCATAAACTGCTCCGGTAAAGAGTTCAACTTATCAATTAGACGTGCCGGGCCGTGCGCTCGTTACAGATTTCCTGCGTGTCTGAGTCCGGCCTGTCGTCGTTGTTCCCGCCAGCGGGATGAGTGAACCTCCACATTGTTGGACACGTTAAGTATACCGCGGGTCGGCGTTCCTGGTTAGCACTGAACTGCCGAATCCGGCAGAGGCAGGACCGGCAGGGGCGAGCGGGTGGGCCTTGAGCCAAGGACGATGCGGTTGAAAGACAGCCGCAGGCGATCGAGCCAGAGATAGATGACCGGGGTGGTATAGAGCGTCAGGGCCTGGCTGAAGATCAGGCCGCCGATGATGGTGATGCCCAGCGGGCGGCGCAGTTCCGAGCCGGTGCCGTGTCCCAGGGCCAGCGGCACACTGCCAAGCAGGGCGGCCATGGTGGTCATCATGATGGGTCGGAAACGGAGGAGGCAGGCCTCGTAGATCGCATCGCGGGGCGAGGTGTGTTTGGTGCGCTCGGTCTCGATGGCGAAGTCAACCATCATGATGGCGTTCTTCTTGACGATGCCGATGAGCAGGATGATGCCGATGGTGGCGATGACGGTCAGTTCGATGTGGAAGACCTCCAGCGCCAGCAGGGCGCCAACGCCGGCGGAGGGGATGGTCGACAAAATAGTGACGGGGTGGATCACGCTTTCATAGAGCATGCCCAGAACAATGTAGACGGTCAGGATCGCGATGGCGATGAGGACAACCTGATTGGAAAGAGCTTCCTGGTAGGCCTTGGCGGTTCCCTGAAAGCTGCCCTTGATTTCGGCGGGGAGATGGATGGTGTTCATGGCGCTGGAGATTTGGTCGATGGCGTTGCCGAGGGGAACATTGGGGGGCAGATTGAAGCTGATAGTAACGGCCGGATACTGGCCCTGGTGATTGACGGACAGAGAGGCCGTGCTCTGGCCATAATGGGAGAAGGCCGAAAGGGGCACCAGGCCGTTGGTGTTGGAGCGGGCGTAGATGTATTGCAGGGCGTCGGCGGGGGTCTGGTTGTAGGGCAGCGCCGCTTCCATGACGACGTGGTACTGATTGAGCGTCTCGTACATGGTGGAGACCTGGCGCTGACCGAAGGCATCGTACAGGGTGTTGTCGATGGTCTGTTTGGTGATGCCCAGACGGCCGGCGGTGTCGTTATCGACGATGACGGAAGCGGCCAGTCCGTGGTTTTGCTGATCGCTGGTGACGTCGGTGACGGTGGGGAGCTTGCGGATGGTGTCCAGAACCTTGGGAGCCCAGTCGTTCAGTTTGGTCAGATCGTCGCCCTGGAGCGTGAACTGGTAGAGTGCGTTGCTGTTTCGGCCGCCGATGTTGATGTCCTGCTGGGCCTTGAAGATAAGGGTGGCGCCGGGGACGACCGCGAGTTTGCTGCGCAAACGGGCCATGACCTGATCGATCGATTCGTGGTTGGGGCGGCTGTTGAGATCCTTGAGATTGACCTGCAGGCTGGCGGTGTTGGCGCCGCCGCCAAAGCCGCCGGCGAAGGCTATGACGCCGTCAACGGACGGATCGTCCATCACGGTTTTGTTGTAAGTTTGCAGGAGTTGGTTAGTGGATTGAAAGCTGGTCTTCTGGTCGGCGATGATGGTGCCGCCGAGTCGGCCGGTGTCCTGCTGCGGGAAGAATCCCTTGGGAACCGCGACGTAAAGCCATGCGGACAGGCCGATGGTGCCCAGGGTGATCAGCAGGGTCACGACGGGATGTTGCAGCACGCGGGCGAGCGTATAGCCGTAGAATTTGAGAACGCATTGGAAGACCCATTCGCTGGCCTGGAAAAGATGGCCGTGATGGCGCTCGTGCGCGGGCTTGAGGATGTGGGCGCACATCATCGGCGTGCAGGTGAGGCTGACGAGCATCGATGTGGCGATGGCAACGGAGAGTGTGACGGCGAATTCGCGGAAGAGCCGGCCGACATAGCCGCTCATCAGCAGGATGGGGATGAAGACGGCGATCAGGCTGGTGCTCATGGACAGGACGGTGAAGCCGATTTCGCGTGCGCCCAGAAGGGCGGCCTGGAAGGGGCGCATGCCCTGTTCGAGGTGGCGCGTGACATTCTCGATGACCACGATGGCATCATCAACGACAAAACCCGTGGCGATGGTGATCGCCATGAGCGAGAGATTGTCCAGTGAATAGTTGAGCAGATACATGACGCCGAAGGTGCCGATGAGGGAAATGGGCACGGCGACGGACGGGATGAGTGTGGTGCGGAAATCGCGTAAGAAGACGAAAACGACCAGGATGACCAGAATGACGGAGATGAGCAGGGTTCTTTCGACGTCGTGAAAGCTGGCGCGGATGGTGACGGTTCGGTCGGAGGCGATCTGGAGGAACATGCCGGCGGGGATTTCGGCCTGAAGTTCGGGCATGATCGCGTAGATCCGATCGACGGTGTCGATGATATTGGCGCCGGGCTGGCGGCTGATGATGATCAGAATGGCGGGATCGCCGTTGAAAATTCCGCCGGTGCGGATGTCCTCGACGGAATCGACGACATCGGCCACGTCGCGGAGGCGAACGGGGGCGCCCTTGACGTAGGAAATGATGACGTCCTGATAATCGGCGGCCTTGAAGAGCTGATCGGTGCTGTAGATGGTCCAGGAGTAGTCGCTGCCGGAGATGGAGCCTTTGGGCTTGTTGGCGTTGACGGTGGCCATGACGGTACGCACATCGTCCAGAACCAGGCCCACATCGTTGAGCTTGTTGGGGTTGATTTCAATGCGGACGCCAGGAAGCGATGAACCCCCGACGCGGACCTGGCCGACCCCTTCGATCTGGGAGAGTTTCTGGGCGAAAATGGAACTGGCCTTGTCGTACATCTGGGCGCGGGTGTAGATTTTGCTGGTAAGGGCCATGAACAGGATCGGGGCGTCGGAGGGATTGACCTTGCGGTAGGTGGGATTGCTGGGCAGATCGGCCGGCAGATTTCCTCGGGCGGCGTTGATGGCGGCCTGGATGTCGCGAGCGGCGGCGTCGATGTTGCGGTTGAGATCGAAAAGGACCGTGATGCTGGCGTTGCCCAGGGAACTGGTGCTGGTCATCTCGGTGACGCCGGCGATGCGGCCGAACTGCCGCTCCAGCGGAGCGCAGACGCTGGAGGCCATGGTTTCCGGACTGGCGCCCGGAAGGCCGCACCCCACCTGAACGGATGGATAATCGACATTGGGCAGCGGCGCAACGGGAAGAAAGCGGTAGGCCACAATTCCGGCCAGTGCGATGGCGATCGACAGAAGCGTTGTGCCGCAGGGGCGACGGATAAAGGGCTCGGAGATGCTCATGACGCCCCCGGCGCCAAGTCGCCTGGCATGGGTTGCCCGCCGGCGTCTGGCGGCTCATCGGACACGAGATTGCCGGCATTTCCGCGCGAAAGGCTCTGGGCCATGCGATCGAACCAGAGATAGATGACCGGCGTGGTGTAGAGGGTCAGGATCTGGCTGATGGCCAGGCCGCCGATGATGGTGATGCCCAGCGGGCGGCGCAATTCCGAACCGACGCCCGTGCCCAGGGCCAGCGGCACCGCGCCCAGGAGAGCGGCCATGGTGGTCATCATGATGGGCCGGAAACGCAGCAGACAGGCCTGGTAGATGGCTTCGCGGGCCGGCTTCTTCTCGGTGCGTTGGGCATCCAGCGCGAAGTCGATCATCATGATCGCGTTCTTCTCAACGATGCCGATGAGGAGGATCATGCCGATCAGCGCGATGACGCTGAATTCGGAGCGGCAGACCATCAGCGCCAGCAGTGCGCCCACGCCGGCCGAGGGAAGCGTCGAGAGAATCGTGATCGGGTGAATGTAGCTCTCGTACAAAACGCCCAGGACGATGTAGACGACGATCAGAGCGGCGGCGATGAGGACCGGCTCGTTGGCCAGCGAATTCTGGAAGGCCTTGGCCGTGCCCTGAAAATCCACCTGGATGCTTGCGGGCAGGGGAACGGGGTTGCCGTCGGCATCGACGGTGACGGCTTTTTTCGCGGCGTCGATCGCCACGACCGCGTCGCCCAGGCTGGCGCCGGGGGCGAGATTGAAACTGATGGTGGCGGCCGGGAACTGGCCCTGGTGGTTGATGGTCAGCGGTGCGGGAACGCCGGTTTCGACGCGGGTGAAGTCGCTCATGGGCACGGGCATTCCGGTGGCCGAGCGGATGTATAGATTCGGAATGTCCCGCGGCGATTTCTGCTCGTTGGGAGTGACTTCCAGCACGACATGGTACTGGTTGAGCTGCGTGAACATCGTCGAGACCTGGCGCTGGCCGAAAGCGTCGTCGAGCGTGTCGTCGATCATCTGCGGCGTGATGCCCAGCCGCGACGTTGTATCGCGATCGATGAGCACGTTGGCGGTCAGTCCCTCGTTCTGCTGATCGTTGGCAACATCCGCCAACTGCGGCAGACTCTGCAGCTTGGCGACGAATTTCGGAATCCACTGGTTCAACTCGGCGGGATTGGGATCTTCCAGGCTGTACTGAAACTCGGTGCGGCTGACGCGGTCCTCGACGGACAGATCCTGCACCGGCTGCATGTAGAGCGAAATGCCATTGAGCTTGGCCAGATCCGGGATGGATTGGATGCGGCGGACCACGTCCGATGCCGAGATGCCGCGCTCCTCGAGCGGCTTGAGATTGATCTGAATGCGGCCGGTGTTGATCGTGGTGTTCGTGCCGTCCACGCCAATGAAGGACGAGAGACTCTTGACGGCTTTGTCCTGGAGGATGACTTTGGCCAGAGCCTGCTGACGGATGGCCATTTCGGCAAAGGAAATGTTCTGCGGGGCTTCGGAGACGCCAAGGATCACGCCTGTATCCTGGACCGGGAAGAAACCTTTGGGGACGATGATGTAGAGCCAGACGGTCATGCCCAGCGTGGCGGCGGCCACCAGCAGCGTCAAGGTCGGATGGGCCAGGACGACATCGAGCGTTCTGCCGTAAAACTGGATCACGGCCTCGAAGCCACGCTCGCTGACGCGATAGGCCGCGCCGTGCTGATCGGGCCGGGTGTGCTTGAGAAAACGCGAGCACATCATGGGCGTCAGCGTCAGGGACACGATCGCCGACACGACGATGGTGACGCTGAGCGTGACCGCGAATTCGCGGAAGAGCCTGCCGACGATGTCGCCCATGAACAGCAGCGGGATGAGCACGGCAATCAGCGAAAAGCTCAGGGACACGATGGTAAACCCGATCTGCGCCGAGCCCTTGAGGGCGGCGGCCAGCGGTTGCTCGCCATCCTCGATATAGCGCACGATGTTCTCGATCATGACGATGGCGTCGTCGACCACGAAACCGGTCGAGATCGTCAGCGCCATCAGCGTCAGATTATTCAGGCTGAATCCCAGCAGATACATCGCCCCCAGCGTGCCGACGAGCGACAAAGGCACGGCCACGCCGGGAATGATCGTCGCCGACAGGCTGCGCAGAAAAAGGAAGATCACCAGCACGACCAGGACGACGGTCAGGCCGAGTTCGGATTCCACGTCGGCGACGCTGGCGCGGATGGTGGTGGTGCGGTCGGTGAGGGTGTCGACGTGAATGCTTGCCGGAAGGCCGGCCTCCAGCGTCGGCAAAAGTTTCTCGATGCGGTCGACGACGTCGATGATGTTGGCGCCGGGCTGGCGCTGGATGTTGACGATGACGGCGGGTTTGTCGTTCATCCAGGCGGCCTGGCGGACGTCCTCGGCATCGTCAACCACATTGGCGACATCCGACAGCTTCACCGGCGCGTTGTTGATGTATTTGATCACCACGTTGCGGTAGTCGGCACTGGTGAGAAGCTGGTCGTTGGAACTGACGGTGTAGGCGAGATTGCGGCCGTCGAGGTTGCCCTTGGCCTGGTTGACGTTTTGAGCCACGATGGCGGAGCGGATGTTGTCGAGATTGATGCCCATGGAGGCGAGGAGTTCGGGATTGACCTGAACGCGGACGGCCGGCTTCTGCCCGCCGCTGATGGTGACCAGGCCCACTCCGGTGAGCTGCGAAATTTTGGGGGCCAGCCGGGTGTCGGCCTGATCCTCGACCTTGGTCAGCGGCAGGCTGTCGCTGGTGAGGGCCAGGGTGAGAATGGGCGTGTCGGCGGGGTTGATCTTGCTGTAGATGGGCGGATTGGGCAGATCGGCCGGGAGGTAGGTTCCGGCGGCGTTGATCGAGGCCTGCACTTCCTGTTCGGCGACGTCGATGTTGAGATCAAGGGCAAACTGGAGCGTGATGACCGAGCAGCCGTTGGAGCTGCTGGAGGTCATCTGATTGAGGCCCGGCAATTGGCCAAATTGCTTCTCCAGCGGAGCGGTGATGCTGGAAGCCATCACGTCCGGACTGCCGCCGGGGTAGAACGTGAGAATCTGAATGGTGGGGTAATCGACTTCCGGCAGAGCGGATACGGGAAGCTGGCGATAGGCGACAATCCCCGAGAGGAGAATGCCGAACATCAGCAGCGACGTGGCGATGGGGCGGAGAATGAAGATACGTGATGGGCTCATGGCGTGGTGAGCGAAGCGGCCTGGGTTTGGGGATCAGGGAGCGGTTGTGGGTCTGCCGCCGCGGGCCCCGCGTGCGCCGCGTCCGGCGGCGTCGCCACCGGTGGCGGCATCACCACCAAACGTGTATTGGACGGGAGTGCCATCCTGCAGCTTGTCGATGCCGTCGGTGACCACCAGCGCGTCGGGTGCCAGGCCGCTGACGACCATCTGGTCGGACTGCTGGTCGGCATGAGCGGAATTGCCGGTGTCGGTGGTTACCGGCTGGAAACGGGCGATGCCGCCGCCGGGCCCGCGGGCGCCGTGCGTGTCGATAACAAAGACGAACGGGACATTTCCCGGCCCGGTCTGGCAGGCGGCGGCGGGGATGATCTCCACATTCTTCTGCGTATCCACCAGCAGCCGCGCGCGGACGAACATGCCGGGGTAGAGTTCGTCGTGCAGGTTGTCGAATTTCGCCTTGGCCTGGACCGAGGCGTTGCCGGAGTTCACCAGATTGTCGATGGCCAGAAGCGTGCCGGTGGCCAGAAGAACCTTGTTGCGGTCGAACGCCTGCACCTCCAGCGGGTTCTGTGGATCGAATTTGTGGACGACGGTGGGAATGTCATCCTGGCCGATCGGGAAGAGGACGGTGATCGGCTGCAACGTGGTGATGACCGCCAGGCCGTTCTGGTCGCTCGTCTGCACGATGTTGCCGACGTCGATCAGCCGAAGCCCGATCTTGCCGGTCACGGGGGCGGTGATGTGGCAAAAGGATAGCAGCAGTTTGGCGTTGTCCAGGGCGGCGTGATCCTCTTCAACGGTTCCGGCGTCCTGATCGACCAGGGCCTGCTGGTCCTCGGTTTGCTGCTTGGAGACGGCTCCGTCGGATGCGGTCTGGTACCGGACCAGATCCTTCTTGGCGCCCTCGAGAATGGCGCTGTCGCGATCGAGTTGTCCCTGGGCCTGATCGACCTGGACCTTGAACGGCTGGGGGTCGATATCCACCAGTGGATCGCCTTGTTTGACGATGTCGCCCTCGGTGAAATAGACCTTGACGATCGGGCCGTTGACGCGGGTGTGGATGGTCACGTCGTACAGCGGCTGGACGGTTCCCAGGTTGCTGATGTAAACGGGCATGTCGCCAATCCGCACCTTCGCGACGGTGACCAGCGTCGCGCCGCGCCCGGCCGGCGCGGTGGTTGGACCGGCGGCGGCCCCCGAGTTGCTGATCTGGCGATAGACGAAATATCCGCCGACGAGGACGACAACCAGGACGATCCACCCGATGAATTTCCCGGCGAGGCTGCGCGGCTGCGACGCCGCGGGCACGCCAGCGGCTGCCGCGGTCGGGGAATGTTGCGGACTCGAACGGGGCGAGGTCAATGTCGGGGCTTGCATAATGTTCCGCGCAAAAGTTTCGATCGGGCAGTCATAAGGATCGGATCGCAGCCGGCCGTTTCGCTCCGCGCGATCAAGCCGCTGGTTCGGATCGTCGGCGGCGCAACAGGCCGCTCCCGGTACATCAGACCCGATCCCGACTGATTGTTGCACATGACAACTAAAAAAAGCAAGAGGTTTTGCAGAAGTTTCCGTGGCGAGCCGGCGGCAACGGCAATTTCGGCGATTTGTGCCTGCCGGTGGGCCTGTCAGGGGCCCGACGGACCACTCGTTGCCCGACCAGTTTCCGCGGCAGCCGGCCGGGTCGCGGGCTGGGACGGATCGCTCAGGCCCGTGCCAGTGACATCGGTCGCCGTCAGGAGCTGGCCCGGTACGGTGACGTGAATATCGTACAAATTCACGTTTTTCACGTGCGATATCGTTAAGCCGCGCTGGCACGTGCCGGTGATGCCGCCGAGGGTCAGGCCGTCAACCGGCTTGCGCGCGTCAACCATGTTCGCCCTGGAATCCACGAATGTGACGCACTGCAACTTGGCGTTGGTGATTGAGATATGGGACGCTTGTGGAATTCCGTCCATGCCCGTCAGCGGCGCCTTGCCCACGATTCCCTTGTTCACCAGGTCGATCCCCAGAAACGTCGACGTGCGCGACGTGATCGTATCGACATTGATGTTGTCGATCAGGCCGCCCCGGCCGGTGCGGCTCTTGATGTAGATGGAATTCACGCCGTGCGTGAATGTGATGTGGTCGATGCGGACGTCCAGCACGCCGGCGCTCATTTCCGTGCCGATGCCCACGCCGGCGAAATTGCTGCCCAGCGTGCAATTGGTGATCGTCACGTCTTTGGTGGGCTTGGCGATGGTGACAGCTTCCGTGTTGCGGCCGGATTTGAGGGAGATGGCGTCGTCGCCGGTGTCGATGTCGCAATTCTCGATGCGGACGTGCTGGGAGGAATCGACATCGATACCGTCGCCGTTGGACTGGCTGAGCGTGCTGCGGATGTGCAGATGGCTGGCCAGTACGTTGGTGCAGAACATGGGATGGATCGACCAGATGCGGCGATTGGTGGTGGAGAAGTTAACGAGCTTGACGTCGTCGCAGTTGACGAACTCAAGCAGCACCGGCGCCCGCGGATTGCGCAGATCGCCGAGGGTCATCGAGCCTTGAATCGTGCCGTTTCCCTCTATGGCGATATGATCGGCCTTCTCCGCGTAAATCAGCCCGCGATGGCCCTGCACCATTTCACCCTCGAATCGCACCTGTACGATCGGGTAATCGCCGGCGCTTGAACTGCCGATGACGACCGCCTTGTCCGACAGTTTCAGCGTCGTGTTCGCCTTCATCACGACGCTGCCCAGAAGATATTGCCCGTCGGGGACGAGGACCGTGCCGCCGCCGGCCGTGGCCGCCGCATCCAGCGCCTTTTGAAATGCGACCGTGCAGAGCGTGGTGCCGTTGGCCACCGCGCCGAAATCAGCCACGGAAAACGACTTGGTCGTCGCGGTCGTCGGATCAGCGCCCCGCGCGGTCAGCGCCCAAAGCAACATCAGGACGGACGCCAGTTTCATCGTGCGAATCATGGATGCGAAACCTCGTTTCCGGTCGCGCCGTCTCCTCCACAAGATGCGGCGTGATCGCGAGCATGGAAGTTGGGATGCGCTTCGATCAAGCGCCCGGGGGTCTTCGCTCAACGCCCGGCGCCCGGCGCCGCGGCCGCGGGTTGCGTCGTCGGGTAAGTGATCGCATTGCCGTTCTGCACGTTGAACGGCTGGCCGCTGGCGACGGTCGCGCTGAGGCCGGACAGGTCGATGTTCGTCGCGTGCTGGATGGTCATGCCGCGCTGAGCGGTCACTTTGCAGCCGGACCAATGCACATCTTCGATTTCCGTGTCGTCCAGGCCGACCATCGAACCGAGCTGGCTGGCCGAGCCGTTGCAGTTGATGACATGAACATTTCGCACCTGGGTCGGGATCGCCGCGGCGGGTTCCGTTTCGAGGCGCATGTCCCAGTTCATGGTGAATTCAAAGGCCAGGCGCACGTTGTTGAACTGGCAGTCGCGGTAGGTGATGTCCGTAATATCGCCGCCGCGCGACGGCTGCGACTTGAGCCGAACCACCTGGTTCGAGCCGTCGAACTTGCAACGCTCGATCACGATGTGGCGGATGCCGCCGGTCACTTCCGAACCCATCGCGATCCCTTCGCCGGCCCCGATCGTGCAATCGGTGATGTTCACATATTCGGTGGGCTTGTTGACGCGCCGGCCGTCGGAGTCCTTGCCGCTCTTGAGCGCGATGTCATCGTCGTTGCAGGCGATATCGCAGTGGGTGATGTTGACATGGTTGGAGGAATCGACGTCGATGCCGTCGGAGCTGGGGATGCGTGCGACGGCCCGGATGTTGACGTTATCGACGGTGACGTTGCTGTCGTAGAGCAGGTGCAGGCACCAGATCGCCTGCTTGGTGAGGTGGAGATTGCTGACCTTGATGTTGGTGGAGTTGGAGATGCAGATCAGGCGAGGCCGGCCGGGGCCGGGGGCCATGCGCGTCGTCGGGGTCGTGGCCGGTCCGCGACCGGCCGCAGCGCCGCCCGCTCCGCGAGCGCCGCGGGCGCCGCCCGGCGCCGCCACGGGAATGACCGACGCGACGGCCGTGTCACCGGCCGGCGGCAGTAAAGCGCCGGCGCCGCGACCAGCCGGCGCCGTGGTGGGGCCGCGTCCGCGATTACCACCCGGTGCGCCGCCGCCGCGATTCATCCACAGATCGCCCGAGCCGTCGATCGTGCCTTCGCCGCTGAGCGTGATATTGTCCACGCCGTCCCAATTGAGCATCGCCGCCGAATACGGGCGTTCAATGCCCTCAAAGCGCGTGTTGACGGTTGGATAGTCGGCCTGAACGGTGGTGCCCTTGAGCACGCCGTCTTTCAGGACTTCCAGGCTGACGCCTTTCTTGAAGAAGAGAGCCCCGGTCATGAATGTTCCCGACGGCACGACGACAACTCCGCCGCCGTCGGTCGAGACACGTTCGATCAGCGCCTGGATCGCCTTGGTGTTGACGGTGGTGCCGTCTCCGACAGCGCCGTAGTCGGTCACGGTGTAACGCTTGGGCGTCTGAGCCGTTGCCCGCGAAGAGCCAATCATGAGCAGGCCAAGAGCGGCCAGACACAACAACATGGTTCCCTTTGACATGTGCGATCCTCTTTTGGTGCCGTTTGCCGGCGAAGACTGGACAATGACGTGTACTTCCAGCCGGCCAGGGCCATTATACCAACCGCCGGCGCAAAGCAAAGTCCAGTGTGCCGCTGGCCGACGTGCAATCTGGGATTGCGGAAGCTGGCCTCCGGCCTATTGCCCCTCTCCCCAACGGCGGGTCGAGCGGACTCGACCCTCGCTGTCCACGGCCGGACCGCTCAATGGCTCGTCAACGTCAAGCTCGCGGGCGTCAATCCCTCCGAACTGATCGTCACGTTGATCGTGCCGGGGACCATCGTCGATTGAATCACGATCAGCGCCTTGCCGTGATAGGCCTTGCGGCTGGTGGCCTTGAAAGGCTCATTGTTCGAGAAATCACCGCTGGCGATGCCGATGCTCCGGCCAGGGCCGGTGAACGTGAACGAGATCGTGTTGTTGGCGGCAAAGACCGGGTTGCCATCGGCATCCTGAATATCGACCTCGATGCAGGAAGCGCATTCCCCATCGGCATAAAGCGTGGTGCGATCGGGCTTCAGGACGAGTTTCGCGGCCGGGCCGGCGGTTTTGATCATGTCGGTCGCCACCTCTTTGCCGCCTTTTGTGGCGACGGCCTTGATGAATCCGGCCTGCCACGGGACGTTGGTCCATTGCATGATCCCGTTCCTGGCGATATCGCGGAATTGCTTGGTCCCCACCTTCGTGTCGTTCACGAACAGATCAACGCTGTCGCAGTTGGTATACGTCACCACGGGAACCGGCCCGGTCTGGTTCCAGTTCTCCGCCAGATCGCGATTGCTCTTGGTGGCATCGCCGACGGCGATATGCACCATGGGCGCATCGCTCCATTGCTCCTGCTGGAAATAGAACCACGACTTGCGGAATATGCAGTTATCCAGGAACCCGCTCTGTCCGCCCAGGCTGTTCTTGGATTCGCCCAGATAGTCCACGCCGGTCCAGAGATTGTGGCCGATCGTGTACGGCGTGTTGCGGATCTCATAGTACGTCGGAATGTTACCGCTGCGGGCCAGATATGGGTCCTGTTCCGTGCCCAGAAGCACGGCATTGGGATTTCGCTGGTGAATCTGCGTGAACAGGAAGTCCTGGTAGTTCACGCCCACCACGTCCTCAACGTCGGCCAGCGCCGCCAGACCGGCCGGATCGCTCCAGCCCGACACGCAGGCGTGCGTGTAGGGACGGCTGGAATCCAGCTTCTTGGCGAACGGAACCAGCATCTTGAGCATGTTGGGGATATACGGCGGTATCTGGCCGGCGGCCACGACCTCGTTGCCCAGGCTCCACATGATCACGCTGGGATGGTTGCGGTCACGTTCCAGGAACCCCGTCAGATCCTTCTGCCACACCTGGTCAAAATCGGCGTAAAACGAACCGGCGTTGGGTTGCGACCACTTATCGCACCATTCGTCCAGGACCATCATCCCCAACTGGTCGCAATACTCATAAAACTCCGGCGCCTGCGGATTGTGCGACGTGCGGATGCTCGTGCAGCCCGACGCCAGCAGTTCCTTGATTGTCCGCTCCCACATCTCATCCGGCACCGCCGCCCCGGCCGGAATCAGATCGTGATGCACGCACACGCCCTTCATCTTCATCGGCGTGCCGTTGATCGTCAGACCCTCGGTGGCTGAAACCTTCACCTGGCGAATCCCGAACGGCGACACATAGTCATCCGTCGGCGTTGCATTGTTGAGCAGGCGCGAATAGGCGTAATAGCGCACCGGCGTCGCGGGCGACCAGAGCTTGCAGTCCGTCACGTTGATCGTCTGCGTGCAGGTTTCCTTGCTTTTGGCCTTGATGGTCACGGGCGTGACGAGCTTTTGCACGGCGTTGTGGGCCTCATCGAAAATCGTCGTTTCCAGCGTCCGCGTCTGATCGGTCGTCAGTTCGTTGGTCACGTCGGTCTGCACGTTGATCTGCGATTGCGCCGCCGCGACCACCGGCGTCGTCACCAGGGTTCCCCAGTTTTCGATATGCACGGAGCTGTCCGTCGCGATCAGCCACACGTGGCGAAAGATGCCCGTGCCGGAATAGAAGTGCGAACGCCGGCTGGTCATGTTGTCCACGAACACCGCCAGCACATTGTCGCCGGTGGCGTTCAGGTACGGTGTCAGATCGCAGCAGAAGCTGATGTATCCGAACCGCTGGTTGCCGATCTGCGTGCCGTTGAGATAGATCTTCGAGTCCTCGTACACCCCGTCAAATTGCACGATGACCTTCTTCCCGGCAAACCCGGCCGGAAGCGTGAAATGCTTGCGATACCAGCCGATCGCACCGGGATCGCTGTCGCGCGTGCTCACCAGCGTGATGCTCATGTCGTGGGGCACGTTGGTGGTGGTCCAGGCGGTATCGTCGAAAGCCACGGCCTCGGCCCCGGCGATCTTCCCGGTCTGCACCTTCCAGCCTTCATCGATCCGCATCTTGATGCGGCTCTTGAGGAAGTTTCCCTCCAGACGCTCGATCATGCTCGCCTGCACGGAGCCGGCGAAAAGAAAAAGTGTCACCAGACAGCCCGCCACAACGCCCAGATTCGACCTGCGCATAAGTATCTCCTTGCCGTGGCGCCGGGGTGTAACAGGGCCCTTTGTGGATTTGATCTGAACCTGCCTCTGCCACGCCCAATTCCCGGCCGCCACCGCAAGAGCAGCCTAAACCCGCCGGATGGTCCCTGTCAATGGATCGCGCCCCGGCGGAGCGTCCGAAGTCGAACGGAGCAGGGGAGCAGCCGAACGCGGTCCTCTTTGCACTGCTCATGCGCTGCCGCCGGTTGGGGGTGATAGGTGACAGGGTGTCAAGGAGCTTTCTGATCCCCGGCCCCACTGTCTCATCTATGCCAGCGTGGCGATTTCCTCTTCCGCGCGGCGTGGGGTGACAGAAGGTGACACTTTTGGCGTATTTGTCACCGTTGCTCAGGTCTTCTCTCCTCCGCCGATGGCGTTTTTGGGGTCGTGCGGGCGGGTAGGGTAACACAAGGTTACACTTTTTCGTGTTTCTGTCACCCTGGCCCGCGAAGAAATCCCCCGCGGCCTCGAAAACCAGGAGCGACATGACCGTTATTGGCTTGGTTCCCGCAATGTCGCACCCCGCGTCGCCCCATTTTCTATTTAAGGGTCGTGTCCCATCTAATCACTTCTGGCCTTTACCCCGGCGGCAGCGGCTCCGCCGGCGGGTCGGTTTGGGGCGGTTTCAATTCCTTCCCCGGCGGCCCGTCGCCAGTCTTGTCGAGCGGAATCGGCGTCCCGCATTCGGGGCACCTTTGGCCAGGCCGGTGAGCGCGGAGGTCGTAGCCACATATCAGGCAAAGCCCATGCGATCGCCGGCGGCCTTCCGTTCGCCAGTGACAAAAAAAGAAAAAGCTGACAACTGGAAGCGTCGCAAATATCAGCGCAAGCATCCAATACGGTATGTGGTACCACTCACCGAACATTTCTGGTGGTATGTATTCGTTCCTGTTGTGCGGCGCGGGTTCCCCCTCATAACCGGGTGGCACTTGGGACCTGTACCAGTCGTCCCAGGGAAGCCGGGCGTAGAAACAGACGCGGAACTCCAGGTGTCGATCCTGCGCACCAGAAGCGCAATTGAGCAGCCACGAAGCCAGCCAGAGAGGTTCGAAGTGCGCACGATCAACGCGCAGATCGGCACGCAACCGGCGACCATCAACGTGCAGCTTGACGGCCAGATCGGCAACTAAAAGGAAGGGTTGGAGGATGATGAGGGTGGATGGCAAGATAAAAGGATTGTCAGCGCTGTTTCGGTATTTGCCGCGGATTCCGGCACTTGCAGCGCTGACATGGTGGCAGAAGGTCATACAAACATCAGACGGCAAGGTAAAAGGAACCAAGGTGCGCTTTTTGTAAGTCTCTGTCCCACAATGATCTGGCGCAACCTGTGACTCGCCGAGGCACTGTGTTTAAACCTTGCGCGGCGGCAACGACGCCGACAACTCCCGCCAGAGCGGGAAGTTAGCACAATCCGCCGATCCAGTGGGTTTCAAGTGAGTCCATTTTGAGGATGGAGACCTAGGAAGCGTCCCTTACCCATGTGTTGCCGGGAATGAGGCTAATGCGTCTGCCCTCAAAAATAAGAATTGCGAGACTTCTTGCTGCGACAAATCAGAAAGTCGCACACAATTGGTTTGAATAGAATATGTTTCCGGAAAATCCGCGATGACTTCAGCGGCCACTTCTTCGACGGTCTGCCGGTCAGCATCAGGTGTATCGCCGAAAAAGAAGACCTCCAAGACAATTTGAGCATCGTTTAGCCGAGCACGCACCGCTGCCATCTCCGCAGACACGTTCCCAAGTAAGGCTCGCTGCACAGACAATTTTAAGCGGACGAGAATATCAATTTCACTGTTCATGGGCGAGCCGGGATAATATGAATGCCATCCTTCGCATAGGTGATAATCCCGTTTGTCGTCGGCGTACTCTTGCCGGTTACGGGATCGACGTAGTTGCCAATAACTTTTCCGAAATTTATTCGTTCTTTAAATCCAGGTGAACCACGCGGTACCGATCCGACAGGATCACCGGTGCCAGCGGAACGAAATAAAGGTCCCGCGAACCGTTAGATGCCTTTCCCACTCGGACCCGTGCGTTTGCGCCATCCGACCGGGCGGCCGCGGGGTCGCAGGGACTGCTCCAGGCCCAGGGCCCGAGCCGTCTGTTCGACCCACGCCTCGCGGCCCACCGGACGGTTGCGCTTGATCG
>CAYQTE010000045.1:0-38272 GCA_964420285.1 uncultured Tepidisphaeraceae bacterium
AAGTCCGGGTGTTATCGGACTGGACGAATTGTCCGGATTTCACATAGCGAATATAATATTTCATATTCTTGCCGCCATCACGGGCGCTTTGCCCGGCGGCATCCCGCCGAGAGCGCCCGATTTTCCGGGAGCCTGTCTTTCCCTCCTCCCCTTGCACTGGAGGGGGACCGAGGCGGGGGTTCTTCGCCAGACGTGCTGCCATTTCGAAGCCGTGACCGACGCCATAGCGGTCGACCCCCACCCAACCCTCCCCCTGAGTACAAGGGGAGGGGTAAGAGGTGGCTCCGCATCGAGTTACCCTCGCCCGGAAATTCGGGCACACTCATCCCGCCCGTCGCGACGCGCCCTGTTGCGATTTCCTCGCCGGCATGCACAATGACGCCGCTTCTATGTCATCCCGTACCAAACGCGTTGCACTTTTTCTCCTCCGCTGGACCATCGCCATCGCCGGCATCCTCTGGGTGGTGCTCAATCTCAACTGGCGGTCGCGGGCCCTGGCCATCCTCGATTCGTCCAACAAACCCCGCTGGGTCGAACTGCCCAACAGCGGCGAGGAAACCGACTACTCCTTCGTCTGCATCGATCCCGCCACCGGCGGCCAGATCACCGTCAGCCGCGACAAGATCGTCAATGAGCCGGATAAGAAAAACCTCACCGTGCAGGTCGACGGCGCAGCCCGCCCGCTCCTGGGTCTGCACCTCAACAACGACCTCACCGCCTTCCAGGAATTCCTCGTCCAGGCCCCCGACGGCACCGGCCAATGGGTCACACCCGATCACGTGAAAACCGGCCCCGGCGGCTACGAACTCACCATCCCCCACCCGCGCATTCAGGTCGGCGTCTCGGTCATCGTCCGCCACGCCACGCCTTCGTATCTCTGGGTCGCCATTCTCATCTTCCCCGCCACCATGCTCATCACCACCATCCGCTGGCACGAACTGCTCCGCGTGGTGGATGTGCATCTGCGGCCGATGCGAACTTTCGCGCTCAACATGGTCGGCTCATTCTACAACGCCTTCATGCCCGGCACGACCGGCGGCGATCTTCTCAAGGCCTATTACGTCGCCAAACAAACCCACCACCGCATGCGCGCCGTCATGTCCGTCCTTGTCGATCGCATCGTGGGCCTGCTGGCCCTGGTCATCCTCGGCGGCGCCATGGCCGCTTTGCAGTGGCACATCCCGCAATGCCGCTGGGTCGCCGGTGTTTCGGCCGCCATTCTCGCCGCCGTCGCCGTTTCGCTTCTGATCTTCTACAGCCCCACGCTGCACAGGGTCTTTCTCATCGACAAAATCGCCGCACGACTGCCGATGCAATCCACCGTACAGACGGGGCTGGAATCCCTGAACATCTACGGCCGGCGCCCCGGCACACTGCTGCTGGCTCTGGCCGGCAGCATCCCGGTTCACATGGTTGTCGTGAGCAGCGCCATGTTCTGCGGAAAGGCGTTTCACCTTCCCATCCAGCCCAGCTACTACTGGACGGTGGTTCCCGTGGTCGTTCTTTCCGGCTCGATCCCCATCAGCCCCCAGGGCGCCGGCGTCATGGAATACTTCGCCATCGTCCTGCTCCGCCCCCTGGGCGTCACGGTCGGCCAGGCCGTCGCACTGACCATGTCCATCCGCCTGGTCCAGATTCTGTGGAACCTGACCGGCGGCATCGTCGTCCTCCGCGGCGGATTCCACATCCCCACGCAGACCGAGCAAAAGCAAGCCGAGGACGAGGACGAAGACCAGGCCCGTTCCGGGTGATCGCCGTCTGGCGGGTCAAAATTCTTCCTCAGCAGCATCTGCCGCGTCGCCGCGCAACATGCCAAGCGAGCTCTCGCAAACGAGCCGATTAGCTTCGAGGTCGGATAATGATCGATTCTTCCAGCCGCTCAAGTGCCCAACATGATGGACCATATGCCGTCGCTTCAATGCGAATTGCCCGTTTCTTGGCGTCGTGCCAGCGCACATGGGTCTCGACGGCCACTTCTTCCGGGCCGAGCGCCAGAACGCGCCGAGTGGACTGGCCGATTCGGGACAAAAGGCAATCGTATCCCAAATGGGACATTGACCGCAATTCGTCGCTCAGAACGCCGTAGGCATCG
The DNA here is from genome assembly GCA_964420285.1 of uncultured Tepidisphaeraceae bacterium. GTDB lineage: Bacteria > Planctomycetota > Phycisphaerae > Tepidisphaerales > Tepidisphaeraceae > CAYQTE01. The sequence continues at coordinate 2,093 of CAYQTE010000045.1, forward strand.
CTGCGATTCATTTCAGGCACCTGCGTCCACGAAGTTCATAGAGGATTTCAACCCCGCAAACACGCTCACCCCGCCTTTGCCCAGACCGTGGCGAGCCACGATGCGGGGTTGGCGCGGATGGTATCCATGAGACGCCGGGCCAATGCCGAGGGCTGGCGCACTCCGCGCTCCCAGCCCTGCACCCACACGCGCGAAACGCCCAGAAGTTCGGCAAATATCGCCTGACTCATCCCGAGTTGATCCCGCAGCTTCCTAACCGCAGTCGGCGGATATTTGCCGGGTTCGGGGATGTTCACGGTGCGAACGGTGAAGCGCTCCTCCAGCGGCACGCCGTCCTCAATGGCCTTGGCCAACTCCCGAAGGCTGTGCATGATGTCATCCGCCGCGCGCCCACTTACTTTTTTTTTGTGTTGTGCCATACAATTTCATGTCCTACCGGCTTGTCCGGAGACTGCGGCCAATGAACTCAATCAGCCTGCGAGCCTCCGCTTTTTCCGCCGCGGTCAGATTGGCCTGCTCATTCTTGGGGTATATCGCCAGCAGGTATATAGCCTCCGCCGTGCGATAATATGTATATCCGACGCGAAAACCTCCTCGCTTTCCGACATGCCGAGATGGCGGCGCGAACCTCACCTTTCTCAACCCGCCGGTTCCAGCAACCACCGCACCGGCGTCCGGGTTGCTCATCAGCGCCTTCTCCAGCGACTGCAAATCCGCGTCTGTCAGCTTCAGTTGCGCCCAGCGGTCGGCAAACCGCGCAAGCTGAACGAACGTCATCCGCATACCCAGTATAATAGAATACCCCGTATGCCTGTCAATCCCCTATTTTTGCCGTAAGGCCGCCGGAGCACGTGATCGCGTCACGAATTTATCGCCACATCCACCAACACCCATCCCGCATCGCCGTGATGGAAACGAAGCTGTTCCGACGAGCGGTGCCCGCTGTATCGGGCATTCACCGTTATCGTTGCATCACTTGAACCGTTGGTGCTGGCCGGCGCGACCGTTAGCACCGCCCCATCCGCTGCCAGATCGGTCGGAAGCTGGACCGCGAATCCCTGCCCGGCGACATCTCCATCGGCGAGCCGCTGGCGGGCGGCCTGGCAGCCGGCCAGGAGAAGCTGGCGCAGTTGGGCGTCAGTCGCGGTCGTGCGTGTGCGTTGCCAGTCGGCCGCCACGGCCATGCTCAGATCGGCCGCCGCCGCCACGACGATCGCCAATGTCATGATCGCCACCAGCGTGACTATTCCGTGCCGCCGGCGATGCGGTCCAGCCCCGCGCCCGGCGGGCGGAATTCGCACCCAATGCGATGCTCGATTTGTGCTTGGCACGCGGCTCATCGTTGCTCCAGGCGATCCAAACTCAACTGGCTGATGAATGTCACCCGACCGCCGTTTGGCGACGTGTCGACCAGCTCGACCGACGCGTCTTCGGCGCGAAATGACCAGTGCTCGGCCGTCTGCGCCCATGACCGCGACGGTTCGGGCAAGCCGCCGGGTTCGACCGTGCGCGACAGCGTGCCGGCCGGGTCGATGTCCCAGCGAACCGTCCGGTCCGCCATGACCACGCGCAGCGAATCGCCCGCCGTCGTCGCGCGAACCTCGCGGCTCTGCCAGATATCCGAGCGCAATCGAGCGACGGCCCCGTCCGTCCGCGCCCAGCGATTCTGCGCCTCGGCGGTGCGACCCATCGATCGGATCGCCAGTTGAAAAGCCTCGCTCAGGACAACCGAGGCGATGCCAAGAACGGCGATGACGACAAGCACCTCGATGAGGAAATATCCACGACGGATAGGGGGTGCTTTGCGTTTCATGGCGCAACTCCCCCGGCCGGTTGAGTCGCGGCTGATTGCGGTACAAGGCCGACCAATTCCGCCTCTCGCCCGCCAACCGTCGCGCGGACGCGCACCCACCGCATCGCACCGGCCGGGGATGGATCCGGCAGTGCCGTCACGCTCGTCGTCTGATCATCCGGCACGGCCGCCAGCAATGGCGCGCCACTTTGCAATTCAACCAGGCGCGATTCCGCCAGCCGGGCCGCCGCGCGTGTATCGGCCAGCCGCTTCTGTGCCTGATTCGAGCGGCGCATCGTATCAACCATGACCCCGGCCAGAATGCCCAGGATAACGATCCCGATCACCGCGTCCATCAGCAGGAATCCGCCCGATCTTGATCCAATTCGCCGCGGCATGGCTACAGCCCTCCGGCGTAATAGTACGGGACGGCCGCGTTGTTGATCGCCGCCATCGACTGGAACATGCTCAACCCGAGTAAAGCGACGAACGATCCGACCAGCAGTGCGGACACGGTGATCACGATGGCCTGGCCCAGTGCGCCGCTGCGGCTGGCGCGATAGTCGCACTGCCCCGATAGAAAGTGCAGCGCCGCCCCCAGGTCGTCGCCGTTGCGCACGGGGGCGAGAAACCCCACCACTTGCCTGGGCATTCGCGCCGCGCGCGCCGCCTGGTCGACGGATTGCCCCCCCGCAACCCCCGCCGCCCATCTCTCGATACGCCGGCCCAGCACGCGATTCCCGGCCGCCGGCGCCGCCTCCAGCAGGGCCCGATCCAGCGCATAACCGTTGGCGACCGCATCGGCCACGAAGTCGAACACGCGGGCCAATCCCCGGTTGCGAATGAGCCCGCCCATAACCGGCACGCGCCAGGCGATCTCTTCCAACGCCGAGGCCTCGATCAACTCCCGCGTGCGCGGGGTAAACAGCCCCGTCGCCAGCGGCAGGAACATGAGCAGGAACGCCAGAAAGATCAGCGCCAGCACCAGCGGCAATCCCAGTTCGTCAAGCGACAATGTGCGGCAGATCTCCAGGACAAGTTGCAATGACCACGGCAGGGGCGTGTGGAAATCCGCCATGATCGTTTTGAATTTCGGAACGACGACAATGCAAAAAATGTTGATCACTCCCAGCGCCAGAAGGGCGTAGATCGCGTAAGCCTTCATGATGGCCCGTGTCTGCTCGGTGCCGCGGCCGCGGCCGGCGAACTCGGTCCACAAACGCCGCAGCGTGTGAGGCAATCGCCCGATGCGCTCGGCAGCGCCGATCGATCTGGCAACGTCGCGCCCGATCTCCGGCGCGGCGATTTCCAGCGCCATCCCCAGCGGCTGGCCGTCCTCCAGTTGTTCCGCGATTTTCCTGAGACGCTTCCTGGTCAGCGGCGGCTCGTCGATCGCCGCCGCCGCCAGCATCGGCGCGATCGGCAGATTCGCGCTGGTCGCCTGCTGGCAATACGCGATGACCTTCTGCCCTCGACCCCGCCGCGAAGTGCGCACCAGATACGAAGCGGCCACGACGAGCACGGCGCCAAATACAAACGACATCGCCAGCATGGCGGTCAGCATGACGCAGACCGCCAGCACCCAAAGCACCCGCCAGATGCGCGCCAAAACCGGGTGCGGTGATTTGGTCCGCGAGGGCGTGAAATAGGGCAGTATCTGCGCGGGCATTTCTGTCTCTTCTAACGGTGTTTGGGGCTGGAAACGGTCTCAATCAAGCTCAATATGGGCGCCATCACCGCCAGCGCGATCATCGCCACGGTCACTCCCGCCATAAGAAGCAGGATCGTGCTCAAATACGCACGCAGAACCTCGACTGTCGCCTCCGCCTGGCGCTCGTACATCTGGCTGAGCGTCCGCAGTGTCTCGGATAGATTCCCTGTCGCCCAAGCCATGTTAATCGCGGCCGGAACTGTCGCCGGCAACACGCGCAAACCGAAATTCGCCCCCATCCCGCCGCCGGCGTCCAGAACCTCGCGCATCGCCTGGCTGTCTTTTGCCACGTCGATCGAACCCGTCGCCGCCCCGGCCAGTTCGATGGCCCGCGACAGGTCCAATCCCGCGTCGATTGCCAGCGCCGCCGCACTGCACCAGCGGGCCGCCAGGCTTAATCGCAGCGGCCGGCCGATGACCGGCAATGCCGTCGCGATCCGCTGCGCGCCCGCTCGCGCTGCGGGGCTTGCGGAGATCCACATCCAAAGCGCAATACCGGCCACAATGACCGCCGCCACCGTCAGGAGGAACTGCGGCGACCGCACGACCGCCGCCACGGAAATGACCAGTTGTGTGATCTGCGGCAGCTCAGTGTGGAAGTCTGAAAACACCACATCCATTGGCGCAATGGCAATGCGGCACACCCAATAGAAAACAAGGCACAGCATCACGAAGACGGTCGCCGGATAGGATAGCGCCCGCCACATCGCCGAGCGCATGCGCTGTACGAACGCCATGTGCAAGCCGAGGTTTATCAACACGGCCGACAATTTTCCCGCGGCGATTCCCGCTTCGATCAGCGGGCCGTAAAGCGGCGGAAAGCTCGAAGCGTGCGCCGCGATGGCCTGGGGCAGGCTCTTGCCCGATTCCAAGTCGGCCGCCACCGTCTTGATCGCCCCGGACAATCGCCCGCGGCGCATGTCGCGCGCGATGAGTTGCAGCCCGAATTCCACGGGCATTCCCGCCGCCGTGAGCTGCGCAATCTGCTCGTTGAAGGCCAGGAAATCATCACCGCTGAGCGGCCAGCGCACGCGCGGCTTGCCGGCCGGCTTGATCTCGCTGGCGTGCAGCCCAAGCTCGACGAGGCTGTGCTGCGCCGCCGCGATATTGGGCGCCTCCAGCGTCCCCGAGAGAGATTGCCCGGCCGGCCCGACCGCCCGATAGGCGAACGATTCGACATCGAGGGCAGCCGAACCTGGCGGCAATTGTTGCGGAGTGTCGGTCATAATAAGCCCTCGAAACGCATCTGAGGCTGCAAGCTAATCGCCCGAGCGATGGTCCACCGGCGATGGACCCATCACCCCGCGAAGCTCCGACGCCACATTCGCCAGGCCAATTGCCATCGCCGCCAGCAGAGCCAGCACGACGAGGCTCACCCCCACGCAGAAGACGCCCGCCGCCACTTGCTGGCCGCCCGTCATGGGCCCGCGTGATATGGACGGGCGGATGCCAGGTTTTGCGCTGCCCGAGACGACCCGGCCGGGAATGGTCGGGTCCATCGGCCCGATCATCGCCATCTTGGCCAGGCCCTCGATCACCGCGGCCGGCGCCTGCCGCGCCGCAGCTTGACACAGCAGGCCCGCCAGAATCAGCGGCAGAGCGTCGATGCCCTTGAGGCGCAGACGACGGCGAAGCTCCTGGACGCCCTGTTTGACACGGCGGCAGATGGTGGCCGGACATTGGCCGCTTGCGGCCGCCAAGTCCGCCTGGGTCCGGCCCAGCAAATAATGCTCGACGAGAACCGATCGCAATTCCTCCGGCATTTCGCTGAGTGCCTGATCGACCGACGGCGAAAGCTCCGCCCATGTCGAGGCCTGGTGCGATGTCCCGCCTGCATCACCGCCGCCGCTGGCGCGCGAGGCATCCCATCCGCACAGCAATTCGCGCCGATGCCGCGATGTATCGCTGCGCCGCATATCCAGCGCCACGTTGGTCGCTGTCCGATGCAGCCACGCGCCCAGACTGCGCGTCACATCGTTGGGCCGGCGCAGCAGACGGAAAAATGTCTCCTGCGCCGCGTCCTCGGCGGCGGCGTTGTCGCCCAGCACGCGCAGGCATGTCGCATACACGGCCGCCGCGTGACGATGGGCGATCCGTCCAAACGCCTCGGCATCTCCGTGCGCGGCGAATCGCGACAGCAATTCCAGGTCGTCGGCGGCCTCGAAAGCCTCGACCGGCGGCGTGTGCGGCGTGCTGTGCGTCAAAAGGCTCATCGGCATCTCATCCAATAGACGGACTCGTAGTGGCGATCTTGCACAAATTCACTTTTTTTCCGCCTCCGCCGACTCCGCCGCCACGATTGCCGGCCCCAGCACGCGACGAGCCTCCGCGGCGTCGGTCAAACCCTCCGCTATCCGATCCTCGGCCACCATCGCCATCGGCCGATAGGTTGCCTGGCGCTGGTACGCATCGGCCAGCGTATCGGTATCGGCGCGAGCCAGCACGGCCTTCTTCAAAGCCGCGTCCATGACCACCATTTCCGCCACCGGGATTCGACCCAGATATCCCCCCGAGCCGTCGGATCGCCGCAACAGCCGCTGGGCGACGACCAGCGACAGACTGCTGGTGATCTGATACGGCTCGATCCCCATTTCCAGCAGCCGGGCGATGGCCCCGGCGGCCGTGGCCGCGTGCAGTGCCGTCAAGAGCCGATGCCCGCTGAGCGATGCCTGTATCGCCAGCGACGCCGTGGCCGCGTCTCGAATCTCACCAAGCATGAGCACCTGCGGATCCTGCCGCAGCATGCTCCGCAAGGCACGTTCGTAGGTAAGCTGACCAAAGGGCGAGACTTCGATCTGCGTGACGCCGGACAGGCGCCGCTCCACGGGGTCTTCCAGCGCGACCACGCTCAGGCCGCTGGCGCTGGTGACGATGTGCCGCAGCGTGGCGTACATGCTGGTGGTCTTGCCGCTTCCGGCCGGGCCGGTGAACAGGAGCATGCCGCTGTCGCCGGCGGCGAATCGCTCGAGGGCGGCGCGGACGGCATCGGGCAGACCCAGGCCGTCGAGAACCGCCGCCTGGATCGCGTCGGCCGGCATGCGCACCGCCGCGCGCAGGCCGTGAATCGTCGGCATCACGGACAATCGCAATTCGACATCCCCCGCGCCGCCTGCGCCGCCGAGCGTCACGCGCCCCTCCTGCGGAACATCAAGGCGGTAGGTCAGCAGGCGGGCCATGACCATGAGCCTCGCCACGGCCGCGCGGCCCGATTCGGCATCGAGGCGCTGGTCGGCATGCAGCACGCCGTCGACGCGGGAGCGGATTTCGTAATCGGCGCCGACCGGTTCAATGTGCAGGTCGCTGGCCCGTCGCTCGATGGCCGCTCGCAGGATGCGATCCACCAGCGGCCGGGCGTCAATACCGGAGGATGTTTCCCTGGTCATGGCGGACATCTTACCCGGCGGTTGGTGTTAGTGAACAATTAGTTATCGGTCGTGCCGGCCGGGGCCGCGGTCCGATAGAGCCGGAGCGTAGCGTCTGATAACATTGGGGGGCAAACCGGTTATTTCAACCAGCGCTGGTGAAAACAACCATATCGGACTTAAGTCGATTATCGGCCGTCCTTTGCGCCGGGTTCGGACCAGCGATCGCATATTGAAACAACCGGTTTGCCCCTGGCATGGCCACCGGGCGGGCTCGGTGCCGGACCAGTTGTAAATCCATTATTTTCATGTGGTTACGAAAAATATTATTGGCCGCCTTCGCCTTTGGCACCGGCCTCGCTTTAGGGGTTTGCTGTCCGACGTGACGGCTGAAAGCGGGCCAAGGTGGCTCGATCAGCGCTGATCGAGGACATGACACGAAAGGGCTTCACCATGTTCAAGCATCAAGAGGACGAAGTGGCGGTTTTGGGTATTTGCATCGACGAGCCGGCTCAGTACGGCCGCGTTGCCGGAGTCAATTACATGTCGGCCACCAGCGGCCGCCGGGCCATCGAAATGCTCCGCATGATGAGCTTCGATTTCGCCCTGGTCGGCATCAAGCTGCCCGACGTTTCGACCTGGGATCTGGTCCGCACGATGCGCACCGGGTTCCCGTATCTCAAGTGGGCGCTTGTGGGCGGCCCGATCACCGAGCAGCAGGAAATCACCGCTCGTATGTTCGGCGCCACGACGCTCTTCGATACCACGCCCAGCACCCATGAGATCGTCGGAATCGTTGATCATCAGCGCAAGCACGCCGCCGCGCTGGTTGTCAGTGGCAAGGCGCCCCGTCCGGCCGCATCGGCCGCCGGCCAGAAAGTCCAGGCCGCTGTCTGATTCTTTTCGCTTGTTGAGACGCACCGACCCCGTTTGGGAGTCGTCCTCGGCGCAATGCTTCTGCACGTCGCCGACGGAACCGTGGAGAAATGCAATGAATACCGCTCAAAACCCCATCTCGACCCGGCCGCGTGCCCGCAAGGGCAAATCGCTGCTGGCCGCCGCGGCCCTGGCCGTTTCCATTTCCGCCGGTCCGGCCCTGGCATCCGATATCACGCTCACCGACGGAAACAACGTCGTGACAATCAATCCCGGCGGTCAGACCGGTTTGCCCGGATTGAACAGTTGGACTGTCAACGGAGTGAACCAGCTCACGCAGGAGTGGTATGACTTCAGCGTCGGCAACGGCGCACCGACCAGTTTGGACTCGCTGAACACCGGCGGCAACCCGGTCGCCGTGACTCTGAGCGATTCGCGCGGCCTGCCCGGTGTGAACAACACCGCCAAGCTCGCGTACACGGATCCGGCCGCGGGATTCACCGCGACCGCCAGCTACCAGCTCACGGGCGCCTTTGACGATCCGCCCATCAAGGGCGACATCACCGAGGCGCTGAAAGTCACGAACACCGGTTCGTCAACGCTGAATATCCATCTGTACGAGTACACCGATCTCCAGGTGGCCGGCACGATCCCCAACGACAGCCTGGTGATCACCGGCGGCAACAACGCCAAGCAGACGGATCCGACCGGTGTCTACGCCACGGTGATGACAAGTCCGACGTCCCACAGTGAAGCGGCCACCGCGGCGACTTTGAGTGCGGCACTGTCCGGCTCTTCGCCGCTCACGTTGAACGACAACTCCACGATCACCAACGCCGACGCGGCGCTGGCGTACGAATGGGATCTGACGATCCCGGCCGGTCAATCCGTCGTGATTGGCACCGACAAGGACATCAACTCGATACCCGAGCCGGGTTCGGGCGTGGCCATGGCGGGCGTGGCGGCGGTGATATTGCTGGGCCGGCGTCGCAGCCGTCGGCCGGCAGTTTCATGAATGATTCAATGGCCGGCGCGTTGGCGCGGCGACCCGTGAAGCCCCGGGTCGCCGCGCTCGCCGGCCTGTTTTTTTCCCCAAGGGCTGCTGAGCGAATGAGATTGCCGAGATGCGTTGAGCAGGAGAGAATGCCATGAATCGCCTACTCTTATCGCTCGTTCCGCTGACCGATCGCCCCACAAGCTATTTGACGCGCAAGCCTGCCGCACGCGGACCCCGAGACCACCGATCCGAGTCGTTGCCCCGCCGAACGTTTGGCGCCCGGGCCGCTCGATTCTCGCTGGGCGTGGGTATCGCTTCGGCACTGCTGATCGGCGCCGCCCGGAACAGCAACGCCGCGGACATCGCGGTTTTCCCGAACATGACGGTCAAAAACGTCGTCGATATCCAACCCGCCGGCGACTACACGCCTTCATACGGTATCCTGCTGCCTGGCAGCGCCCAGGCGGATTCGAACACATCGACAAGAGACAGTGTCGACATCACGTCGATTGGCGTGCCCAGCAACCCGACGTTGCTGACGGCCACACCCGGCGCGATTCATTCGCGCCCATCCAACGGACTGATCGCGTTTGGCAGTGACCGCAGCGCGGACAATTCGCCGCTGAGCGATCCGGCGCAAGGCCCCAACAGAAGTCGATCGCCGGTCCCGATTGTCTGGCTGGACATGCGCCCGTTCGCCCTCTCGCCGGCAAACGGCCCGGCCGACGCCGCGCCCGTCGCGCCGACCGCGTCGATCTCCGCGCCGCCGGACCCCGCCAAGGCGGACGTGTATTCCAAATCCGGCCGCAATGCGTCGCGCGAGGCAGCGCCGGATGCGATACCCGGCCCGTCCAAGCTGATCGGCGCCCTGCTGGCCTGCGCACTGATGCTGCGGCGGCCACGTCGCTACGCCGGCTGCTAAACAAGACCCAATTTGGCATCGTAATGGAGAGCAAGAAACTGAAGTTTCGTTATCATGTGAATACAGGTTTCTCACCGTGCCCCGGGGGGCCATGATCACTTCAACCCCTTCGCGTTTGGGAGTCGCCGGGCAGCCCAAACGGGATATTCATGCATGCCTGGAAAAGAAGGAAAGCAATGGGTCCATTCAAATTAGGTGTCGTATCGATAATGGCACTGGCTGTGCCGGCCGGAGTGGCAGTGACGCCGAGAACGGCGATGGCGGACGCGACGGCAGGCGACAGCGGCGGCATCAGCGCAATCGGTGCGCCCGATTCGGCGTCCGGGGATTCGCTGCTATCGCTGGTGAATGTTCAGGATAACGCGAGCGTCCCCGAATCGCCCGCCCTTACCGCCGACAACAGCGCGGTCGTCGATAGTGGCAGTTCGGGAGCGGCGCTGTCCGAAATCGCGGTCCGGCCGCTGGGCGATATCGTTCCCGCGAACATCCCTGAGCCGGCGGGCGGAGCGATCGCCCTGATCGCCGGCCTGGGAATCCTGCTGCAACGGCGACGCAAGTCACAGGCGTAAGGGATCGCCCAACGCTGCGGTGCGCCGGGCCAGGTTCATGGAGTCCGTCCCGGGATTCCACGAACCGGCCCGACGCTCTTCGTTGAGCAAGCTGAGAAGCCCGCCGTCTTTCCTGCGCCATCCGATTTCCAAGCTCTCGGTTCCATTTTCCATTTTGGCGGCAACGGCGAAATCGCCGCTTGGCCTGCCCGCGCCGGCCGCTTAGAATCCCCCTGCTTCCGGGCGTGGCGGAATCGGCAGACGCTACGGACTTAAAATCCGTTTCCCGTGAATTCGGGAGTGCGGGTTCAAATCCCGCCGCCCGGACTTTGGCCTGTACGGGGCAACGCGCGCTTCGCCAACGTTTCCTTTAGCACCGGCTTCCGTATAATCGGCATATGGCAATCGTCGGCTTTCGCAATCGGGCGACAGACGACATTAATTACGGGCGGCGGTCCAAAGCCGCCCTGCGGCTTCTGCCGGGCCTTTTGCACGACAAGGCTCGCGTGAAATTGGCCCGATTGCATGCGGCGGAAACGCTCGAAGACTTGGCAAGCCTTCCCGGAAATCGCCTTGAGAAGCTGGCTGGCAGCCGAGCCGGCCAATATAGCATCCGGTTGAACGACCAATATCGAATTTGCTTCCGATGGTCGAGCTTGGGCGCCGACACTGTTGAGATCGTCGATTATCATTGATTGGAGGTTATTCCAATGCCCCATACCATTGCTGTTCATCCCGGGGCTGTTCTGACCGACGAATTGGCCGAGCGCGGAATCAGCCAGTCGGGCTTGGCGGCGCACATCGGCGTGCCAAACAAGACGGTAAGCGCGATTTGCCGCCTCCGCCGGGGCATCAGCGCCGAGATGGCGGTTAAGTTGTCGCTGGCTCTTGGGGCCAGCCCGCAATTCTGGCTCAATCTGCAAAAGAACTGGGAGCTCAGCCAGGTCGACCGCAAGGCGGTCCGTCGCATCAAGCCTATCGCCGCATAACAAACCGACGCCCGCCAACCGCGCACCCGGCTCCAATTGGCAGCTACCTCCCTGCTTCCCGTCAACCAGTCGACTCGCGCTGGCATCACCGCGCATGTGGTGCGATACTTTTCGCCATGTGGACTCAAAATTGGCTGTTCTACGCCCTCCTGGCCGCGATCGCGGCGGCGGCGGCGAATATCTGCGGGCGCGTCGGGATGCAGGATGTCGATTCCACTCTGGCCACCGCCATCCGCAGCATCGTCATGATGATCTTCGTCGTCAGCATCGCGGCCGTCGGAAAATCGTGGCGGCACATGGCGTCGTTCAAGCGACTGGACATCGTCATGGTCGTGCTCAGCGGCGTGTTCGGCGCGACCTCATGGCTTATGGGATTCAAGGCTTTGTCATTGTCGGAGGGGAAGGTCTTTCGGGTCTCTTCGATTGACAAGCTCAGCGTGCCATTGGCGGCCGTGCTCGCGTTTGCCCTGCTCGGTGAGCGCCCGACACCGTTGAATTGGTTGGGCGTCGTCATGATTGTCGGCGGAGCGTTTCTGGTGGCGATGCCGAAATAGCCCAGTATTGCGGCGGTCACGCCCATCTCACCAATATTGCCACTGGCGCGGATTGCTCCAGAGCACATACGCGCCCAGCAGGAAATTGGTCACCGCGTGACAGATAATGCACGCTCCGAGACTGCGCGTGTAAAGCAGCAGGCCGCCGATCAGGAGCCCATAGACGATGGCCGTCGGCCATTGCGGGTGTTCGCAGGCGAATGCCCCGGCCACCACAAAGAACGCCATGGCGTCCCATTCGCCGATTCTGGCCAGGAAGAAATTGTTCGGTGCGATGATCGTCCGCCACACGTAATCCCGCCAGAAGAACTCCTCCATGAACGGGACAACCAGCGATGCACCGGCCCAGCGGACCGCCACAAAACTCCACGCCAGCCATTGCGGATGGATCGACGCGAAGGGATCGAACGCATCACCCGTTATCCGCGGATAATTCGGCGCCACCTGCAGAACCAGCTTGTCCACGCCGATCCATTGCACGATCCCCACCACGCCCGCCACCGCGCCCAATGCCGCGAAATCCCATCGCACCCGCGCATAGCGCCGGCGAAATGTCAACAGCAGCCCCGCCGCCAGAATCGTCTTGACGACGTACAGGATCGGATAGCCCGCCGGCCAGCTCGACGCCAGCAATGTGATCGCCAGAAACGCGACCATCGGCGACACATACGCCACATCGTCCAACCGGTCGGCCTGTCGGATGGTTGCCGAGGATCTCACGGCGGCATTGTCACCAGCGGCAACGTCCGTGCAAGATGTCGAAATAAATCTTCACGAGCCGCCAACATCGTCGCCGTTTGTTCGCCGAGCAGTTCCTTGACCGATGTCACCGGCCGGGCCGCCAACCCGCATGGCACGATCAGATTGAAATAACCGAGGTCGGTATGCACATTAAGCGCCACCCCGTGCAACGAAACGCCCTTGCGGATGCGAACGCCGATGGCACAGATCTTGGCATCGATGTTCCCTCGCCGGACCCACACTCCCACGGCGGTTGGATCGGTGCTCGCCGCAATGCCCCAATCGGCCAGCAGTCCGACAACGGCCGATTCCAGACGGTGGACATACGCCCCGACGCTGAGCCGGTGGTCGGCCAGACGCACGATCGGATACGCGACGACCTGGCCGGGACCGTGAAACGTGATATCACCCCCGCGATCGCTGTGAACCAGTTCGACACCCAGCGTTTTGAGTTGTTCCGCCGACGCCAGCAGATGCCCGCCGACATCCCCGCGCCGCCCGAAGGTAATCACCGGCGGATGCTCGACGATCAGAATACGCTCCGGCCCCCCCGCCACCACCTGGGCATGGGCCGATTCCTGTGCCGCCCAGGCGTCGCGATATCCCATCATTCCCAGATCAACACGAAGCATGAAACGATTGTATAACTATTGCATGCCCAAGCGAGGATCGAGGCTCGTATCGCTCGCGGCCGCCTGTGCGTTGATTCTCTCGGCCGTATCCGTGGTCAATGCGCAACCCGCGGCTGACAACTCGGCGGACGATCTGCTGACGCAAATGCGGATCAGGCGGATGCTGGAGCTCGCCATGCTGCCCATTCCTGAAGTCAGCCCGTTAGTAACCGATCAATCGCCAGTGCTGCTGATCCCCGGCCGGCATGACGCCGCCGCCCCGCAGCCCTCGACACAGCCGACCGCCCAGGTCCAGGCGCTGGTCGACCAACTGTCCGATGCGTCGTTCGCCAAGCGCGAGGCCGCCACCGATGCGCTCTCGGCAATGGGGCCGGACGTGGCACCGCAGCTTCGCCATGCATTGCAACAAGAGCAGCCCCCCGAGGCGTCCAACCGGTTGCAAACGCTGCTTAAGCAGTCCGGCGAATCGTGCGACCTCGGCCCGTCGGTCATCACCATTCACGCCAAAGATGCGCTAATGCGGCAGGTGCTTGAGGACTTCGCCAGGCAGTGCGGCACCAACATCCTGGTGCGTGGCACGGCCGTCATCGATCAGGTCAACAAGTCCACCATCAGCCTCGATCTGGACCACGCGTCGTTCTGGGACGCCCTGCGCCAAATCGAAAAGACGTGCTCGATGGCCATGACGATCGGCCCCCACCAACTGAACCTCAATCCGAATCAGGGCCCGTTCATCGCCACGCAGTTGGGCGATGTGCCCGGCACAGCCATCGGCCCGTTCTTCATCCAGCCGCAGCGGTGCGACATCAGCCGAAACCTGGTGTATTCCGTCCGGCAGCCGCACGCGACCGGCCAGTTCTCCCTCGAGTTCACGGCGACCTGCGAGCCCAAGATCACTCTCATGAACAACCAGATCGTCTGTTCCAAGGTAGAGAATCTGGACGAACGCGGTCACACGCTGGCCGCCAAGGACTCGCAAGGCGTTTACAGTCGTGGTTCGGCCGTTCGCGCTACATGGACGGAGTTCTTTGACGAGATTCCCGACATGGGCACGCATCTGAAGACGCTCAGAGCCACCATGACACTGTCGATCGCGACAGCGCAGCAGACCGTGGAGATCACCGACCTGCCCCACGCCGCCGGGCAGACGCGCGATTTGGCCGGTAGAACGCTTCAGGTGACGCACGTGACTGGCGCCAACGGCTCGCTGAGCGTCGGCCTGGTCTTGACCACGGCGTCCCCGGTCGCGCCGGCGTGGTCAATCCGTCCGGCCGATCCCATGGCCGCCGCCGTGTTTCTGGACGAATCGGGCCGCCCGCTCAACGCGCAAAACACCGGGTACATCCCCGACATGTCCAACGGGATCTCGAAGGCGTCGTGGACCGCGGTCCTGTCCACCGCCCAGGGAATGCCGACGACTCTCCGCTACGATATCATCACCAACTCGCGCCAGATCGAAATCCCAATTGAACTTCACGACATCGAACTCCCCGTCACCTCGGCCCCGTGATTCCTGCCCGGCTCGTGCCGCTCCTGGAGGTTCGGATATGCACCATCAAAGACGCAAATTTCGCATGAAAGCGCTCTGGGCCGTCGCCTTGTTGTTGACCATGCTTGCGACGCTGCACGCCCAGCCGACGGTCATTGCCGGTGCGGTCACGCGGCCCGTCGATACGTTGTTGATCCCCGGCCGCAATGTCGGCGCGGCGACCAGGCCAGCCACCGCGCCATCGCCGCGGGTGCAGGCTCTGATCGATCAACTGGACGAGGATTCATTCCCGCGTCGCGAGGCGGCGGCGACGGCGCTGGCGAACCTGGACCCGGCCGACGCGCCGCAGTTGCGCGCTGCCTTGAATCAGAAGCACATCGCCGATGCCTTCATCCGCCTGCAGCAGGCCATCGATCAACTCGAGCAGCGCACCGAAATCATCGCCAATACCGACGCCTCGGTCATCACACTGCACGGGAATGATGCGCCGCTGCGCGAAATCCTCCGGCAGTTCGCCACTCAATCCGGCACCGACATCGCCGTCTGGGGTGAGGATGCCGTCAACAAAGTCAATTCCTCAACCATCACCATCGATCTGGATCACGCCTCGTTCTGGGATGCCCTGCGCCAGATCACCAAATCCGTCAATCTCCCCATCGGCATTCAGGGCAACCGGATCATGCTCGGCGCCGCCCCGGCCACCGCGAACCAGCCTGGGGTCACCGCCATGCTGACCGGCGATGTTGCCGGCACGGTCGCCGGTCCATTGCTGCTGGGGCCGACCGAGTGCATCGTCAGCCGGAGCATCGTGTACGGCTCGCCGCGCCCGGCGGGCACGGTGCAGGTGCAGGTTGTCATATTGTGCGAGCCGAAGGTCACTATCACCAGTGCCGTCACCTGCTCGCTATCGCAGATCACCGACGATCACGATCACCTTCTGCCCCCGTCCACCGCCAGTGTCGGACTTTCCCAGATCAACGGGGCTTCCTACCGCACGTGCAGTTTCGCCTTCCGCGAAGTGACCGGCATGGGCCAGCGCTTGAAGAGCATCAAGGGCAATTTCCGCTTTTCCGCTCAGACCCGCAGCCGGATGATAGAAGTCAAGGACTTGCCCAATGCGGCCGGACAAAGCCGCGACCTGGGCGGCGGCGCCACCCTTGAGATCAGAACCGTTACCAACACCAATGGCCAATTCCGCGCCGTCCTGGCTATTACCGGCCCGCCGACAACCAACGGGATGGCGTACGCGAACAACCCCTTCGCCACCTTGCAGTTCTTCGACGACTCCGGCCGGCTCGTGGCATCGCAGTCCAACTCCTCGGTCGTCCAAAGCAGCACTGGCGCCACCGCCACCTGGATCTTGACGCCCCTGTTCCCGCAAGGCGCCGGCACGCCGACCAGCCTGCGCCTGGAAGTTCCAACCGCCAGCGCCCCAATCGAAGTGCCGTTTGAGCTTCACGACCTGGCCATACCGATATTGAACGGCCAATAAGCCGCCACCCAATGGCGCGAAACTTTCCCGCCGCCTGGGCATATAAATAATAGAACGGGTCGATCGGCGAATTTCCGTAACTTTCCCCATCCGCTTCGCATTCGCCCGGGGTATTATATTGTGCGCTTGCGTGTCGCCCGGGTTGGCCCAACTTTGGAGGGTCGGTCATGTTGAAGTGGGAATCGAGGTCTTTTGCTCTGCTGATCGCGGCCGTTGCGTGTCTGCGTTGGTTGCCGCCGGCATATGCCC
Source organism: uncultured Tepidisphaeraceae bacterium (assembly GCA_964420285.1). Taxonomy (GTDB): domain Bacteria; phylum Planctomycetota; class Phycisphaerae; order Tepidisphaerales; family Tepidisphaeraceae; genus CAYQTE01. The sequence goes on from CAYQTE010000045.1 coordinate 18,447, forward strand.
AGCCGCTGCCGGTGCAGATCGGGCCGAATATCATTCTGGGCGGCCCGGGGATATTGCAGGCCGGTCAGGCGATTCAGCCGGGCGCTGCGGCGCAAGCGGCGCTGGTGATCCCCGGCCGGCACGATGCGTCCACGACGCAGCCCACCACCCGTCCCACGCCCGAGGTGCAGGCCCTGATCGATCAACTGGGCGAGGATTCCTTCGCCAAGCGGATGGCGGCCAACGATGCGCTGACAGACATGGGCCAGGCCATTGAGCCGCAACTGCGCGGCGCCCTGGAACAGAAGCTCAGCCCCGAGGCCGCCAACAGCCTGCAAACGCTGGTGAAGAAATTCGACGAACTGGACCTGTACGGGCCGTCGATCATCACCATTCATGCCAAGGAAGCGCCGCTGCGCAAGGTGCTTGAAGACTTCGCCAGACAATGCGACGCCGATGTGGTTGTCAATGGCGACACCGCGCTGACTCTTGTCAAATCGTCCACCATCAGCATCGATCTGGACCACGCGACCTTCTGGGACTCCATGAAACAGATCGAGAAATTCTGCTCGATCCCCATGAGCGTCGGCGGCAACCAGGTGCATTTTGGGCAGATTGCGGCCGTGCCGACCGCATTAGCGATCACCGATGCTCCGGGCACGACTGTCGGGCCGTTCTTCATCCAGCCGCAGCAGTGCATGATCACCCGCATCCAGACCTACGGCGCGCAGGCAACGGGCACGGTCAACTTGCGCCTGGCCCTCAACTGCGAGCCCAAGATGACCGTCGTCAATAACCAGATCACCTGCTCGCAAATACAGAATATTGACGACCGCGGCCATACTCTCGTGGCCACAACCTCGATCATCAACCAGCAGGTTGTCGGCACCCTCGGTAACAGCCGCGTTGGCTGGATCATCAATGACAGCTTTCGCGAAGTCCCCGACATGGGATCGCATCTCAAGACGATCAAGGCGGACATGAAGCTCTCGTTCCAGACCGGCCACAAAACCGTGGATATCCCCGACCTGATCCACGCCGCCGGGCTCACCCGCGACCTGGCCGGCGGGATGCTTGTGGTCAAGGACGTGACCAACGCCAACGGCGCCTTCCGCGTCGAACTCACCTTCACCAGCCCGCTCAACGTCGCTACGGCGACGGCGGCCATCGCCAACAATCCCACTGGCTCCGCGGAGTTTCTCGACGAAAACGGCCGTCAACTCACCGCGCAGACCACCACGACATCTCGCAGCATCAACAACAACATGTCCACCTGGACATGGACGGCGGTCATCCCCGCCGCCAACGGCACGCCAACGACCCTGCGCTATGAAACGACGACCGACTCGCGCGACATGAACGTGGCGCTGGAATTGCACGACATCGAACTCCCCGTCGGCCCGGCCACCCAGCCGTGATGCGCACCCATGAACCGGCACGCGACCCACCTTCGCATGCACGCCCTCTGCGCCATCGCATGGGCCTTGTCGGTTGGTTTTGTCCTCATTCTGCCGCGATTCGCGCCCGCCCAAACCGCCGCTCCCGCCGGCGTCGAAGTCTCCATGCCCGCCACCCAGCCTTCCCCGGCCGTGGCTGAACTGGTCCGTCAACTTGGCGACGAATCCTTCGCCATCCGCGATGCCGCACAGGAAAAACTCGCCGCGATGGACCCATCCATCGAAGGCGAACTGCGCGGCGCGATCGCCGGCGGGCTTTCGCCCGAAGCGAACAGCCGGGCCCAGGCGTTGGCCAATGCGCTGCGCGATCAACGCTATCTCGGCGGCACGCGCATCACCATTCATGCCAGGGATGAGCTCCTCAGCGATGTGCTCAAATCATTTGCCGCTCAGGCGCAGGCGCCGATGGGAACGGGCGACGCCGACTTTGCCACCGCCATCGCGAAGCGGCGGATCACGCTCAATCTCGATCACGCCGACTTCTGGGACGCCGTCCGGCAACTGGCTGACGCCGGCCAAATGGGCCTGTCGCTCGATGGCCAGGAGAAAGTTCAATTCACGGCCGATCGAGCAATGGCACAGCCCATCGCCTCAGCGCTGGCGCCCGCGTTCACCGCTCTGGCCGCGACTTTTGGGCCGCTGCGCATCTCTCCTCTGTGCGGAGAACCCAGCAGTGTGGCACTTCGCATCTTCGCCGAGCCGAAAATCCGCCCCATCCCGTCCGCCTGCACGTGCATGCTCGAAAGCTGTATCGACGATCTCGGCGAATCTCACGTGCAAGTTGCGCCGTTAACCCATGTGCCTCCGAACTCCCTGAGCTTGAGCCAGTATTTGTTTACGAACAAATCCGCCGATGCCGCCACAAAACTCGCCCTTTTCAAGGCGGAATACCGGCTCGCTGTCGACGTCAATCACCAGACATTCGATTTCGACGATCTGGCCAAGGCGGCCGGGCAGACCCACCTGTTTGCCTCCGGCTCGATCGAAATCAGTCCGCTGACCGGCGACGCCACCACACGGAAGCTCACCGTGAATCTTGCCATGAACAACGGCTTCGGCACCGGCATCACGCTCGGCGGCGCCAGGATCACCTTCGGCAACCCGCCCTGCTCAATCGCCTTGCTCGACGACCGCGGCGCGGTCATCACCGCCGCACAGTTCTCGATCAAGAGCACCATGCCGATCTATTCCGTTGCATTCGCCGTCCCGGTGGCGGCCAGACTCACCAAAGTGCGCTGCGATGCGCCCGGCGAAGTGCGCACTCTCGTAGTGCCGATTGAATTCCACGATATGCCCCTCAAGCCAAATCCGTGAACCGGCCGTGAACGGACCGCAATGCGCAGTCGCCAAGTCACGCCGCGACCTCCTCGTCAGGCCCTATACTCCTTGCAGCAACGGAGCAATGAATGTTCGCACGCACGCGCCACGCCATGCTGTCAGCCAGTGAGAAGTTCATCGCTTGCGCGGCCGGTTGCAGGGCGGCGGCGGTGATTCTCGTGCTGGTCGCCGGGATGATGCTCAACGCCGGGTGCGTCAACCGCCCCGCCACCGTGACTGGCGCGACGGCGGATTCTGTCGCCGATCCAACCGAGATCGAAAATTCGATCGGCATGTGGCTGGCGCCTGTGAGTCCTGGCGAATTCATGATGGGCTCGCCGCCGGACGAACCGGGGCGCGACACGGACGAGACGCAGCACAAGGTGCGCATCACCCGGCCGTTCTATCTGGGCGTGTATCCGGTGACCCAGAGCCAGTATGCGGCCGTGATGGGGACCAATCCGAGTTATTTCCGGGGCGAAGGGGACAAGGATTTTCCCGTCGAGAGCGTGTCGTGGTTCGACGCGGTGGCGTTTTGCCGGAAGCTGAGCGCCCGCGAGGGCAGAACCTATCGCCTGCCCACCGAGGCGGAATGGGAATACGCCTGCCGGGCCGGCGCGACCGGGCCGTACGCCGGCGATGGGAAGCTCGGCGACATCGGCTGGTACCTCGGCAACGCCGGGGATACGACTCACCCGGTGGGGCTGTTGCAACCCAACGATTGGGGCCTGTACGACATGCAGGGAAACGTGTGGGAATGGGTCGCCGACTGGTATGGGCGTTACCCGCCCGGCGACGGCGTCGATCCAACCGGGCCGGCGACTGGCACCACGCGTGTCTTGCGCGGCGGGACGATTGATTATGATGCCGAGTACGCCCGCGCCGCGTTCCGCAACTATTACACGCCGGATGAGCAGATTTACTACATCGGTTTCCGAGTCGCCATGGACGCTCAATAGGCGATCGCCGTCGCCCGGCCCTGCCTCACGCCAGCGAGCACAGCACTTTGCACCCCGCCTCGATCTTCGCCAAACTGGTCGCGTAGCTGATGCGGAAATGCGTGTCCCGGTCGCTGAACACGTTTCCGGGAATGATCAGCACATTGTTCTCGATCGCCCGGTTGACGAATTCGCTGGCGGTCTGGCCCCCGGGCGCCCTGGGGAAGATGTAAAACGCCCCCTGCGGCTGGACAAGATCGAAATGGCCGGCCAGCCCCCGCACCACCGCGTCGCGCCTCTGGCGATAGCCGGGCACAACCCCGCTCATGTCGATATCCAGCGCCGCCAGCGCCGCCTCCTGCAGTGGGGCTGGGGCGCATACGAATGTGTATTGTTGCAGCTTCACCATCTGCGACACGATCGCCTCCGGACCGGCCGCATACCCCAGCCGCCAGCCGGTCATCGCGTGGCTCTTGGAAAAACCGCGCAGCACCAGCGTCGAATCAAATGATTTCGCCGCCGACGGCAACCCGCGCGGGGCATCGTACAAAAACGGCTCGTAAATCTCGTCGGAAATGATCAGCAGGTTGTGCCTGCGCGCCACATCGACGGCCGCTTTGATCTCCGCCTCGGTCATCACCGCCCCGGTCGGATTGCTGGGGCTGTTGAGGATCAGCAGCTTCGTTCGCGGCGTGATGGCCGCCTCGACCCGATCGGCGTGAAAGCGGAAATCCGGATAAGAGTCCACCGGCACGGCCACGCCCCCCGCCAGGGCCAGCAGGTGCTTGTACATCACGAAATACGGGTCGAGAAAAATCGCCTCGTCGCCGGGATTGATCGTCGCCAGTATCGCCAGAAACAAGCCGCCGCTCACGCCACTGGTGATGATCACCGGCCCGATGTCGCGACCGAACTCGGCCGACAAATCCCGCTGCAGCCGCAGCCGCAACGATTCGATCCCCTGTGTCTGCGTATAGCGGTTATGCCCGGCGGTCATCGCCTTGACGGCCGCCTCGATCGCGCCCTGGGGCACGTCGAAATCCGGCTGGCCGATCGAGAAGTTGATCGGATCCTTCATCTTCGCCGCCAGGTCGAAGACCTTGCGGATTCCGGATGAATCGACGGCCAGAGCCCGTTGCGAGATGCGCCGGGCGGCGGGCAAAGCGGGATCGGATGGAACGGGCTGGTTCACTTCTTCTTGGCCGCGGGCGCGGCCGCCTTGGCATCTTTGGCCGCCGCCGCGGGCTTGGCGCCCGCCGCCGCCTTGGCATCCTTGGCCGGCGCTGCTCCCGCCGCTGGCGCCGCCGCTCCAGCCGCCGGCGCCGTACCCGGCGCCGCTGCGCCTTCAGCCGTGGCCGCTTCTTCCTTCGCCGGGCCCTTGGCCAGGGCCTGCTTGCGATGTGCGACCTTGGGAATGCCGAACACGCTCTTGGTCTCGTCCCACTTTTCCTCGTCGGCCAGCATGACCAGCCGCTCGGCCCGAGTGAGAACGTTCCGATGACGGATCAGCGAATTGCCGCTTTTGAGACTGCGATCTAATGACATCGTCTTTCCTTAAAACAATAAGAGCCCCGGATTTTACACGCCCATCGCCCCAACAACAAGCCGGGAGGAAGGAGAACGAATCAATAAACCGCAAAGACGCCATGACGCAAAGGTGGAAAATACGCGGAGAAGACTATTCAGATCGACAATATGTCATGCTGCCGTTGGCAAGGACGACCCCCAATCGCCAGATCGACCTTGGCGTGAACTTGCCTTGGCGTCTTGGCGTCTTTGCGGTTGATTCGCATTTCCCGTCGCTGCGCAACGCCTTGTTCACAAAGGGGTTGTGATTCGCAGATGCAACCAGTAACCCGCTCGCGCATCGCACCCGGCGGATTTTTCAATAGGATTGGCCCGGCCGTTTGGGTATCGTGGGCGGGCTATGGAACAAGTTCTGCCCCCCAAAACGCGGGACGGAGCCGGGTTTGAACTCACCCGTGTTTGCCAGTTCACCGTGTTCCTGGAAAACCGCGTCGGCCGCCTCCACGCCCTGGTCCGCGTCATGGAAGAGGCCGGCCTCAAGCTCTGGGCCATCTCCATCGAGGAATCCGCCGAGACATCTCTGGTTCGCCTGATTTGCGGCCTGCCCGAAGGCGCCCGATCCGTCCTCAAACGCGAGGGGTTCGCGTTTTCCGAATCCGATGTGCTGATCGTCCCGCTTTCGGTCAAGACATCCCAACCCATCGGCTCGGTCTGTGCCACCGTGCTCACCGGCGAACTCAATATCCATTACGCCTATCCCATGCTCGCCTCGCCGCGCGGCCCGGCCCTTGTCCTCTACGTGGACGACTGCACCCTGGCCGCAAAATTGCTCATCAAAAAGGGCTTCATGCTCGTCGCGGAAAACGAGCTGAAGCCGACGAATTGATTTCATGCCAACATGACTGGTGTTCGACTCGGCGGATGACACAAACGGCACCTCGCCTATTATCCCCTCCCCATGTACTCGGGGGGAGGACGAGGGTGGGGGGCGTATGGCGTCAACCGCGCCGAGATCGAAGAACCCTCACCCCAACCCTCTCCCTGAGTACAGGGCGAGGGGGAAAGAGAAGGCTGCCGGTTGCGTGGCTGGCGCGGTCGACGGCGGATGCGTCAAATCAATCGTCTTGTCGGCCGCGGTTTTCGTCAGCGTGATCCCGCCGAGGGTTTGCAGCCATTGGATTTTCGACGTGGCCGCGAGGTATTCCTTCTCGCTTGCATATCTTTCGCGCCGAAGCACTTTATTGACATCATTCAAAGCCGCCCAGCCGCCGTGCTCGTTCTTGAAATACCAGATCTCGACGCGCCAGATCACCTCGCCGCCGGTGTCGCTGTGGAATTCACTGGTGCGCAGAAATCGCACCAGCAGAGCCGCACGATCGTGGTCGCCATTGAGCATCAGAATATCCTGCTGATTGGCGAAGGCCGGAACCGCCAGGATTTTCTTGATCTCGTCACGGTCGTCATCGTCCAGCGGCGCGACATTCTTGCGGGCCGGCTCGGCGTCGTACCAGTCCAGATTCACCCCCTGCATCACCGTGCCGTCGGCCAGATCGATCCGCACATCGTACGGCACGTTGAGCAGCAAATTCGTGAAATGCACCGCCCGCCCATCAACCACGCCCTTGGTGTCGAGATTGACGCCCGACGCAGTGGCGACCGCCGACGCCACCCTGGCCCCGGCCGGAAGCTGCACCGTGATCGACCCGCCCGCCGCCAGCGCGTGACTTGCCACGCCGCCAAGCAGCCAAATCGCACAGCATCGTGCGAACCGTCTAAACCACCCGATAGGCCGCATAGCTCGCTCCCGGTCAGGGTTGCGTGGCAGGCGCCGTGGTCGCGGCAGCCGCTGGAGATGTCGTGGGAGCCAAAGCGGTCGTCGGCGCCGCCGACATATGATCGCGAAGCATCACGCCGATTGCCGCATAGTCGGTGGGTAGCCCGGGCAGGTTCGGATCCTTGCTTGGGTTGGTCCCTTTGGCGCCCTTTGCGGCGAGATCGACCATGTCGTTTGTCACCGTCGCGCCGCGTGCCAAAAGCGCCGGCACCGCATTTCGGCCGCCGCGCATCACCGCCCAATACAATGGCGTGCCAACCGGCGATTTGCTCATCGCTTCGATTTGCGCCCCGTGCGCCAGCAGCAGATTGATCATCGCCGGATCGTCGTTCCAGGCCGCCAGGTGCAGGGCCGTCGCACCGCTCTTGCCTTCAAAAATGTCATCGACTTTCGCCCCGGCGTTCAGAAGCACGGCGACGGCATCGGTTCGATCCCACGTAGCGGCCACCAGCAGCGGCGTCGCCTGCCCACCGAGAACATCGTTGGCCCGCGAGCGGGAATTCAACAGGGCCGGGTTCGCCTGGATCGCCATCGCCAGCGCGGTCTGGTCGAAAATGGCACTGGCGGTGATAAAGAAAATATCAGACGGCAGTGTCGCACCGTGGCTGAACAGGACACTGCTCACGTCCAAGCCGCGGTCGCGAGCGTGCCAGCGAATGGGCGGATCGTTGTGTACGCCGTCAGTGGCATTGACGTTCGCCCCCGCCTCCAGAAGCACCTGCGCCATCTCCTTGCTGGGTGCAATATCCAGCGGCAGCACTTTGTCCGCCGACACCGCCTGGGCCAGCAGACGGTTTGTCCCCAGCAGCGCCTGTGCGTTGGCCACATTGTTCTGGCGAACGACATTGAAGAACGCCGCGATATCCGCCGGCGTCGGGGGTGACGGCGGCACGGCCGGCGTGATCGTGAACCCGCGCGCCCGCCCGCCGGTTCCCACGCGCCCGCGTGCTCCGTAATACGGCGCCGGCGCCGGACCCGACGGGCGATACTCCTTGGGCAGATAGATCGCCCTGGGCCGGTTGGCGGATATCAATTGACTCCAGATCAGCCATCCGCCAATCGCCAAGGTCGCCAGCAATACGATCCCGGCGACGATGTAACTCCAAATGGGGCGATTCCCCGTATCCACGGCCCCAGCGCGAAAATAACTCAAAATGGAACGATTGCCTGTTTCCACCGCGTCGTCTCCCCGATCAGGCCCTTTGGCGTACGGCCCGGTTCGGTAAATCCACCACCGCCATTGTCGCCAAAACCGGCCGCAGAACAAGCGGCATCCCTATGATCAGAACGGCGGTCCAAACGATATGTTTCAGGCAATTGCCGGCAATACGCCGCCGGGACCGCGCGCAAAAGCCCCCGACGAGGCTGTACAAAAGCCTGTCCTGAGCCTTGCCAAAGGAAAAACACCGATTATCGCTTCGAGAACTGGAATCGACGGCGGGCGCCGCGCTGGCCGTATTTCTTGCGTTCCTTCATCCGGCTGTCGCGCGTGAGGAACCCGCTTTGGCGCAGGGGTATTTCCAGGCTCGGATCGAATTTGGCCAGAGCCCGGCCCAGGCCCATGACGATGGCGCCGGTCTGCCCCGACGGGCCGCCGCCCGTGCATCGGGCCAAGACGTCCAGCTTGCCCCCGGTGTTGGTCACTTCCAGCGGACCAAAAATCGACTTGCGGTCACGCTCGCCAGTGAAATATTCGTTGAGCGTTCGCCCGTTCACCACGATCTTCCCGCTGCCGATCGCGATCCGCACGCGGGCCACCGCCGTCTTGCGACGCCCGATCCCCCAGATGTACGACGGCTTGCCCGCCGGTACGGTTACGGCCGGTTCGGCTGCGGGCACGGCCACGGCCTCGGTCGGGGTTTCGCTGCTCGCAACGCTCTCGATGGTCGGTGTTTCGGTCATGAAAATCTCATTCGCACGGTCACGGCGCAAACCGCCGCCGGGGATAATGCCTCTCTCACGCCAGTTTCAACGGCACCGGCTGCTGCGCGGCGTGCGGATGCTCCGTGCCGCGATACACTTTCAGCTTGCCCAGAATATTACGGCCCATTTTGCTCTTGGGGAGCATCCTTCGCACGGCCAGTTCGATCACCTTCTCCGGATGCAGGCTGTTCATCGCCTTGTACGAATACAGCCGCCGCCCGCCGGCGTACGTCGAATACGTCTCATATTGAATCTGCTCCGACTTCTTGCCCGTGACTTTCACCTTCTCGGCATTGAGCACGATGACAAAATCGCCGGTATCCACGTTTCGCGTATATGTCGGCCGATGCTTCCCCTGCAGGATGATCGCGATGCGGGCGGCCATCCGCCCCAGCACCTGGTCCGTGGCATCCACAACGTGCCACTTGGCTGTAATTTCGCCCGGGTGGGCCAGATACGTGCTCATCGCGTTTCCTCGCTGACCGCCACTGCGGCCGGCCAAATAAAATCCCTCGCCGCCCGACTCTCCCGCCAGACCCGGCAAAGGATGGGGCATCGTACCGATACCGCCGATATTGTCAAGATTGGATGAAAGTTCCCAAAAGCCCCAAAACCCGCCTCGGCCGCAAAGACGCCGTGACGCCCTGACACCGGGCTCAATACGCCCTTTCGAGAGGCGGACCCGACGCCGACGCCGGTTTCCCGGCCCCGGCCGTTCGCCAACGGCAATTGCGCGAAAACCCGACCCGGAAAGCCATTGGCAACCCCCCACGCCCGCCGCAGTGCCATCGCCCCACCCGGTTGCCAATGACTTTCCGGGCCGGGTTGAAATCCCTTTTCGCCGACTGTGCAGCGGCGAACCGACGCGTTGCGGATTGCTCTCAGGACGGGATTGGATAGACTCATCGCTCGGTACGGGACCGCCCGGACCTGTGTTGCGGATTGCTCTCAGGACGGGATTGGATAGACTCCTAAATGGTGTGAAGCCGGAAAATATCGTGGTTGCGGATTGCTCTCAGGACGGGATTGGATAGACTCACTGGCGATTTGGTCGTCGTTGTGATCAAGGTTGCGGATTGCTCTCAGGACGGGATTGGATAGACTCTCGCAAGGCGCTGGCACAACGCCCGGCGAGGTTGCGGATTGCTCTCAGGACGGGATTGGATAGACTCGCGACAACCGTTGCGGTCCCACCTGTCTCAGTTGCGGATTGCTCTCAGGACGGGATTGGATAGACTCATTAAGGATTGTCCCGAATTGTGGCTAGCTGTTGCGGATTGCTCTCAGGACGGGATTGGATAGACTCCCTGGGGCGCAAAACAAAATCCCCCTTATAAGTTGCGGATTGCTCTCAGGACGGGATTGGATAGACTCCTTTGTTTTGGCGCGCAGAAATCATCGCGTGTTGCGGATTGCTCTCAGGACGGGATTGGATAGACTCACCAATTATCTTCATAATGGCAGGGTTAGGGTTGCGGATTGCTCTCAGGACGGGATTGGATAGACTCAGTCGCCGCCCTCTTGCGTCTTCACTTCAAGTTGCGGATTGCTCTCAGGACGGGATTGGATAGACTCCTGTACACATCGGCCAGCGACCAGAACATGTTGCGGATTGCTCTCAGGACGGGATTGGATAGACTCTCTGGCCTCGGAGAGGGCATAAGTCCAGCGGTTGCGGATTGCTCTCAGGACGGGATTGGATAGACTCTGACTGCATCGGAAATTTGGACGATGTTTTGTTGCGGATTGCTCTCAGGACGGGATTGGATAGACTCGGCACGTTCGCGGACTCGCCGCTGACCAAGTTGCGGATTGCTCTCAGGACGGGATTGGATAGACTCTCGCGGCACGGAAACCCCGTGGCCGATGTGGTTGCGGATTGCTCTCAGGACGGGATTGGATAGACTCTCATCGTCGACGCTATAGGTGTCGCCCAGCGTTGCGGATTGCTCTCAGGACGGGATTGGATAGACTCGGGGGGCCGCTTGCGGCCGCTGCCTTTGAGGTTGCGGATTGCTCTCAGGACGGGATTGGATAGACTCAGGATCGCCTTTCCCTCGTACCTTCGCTCGTTGCGGATTGCTCTCAGGACGGGATTGGATAGACTCGTCGCCGCTACGCGGTCGGCAACCCGTCGCGTTGCGGATTGCTCTCAGGACGGGATTGGATAGACTCGAATCAGACTCTAATCCTGCATACTTTGAGGTTGCGGATTGCTCTCAGGACGGGATTGGATAGACTCCGGGGGAGAGTGCGCGCGCGAGACACCCCCGTTGCGGATTGCTCTCAGGACGGGATTGGATAGACTCTTGATATCCCGCCGCCCCGGCCGATAACCGGTTGCGGATTGCTCTCAGGACGGGATTGGATAGACTCCTCAAACCTGCTCGTCCCCCACGCCATCATGTTGCGGATTGCTCTCAGGACGGGATTGGATAGACTCGTACCGAGCGCAACCCGTGACTGGCGGCGGGTTTGACGTCGCCGGCGGTCAGAAAAATTCGAGTTGTTTCGGCTGCGGGGGCGGAACTTTGCGCATTTTTCCCCAGAAGATGCGCATACGCTCAAATTGTTTGTCGGTGATAGTGATGATCCGCACCTCGCCATCGTCCGGCACCATGGTCTGCACCCGGTTAATGTGAACCAGGGCGTTTTCCTCGCTGGAACTGTGGCGGGCATAGACGGAATACTGCAACATCGTGAATCCGTCCCGCAGCAGGCCGGTGCGGAATTGGGTATAGGCGCGCCGCGCCTTGGCGGTGTCCACCGGAAGATCGAACAGCACGACCACCCACATAAACCGATAGGCGCTGATGTCCACCCCGCCGATTCTGGCATGGCGGACCGGGGCTGCGCCGAAATTTGTGCTCTCATGACGGCCACTGCATCACCTTCCGGTTCACCTTTGCCGATTGTAACGTTTATTCCGGCAAATCCAGCTTTTTCTGCTCGCCCTGGAAACACCGCACCAGCGATGCCATCATCCGGTGCAGACTCACCATGAGCGGCCCAACCTGCCCGGCAATCGAAACCGGCTCGGCCAGGAGCGAAAGAACCGCCTGCTTGGCCTCCTTGTCGATTGCCGACTTCCCGGCGCTGACCACTCCCACGACCGCCCGATCGACACGCGGCCGAAAAACCTCCACAAGATCATCAGCCAGCACGAACGGATTGTTCCGGTTGGAGTGATACAACCCGATGGCGGGATGCAGCCCGGCCGCAACCACGGCCCGCGCCACCGCCGCGCGGAACACCATATAACCGTAATTCAGCAGCGGATTGGGCCACGCCCCGTCAGGATCGCGGCGGAACTCACTGCCCATCATGGCCGGCCAATAGAACCGTGCCGCCTGCCCCTCCATGTTGCTGGTGTCCCCGGATTTCACTTCCTCCGCCATGACCAGCAGGCGTTTTCGCTCGACGTGCTCCTCCGGCAGATTCATCGCCTGCCCGGTGATCTTGTGAGCGACGATCTGCCGCCAGAGGTTTTTGCGCAACGGCAGCCCCGCCGCTATCTGCGCCCGCAGGCGCTGCGTGTGCAGGTCGTTATTCTCCAGCGGCAGGAGTATGCCGCACGGCAGGTGGTCGTCGCCACACAGAACGACGACCGCCCCGCGCGCCAGCAGCCGCGTCATCGCCGAATGCGTGTACGTGGTCGCCCGGTTCTCGACCAGCAGCACCCCGACATCCTCGCACGGGATCGAGGCGATCTTCTCCCGATGCCGGAGGAGAATAAGCTGATCGTTCTCGATCTGCAGAAACGTCGGACCGTCGGAAATGTCGATCGTGCGCTTGATCATCAGTCGTTTGCCCAGCGCACGCGCCCCAACGGATCAATCGTTATTTTCCGGGCCTGCTTGTCGAGCGAATCGGGCGTGGCTGACAGCTTCTGTGCTCGACTATCACCCGAGTCCCGTCGGGCGTCCGTGTGCTCCGTAAAAATCATCTGCTGCGTCGTCGATGCGGCGGTTTTGAATTGAGCGATGCGCATCTTGCCCTTGAAGACGGCCGAAATGAGCTCGCCTCGGCTCAGCGACATGACGAATCTCGCATCCGGCCTGTCTGGATGCGCACGCGAGATGACCGGCTTTCGCTCCCTAATCCGATCCACGGCTTCCAGCATCGTGACGAAAACGGCGTCTCGCTTCTTCTTCCCATTTTCGGTGTACTCAAAAATGCAGAGATGGTGGGTCGAACCCGGTTTGACGTACGCGCCTTCGCGAATCGGGCGAATGGTTTCGTCTCGCTTCACCAGCGTAACCTTTTTCACTGGGATCCCCGATTTCATCAAAAGGGGTTTGGCCCAGACCTCTTTGGGGATTCCGCCGGCCGACTTCTTTCCGGGCGTCACGCCGAACTCGGCAAGCCGGCCGAGGACGAGATTCTTGATCGTTGGATCGTCGGCGCGAATATCCTCGACCATCGCCTGCGTAAGGGACTCAAGCGGTTTACGCACCACAAATTCGCCCGGCCGCTGCACAATCTCCCCGCGGACGTTCTTTTCTCGCACCGGCCCGTAAATGGTCTCTTCGTGCAGGGCGCCGGTCACTTTCCGCTGGACACGGTGGCTCACATTGATCGCCTTCACCGATTCGACGACCGAGTTTCTGAAATTATCCCACGGGAGTATTTCCGCCCCCGCTTCGCCGGTCTTATACATCCTGGACAGCTTCTGCAGCCGGCTTTGATCAGTCAGCGCCACCACGATTGCGTCAATCGCATGGTGGCGATGGTCGGCGCGGTTCTTTTCGCCCGGCCGTAAATCGGCCTGCGCCGCCCACGCCGGGCTGTCGGTTAATTCGCTGAGGATCGTTTCAATTCCCCATAGATGCCTGAGCTCGGCGGTGTATGTGCCCTTCCCGCCAAGCACATGGTGCGGCTTCTCGACGAGGCACCGCAAATAGTCGGCGGCAGCGCGGGTGATGTACGCTGTGTCAACCAATTGGCGCGCGGCGAATTCGTCCGTGTCGATCTTCTCCTGCGTAAACCGCGCCCGCTTGCGGAAGGGCAAGGACCGAATCCGCTGCTTGAGCGCTTCGTAGTCCTCCGGCCTTCCGTTCAGCCACTCGTAGGGCGTCCGGTCTCCCTTTTCGTGGTTCACGTCGCGGAAGCAAACGACTCTGTTCATGAATGAGTCGTCAAGCGAGCGCCAGCGCGGAAGGATATGGTCAACGTCCACCTCACCGGCCAGCAACTGCGTGAGGCTCATACTCCTGCCGCTATAGACGCATTTGCCGCCCTGTTGTTCCCACAGGAGATATTTGTCGATGAGATCGCGCGAGAGTTTTTGCCCCGGCGACTCCGCCCTGATCGCATCGGCGGCCCGCGCGCGTTCGTCCTCGCGCTCGCGAATCTTCTTGTTGTATTCGCTTCGGTCATTCGGCCCCATTTTGATGCTGCGGGCCAATTCGATGTGGATGCGGTCCGGCTTGCCGTACTCGCGGATGATCGCGTTGACTACCCGGCGTAATTCAAAGAGCGTGTTGCGCACAACGGGATTCGGCAAATCGGGAGGCTCCGGCAGCGCGTCCAGTTGTTTGTGGGCGCGTTGGTCCGGGCGCAAATACCCGGCCAGAGTCAGCGCGCAGGGCGTGCCGTCGTCCGTCATCAGCAGCAGTCCCTTTTCCATGTGCGGGACGAGCTTTTCCAGGGCTTTGCGCGAAAGGCTCCCGTACCCCGCAGGGAGATTTACTGCAATCAGTTCATCGGCCTGCTCGGGTGCAAGCCCCCATTTTCGGACCGCGACATCCTTGATCATTTCGTCCGTGTTCCGCGGATTGATGATGGTGCGGACGACCTCGTCCCTGCGGCTTTCCGGCAGATCCCACCACCCCTTGCCAAACGGCGATTCCTTTGCCATCAGGTAGTCGACCAGGTGCCCCTTGAGCTTGGATCGCTCACCCTCTTCGAGATTGAACCGGACAGCCTGCGGAAAATTGAGTTTCTTGCGCACCTGGTCGAACGTCATTTCCTTTGACGTCGCAAGATGGTCGAGAAGAATTGCTCGCTGATCGGAATCAAGCGCGCAGACACGCCCAGTTTCGGGGTCGATGTACTTCAGGTTGTTGACCTCTGACAGCAGGCGATATCGCTGCGCGATCCGATCCGCCTTAGGCGCGCGGCGTTCTTTGGGCTCGTATTCGCACATGCCGATCATGCTTGCCGGCCAATAAAGATTCCTTTGCCCGAAGATCGCACCGCCCTTCCACCACGTTGCGCTGCCCGCCGGCTCGTCGTTGTCGAGCATCTTCCTGAGGTTGTCCGTCAGCAAAGACGGGTGATGCGCTTTCTGCGCCTCCCAGAGAAGACCGAACTCCTTGCGCAGCATTTCTCGCCGCGTATGCCGATTGCGAACCCGGATAAGCGGTCTTTCTCCCGGCTTGGCGACCAGCGAGGCCAAATGCTCGCCGAGCGTGCGGTGGCCGGCGCTTTGGATTTCGTTTTCCAGCTCGCTGATTTCGTTCAGCATTTCGCTGGTTTCCTTGGCCTTCGCTTTGTCGGATTTGCTATTGGAGAGGAAGCCACGCCGCGCGGCGAGGTGCAGCAAGACCCGCCCGAACTCGTATGCGGCTAACGCTTGGTCCAAGCCCTTCGCGCGAAGCGGGTATGGGTCGAGCGAACAAACCGCCGCCTGCTGCGCCGAGTCGGCGGGAAGCAACCCTTTGGCCGCCAGCAGCTTGCGAAGCTCCCGCTTGCGGCGGGCCCGGCGGGCGATCTGCCTGCGCATGCCGCGCTTGACACGGCGCTCCTGCGTTCGGGATTTCTCCTTTGCGGTGTCGAAGGCATCGACGCCCTCAGGAAAGACGCGAACGCCCGAGGCGATTATCCGGCGTTCCTCTGTTTCGATCAGCGCCCAGCCGATTGAATTCGGCCCCATGTCCAGCCCTAGCGAAATCAATTCTGCCTCCCTGTAAAAACTGCTTGACTTGGCTGCCAATATAGCGATATTGGTCGTGTCTATCCAATCCCGTCCTGCGAGACTTTTCGCAACAAGACGAAAGATTCGCAGGCAATGCTCCACGGAGCAACCGAATGCCATCATCGCAAGGTGAGGGCATTCTTTTTTTGCGCCCTTTGCGGGGGAGCGTAAGCGCCAGAAATCCGCGAAATTTTTCTGTTGCAGAGAATCAACTGTTAGGGTATTGTTCGACGTGGCAATGGGCAAGGCGCAGTGGATCATGGAAAACAAGCCACCGGCGAACCGCGAACTTGCCTTATCCATTTTAACCCCCCCCTCCCCCCCCTCCGGGCCATTCGGGGACATTCGGGACACCCACCCCACCCCCCCTCCGGGGCATTCGGGGACATCCGGGGACATGGAATGCAATTGATAATTTACGGTGGACACAGCTTGGCCGAACTGGCGCGCCCAGATTCGACTCGGCCGGACCGAGTTCAGACTTTTTCAGCACATCTTCGAACTTTTTCGAGACATTTGGGGCGTTTTTTCGTCGCAGTTGGGAGGCGAAACCGCGATATCCGGCTGGAAACGAGGGTGGGGCAAGGTGCGGATCGCGGCGCGATTGGGACGTAACTACCGGCCGGACAGTGCGTTAAGTGGGGAACACGTCGCGCGGTGGGCAAATCCTCACGCGGCCAGCGAACGGGGGGAGTCGTCGATGTCGATGATCCCGGCGGTCTCTGGCTCGGCCTGCACGTTCATCGCCCGCGCCACAAGCTGGGTCGCAAGGAGGGTCAGCACAACCGTCGTCGGCTGCATGTTCGTCGCGTTGGCGATGGGAATCGCCACGAACGCAACGATGTACAGGGCCGCTAACGTCAGCGGCAGGCGGCGATTGGGCAGAGGCAATCGCAGAGCGTCGGCGGCGAGCAGCGTGGCCGGAACCGCAAGCAGCAAGAGGTCGTAATCAAAATAGAACGGCATCAGGAGCGGCGAGCAGACCAGCGAGGCGGCGATGAAACGATCCAAAGCGCCGTCGGCCAATGAATGCCGGAATTGATACAGCCGCACCGCGCACCACAAGAGAGCGGCCGACAGGGGGATTTCGATCAGCAGCCAGAGAGTTCTTGTCAATGGCGAGATGGGGCCGATCAGGTGGCCTTGTGCGGCCAGGCGGAAATACGCCAGCAAGGTCACGTGACGTTGCCAGAAATAGTCTTTCTGGGTCTGGAGGAAGTTCAGACCGGCCGGCACCTGATGGAGAAACGGGCCGATGGTGCCGGGCAGCATGAGGAGATTAGCGGATAATAGCGTGCTGCCGGTGATGGCCAGGCCGATCAATGCCCGCGGGCCGAGCGACAGAACCAGGGCCGCGGCGACGATGGCGCCGAGCTGCGGTTTGTACATGAGGAAGCCGCCGACCAGCCCGGCCGCGATCGCGCGACGCTGCCGCCAGAATGCCACTGTGCCGCTGACGATCAGCAGGGAGAACATGCTGTTTTGTCCGTGGCAAAACGCCTGAATGCACGGCCAGGAGCAGATGATCAGCACCGGAACCAGGCCGCGCGTCTTGAGCGTATCCAGGCGATCGGCCGGATCGGACGCCGGCAGAAACCGGCAGAGAATGAGCACCGAACCCGCCAAGGCCAGGGCGCTGGCGATCCACCAGACATCCAGGGCGTGTGGAAAGGACAAGGCCGACAGCGGCGCCATGGGAATCGCCGCGAATGGCGGATTCCACCACGGCGCCGAGCGATCGCCGATGTCCAGGCCGGCGGTGGCAGCGACGTGGTGCTCGAAATCGCGGACGGCGGAGATGTCGTAGAGTTTGTCGGCCCGGCCGGTGCGGACGAAGGTGCCGGCGGTGTAAAAGGCGAGGAAATCCTGGCCGAGCATGCCGCGCGTGATGGCGCGATCGGGCGGCAACAGCATTTCGAGGATCAACACGCCGCTGAATGCGACAAGCAGAATGCCGGAGAGTTCCCACAATCGGCGGCGCAAGGGCACGCGGGCCGGCCGGTGCGGCGACGGGGCATCGGATTGATTCAGCGGCGGCTCGATGAATGACTTATCGGCATGCGCAGGGTGGCATCATAGCGGCGGCAAATTATCGGACGGCTGGCTCGTGGCGGGCGATTGGGAATGGGCGGGATCGCCGTTCATGAAGCCCTTGAGTTTGGCCCAGAGCGCATCGCCGCCCTGCTCGAAGATGGAGTTGTGTTCGGCGCCGGGGATCTTGATGACCGTGACGCTCGGTGAGCCGGTGGCGGCGGCGGCGAGCTTGTCCTGCATGAACGGCGGGACAACCGAATCGGCCTGGCCGTGGACAAGGAAGATCGGGCAGTGAATCGATGGCAGTTTGGCGATGTTGTCGAACTTGTAGGAGAGGATCAGTTGCGTTGGGAACCAGGGCATGACGATGCGGCCCATATCGTGAAGGCTTGTGAAGGTGTCGTAGAGGGCCAGTTTCTCGACCGGCCGGCGCGAGGCCAGATCGACCGCGATGCCGCCGCCCAGCGACCAGCCGACGACATTGATACGGCCGGCGAAACCCCGTCGCAGCAGTTCGTCGTAGGCGGCGTCCGCCGCGCCGTAACATCCCGCCTCGCTGGCCGAGCCACCGCTGCTTCCGTAGCCGGGGTAATCGGGGATGATGACGTTCAATCCCATGCGGCGGAGGTGCCAGAGGACATTCTCGGAGTAGCGGGCGCAGGAGCCGTTGCCGTAGAAATAGATGACGGCCGGGCGCGCTGAAGGGCTGGCGATGGGCTGGCCGTTGGCGTCCAGCGCCGAGCCGAACCAAGCGGCGATGGGCGTGCCGTCGGGGAGTTTCAGGTGCAGCAATTCCGTGTCGCCCAGGGGCGTGATTTGCGTGTCGCTGGCCGGGAGAAAATGCGCGCCGGGAAAGACGATGAAGCTCTGGAACAATCGCACCAGTAACCCCAATCCGACATAAATGCAGACGATCCAGATGCCCATTCGCCGCAGGCGCAGCCGCCACGGACGCGGCGTCTTGGGCGGCGGCGCTGGTGTGCCGACTGATGCTTGCCCGTTCGATTCCATCGCCGCTGAAACCTCCGTCGCATCCCCTTCCGCGACCACCGCCGCCAGCATTGCCCGCGGATTATGCTACCTGATCCGGCCAATTCCAACCGAAAATCCCTTCCGTTGAAAATAAGGCGATCAAGAGGGCCGTGCCCGATTTCCCGCCGCGAACATCGCTGTGCCGGAAAGCCCCGGGGGTGACGGGGTGACAAGGTGACATCGTGAGGGTCTGCCCAGTGCTGCAAATATGTCCCCAAACGAGGTGCGACTCCGGCCCGCTCCCCGGCGAAAGCCGGGAGAACCATGAAAACCGCTCACGTCCGCCTTTCGTTCGCCCGTCACCGGAAAATTATGTGGCCGTCGGGAACTTTTCACCTCCGAGATCATCAAACCCTATGCCGAGCCTGAGCAGGGCCGAGTTCGAGCCGCCTTTGCCCGCGGCGGCGATCCAGATGACGCCCGCCGATTGACGCCGGAGGTGCGCATCGGCCGCAATAGCGGCCCTTTGGGAGTGAATATGCGACTGCGAATTCTCTCCGTGGCGTTCTTGATATGGTCGGCGAGTTCCCTTGCCCAGACCACAGCGCCGGCGCCGCCGGGTGCGACGACGACGGCGACCCGCTCGATCAACGAGTATCAGGCATCGCCGTACCTGAGCGTCTCCGGCGGTGCAGAGATTTACCTCGGCCACGTCACCTCGAAGGGTCCGGTGCTCCGTCAGCAGAACCCGATCGAGGGGGGACTGCTGACGTTCACGATCGATCAATCGCTGCGTGGCGCTGCGACGGGCGCGATAATCCTTCCATACAGCTTCTTTCATGTTGTGGGTGAGTGGCACGGCTCCTCTAGTCCTTAAACAAGCGAATCCCCCGATAGTCTGAATCGGTGGTAGTGCGGACGCAGCG
>CAYQTE010000046.1:0-38214 GCA_964420285.1 uncultured Tepidisphaeraceae bacterium
CGCCCAATGCGAACGGAGATTGATGCTCGGGATGTCGGGCGGATCGTGAAGGAATTGGCACTTCGCGTGGCGGGGGCGATGACGCCGTGTCAGGGGATCAATGTCATCGGGATTCGCACCCGCGGCGAGGTGCTGGCGGGGCGGCTGGCGGATTTGCTCGCCGGGCAGGGAATAACGCAGATCGGGCGGGGAGTTCTCGACGTTACCCTTTATCGCGATGATCTGTCGGAGATCGGGCCGACGCCGCTGGTGCGGCCGACGGAAATCCATGTGGATATCAACGGCCGGCCGCTGCTGCTGGTGGATGATGTGCTGTTCACCGGGCGGTCGGTGCGGGCGGCGATGGATGCGCTGAGCGATCTGGGGAGGCCGCCCGTGATCCGGCTGGCGGTGCTGGTGGATCGAGGCGGGCGTGAACTGCCGATCCAGGCGGATTTCGTGGGGCTGACGCTGACGCAGGTTCCGCTGGATCATCGGGTGAATGTGCGGCTGACAGAGGTGGATGGGCGCGATCAGATATTGGTTGAACCGAGGTGAGGGGGTGACAGGGTGACAAGGTGACTTGGTGACAGGGTGACTTGGTGAGGGGAGATAGGGAAGCGCATGGCGGAGAGCTCGGCATTTCGGTGGACGCGAAGACATCTGCTGTCGCTGGAGGCGCTGTCGGCACAGGAGATCAATCATATTCTCGATACGGCCGTGTCGCTGAAGGAAGTTTCGACACGCTCCATCAAGAAGGTTCCGGCGTTGCGCGGGCGGGTGATGGTCAATGCGTTCTTCGAGGACAGCACGCGGACGCGGATCAGTTTTTCGCTGGCGGCGTCGCGGATGTCGGCGGATGTGCTGGATTTCTCCGAGAAGGGATCGAGCGTTTCCAAGGGCGAGACGCTCATCGACACGGCCCGGAATATCGAGGCGATGGGGATCGACATCATCGTGCTGCGTCACCCGGCCGCCGGAAGCGCGGAGGTGCTGGCGCGGACGGTCAAATGCAGCGTGGTGAACGCGGGCGACGGGGCGCACGAGCATCCGACGCAGGGCTTGCTGGATTTGTACACGATCCGCGAGCGGTTTGGGCGGGTGGAGGGATTGACGGTGGCGATCGTGGGTGACATCGCCAACAGCCGGGTGGCGCGGAGCGATCTGTGGGGGCTGACGAAGCTGGGGGCCAAGGTGATTCTGGTGGGGCCGACGACGCTCCTGCCGCGAAGTTTTGAGGCGCTGGGGGCGACGGTGGCGCACGATTTTGACGCGGTGGCCGGCGAAGTGGATGTCATCAACATGCTGCGCGTGCAGTTTGAGCGGATCAAGAGCAGCCAGTTTCCGACGGTGCGGGAATTCACCCGGCTGTTCGGATTGACGCCCGAGCGGTTTGGGCGGTGCAAGAAGGATGTGTTCGTGATGCACCCGGGCCCGATGAACCGGGGGATCGAGATCGGGTCCGAGATCGCCGACGGGCCGCTGAGCGGGATTCTGACGCAGGTGAGCAACGGGCTGGCGGTGCGGATGGCGGTGCTTTTTCTGGTGAGCCAGGCCGGGATGGAGTGAGATGAGCGGACTGTTGATCCAGGGCGGCACGGTGATCGACCCGTCGCGGAACATGCGGCAGCGGGCGGATGTGCTGTTGCGCGACGGCGTGGTGGCGGCGGTGGGAATGAACCTGGCGGCGTCGCCGGGGGATCGGGTCATTGACGCGGCCGGGAAATTCGTCACGCCGGGGCTGATCGATCTTCACGTGCATTTCCGCGAGCCGGGCGATGAGGAGGAGGAGACGATCGCGACGGGATCGGCGGCGGCGGTGGCGGGGGGATTCACGACGGTCTGCTGCATGCCCAACACCAAGCCGGCGCTGGATAACGAGGGTCAGATCGAATTTGTCTTGCGCGAGGCGCAGCGTGTGGGTTTGGCGCGGGTGCTGCCGGTGGGGGCGATCACCAAGAATCGCGAGGGCCGGGAACTGTCGGAGATCGGTTCGATGCTGTCGCGCGGTGCGGTGGCTATGAGCGACGACGGCGTGGGCGTGGCGGATGCGTCGGTCATGCGCAAGGCGCTGCAATACGTGCGCATGTTCGATGGGCTTATCATGCAGCATTGCGAGGAGCCGACGCTCTCCGGCGGTTCGATGCACGCGGGTGTGGTATCCACATCGCTTGGGCTGACAGGGATGCCGCCGGAGGCCGAGCAGCTCATGATCGCCCGCGATCTGCTGCTGAATCGGACGATCGGGTGCCGGTATCACGTGCAGCACGTGAGCACGGCCTGGAGCGTCGAACTGATTCGCCGGGCCAAGCGGGATGGCCAGAACGTGACGGCCGAGGTTTCGCCGCATCACCTCCTGCTGACGGATGAGGCGTGCCGGGGATATGACACGGTCTACAAGATGAACCCGCCGCTGCGCACGGCCGGGGATGTGCGGGCGTGCATCGAGGGCGTGAAGGACGGGACGATTGACCTGCTGGCGACGGATCACGCGCCGCACCGGGCGGAGGAAAAGGAACTGGAATTCCCCGATGCGCCGTTCGGGATCATCGGGCTGGAGTGTGCCTTGCCGCTGTATATCAAGGCGCTGGTCGAGCCGGGGCATATCGACTGGATGAAGCTGATCGCGATGATGTCCAGCGAACAGGCGCGCGTGATCCGCCTGGATCGCGGGACATTGAAAGAAGGCGCGGCGGCCGATGTGACGGTGATCGATCCGGAATTGGAGTGGACCATCGACGCCAAGAAGTTCGCCAGCCGAAGCCGGAATTGTCCGTTCAATGGGTGGAAGGTGAGGGGGCGAGCGGTGATGACAATCGCGGGGGGCGACGTGAAGTGGGAACTTAATGGGTGAATTGGGGAGGAATTATTACCGCGGAGTGAACATGCGGCCGTGTCTTACCCTGAGAGGATGAAAATAAGGGCCAAGCCATGGAACCGCAGATGAACGCCGATGAACGCGGATAAGACAAGAACCAGGTTCTATCTGCGTTTATCTGCGTTCATCTGCGGTTGATCCGTGCTTTTTTCGGAGCAGGCGCTGAGGGCGCGGAGAGGACGAAACGGAGTCTGGCATAGGTGCGGGGTCTGAAATCGCGCACAGTCGCGGTTTCGGTTTGCGGCAGGACGGGTAGCAGGGAGAGCGAGCGTGAAAAAGCAAGAAATTAGGGATTTGATCCTTCAGATGGTGGGAGCTAACCTACTTGGGACAGGCTTTCGCCTTAGGAAGAGGGAAAGCGCGTTTATACGTGGAATTCCAGGCGGGTGGCAGCACATTGGCCTACCCCTCTATGACTATAATCCTGTGTTCGTCTTTTCTCTAAACATCTGCATCCGAATTGACGCCGTCGAGGACATCTTTAACATGTTTTCGGGAATCGAATCTAAGTTCCAATCAACTACGGCGACCACGATGACGCGCTTGGAGTATTTCACGGGAGGCTCAGGCGAGTACAGCGTGGCGACTGCCGATGATATCGCCTCGGCGGGCCGCGTTCTCTCTGGCGTCTTTCGTGACAAAATCATCCCGTTTTTCGATGAAAACAAAGATGCAAAAGCCCTGGACCGAGCGGTTAATTGCACAGAGCCTGGAATTGACAGTACGCAACCTCCGGCGGGACCGATGCACGCGATCATTCTTGCTCGTGTCGCGGGCAACCCCGATTTTGACGGCCTCGTTGACGAGATTCGACGGCGGATGGGACTTTCGCCGGAGGTAGATCACGTGTTCAATCGCCTTGTAAAATACCTCAAGACGCGATGAGCCAACCGCGGAGTCGCGGAGAAGGCGGCGTTTCCCTCGCGCGGTCCATTGCACTGGAAGGGCAGCGTCGGGTCACATTCGGCAGCCAGTTGAGCGACGCGAGGCGTTACTTCGTCGTGCAGTGCATTCGCGGAATGCTGGGGCAGCCGAAGCGACGGTGATTAGATCGAGGCGCACTAACCCTCACCCTAACCCTCTCCCTGCGTACAGGGAGAGGGGACAAGAGGGCGTAGGTCGCGGACGAATGGCCGTTCAATTCCACAATATCAACCCCGGCTCGAAGCTGGTGGCCAAATCGGGGCCGCCGGGGAGGATTCTGATGGCGAAGCCGTGTCGGCCGCTGGAGCGGCAGTCGATCTGGCCGGAATAGAGGTGGCGGTTGGCCGCCAGGGTGCGCGCGTGGGTCATGGCGACCGGAGCGGGGGCGTCGATGTGGCCGGTGGCGCTGATGGGGCCGCAGTAGACCTGGACGGAAATCTCGGCCGGGTCGATGTCGGGCATGTCGATCAGGGCCTCGACCTGCATGGACTCGCCGACTTTGTAGTGGCCGTTGCCGCTGGTGTGGACGCCGACGATCTTGATGCCGGCCCATTTCTGGCGGAGATGGTCCTTGGCCTTGGCGAGCTTGATGGCGCGGGCCAGGCCTTCGGCGCCGAGGAGCCGGCCGCGTGCGTCGGCGGGGATGTAGAATTTCTCGGCGTAGTCCTTGACCATGCGATTGGTATTAAAGACGGGGCCGAGCTTGCGCATGCAGTTCTTCATGCGCCCGATCCATTCGCGGGGGATGTTGTCGATGGTGCGCTTGTAGAACAGCGGAACGATCTGCTTTTCCAGCAGGTCGTACAAGGCGCGGCTTTCCAGATCGTCCTGGTAGTTGGGATCGGTATACGATTCGCCCCGGCCGATGGCCCAGCCCAGATCGGGCTCATACCCCTCGACCCACCAGCCGTCGAGCACGGAGCAATTGAGCACGCCGTTGGCGGCGGCCTTCATGCCGCTGGTTCCGCTGGCTTCCATGCCGCGGCGGGGAGTATTGAGCCAGACATCGACGCCGCGCACGAGATGGCGGGCGATGGAGATATCGTAGTTCTCGATGAAGACGATGCGGCGGCGCACGGCCGGGTTGCGGGCGAAATTCACGATGGTCTTGATGAGCTCCTTGCCCTCGTGGTCGGCGGGGTGAGCCTTGCCGGCGAAGACGAACTGGATGGGATGCTTGGTGTCGTCGATGAGGCGTTTGAGGCGGTCGGGATCGCGCATGAGCAGCGCGCCGCGTTTATAGGTGGCGAATCGGCGGGCAAAGCCGATGGTGAGGGCTTCGGGATCGAGGACTTCATCGGCGGTCTGGAGTTCATCGAAGGCCGCGCCGCGACGAGTGAGCTGGTCCTTAAGAACGCCGCGGGTCCAGGAGACCATGCGTTCGCGGCAGCGCTCGTGGGCGCGCCACAGCTCTTCGTCGGGGATCTGCGTCACATCGTTCCAGACGCCGGCATCCGTCGGATCGGAGTCCCATTTGCTGCTGAGATACCGCTCGAGGATGTCGGCCATGTCCGGGCTGAGCCAGCTTCGCACGTGGATGCCGTTGGTGATGTGCTTGATCGGGACTTCATCGGGGGGAACCTGCGGCCAGACGTTGTGCCACATCTTGCGGCTGACATCGCCGTGAAGCGCCGACACGCCGTTGATGCTGTCGGCCAGGCGGATCGCCAGAACCGCCATCGAGAAACCCTGCTTGCGATTGGTGACATCCTCGCGGCCAAGGGCGAGGAACCCTTCTTCGTCGAGCTTGAGGCCGGGGATGTAACTGCGGAAGAACTTGACCATCAGGTCGGGCGAGAAGGTATCGATGCCGGCCGGGACGGGCGTGTGGGTGGTGAAGACGTTGGTGGCCATGACCTGCTGGCGGGCTTCGTCGAAGGTGATGGGGCTCTGCGCCAGGATCATGCGGACGCGTTCCAGGGCCAGAAAGGCCGAGTGGCCCTCGTTCATGTGAAAGACGGTGGGCTTGTGTCCGACGGCTTCGAGGGCGCGCACGCCGCCGATGCCAAGCACGATCTCCTGGCGGATGCGCAGATCGGTACCGCCGCCGTAAAGCCGGCTGGTGATGTCGCGATCGGCGGGGGAATTCTCCTGGAGGTTGGTGTCCAGAAGGTATAAGGGGATACGGCCGACCGAGGCTTTCCAGACTTTGCAGAAGACGGCGTTATCGGGCATATCGACGCGGATCTGGATGGGCGAGCCGTCGGTGTAATAGAGCGGTTCGATGGGGAGGTTGTAGAAATCGAGTTCGGGGTAGGCTTCCTGCTGCCAGCCGTCGGCCGTGAGATACTGCTGGAAATAGCCGTTGCGATAGAGCAGTCCGACGCCGATCAGGGGCATGCCCAGTTCACTGGCGCTCTTGAGATGATCGCCGGCCAGGACGCCCAGGCCGCCGGAATAGACCGGGAGCGATTCGTGGAGGCCAAACTCGGCGGAGAAGTAGGCGATGAGGGTTTTGGGAGCGGCGGGGTCGGGGTTGCCGTGGGCCTGTTCGAACCAGCCGCGCTGGTCGAGATGTTGCTTGAAGGAGGCGTAGACGCGGTTCATGTGGGCGCGATAACCATCATCGCTGGCGGCGGCGGCCAGTCGGGTCTGGCTGATGACGCCGAGCATCTTGACGGGATTGTGGTAGAGATCCTCGAAGAGCTGGCGGTCGAGCCTGCGGAAAAGTTCGACGGCGTCGGGGTTCCAGACCCACCAGAGATTGCGGCTCAATTCGAGCAGCGGGCGCAGGGGCTCTGGAACGTCCGGGGAAACCTGGAAGGTCCGAATGGTCGGGGTCGAAAAATCAGCCATGAAGATATACCTCAAAAACAAGATCGACCCGCGCACCGCTCGGGGTCACAAACAAATGTCTACGCGATAAAATCCCGGTGGTAAAGACGAATTATGGGACCGAAGCGCAAAAATCCGGCCGGCGACGGATCATCGGCGGAGCTTGCCCGACGCGGGCGCCTCGACGCGTTTGAAATAAAACTGCGAATCGGCCGCCCGCTGGCCAATGAAGTGAAGACATACACTGTATGTCGGCCGGGCCGCCAGGAAGAATTCAAGAATGCGCTGGCCGTGGCGAAATTGCCGTTCGAGGTTTTCGTTGACCTGGTCGGAGAGGTCGGGGGGTATCAGGCACCTGCGGTCGTAATCCCAATGGGGATCGGTGCGGACCAGGAGATGGCCTTCCTCCCAGTCGATGGGGTAGCCGTGGATATAGCCTTCGCCGGTGTTGGGGGTATAGAACCAGAAGCACAGGAAGCGGTCCTTCCAGACGGTGCTGATGGCGTTATCGGCCCCGGTGATCAGGCGAGCGTGCGAGGTACGGATGGCCTGGCCGGCCAGCGGTTTGGCGACGAAGACCCGCCGCGCCGCGCAGTCGTAAAGACCGACGGTGGGATAGGTGCCTCTGTACTTGTCGGTACAGAGCTTGGAACTCACGCGCGGGCCGGCCGGTTGCTCGCGGCGCACAAAACGAAACATTCAGCGCGTCCTTCGGCGCGGTTGGTCGCCATAAGGATAAGCCGGGGCGGGGCGGATGCCAAATGTGTGAGGGGAGATTCGTCGGGACGCCCATCGTCCGACATAGCTGCGTCAACGCCAATCCACGCAATGCGCCGCGGTTGTCACGGCAATATGGCGTCCACGGCGAGCACGAAATCGCTGGGCGATACGACGGCGATGCCCTGGAACGACCTCAACGGCAGGAGATGCTTCTTGTCGCCGGTGAGCACGTGGGTGGCCTGCGCCGCGACGGCGCACTCCAAGACCATGTCGTCCTTCGGATCGGGGCATCCGCCCTTGAGGTTACCGGTAATCGCGACGGTACGCATGAAACCCATCAGATAGACCGTTGTCTCGAGGACTTGTTGATCCGAGAAATCGAGCTTCCGTCTCAACTTCTGCAGAAGTTCCTCCATGATCTGCTCGCAGGTGACAGCCTGGATTGCGCCCTGGCGGGCGTAATCCAGGCATTGTCGCGGATTGCCTGACCAGCCGATGGCGGAAAACAGCACGTTGGTGTCGAAGACGGCGACGAATCGAGGCATCAGTCGCTCTCATGCAGCAGCTCGCGAACAAAGTCCTGTCGCTGCTCATCGTCCATTTGGTTCCAATCCAAGCCGCGCGACGCCGCTCGTTGTCGCAGTTGCGATTCCGCGTAGGCGGTGTTGCGCTGCCAGGCTGCCTCCGCGTCCTGGGCAATCGCGTAGAGCAGCAGCCGCCGCCGATCCGGCGGCAGGCTGCCGATGATGTTCAAGACCTGCTGTTCCTTTTCAGTCAGTGCGACCATGTGCGAGCCTCGCGGCTAAATTCTCTCACAGCGGAAACGGCGCGACGAGCCTGTCAATGCGTCTCGATGGTGACCGGCCAGAGCAGTTGCACCGGATGCTTCTGGAACAGTTCCATCATCCGCAGTTGCTTGATAACCAGTTGACGGGTCGCGGGGGACATCACGCCAAGCAGCGAATCATCCGCGATGGAAACGTGCGGGGCGATGTTGGACAGCGATTGCGTTCCGCCGGCCGCACCGCTGAGGATGTCGGCCAGGGTCTTGGTCGGGGGAAGAACGCGGACATCGTATTGGCCGGAAGCCAGGCCGCCCTTGCTGGCCGCGTAATCCAGGGCGCTTTGCTCGCCGCCGATCTCATCGACAAGGCCCAGGTCCTTCGCCTGTCTGGCCATGAAGATACGGCCTTGGGCGACATCGTCGATGTTGGCGATCTTGTCCTTGCGCGTGGTCATGACGCGATCGGTGAACTGGTCGTAGGTCTGATGCATCCAGTCGGTGACCAGTTGGCGTTGGGCATCGGTCCAGGGCGTGTCTTCACTGAACAGGTCGGCATTGGCGCCGCGCTGGACGTTGTATGTGGAGATGCCGACCTTGTTGAAAAGGTCTTTGAGGACGAACTTCCCGCCGACCACGCCGATTGAGCCGACGATCGCTGTCGGATCGGCGAAGATGTAATTGCCGCTGGTGGCCAGATAGTAACCGCCGCTGGCCGCCATCGTGCCGACGGAGATAACCACGGGCTTCTGGGCGGCGGCGCGGCGGACGGCCTGCCACATCGCCTCGCTGGCCAGGGCGCTGCCGCCGGGCGAATCGATGCGCAGCACGATCGCCTTGATATTCTTATCGCGTTCGGCCATGCGCATGGCCTGGCGGATATCCTCCGAGCCGATGGTGTCGGCGGCACTGAACAGGCTCTCGCCGGCTGCGCCATCGACGATCTCGCCCTCGGCATAGATGATCGCGACGCACGGCTTGGAGGATGCTTCCGCCGGCTTCTTGTTCAGCAGTGACAGGATCGCAAACGGACTGGACAGATCAATCGTCGGCTGCTGCTCGACGCCGTAATCGTGCACCAGCGTCACCCTGCCGCCGAGTTGTTCGGCCATGAGATCACGCAGGCCATCGACGTCGATCAGATGATCGACCAGTCCCTTTTCCTTGGCCTGTTTGGCGGGAACCATGGCCAGGTCGAAGCAGGCCTTGACCTGGTCGGGCGGGAGTTTTCGGCTGGAGCTGATGGTCTCGACGAGTTCGGCGTAGATGGAATCAACCAGACGGTTGAGTTCGCCGGAGAGTTCGGGGCTGGGGCCGGTGCGGGTGAACATTTCGTCGGCGCCTTTGAACTTGCCGATCTGGATGTAATCCGCCTGCACACCGACGAGATCGAGCGTGCCCTTGGCGAACATGGTCTCCAGGCCGACGCCGGGCATTTCGATGTCGCCGCCGTCCATCATGCAGATATCGGACGCGCCGCTGGCCACCAGATACGAGGACATGTCATAGGTGTCGGCGTAGACGAAAGACCGCTTGTTCTGCTTGCGCAGGTCCAGGAGCAGATCGCGCAGCTCCAGGGATTGTTCCAGATTCAGCACGCCGTCGCCCAGCGTGAACAGGACCGCCTTTATGTTCTTGTCATCGCGGGCCTTTTCCACCCGGCGGAGAATCTCGCGGAATGTCGAGCTATCGGTCCCGGCCAAAAGCGAAAACCCGGCCGGCTTTTCCGAGACCGGATCGGCCAGATTGAAATAGGCGACCTGCGGCCTTGCACCGGCGGTGGTGAGGTCGCGGGACTGGTTGGCCAATTCCTGTGGGCCGGGGAAATTCGACGGTTCGGTCGTCGCCTGTCCAAGGGCCAGTGTGCCCCAAAGGCATGTCGCCGCAACGAGCATAATCAGAAGATGCCGGGTCATGGAAGCTCCTTGAAAGCGTTGAGATTACCGCATGACTATATGTATCGGCTGCGCGGATGGCAAACCAATCGTCGGCCTGAGTCAAAGGCGAATTGCAAGAAAAAGGCCCGGCCGTGCTGGGCACGCCGGGCCGAATGAAACAAGCTGCTGTGAGCTGCCGTCAGGCAGCCGCGTGAATCGCGGGAATTGCACCCGCAAAAGCTGCCTACAGCAGCCCACACGTACAGTCAGAATAGGTCACGGATCACCTCCAATTGATTGCGGGATGCTCGCCGCAGCGGCATCGCAGGCCCTGCCCAACCGTCGCGAATCGCAGAGGGATTCTCGGGAACGTGCCTGGCCGACGCATCGGCCGTTTGACGTGTCCCGATCGCCCATCCGCTCATCGCCGCCGGGCTCTTTCTTCCGGAAACGCCTTTCCGGAAACGCCTGGGTCGCCAGTTCGGACGCATCCGGATCGGCAACCACACGATCGGCCAGTCGCAACGAATCGCGGCCTGGCCGAACGGAAGAATAATAGGCCTGCTGCGACGAATTTTGCAAGGCGAATTTACGGCGGATTACAAGAAAATTTTGCACACCGCACGTGGAGGGTGGCCAACGATGAGCGTTGTGCGGGCGGGATGCTTTGTAATGGCGCAACAAATCCCGAAACAGACGGCCGCCAACGCCGAGCGAAATTCCCTCCGCCGACTTTTCACCGCTAACCGCCGAAGATCGAATTGAGCCAGCCGGAACCCTTTGTCGTCGAGGGCGGTGTTGCGCCAGGCTGGCTCGGCGGCGTCACAGACCCGCCGGCCGGTGGCGTCGGAATCGGGGTCGGGGCAGGTGGAACCGGCGTTACAGGGGCCGGTGCGACAGGTGTGGTTCTCTCCGGCGCCGGCGCGGGCGGCACGGGCGTCGTCGGCTCGGGCGTTACCGGCGCTGGCGGAGTCGCGGGCAGTGAGAGTTTCGGCGGATTGAGAATCAACTTGGCCGGCTCCTTGGGCGGCAGATTCAGCGCGCCCAGGGCGGCGGCGGCGCAGGTCTTGGCGGCCGGGTCGGCTTCGGTGGCCACCGCGCCTTGAAGAATCTCAATGTCCGACTCCTGCAGGCTGCAACCGAATTGCCGGGCGTTGGTGGCCAGATCGCCGTACAAGGCCATGCGAGGCAGTGTCGCCAACTTGGTGGTGTCGGCCGCGTGCTCGAGCAGCGACTCCTGAATATCGCGGCCCTTTATCAGCGACAGGTCGGCGCCCGCGGCGACGACAACATCCGCGCGCGAATCCGACAGCGCGTTCAGCAGAGGTGCGCGGGCCGGGCTCAGATCGAAAACCTGTCCGCGGCCGACAATGAGATCGCCCAGCAGAACGGCGGCGCGGATGGCATAGGAATCGGCCTCTTGCGGACTGAGGGGCAGCAGGCCGGCACGTTCGCGGGCGGCGGCAATCGCGGTGGGGATTGGCTGCCCGTTGGACAGCGACAGGAGCGGATTTGTCGCGGCCCGCTGGGCCAGCGGCGAAGCTTCATTGGCGATGACGAGTTTGGCCGCACTGGCCAGCTTGGGCGATTGCGCCGACAGGGCCATGAGTCGATCAATGGAACCGATGTCAATATCGGCGGCGATAACAATGCAATCGACCGCCGAGAGAGTCTGCGCGGCGTCGATGGCGTTCTCGACCGTCGTGCCCGAGGCCAGGCCGAATCCCAGCGGTGCAAGCTGCGCCCGCAGGTCGTTGAGTGCGTCCAGATTATTGTCGATCAGCAGAACGTTGGTCTGGCCGGTCTGACCGAGCGCTTCGGCCAGCAGCGGAACGACGCGCTCCTGGCCGACAAACGGCTTGTCGGGAAGGCTGCCGGCCAAGCCCATGGCGGCCTCGTAGCGCACCAGCCGATCGGGGAATTCCATGGCCTGGATCACGGGTTGCGTCTGACTGAGATTCAGGCTGCTCTGGCCAACAATTTGCGTCAGAGCCTGGACCAGTTTCAGCGAGACAGCGGAATTGCGGTCCTTCATCGCGCGTGCCAGGGCCGGGTTCAGATATTGAACGCCGGCTGACACGTTGAAGAAATGGGCGTCGGGTTCGGTCGGCTGGCGCGTGGCATCGCGGGCGCCGGGGGGAAGATCGGTCTCGCGCTTGTTGTCGGCAACCAGCCAGAGGCTGATCGCATCGGCACGGTTGGGATCGGCCGCCAGCGTGTTTCGGCATTCACGCATGGCCATCAGGTCGCCGAAGATGGCCGACGGAACGTCGGTTCGCATCAGACCCTTGCTCTCGTCCCAATTCCAGACAAAGCCGGTGTCGCCGGTGCCGCTCATCGACGAGGTGTTGGTATAGAACCGCTCGGCGAGATTGTAGAACGCCGAAGCCAGATCGAGCTTGGCCGGGTCGGCCACGCCGCAGTGGCGCAGGGCATCCAGCGCCGCCGTGTGCAGCTCGGCCGGTCGGGTATTGTCGCGCGAGATCCGCAGGAGATACGGGTCGGATACGTCGTAGCCGATGGCGCCCAGGGCCGTGACGATGTCGATCAGCGTGTCATTGTCCTTGATCGCGGTGGCCGCCAGAAGCGGATTGAGGGAAATGCGGCCCAGATCGCGCAAGGCCCGGCGGATGGTGGCATGCAGGTTGGTCCGGGCGCGGTTGCGCAGGTCGTCAATCATGACCGGTACGGCCAGTTCGCCGCTGTCGCGCAGGCGCTGGAGGCCGGCGAGATAACCCCTCTCGTTGACGGCCATGCGCGTCAGGTTTTCCTCGATGTAGGTTGGATCGGCACGGCGGGAGAAATGGCCCTTGGCCAGCACGGCGATGATCTGGGTGACCACATCGTGCATCTGCGGATTCTTGATCTCCGGCGACTGCCACTTGAGCAGCGTCGCATCCAGATCGTCGTTGCGGTTGTTGGCAACGACCACCGCTTCAAAGGTATCCAGCAACACGCGCGGGTCGGGATTGGAGGCCAGGATGGATTTGCCCGCGGCCGCGGCCAGGTCGTAGCGGGCGATGCGCCCATAATGCCAGAAGGTATCGACCATGTCGGGCAGCGATCCGGGCGCGGGCAGTTCGGGTCGAGCCGCCCCGGCCGCGTCGCCTGGCGCCCCGGCCGGCAATGGAATTGACGGCGCGGGCACGGCCGGCGCGGGACGAACCGGCGCCGGAGCGGCCGGCGCGGGAGCGGGCGTTTCGCTGGGTGTCTGGGCCAGGGTGATGGCCGTCCATCCCATCGCCAGCGACACGACACAAAGCACGGCCACGGACGGTAGGAACCCGGACTGGCGATTCATAGGGATGGCCTCCAAGACATCAAGGCTGGTTGCAAAGCATATCTGGTGTGGGTCCGTCGTATCACAGGCGAACGAACACATTTTGAATCAACTCGACGGCCAACCGCCCAGCCGCCCGTGATCTTCCGCGATGGTAAAACCGTCGCGCGGGGGTGTCAAGGTTTGCGCACATTCCGCACAGACAGGGATTTGCGATTCGATTCGACGTTCATTACACTCGCCCGTCCCATGAAAGCGAAAAGACGGCACGAGCTAAAAACTAATACGCTGGCGACGAATCTTCAGGATCTGCCGGAACTGGCACGGCGCTGGGGATCGTCCGTGTTGCTGGCGGTGGTCGTGGTGTCGCTGGCCATCGTGCTCCTGCGCGTCCGATCGAGCAAAGCGGCCGAGCGTCGCCAGTTGGATGCCCAGAGCATCCAGAACGCCCGCGAGCGGATCAGCCAGTTGCGGAGCTTATATCTGTATCTGCCGCGCGACACCGACCCGTCGCCGGGCCTGGTTGCCGAAATCAAGGATGACCGCGATCAGATGATCGACAACGCCGTCAGTGAACTCCAGGCCGTCCAGCTCGACAGCAGCGCCGACGATGTTCTTCTGGCCGCCGAACTTGAGGCCGAGGGCGATTTGGATCTCACGATCGGCCAGATGCCCGCACTGCCCGGCTCGGGGCAGGACTCGTCTTTGAACCTCAGCAAGAGCCCCGAGAATTATCTCAAGGACGCGGCGGCCGCGTATCAGCAGATCGTGGATAAATATCCCAACCAGACTCTGGCGGCGTTCAACGCGCGCTTTGGCCTGGCAACCATCGCCGAGGATCAGAAGAATTGGGATGCGGCCGCCCGCGAGTATCAGGCGATCCTCGACGCATCGAACCAGGCGCCGGCCGTCCATGCCCGGGCGCAGAGCCAGCTTGCCCAGTTGGACACGCTCAAGTCGACGATCTATTTCGGAAAGACACCGCTTCCCACCAGCTTTGCCAACCTCATGCCCTCGGTCGATCCGCCGTCGTATCTCAGGGTGGCCACGACCGCCCCGTCGATTTCAACCACCCAGCCGGCCACGAGCCGGCCGTAAACATGGCGGAATCGGAAGACCTTTCCGCGGCCGTTGACGAATCGGATTCGGATGTCTTTCGTTTCCAGTTCCAGGCGTCCAAGACGCAGATTCGGCGCATCGATCAATTCCTGGCCGATCGCTGCCACTATCTTTCGCGGCAGACGGTGCAGGGGCTGATCGAGGAGGGTTTTGTCACCGTCAATGGCAAACCCACCAAATCCAGTTACAAGGTCAAGGCCGGCGATCGCGTCGAGATGATCGCCCCGCCCGAACCGGTCTCGGAACTGGTGCCGGAGAATATCCCGCTGGAGATCGTGTACGAAGACGACGACCTGATGGCCCTGAACAAGCAGGCCGGTTTGATGGTCCATCCCGCCCGCGGCCGCTGGACGGGAACGCTGGTCAATGCCCTGGTGTTTTACGCGCAGCGCTGGAGCACGGTCTCCGGCCCGTGGCGGCCGGGAATTCTCCATCGCCTGGACCGCAACACCACGGGCATCATGCTGGTCGCCAAGAGCGATCACGCCCATTGGCGGCTGGCGCGGCAATTTGAAAACCGCACCATCCAGAAAACCTATTACGCCGTCGTCCACGGCGTGCCGCCGATGCTCAATGACATCATCGACCTTCCCATCGGCCGCGACCGCTATGCCAGAGAACGACAGGCGGTACGAAAGATCCAAAACGGCGGCCGTCCCGCCACCACCGTCTATCACGTCGAAAAAACCTTCCCCGCCCCCGGCAAACCCGCCGACCCCGGAACCAAATCCGGCTACGCCCTTGTCCGATTGGAACCGAAAACCGGCCGAACCCACCAGCTCCGCGTCCACCTGGCCGCCATCGGCCACCCGATTGTCGGCGATGACATGTACGGCGGCCGGGTCTTCACCCAGGACGCCTTCACCTTCGAGCGCCAAGCCCTCCACGCCGCCCAGATCACCTTCGTCCACCCCGGCACGCTGGCGACCATGACACTCCAGGCACCCCTGCCGGCGGATATGACGCAGTTGCTGGAGCGACTGGGACCGCATCTCCCGTGATCGCCGGTCGAAATCAACAGCGGTCTTTGATACGCCCGATTGCATCAATGACTTCCGACTTTTGATTGGGATGGCCCGGGAAAGTCGTGGATTGCGCCGCTGCAACATTCCGTTGGAGTGGCGATATAGAGAATGTCGCAGATATTTCTCTATGCAACGGAGGTGTTGCCACGAAGCGCTACGCCCTGATCGCGGTCTTGCTCGCACTGATTCTGGCAATTCAGCTATTGCGCGGGAGTGGTTCGCAGCACGTGCCTCAGGCGCAGACTTACGCTACAAGACAAGTCCCGAATTTGACAACCAAACCCGCCACCCAGCCGTACTGGTTCAGCCTCATGGCGATGAGTCCCGTCAAATCCCTCGGGTCGGACCGGAATACCACGACCTTCCAGTGGTACGGGCCGGATTACAGGCGTGTGCGTGCGGTCAGGCCCGTCAGCATGGAAATACGTTCCGCCGATAACAGCCGACAAATCGCAACGGTCCGTTTCGGCATGGAGAGCGGGCGGACGAGAGGCGGGTCAGACAACTTAGGCAGGTACGGTCCAATCAGGTCTCTGCCCGACGGCGACTACATCCTGGCCCTTACCGTCGGCAACCACGTTCGAGTTTCGAACGTGACCGCTTTGAAAATCGACTCGACGTTCGATGTCGAACAAGAGCCCGCAATCCGCCTGGTTCCCATCCCATTGTCGCCGGGCGAGACACTCCCCTCTGTCGGGGTTATTGTGACAGTTCCAAAGGATCTCGCTCCGACGGTCATGAGAGAGCATTATTTTTTCCCGCCCTTGACCATTGATGGTGTGCGATACCGGCGACCGCAAAGTGATATGCCCACCGGACCGGGAGGGCTGTTCAAGCCCGGTGAGCAGGTAATGCAACTGATTCATCTGGACGATTACATCCCGGCCGTCCCAGTCAAGGCGCAATACCAAGTCACGGCCAGCTTATTCAACTATGTTTCCGACGAGGTGACAATCCCGGCCGATGATACGTTGGGCCGCGCCTGGGATCAGGCGACGGCCACTATCGGGACCACTCAGCCGGCAAAACCCCCGGCACCAGAAGCCCCCTAAACGCCACCAGCAAATATCAGCTGTCGAATGAATAAAAGGGGGCGGGAGTCTTTGATGGCCGACCACACAATCTGCTGATCTTTCAACACATCGCTTGACAGCGTCCGGACGCATCTGCTAATCTTTCAGCACTTGATGGCCAAGAGGAAACCATGCCGAAAATGATCGGGACCGGACTCAGCCGCCGCGAAAGGGAGATGCTCGATGTCCTGCATCGCCGCGGCAGGGCGTCGGCGGCACAGGTTCTGGGGGAACTGGCCTCACCGCCGTCCTATTCGGCCGTGCGGTCCATCCTCCGCATCCTCGAGGAAAAAGGACTGGTGCGCCACCAGGAGCAGGGGAAGCGATATCTCTACCTGCCCACCCAATCGCCCCGCGCGGCCGCCCGATCGGCCTTGAAACAGGTGGTGGCCACATTTTTCGGCGGAAGCCTGGAACAGGCCGTTAAGACATTCCTGTCGGGCGCGGATACGCGCGTATCCGACGACGAAC
Organism: uncultured Tepidisphaeraceae bacterium; assembly: GCA_964420285.1. Lineage (GTDB taxonomy): Bacteria > Planctomycetota > Phycisphaerae > Tepidisphaerales > Tepidisphaeraceae > CAYQTE01. The sequence goes on from CAYQTE010000046.1 coordinate 16,903, forward strand.
TCCGCAACCTGTCGCAACTCATCAAACGGGCACGACAAGGAAAGGGAAAGCCATGATACTAAGCGATCTGGCCGGCCATTGGCTTACTCTGCTGGTGAATGTCGCCTGCCAGAGCGTGGTGCTCGGAATTGTCTGGGCGATGGCGATGCTCGTGACCGGGCGGGCATCGGCGTCGCTGCGCTGCCTCATCACGAGTACGGCCGTCGTCGCACTGCTGGCGCTTCCGCTAACGGCGGCGACAATTCCCGCCTGGCGAATCACGTGGATGAATCGCACCGCGCCAGGTCGGGCAATAGCACCCCGCCCGCCGGCCGCAGCGCCTGCGGCGGAGACGTCGCTTGCGCCGCCGGTCGCGGGTTCCGTACATGGGTCGACGCCGGACTCACACAGCCCGGCCGCACAAACGCGGCCGGATTGGGCTCTGGTGATTTTTCTGATTTGGATGGCCGGGGTGGCTGTGGCCGCAATGAGATTGTGTCTGGCGATGCGTGGCGTTGCACGTCTGACCCGTGCGTGCGTGCCGATCGACGACCAAAGCGTACGCCGGCAAATCGACGATTCGGGCCTGCGTCGCCCGGTTCGCGCGCTTTTGAGCGTCGCGGATTGTCCGCCGTTAACATGGGGCCAATTTCATCCGGTTCTGGTTCTGCCCGCATGCTCGCGAGATTGGCCGGCCGAGCGTCTTGGCGCGGTGGTCGCCCATGAGATCGCTCATATCCGCCGCGATGACTGGCTGTTGCATATCGCGGGCGAGTTCGCCTGCTGCCTGTACTGGTTTCATCCGCTCGCCTGGATGCTGGCGCGGCGGCTGGGCATCGAGAGCGAACGCGCCTGCGACGACTGCGTGCTTCTGGCCGGTGTGCCGTCGTCCGATTACGCGACGCATCTTGTCGATGTGCTGCGCGATCTGCGCGACTCGCGCCATCGCGCCGGGGCGGCGCTGGCGATGGCGTCGCGCCAGAGTCTGGTTCACGGCCGGGTGGAGGCGATCCTGGACGCCCGCCGCAATCGTCACGTCGCGACGCGGGCGATGATCGTTCTGGCATTGGTGCTGGCCGCTCTGCTGGTTCTCCCGCTGGGGGCGTGCAAGCCCCCAACTGAAAGCATCACAACCACCGCGCCAAGCACATCGGCCGGTTCACAGGCACAAACCGATTCGCCGCCGGCCGCTCTGTTGCCGCCGGCGACCGGCCCCGCCGGCGTTCTGCCGCCTCCCGCGAGCGGACATTCGACCACCGCGCTCAATGGCCCCGGGCCTGCGGCGCCGGATTCACTCGCATGGCCATGAATCACCGGCTGAAAAAATTTCTCCTGCTGTTGTCCCGCGGAGAATTTGGGCGATAATGTGGGCGTACGGAAGTTCTGCGGTGTTCGTGATTGGAGAGCCCATATTTGGTTAAACCTATAATCAACCCTTGGGGCTGATCGCCAGCCGGGCGCATGCCCGCGGTTTGCCGATTTCGGCAGCAACGACGGGAAGTAAACGGCTGGAATGACGAGAGAACCCTCTCGATCGATCCGCACCCACCTTTTTCAAAGGGTTTGATCAGACGGCTCTCACACGGCAGTTGTGGATATTCCGTATTTTTTTACCGCCGCGCCAACCGCATCAGGCGAATGGTTCTCCCAGCGTCGATCAGGCGGGTGGTTTCCTGATCGACCTTCCAGCCGTGACTCTGGGCGAATTGGGGGAATTCGTCGGCGGCGGATCGGTTGGGCTCGGCCAGCAAAACGTGACCGCCTTCCTTGGCGTGTGCCTGCCAAAATTCGTCTAATTCATCCCATTGCACTCGATCATAGATAATGTCCGCCCCGACGATCCGGTCGAAACGAGCGCCCAGGCGATCGACGCTCCAATCGACCCGGCGAACGCACGCGCGATCGCCAAACGGCAGGGCGTTGAGCCGGGCGAACAGCAGGGCATCGGCTTCGCGGTCAACCATCATCACATGTCCGGCCCCCAGCGCCGCCGCGGCCGTGCCGCATAATCCCATTCCGCAGCCCAGGTCCAGAACGGATTCGCCCGGCCGAATCGGCGGGGCGATGGTGTGTTTCCCCTGCAGGCAATCCGACAATGCGGTGGCACTGTCCCACACCTGTGCCCAGTAGGGGAGATGGATTGGCCTCTGGCCCGGCGGATGCCGCGATTCCAATTCGGCCGCCCGGCTCAGCACCGAATCGGGATCGGCAATGCGATGGAATTCGATCGGAGTCGATCCCACGACGATGTTCTGGCAGACGGTCGTATATCGGCGCTGGATGCGGGCCAGCAGGCGACGGCGTTCGAGTTGCGCGGCGGTCGGGATCACGCGGTCTTCGTCGGAGCGTGGATGACCTGAATCGCTCCGCCAAGAAAGCCGTACGCGTACATCAGGCCGTACAAGCCATAGATGATGCCGGCGCCGACGACGCCGATGGCGATGATGGATCCGATGGTGGCGATGACGGTTGCGGCGGGCTTGATGTAGAGGCGGCGTCGGCCGGCGGCGCTCCAGAGCACCGCCATCCAAATGACGCCGATCAGGGCGGGGAGATAAAAGGGCACAATGGCCAGCACGATCGGGGCGCAGGTGTAGCCCATGACATTTTGAAAGAGCACCGGCGGGGCCTTCTGCTTGTTGTCGCCGGTGACCAGCAGCGTATACGTTTTCCGCGCGATGAGCATGAGCAGCCACCAGATGGCCGGCATCGCGAGGGCCAGAACAGCGGCTCCTTCCCAGAAACTCTGGGCGTCGAGCGTGTATTGGGCGGGCTGCGAGCGGGCTTGCATGAACGTGACGGCCGATTGCGTCAGCACCGCCAGCGACAACATCATCCCGCAGCCGATGACAAACGTATTGACGTCGGAGCCGGTCTCGGGACGGCGGATATGATCGATCAGGAGCATCGGGGACGAAAGTGCCCGGCCGATGGTCTTGAAGAATGCGGAGACCAGGCCGATCTCACCGCGATTTTCCCAGGGTGTTCCCGGCCCGGGTCGCATGAGGTCGTAGTGTCCCTCGCGTTTTTTTTGAAATGCGGCGATCTTTACGTCGGCGGGCACATCGGGTTTCCTGGTCATGGCAAGCTCCGGTTCGGATCGGCATCTCCAGCCGCACCAGCGCCCGCGCCAAAGACCGCGCGAGCCGGCCGCGACACCGACAGGCCATCAGGATACGCCTTTGCCCCCCGCGTGGCCATTGCGCGGCGACCGAATCGTCTGAAGTATGCGGGACGCTCAATTCGCGCCGGATGTTGAATCGAGCCATGTCCCCGGCTCGTCAACCAGGACATCAGAGTTACCCCGCACAACCCTCAGCCGCCCCTGCTCAAGGACTTGGTATGTCACGTTGCCGCTCTTGAACACGTAGCCCATGAATCGACCTGGGGTGCCATCCGCGTCGACCATGTTGTGCCAGTCGGACCCAGTGAGGCGGAGGCTCTGCCCGGTATTCCTCGAGATGCCGTAATACTTTACATCGTTCCAAGTGACTTCGCCCTCCGGCCGATTGTCGGTGATGGTCACTACGAAATTCTTCGTTACCAAAGTTCTCTCGTTCGTATCCGCCGTTTTGAGGTTCGGTACCTGCGACGGTGAGATCGCTACGCTCTTCACTCTGGCTGGCGGCGCGGATCGATCAACGGTCGCCGTGACGGTTGGCGTTGGCTGGGTTGCTGGGGGATTGGTCGTGGCGACGTAAACACGTTGGGAGGCGTGGTCGCAGCCTTGCAGAGCGAACAGAGCAAGAAGAACGGCACTGGCGAATTTCATTTTTCGTCGTCCGATAAGAAATCGTGGCAGTCAGAGTATTTATCGTCGTCCGCCACCGGGCGGCATGAGCGACACCGCGCGCGAACGTGCTACCTCGTCGCCGGCCGCATTGATTGCAGCAACCGCCCCCGCCGGTCCGATAAATGTCTTGTGTCTCGCGCCACACGCGCCAATGGTGTCGGTTCCGGATCGGCCGCAGGCCGGCGGGGGATGCGTATCGCCACGTTGGGGATGGTTTGGGCGCTGGCGGGGATCGCGATAGGGGCGGGGTATTACCAGGTGCGGCAGTACGTCGATCGGCAGCTTGTCTTCCCGATCTCGCCGCCGCGCGTGATCCTGGTCAATCAGCCCGACTGGATGAGCGACCGGCTCGCCCAGCAGATCATTCAGACGGTGCGGCCGGCCGGTACGCATTCGGCGTTCGATCAGCAACTGCTCATGGACATCAACGGGCTGCTGCAAGCCAATCCGTGGGTTCGCCGGGTGAATCAGGTGCGTCGCGTGTACGGCAACAGCCCCGGCGACGCCGTTGAAGTCGATTGCGATTATCGCGCGCCGGTGGCTCTGGTGCGCTGGGCGAACGACTACATCCTCGTTGATGGCGAGGGATATCAACTTCCCGAACAGTACACGGCCGAGCAACTCAACAAGATCATGCTGGCTTCCGATGGGACGATAAGTTTGCGCGTCATCACCGGCGTTGGGCGTGCGCCGACAGGAAGCGGGACCAAGTGGCCGGGTGACGATCTGGCCGGCGGCCTGGCAATGGTGAAGGTCCTGTACGGCCAGCCCTATGTCGAGCAGATCTGGGCGGTGAACGTGGCGAATTTCAAGGGGCGGAACGATCCGCATGGCGCGGAATTGGTTCTATTGACGCGGCAGGGGACAGAGGTTCGCTGGGGCCAGGCGCCGGGGGATCGCGACTATTTTGTCGAGGTGCCGGTGGCGCAGAAGATGCATCGGCTGGAATCGGCATGGCGCCAATACGGCCGGGTTGATGCCAATCAGCCGTGGATCGACATTCGGTTCGACAATCCAATCACGGCGACCAAGGCCCCGCCCGCGCCGGGACCGTTGGCCGGTGCGCAGGGCACACGGCGCTCGGGGGCGCGTTCGGCTGCAATTCCATAGCCGGCATTTGTTAAGCTGGAAAGTCTGCGTAATTGGCGGAATTTGTGCCGAGGGACGCTCGCAGCTTATCCAAGTTGAGGATCATCGAGCAGTTATCGATGAATCTGCCGGCATGGCCAGCAAAAAGTCGATTTTCCCGACTGGAAAAGGCGGAATCTTCTTGCATTGCGCCGGCCGAAAGTCGATAACTTTGAGCAACAATAAATCATCGGGATCGATCGTTAAATGCAGGCGGGCGGAAGTCGCGCACGGGGATGGCGTGCCGGAGGCCGTTGGCTTGGGCAGAATTCAGTTCGTGCGTCAGGGGGATGGCGAGAGTTGCGGACAAAGAGGATTACCCGTCAGGTCGGCCTTTGGCGCGGCATGGCGTGCCAGCCGAGCTTGGATCGCGATTTCGACTTGGCCGGCCGGCGATTGGCGTGAAACTGTTTCAGGTTCCGGTTCTACGTGGGTGAGAACCGGAACCTCTTTTTTGCGCGGATTGCATTGCCGTGAGCCACCAGCCATAATGCACTGGTTTCACGGAGGCCGTATATGCCCGATACCGTCGCAGGTTATTTCCGCGACATCTACGACAGCGTGAAGTCGATCTCGATCGGCATGAAGATCACGCTCAAGTACTGCTTTCAAAAGACAGTTACGGTGCAATATCCCGAGCAGCACCTGACGTTTGCACCGCGTTATCGGGGCATCCACGAATTTGAAGCCGACCGCTGCATCGCCTGCGATATGTGCGCCAAGGCCTGCCCGGTTGATTGCATCTATATTGACAAGTCGGCCGCCCGCAAGATCGACAAGAAGACCGGCAAGGCTGCGGGGGGCGAACTGATCCGATTCGCCATTGATTACAGTAAATGTCTGTTTTGTGCCCTTTGCACCGAGCCGTGCCCCACGGAATGTATTCACATGGGCAAGCTGCACGACTTGTCGAGTTATTCGCGCGAGGATGTGGTGGTGGAGTTCGCCCAGCTTGACAAAAAGGGCCTGCGGACGCCAATTCCGCTTTGGCTTGAGAAAAATGCCCCTACAATCCCCTGGGTGAAGGAAGAATACGACCGAGTGAAGAGCGGTAAATTGGCGACACGGGCGGCTGATATTCCAGTCGTCAAATGAGTTGTTGGCGACAATAAAGACGGCCGGTGCGGCGTTTGGAAAGAAGTAGCGGCCGTATGGCACATGGCTATACGACGTGAGATACCCGCGAGGGTGACAGACGAGTTTCTGGTCCAGCAGTTGCGGGCCGGTGACGCTGCCGCCGGCGACGAATTGATTCGTCGCCACAGCCAGGCGTTGTTGCGGTATCTCAACCGGCTGACGGGAAGCGAGCACTTGGCCGAGGATTTGCACCAGCAATGCTGGCTCAGCGCTCTTCAGCACTTGGACCGATTCAATGCAGAATCGAGCAGCGGTGGTTTCAAGGCCTGGCTGTTTCGGATCGCCACCAACAAGGCACATGACCTGTGGCGGTCGGGCGGGCGCGATAAGGCGGCTCGGCAGGGGTATTCGCACGTTGTCGATCACGAGGGTGCTGCCGCCGGAGTTGAATTGGAATCTTCCGAAGCGGCGCAGAAGCTTCGTGCCGCCATTGACCAGTTGCCGGAAAATCAGAAGCAGGTGGTTCTGTTGCGGTATTACAGCGGCATGAAATTCGTGCAGATCGCCGATTTAATCGGCTGTCCGCTGAACACGGCCCTGGGCCGGATGCACAAGGCCGTGCTGAAACTCAAACAGGTGCTTGCAGAAGAATAACCGGCCAGGTCGGCCGGATAAGGGCATGGCATGAGAGACCTGACAGCGAGGCTGGGCGATGCCGAATCGGTGTTGCTGCTTTATCTGGCCGGCGAGCTATCGGCCGACGAGCGATCCCGCGTCGATGAGGCACTGGCCAACGACGCGGGCCTGCGCGACGTGCTGATGCGGCTGCGCGCGATGCTCGACGAATGCGATGGGGCGCTGGCTCGTTTGGACGAAGCGGATTTTGACAGCCAGGCCATGCGACTCGATCGCCAGGCCGCCGTCGATGCTCGTGCCAGTGAGGTCGTTCGCAACTGGATCGCCCAGCCCCGTGCGGCCGCCGAACCCCTTCGGCGGCGCACCCGCGACGCACCGGTGTGGACCTATCCATTCGCCGCCGCCGCGGCGATCCTCCTGGGCTTCCTGATCTATTGGGGCCGGGCCCCCGTGGGCAACCCGGTTGTGGCTCACCAGGATATGTCGCCCACGACCGCCCCGGCCGACGATCTGGCTGCCGCCGATGTTGCCACGCCTGTCACGGCGATGCTTTTCCCAACGACAAATCCCGGCACGGATCTCAATCTGGTGATGGCCTGGGCGGACGATTTCAATGACATGCAGAGTCTGGGTTCGTCCGCCGCCGAGCTGCCAGTGGCGCCCGATGCGCCAGCGCAGGTAAACCCCTAACCGACACGTCACCATGAACCGTATTCTCCTTTCAGTCGCGTTTGTCCTGGGCTCAGCCACGTGGGCGATGGGCCAGGCCCGAAGCGCCCCGCCCCGCCCGCCGGAATCGCGTCCCCCGGAACCCCGTGCCGGCGACCCGCGCTCGGGTCAGTCCACCGCGTCGGGCGAACGTCCGGTGGCTGCCGCACGCGGCGATATCCGACCCAGCGCGCCAGCGCCCTCTCCGCTGGACGTGCCGCTGTCGCCCAAGGAACGTCAGGATTTCCTGGCGTTCATGAGAGAGCACGCCCCGCACGCCCTGATGGTCCTGGCGAAGTTGCCGGCCTCGCCGGCACGCCGCGTATTGACTGCGGATTTCGTCAGCCAATGGAAGGAACTGAACTCCATCAAGAACGACCAGGAGCTCAAAACCCTGCGCACCAATCGCATCGGCATTCAGGATGCCATCTGCCATCACATGATCGATCTGGCAGTCGCCGCGCCCGCTTCGCCGCAGGCCGCCAAGGCCGAAACCGACCTGCGCGCCAGCGTGACCGATCTGGTGAAGAACGCCATCGACGAGCGCAAGTATCGCATCGCGAAACTCAACGATCTGATCAAACAGGAACAGAGCGCTCTGGCCAGCGAAGAGAAGGGGTTGAAGGCGGACGAGGCGTCGCAGGACAGCGCCGTTCAGGACCGCGTCAACGCCTACAATCAGCGATCCCGGCAACTGGGCGGCATCATGGGCCCGCTTCCCGAGGATCGCGCGCTACTGGATCTCTTTTTCGGCGATAGTCCCAACCCGCCGGATTCCAATCCATCCGGGCGGTAGGGGAAGAAGCGGGGGAGATGGGGAGTTTGCGAGCCGGGGAGAGTGGGAGCAGGGGAGAAGGGGAGACAAAAAGGCCTAAATAAGCAAATTTCCACCACTCCCCTTCTTCGCCGCTTCTCCCTCCGCGCAGCAAAAAGCGGGGGTCGCTCCCTCCGAGACAACCCCCGCCCACATACGTCTTTTAATTGGCTGTGGCGATCAATACACCACGGCCATCGCGTCCTCGATCGACTCGATCACCTGGCGGACGTGGAACGGCTTCTTGAGGAATCCGTCGAATCCGACGGCCGACAATCCGCGCGATTCGTCCTCGGTCATCTTGCCGCTCATGGCGATGACCTTGGTCAGTTGCAGATCGGGATTGCTCTTGACCTGCTTGCAGACCTCGCGCCCGTCGACATCCGACAGGTGCATGTCCAGCAGAATCACGTGCGGCCGGAATTTTTCCGCGGTCAATCCGGCCGCGAATCCGCCGTTGGTCACCTCGACCTCGTACTTGGCTTCGTCTTCCAGGATCTTTTCCAGGACTTCGACAATGTCCTGTTCGCTGTCCACGATCAGCACGCGCGTGCAGCCGCTCATCAGGCCGTTGAGCGGCATGCCGTGCTGTTTCATGAACCGGATCAACTGGTTGAGGGGAATCCGCCGGTCCTTGGAGCCGGGGATTCGATAGCCGTGCAGCGCGCCGCTGTCGAACCACTTGCTCACGGTGCGCGGCGCCACGTTGCAAATCTTGGCGACCTCGCCGGTCGTCAGAACATCTTTCTTCGCGGTGCTCATTGTTGCATTCTCTCCTGGGCGTCGGCGTTTTGGGCCGGCGGACTTCATTGCTGGCGACACTTCTTTATCGACTGCCCGCGCCGATCCTTTAGATCGATTGCGCAGTTTTTGCCGATGCCCCGGAAAGAACTGGCGGCGACGAATTTATCGGGCCGCGCGATCCTGCCGGTCGCGCCGTCTGCACGGCCTATAACCGCCCGTTCCCGCCCCGCGTGACACTGCCGTCGCCGGAGCTTGCGTCCGCCGCCCCGTTGTGATCCGACCCGCGATGCGGTACACCATGCTTCGCGCCGATGTGGAGCGCTTGCCATGCACGTTTTATTCGTTCATCAGAACTTCCCCGCCCAGTTCGGACCCATCGCCCGCGCGCTGGTCCGCAAAAATGGCTGGCAATGCACCTTCGTCAGCCAGGCCCCGCCCGGAATTACCGACGGAATCGAAAACATCCGCTATGCCATCACCGGCGGCGCCACCCGGCAAACCCACTTCTGCTCCCGCACGTTCGAAAACGGAGTCTGGCATTGCGATGCCATTCATGATGCACTCAAGGCCCGGCCGGATATCCGGCCCGACCTGATTGTCGGACATTCCGGATTTGGCACGACGCTCTTTCTGCGCGAGCTGTATCCCAAGACCCCGATCGTGAATTTGTTTGAGTTTTTTTATCATCCGCACGGCCCGGACAGCGACATGGATTTCCGTCGCGATCTGGGGTGGGATTTGCCGCAGGAGAAATATTTCCGCGCGTATTGCCGCAACGCGATGATCCTGCTCGATCTGCAGAACTGCCACGCCGGCTATTGCCCGACCGATTTCCAGCGGCAGTGCTTTCCGCGCCAGTACACGCCGAAACTCCGCACCATTTTCGACGGCATCGATCGCGAGGTGTTCCAAAGCCACGGCGATTCGCTGCGTCCGCCCCCGGCCGCGCGGTCGCCGCGCCGCATCGCCGGCATCGATGTCCCGCCGCAGGCCCGCGTCGTCACCTACGTCTCGCGCGGATTCGAATCCATGCGCGGCTTCGATATTTTCATGCGCTCCACACGCATCATCGCCCGCGAAGTCCCCGAGGCCGTTTTCATCGTCATCGGCTCTGACCGCATCGTCTACGGCGGCGATGAACAATTTCTCGACGGCCGCACCTTCAAGGAATGGGTGCTCTCCCGCGATGACTATGACCTGTCGCGTTACCACTTTGTCGGCCGGCTGAGCGAAGCCGATCTGGCCGTCGCCCTGGCCTCGACCGATCTGCACATGTATCTGACGGTGCCGTTTGTCGTTTCCTGGAGCATGATGGATGCGCTCAGTTGCGGCGCGGTGGTGCTGGGTTCGTCGACATCGCCGGTGAAGGAAATGATCCGCGACGGGCACAACGGCCTGCTGGCCGATTTCTTCAGCCCCGAGGAATTCGCCCGCAAAGCGGTGGCCGTGTTGCGCGATCCGGCCGCGTTTCGCCCGCTGGGCCGCGCCGCCGAGCTACTCATCCAGAACCGCTACAGCATTGACGCGGTGCTGCCGCAGATGGCAAAGCTGTACGAACAATCCGCCGCCGGGGTTCCTCCCACCGAGGCCGAGGCCCAGCCCGTTTCCGCGGTGGCCGCCGTCGATCCGCAGGAGGTCATACTTTCGGTCCGTCCCCCCGCCAGGCGCTCGCCGTTCCGGGGGTGATTTGCGCGGCGCGAGCGGCCGAGCGGTATTTTCCGCTTATTCGAGTAGTTGAGGGCAGCGCCGGCGGGAGTGTTAGCCGCAAGCGGAGTAGTCTCGCGGATGATGCGACGAATGATCAAGTTGCTGGTCGACATCTCGCGCGGGCGATTCCTCTTGATTCTGTTCCTGCCCGCCATCATGTTGGATATCGCAGGTTTCATTTTGGATTTGATCACGCATTCCGATGGTCGGGGCATCATCAGATCAATCGGCATCGCCTTGATGTGCGCCTACGGGGTTCTTATTCTCGCGGCCTTTGCTGCGAGGTTCCTTGCCTCGATACAGCCCAAACCGGGCCATTGCCGTCGCTGCGGTTACGATCTTCGCGCCACGCCCAACCGCTGTCCTGAATGCGGTCTCCTGGTCAATGAATCCACGGTAATTTCGGGTGAAGAAACACGCGACGAAAACCCCCGCCGATCTGTCAACGGTGCCGGCCACCAAGAACCTAAACAGGATCAATGATGTTTGTGTCGTGACCCGAGTCTATGTCAACTTCTTGTTTCGCCTACGCCGCGGCGAACCGGACCTGAGAGCATTGGCATCGACGATCTTGCCCCGGCGCATCACGATGAAGGGCGCTCCTGTTTCGACCGCCAGCCGCTTGGCCCGGCGGGCAGCGCGGCGAAGCGCCGCAAGGGCGCCGGCGATCTCGGGATCAATACTCCTTATCTCTTTCACGGATTCGCTCCTTCTTGAAGAAACTGTGGCACAGCTCCTGTGTTGTCGTACATCTCCCAATTGTTCACAAGCCCGCGGTAGATGATATGGAAGTTCCTCAATCCCGCGTCAAAGCGGCGTCTGACGACCACCTCGGGAACATTGTGCCCCGCCGGTTTGCACCCGTGCCGCAACGCGGGCTACGGCCATGTCGGCCGAAGGGGAGGCTCAGAAACACCAGCTTCACGTGGTATCCGGCCTGCCGCCAAGTCGGGATATGCCGCGCATAATTCAACCCACTCAGCGTCGTCTCGAACGCGAAGCTCTCCCGCCTCCGCACGCGGCCGGCGATCTGGCCGAGCATGATCTTGCCGGCCTCCAAGGCGGCCCGCTCCGGCGCAAATGGCGATAATCCGCGAGCGATCAAATCCGCGTTGATGAAGTCCGGGCATCCGGCTTCATTGGGCAGGAACTCCTCGGCAAACGTCGTCTTCCCCGCGCCCCTGGGGCCGCTGCAACCGTCGCAGCTCGCGGCGAAGTTCGGCCTTTAGCTGGGCCTCGGTGGGAACGTGGAGTTGGTAACGACTGGCGAAGACGTTCTTGCGATATCGTTTTCCCAACGTGTAGCGCACCACCGCCTCGTTCTTGTCCGTGCAGAGGATCAATCCGAGAGTCGGATGGTCGCCGGCCGACCGGCGTTCGTTGTCGTAATAATTGACGTACAGTTGGAGCTGTCCCAAGTCCTGATGCATGAGCTTGCCCACCTTCAGATCGATCAGCACGAAGCATTTCAAGATGGTGTGATAGAACACAAGGTCAATGTAGAAATGGTCTCCATCGATGGTGATGCGCTCCTGTCTGGCGACGAACGCAAACCCCCTGCCCATCTCCAGCAGGAACGCGCGCAGGTTTTCGATCAACGCCTCTTCCAAGTCGCTCTCCACGAGTTTGGGGGATTCCGGCAATCCGAGGAATTCCATCACCATCGGATCCTTGAACAGGTCGGTTGGTTTCTGAACTTCATGGCCCTTTTTCGCCAGTCGAAGCAGTCCTTTCTTGTCCTTGCTCAGCGCCAGCCGTTCGTAGAGCAGGCTGTTGATCTGCCGTTCCAACTCGCGGGCCGACCAACCGTTCTTGATGGTTTCGATCTCGTAAAATGATCGTGACTCTTGGTTCTCGACGCGAAGGAGCGTGCGGTAATGAGTCCAAGAAAAGCTTGCATGCAACTGGCCGGGGCGCCAAGACTCCCGATAGGCCGGATCGGATATGTTTGCGAAACCTAATTGGCCACGCGCTGCGTGACTTTTCCCGGGCGGAACCGCCGACCCCGGCAATAGGCCACGCGCTTCGCGCCGAATCTCGTTTGATTTTGATTCCAGCATCGGCAATTCAACATGCATCGCGTATTGTTTCTTCAAAAGCGATGGATAGCTCAGGTAAAAGGCCCGAATGTATTTGAGCGCCGAGACCGAAAACCCGCCGCCCAAGTCCTTTCTCAGCCTGCGCGAGAGATTGGTAAGCAACTGCTCGCCGTAGTTGGCGCGGTCCTCCCCTCTCTGTTCCTCCTCCACAATCTCCTGCCCGATCAGCCAGTTGGCGACCACCTGCGTCGTGTTTACCGACCGTGCCACAGTCGATCGCGCCGATTCGAGGATGCCCCGAATACGGGCATAGAGCGAACCGCTTCTTCTCGCCGCCGTCATTTGTCCTCCTCGACCTGGGAAATCTCGGCCTTCCTACCGGCCAGCAACTCCAAAAGCTCCCGATCCAGATTCGGCATGATCGCCTCCAGCGGCGTGCGCCGTTCTCTGGCGGCAATCAGGATCGTCCACGCGAGCAGCGCGCCCGCGATCGTCAGGTTCTGCCAGGAATAAAACGCCCACGAAAATCGGGTGTTGTCGCCGCACCAATTCGAGAACGGCCAGAAATAGTAAATCCCCCAATGCGGGCCGGAGCCGAAAACGTCCATGGCCAGATGCAGATGAAACTCGACCGCGTAGAGCACGAACGATCCGATCTTCGCCGGCGAATATGCCGCCATCGCCAGGCAGACGATCACGCAAAACGGCAGGTTGTGGCATGCCTTGTGATGCCAGTTCCAAAAGGCGTCGGGGCCGAAAATCCAGCTCAGGTAGGTCACGCCGTCCAAATCGGGCACCGCCGCGGCGACCACGCAGAACAGCCGCTGGCGCGGCGTCAACCCCGGCAGGAGATTGGCGGTACACCATCCGGCCATGAGATGTATGGGCACTTGCATAAGACCGGCTCCGCGCGAATTGGCCTTGATCGGCCGCTGGTCGGCAATGATCGGGTGCGCGACTCAAACGGCGGTGCTCTCTTTTCCCCCTCTCCCTGAGTACAGGGAGAGAGGACAGGAGGCAGACCGCCGTTTTGAGTCACACGCCCGCGATCATCATACAGGCTGCCAGTGGCTTGCGTCGAGAATCGCCCGCCGTATGATGGCTTGCCGTGCCTCGCCCGTTGGCGCGGCGCGAGTCGATTTAGCGAGGAAATGATGGGAATTCGAGCTTGGGGTTTATCGAGTCTGGCGGCGGTCGCGGTTTTGTCGGCCGGATTTGCCGTTCATGCCGCCGATCCAACGTCACTACCGGCCGATCTGATGAATCTCGCCAACAACGCGGCGACCAAAGCGATCAGCGAGATTCCCGGCATGGCTGCCCCGACCACGCAGGCCACGACGCAGGCGGCGTCTCGACCGGCCGGCATTCTGCTGGGATCGGGTGTCATCATCACCAATACCGCCAGCGGTGGCGGCGCGCAGGCGGACGATACGGTCTATATTCTGTACACCGGGCGCGTGCAGTCGACCGGCGCCGTGTTCGACTCGTCCAACGATCATCGCCCGGTTCAGCCGATGCGTTTCACGCTGGGCCCCAGCGGCGGCGTGCTGCCCGGCTTTTGGGAGGGGATCATCGGAATGCAGATCGGCGACAAGCGCACGATCGACATCCCCCCGCAGTTGGCCTACGGCGCCAATCCGCCAACCGCCAAAATCCCGCCCAACGCGGCTTTGGAATTCGATGTCCAATTGGTCGGCATAACCCGGCCGCTGCCGGCCGCCGGCAAGTAGGGGAGTAACCCATGAAGGCCTTTGCAACACGATTGTCGACAGGTGGGCTTGTCGTATTGGTGGCGTTTGCGGCCGTGTGGTCTGCGCGGCGTTCCTCCGCCGCCGACCCAACGCCGATGCCGCTGACGGCGACAACAGAGAATGTTGATCTGGGCCTGGCCACCGCCGCGCCCGCGACGCGCACCTGGGCCACGACCGAAGGCGTCATCATCGGTTCGTACGGCGCCCCCGATGTGGTGGCGCAAAACGGGGATATCGTTGCGGTGGATTACATCGGGCGGCTCGCCAAGGATGGAACGATTTTCGATGCCTCGTACAAACACAATCCGCCGGATGCGCTGGTCTTCAAGCTGGGCAATGGGCAGGTCATCAAGGGATGGGAATTGGGAATTGTGGGAATGCACATCGGCGAGATTCGCAAGCTGAAGATTCCGCCGGAATTGGCTTACGGCAAGGCCGGGACCAAGGACGGCACAATCCCTGCGGATGCCACGTTGGAATTCATGGTGAAGCTGGTGGGACTTCGCAAGGCCCAATAGTGGCGACGCCGGCAGGCTACGGGGGAAACTTCGCATTTTCCACGCAACTGATAGGGGACTCCGCGCGTATTGATATTGGCGAAGAACGGTGGAAAACGACGAATTTGCGGGATTTGCACGCGGAATGTGTGGGCCTCGCGAGGTGTTCAATTCGCAAGTGCTTTGCCATCAAGTAGTTGCAGCGAAAATTTGAAAGAACACCGCAACCTCGGTACAATGGTCGAACGATGCCCATTCGCGAGAAACGCCGAAATAGCCTGCCGCGAGCCGCTCGATCCGGGAGCCGGCTGAAGCGGCGAACCCCCGGCCGCAATAGCTCTTCCTCCAAACCCAAGGCCATCCGAACAGCTCATGCCAAGCCGCTGGTCGTTCCTCGCGAGCCTGTAAAGCCTTCCAGTGGCAGTGGTTATGCCAAGGCGCTGCGCTTCCTGGCCACACTCAGCGATTACGAACGCCTCCGCATCGTCCGCTACAATTCCGATAATTTTAATCTGGATCGCATGCGGCTGCTCCTCAAGCGGCTCGGCAATCCGCACGAGCAGTTCCGATCCGTTCACGTGGCCGGTACCAAGGGCAAGGGCAGCACCTGTGCCATGACCGCCGCCATGCTTCGCGCCGGCGGCTACAAGGTCGGCCTATACACCAGCCCGCACCTTGTCGATATCCGCGAGCGCATCGAAATTGACGGCCAACTGATCTCGCAGTCCGATTTTGCCCGCCTGGCGAGGCAAATCGAGCCGCTGATGTCTCGCATCAAGCCGATGCCCACCTATTTCGACGTCCTCACCGCCATGGCGTTCAAATACTTCGCCGAGAACAAGGTGGAACTGGCCGTCATCGAGACCGGCCTGGGTGGCCGTCTCGACTCGACCAACGTCGTCACTCCCGAAGTGACCGCCATTACCAGCATCAGTAAAGACCACATGGCCCAGCTCGGCCCGACGCTGGCCCATATTGCCGCCGAAAAGGCCGGCATCTTCAAGCCCGGCATCCCGGCCGTGACCGTCGCCCAGGAGCCCAGCGTCGAAGCCGTCCTTACGCAGGTCGCCCAGAAAGTGGGCGCGCCGCTGGATATCTGTGGAAAAACCATCGAGTTCAGTTGCCGCTTCGAATCCAGCCGGATGCTCGGCCCGCACAATCTCGTCTGCCTGACAACGCCCAACAGCCGCTTCGAGCACTTGGCCGTGCCACTGATCGGCGAGCACCAGGCGATCAACTGCGGCCTGGCCCTGGCGATCATCGACCGCCTCAAATCGCGCGGCATCGCCATCGCCGACGCGCGCGCCATCGAAGGCCTGTCCAAGGTCTCGCTGGCCGGCCGGATGGAATTCGTCAGCCAGGAGCCGCGCATCGTCGTCGATGGCGCCCACAACGCCGCCAGCCTCGACGCCATGATGAAGGCGATCGGCCAGCACATCCCCTACGACTCGATGGTGGTGATCTTTGGCTGTTGCGCCGACAAGGACATCGGCGGCATGCTCGACCGCGTCACCAGCGGCGCCGATAAAGTGATCTTCACCCCGGTGAACAATATCCGCACCAGCAACCCGCACGAGTTGGCCGTCCGTTACGTCGAGCAATACGGCAAGATGGCCCAGGTGGCCGACAATCTCGAGGAAGCTCTGGCCATCGCCAACCGGGCCGTCACCAAGGAAGACCTCATCTGCATCACCGGCAGCTTTTATCTGGTCGGCGAAGCGAAGAAATACTTCGCCGCCCGAGCCAGCGCCGGCCTCACCGGCCTCAAAGCCGCCGAAACGTCACGCTAAAGAGAAGAAATATTTCTCGCAGAGGCGCAAAGGCGCAGAGTTGTATATTCACCAACCTTCGTTGGACCACGTCCCGTGATGATTGGGCGGTCGTTGCTGGATTCGATTTTCGCGCAGCCGCCGCCGGGTCAGGGCGCAACGGATCTTTCTCTGCGCCTTTGCGCCTCTGCGAGGTATATTCTTCTATTTCGCCAACTGCCGCGCAAGCCCGAGATACGCTTGGTAACCAGCCCGGATTTCCGTCATCGTATCCCCGCCGAATTTCTCGACAAACGCCCTGGCGATCTCGAACGCAACCACGTTTTCCATGATGACACTGGCCGCCGCGATGGCGGAGATGTCGGATCGTTCCCAGCCGGCGTCGCTGGGTTGTAGCGTTGTCAGGTCGATGCTGTGCAGCGGCTTGCCGAGAGTGCTGATTGGTTTCATCGCCGCCCGGACTACCACCGGCTGGCCGTTGGTCATGCCGCCTTCCAGGCCGCCGGCGTTGTTGGTGGGGCGGGTGAAGCCGAGTGACGGCGTGTCCCGGCCGGCGGGGTCGTAGCCGATTTCATCGTGTACCTGCGAGCCGGGAAGGCGCGCGGCCTCGAATCCCAGCCCGAATTCCACGCCCTTGAACGCCTGGATCGCGATCACCGCGGCGGCAATCCGCGAATCGAGCCGGCCGTCCCATGTCATGCACGAACCCAGCCCTGGCGGCAATCCGAACACGTGTGTCTCGACAATTCCGCCGGCCGTGTCCTTCGCGGCTTTCTGATCGGTGATGAATTGCCGCATCGCCGCATCGGCGTCCGGATCGGGACAATAGACCTCGGACGCGTCGCGTCGCGTGCGCATCTCGGCGAAATTTGCGGCGGTGATTTCGATAGCCGATTGTGCCGAACCGACGGCGCGGACAAAAGCGAAGGCCTCGATCCCGAACTCTCTCAGCAGGCATCGAGCCAGTGCCCCGGCGGCGACGCGGGCGGCTGTCTCGCGGGCGCTGGCCCGCTCAAGAATCTCCCGGCAATCCGTCGTGAGCCATTTGATCGACCCG
Source organism: uncultured Tepidisphaeraceae bacterium (assembly GCA_964420285.1). Lineage (GTDB taxonomy): Bacteria > Planctomycetota > Phycisphaerae > Tepidisphaerales > Tepidisphaeraceae > CAYQTE01. The sequence continues at coordinate 34,602 of CAYQTE010000046.1, forward strand.
GCCAAATCCGCGTGACCCGGCCGCGGCCGATGCAATGGCGGCGTCGCGGCCGGATCGTCCAGGCGCGAATCCTTGTTGGGAATCAGAATCGTCACCGGCGAGCCGATCGTCCTGCCCATGCGCACGCCGGTGATGAACTGGGCGCGATCGACTTCGATCTGCTGCCGCCCCCCGCGCCCATATCCGCCTTGGCGGCGCAGAAGCTCGGCGTCGATGAATTTTGCATCGACATTCACCCCGGCCGGCAGCCCCTCGATCAGGGCGATATTCGCCTTGCCGTGCGATTCACCGGCGGTGCGGAAAGTGAGCGTGGCCACGGTTCACGCCACTCCGGCCAGGCCGGTTTCAATGGGCGCGGAAATGTACTCGCGCGGGTCGGTCACATGTCCGGTCAGGGCGCTGGCGGCCACCGTCAGCGGCGAGGCCAGGTAGACGGCGGACTTGGTGCTGCCCATCCGGCCGGGGAAATTGCGGTTGGTCGTGCTGATGCAGACCTCGGCGCCGTTGAGCCGGCCGAAGGTGTCCGCCGGGCCGCCCAGACACGCCGAACAGCCGCTGGGTCCGAGTTTGCAGCCGGCGTCGATGAGCGTTTCCTCGATGCTCTTTTCGCCGGCCATCCTGGGCATGCCGCGGAGATTGAGGCGTTTCATATCGGCGTGAACCTCGGTGCTGCCGGGAACCACGAATGTGTCGATCTTGACGGTGTGTCCGCTGAGCAGGTTGGCCGCGAAGATCATGTCGGTGATCTTGCCGCCGGTGCATGATCCGAGATAGGCGCGGTCGAGCTTGACGCTTCGGCAGTTGTGGGCGGTGTCGCGATTGTCGGGGCTGTGCGGCTTGGCGACCAGCGGTTCCAGCGTGGCCAGATCCCACGTGTGGTCGAACGAGTATTGCGCATCGGCGTCATCGCGCACGACTTGCCAATCCGCCTTTTTGCTGCGGGCATGGACGTAGCGCAGAGTCTTGTCATCGACATCGCAGACGCCATTCTTGCCGCCGGCCTCGATCGCCATGTTCGTCAGCGTCATGCGGTCTTCCAGTGTCAGCGAAGCAATCCCTTCGCCGGCAAAATACATGCTGCGATAGGTCGCCCCATCCACGCCGATTTCGCCGATGACCGCCAGGATGAGATCCTTGGCGGTGAGATACGGCGGGATTTGCCCGTGGAATCCGAAGCGCATGGTCGGCGGCACTTTGAGCCACAGCTTGCCCGTGCCCAGGACGAACGCCGCGTCGGTATTGCCGATGCCGGTGGCGAGCTGGCCGAAGGCGCCGGCCGTGCAGGTGTGGCTGTCGGTGCCCAGCAGGATTTCACCCGGCCGGACGTGTCCTTCCTCCGGCAGCGCCTTATGGCAGACACCTTTGTAGCTTGTGCGTGTCGGATCGCGATAGGGATTGGGGATGGTCGGTTCGTTCTTGACGAATTCCGCGTCGTAGAACCATTTCAATCCCTGCTCGCGCACGAAATCGCGCAGAATCTGGACATTGCGATGGCACTTTTCGTCGGCCGTGAATATGTAATGGTCCGGGATGATGACGACTTTGTCGGCGTCCCAGACGCGGGCATTGCGGCCGAACTGCTCGTGGAAGATACCGATGGTTCCCGGCCCGCAGACATCGTGCGTCATGAGGACATCAACATCGACCCAGATATTCTCGCCGGGGCTGACACGGGATTTCCCCGAGTGCTTGGCGAGAATCTTTTCCGTCATAGTCATGCCGGGCATGCGAAAATCTCCAAAAAACCAGCCGACGGCGATATGCCAGCGACCGGTGAAAAGAGTATAGCCGATGGGAGGCCGGGGGTCTAAGGCGGGGGTTGCAGTCGCCGACCTTTTGCCGAGAATGACCGACGGCAGACAAAAATAGGGAGTCTTTCGCGTGAACATCCGCTATAATCGTGATCTCGACACGGGCCTGCCGCATATTTATGGTCACGGCGTGTCCGAGGAAGAGGTGGAAGATGTGCTGCGGAATCCGATCGAGAGGCGGCATGCTGATGCCGGTTCGCAAGCATTGATCGGCCAGACGGATCGAGGCCGATTTTTGCGAGTAATAGTGTCAATTGACGCCGATCGCCGCGGCGTTTTTGTCATTACGGCTTATGATCTCGGATCCAAGCCGCTCAAGGCGCTGCGACGCCGGATGAGAAATAGAGGATTGCGATGAAGACCAAGACAACAGTGCCGCCGCAGAAGAAGGCGCAGAAAAAGGATCCCAACCGCTACCCTAAGGGCTGGGATCGTGAGAAAGTGCAGCGCGTGATCGCCCACTACGAGAACCAGACGGACGAAGAGGCAATTGCGGAGGACGAAGCGGCCTATCGCAATCCAAAGACAACGATGATGCAGGTTCCCAACGAACTTGTGCCGCAGGTTCAACGGCTTATCGCCCGGCGCGCGGGCTAACAACGTGGCGCGGATCGCCGAGCCTTGCCGGGATACGGCTCTTTCTTTTCAGCTCTTCTTCATCGCCAAAGTAACGATGTACAAGCTTCGACCATCCGGGTGGATGAATTCCAGGCGAAGAGAATCCATGCCCGCGGCCGCGGGGAAGTTGGCATCGACTGTCGATCGCGGTTTGGCGGCGATGCGGGTTTCGCCGGCGGCCAGCACCTTTTCGCCCGCTCGCGCCTGCCAGTGGCAGGTGAGCTCTGAAAGATCGGTGAATGAATAGCGGTTTTGCAGGGGCACGACGCACTGTCCGCCGGCCGGGGTGATTTCGGCGGCAGCGGTGTGGACGGGGCTGTAGAGCGACTTGAGTACGTAGTAGATATCCGTGGGCTTGCGATCGGCGGTGACGGCGCCTTTGGCGCCGGAGACGCGATAGCCGGTCGCGGCGTCGGACTTGGCGCCGGGGGCGGCAATCGACCAGCGCTGGGGGAACTGGTCGTACATGCCCTGATCCTGCCATTCCCAGATGAACGCGCCGGCAATGCCGTCGGTGGGCCAGATGACATCCCATTGACGGTCCTCGCCGCCCAGGTGCCCGCCGCCGCCGGGATGGTATTCGGTCATGACCACGGGGATTTTGGCCCGGTCCGGGCTGTTGACCGTCGCCTTGAGTACCGAGAGATCTGGAGAATGGTAATCTTCAAAGTCCGTCTTGGGAGCCTGGCGCAGGTTCATCTGGGAGATGAAGGCCAGCCGCGTGGGATCGTGGGCCTTGGCGTAGTCCAGTTCGGCCTGGTTATTGATGCCGTAGCTGCTTTCATTCCCGCAACTCCAGGCGACGACGCAGGCGCGGTTCTTGTCTCGATTGAGGGTCTCCTTGGCATGGTAAACAAACGCCCAGGTGCGGTCGGGGTTCTTGATCTCGGTGGCCACCCAGCAGGAGGGAATCTCGTCCAGGACGTAGAACCCGGCCTCGTCGCACAACTCCATGAACCGCTCCGCGTGGTTGTAGTGGGCGGTGCGAATAGCATTGACGTTGTCGGCCTTCATCAGGGCGATGTCGGTTTTCCAGCACTGCTCGGTGAGCGCGTGGCCGTAGGGGGAAAACTCCTCATGCCGGCAGACGCCGGTGAATTTCACGGGCACGCCGTTAACCTCAAAGACGCCGTTCTTCAGCTCGACCTTGCGGAAGCCGATGCGGTCTTGAACCCGCTCGACGA
>CAYQTE010000047.1:0-20790 GCA_964420285.1 uncultured Tepidisphaeraceae bacterium
GCAGCGCGTATTGGCTGTAACTGACGATGGGGGTCAGCAGATTATTGAACTCATGGGCGATGACGGCCGCGATGGTCCCGATGGTCGCCAGCCGTTGCGATTCGTTGAGCTGCTCCTGAAGGCTGTCCAACTGCTGCTGAGCGGTGGTAAGCAGAAGCTCGGCAGGCTCGATGGAAAGCGAGACGGGATCAGAATCGGAGCCCGTGGGTTGATTGCGCACCTTGAGAGTTGTATCGGCCGTCGGAACCCGGCGGCTTGATCGGCGGCCTTCTCTTTCCCCCTCGCCGTGTACTCGGGCCTTCGGCTCTGAGACTGAGCGCGTCGCCGCTCAGGCTCGAAGAGGAGAGTGTCGGGATGAGGGTTTGTTTTCTGACTCCGGCTCAATTTTCTACTCTCTACCAGCGCCACGATCTCCTTTCTCGCGAAGCGCGGGGTAACAAAAGGTGACACTTTTTCGTGTTTTTGTCACCCTGGGGCCGCCGGCTGGAAATCCTCACCGTGAACGTAAGCTATTGTGGGCAAATCACTTACAACTCTATGTGTACCCCAGGGATGGGATGGGAGTGCAGGTGGCGCGCCCCTCAGCGCCACTTGCGCGAACTCTCAGCCATCGCCGGCGAAGAATCCCACCGCCCGGCTCATCTTCGGCATCATGGAAACAGTCGCCGGCCATGCGAGGAACGACCGCGTACCATAGCCGCGCCGGCGGGAGTTGTTTGGACAACCAAGCAATGGCGTCCGTCGCGCCATCTTGCGGATCCGCGATCGCCAGCCGAAACCGAAAGAGGCCATTTCTTGCCATCTGAATGATTCCCAAGGCATGCTTGACCGTTCAGAATGCGACATGAACCCGACGTTTACCCTTGTTCAGTCGCTCCAATGCCCGCCGTGCGGCGTTTTCTGTTCCGTTATTGTACGCTGTTCGATAAAGTCAGGTATATTTGTAACGGATTGTGCGCGGTGAATTGAGCATAGGCTTCCATCATTAACAAGGGCGACCGCGAATGAAGATACGTCAGATTCAACTGAAGAATTTTAGGCGGTTTAGCGACGTTGCCGTCACTGACATTTCCGAAACCGCGAGATTGGTGCTTCTAGTGGGGCCAAATGGCAGTGGGAAGTCGTCCCTGATTGATGCTGCTCAGACCTGGCGGAATCGCTACTGGGACGACACATACCATCTCAAGCAAATTCCGGGCGCGCGAGGCGACTGGCGTCAGGCGGTGTCAATCGCCTTTTACGATCCGCAGCCGACGACGGACGTCCAACGTCACAAGGCCGTGTACGCGCGGTCTGCATATCGTAACGAGGCCGAGTTTCAGCTTAATCAGTTGTCCAGGGTGGAACCGGCATTGCAAGAGACTCGGATTAACCGGCTGATCGAGAACGACCAAGCGGTGAGTTTGAATTATCGGCGGCTTGTGTCCCAGGGATTCGAGGATGTGTACGAACGTGCAGACCCGAAGCTAACGATGGCAGAGTTTCGCGAGCAGTCGATCGGCGAGATCCGGGACGCGATGCAGCGGCTTTTTCCTGGTCTGATCTTGAACAGTCTCGGCAATCCACTCTCAGCCGGAACCTTCCGATTCGATAAGGGTGACAGCAGGGCTTTTCTGTACAAGAATCTATCCGGCGGCGAAAAGGCGGCTTTCGACGTATTGCTTGATGTCTTGATCAAACGTCGCGAGTACGATGACACCGTCTATTTTATCGACGAGCCAGAAGCGCACATGTCGCCAGCGCTTCAGAGCGCGTTGCTTGATGAGCTATTCCGTGCGGTTCCCGCGAGCTCGCAACTTTGGGTGGCTACCCATTCAATCGGCATGATGAGAAAGGCGCGCGACCTTGCCCGGGAGCATCCTGGCGCGGTCGTGTTCCTAGATTTTGATGGGATGAACTTCGACGTCCCATGCACCCTGCGACCCGTAGAACCCGACAGACCATTTTGGAAGCGCGCAATGCAGATCGCCCTCGACGACCTTGCTGGCTACGTGACGCCCGAGTGTGTCGTGCTTTGCGAGGGTGGACGACTCGAAGGAGGGAAGGATTTCGACGCCGATTGCTATAATCTGATCTTTCAGTCGGAACACCAGCAGACATTGTTCTTGGGCGCGGGGAACGCCAGCGATATACAGAATGACCCGCGCGGGGTGCAGCGGCTTCTAACCGCGCTTGCACCGAACGTGCGAATTACCCGCCTGATTGACCGCGACGATCGAACATCGAACGAGATAGACGATCTGCAGAGGCAAGGCGTGCGCGTGCTCTCACTTCGCACCATCGAGTCGTACCTGTTGGATGACGTCGTATTGACCGCGCTCTGCGACGGATTTGGGCGACCCAACAGCACAGCGCAGATGCTGCAGGCTAAGGCAGACGCGGTCGGGGCCAGCGTTACCAGGGGAAATCCACAAGATGATATGAAAAGCCCAGCGGGCGAGATCTACAATGCGGCTAAGCGCCTGTTTACGGACCGCAAACTTGGTAGCGACGCGCGCGCATTTATGAAGGGCGTGTGCGCGCCACTGATAAAGCCGGCGACGCCAACGTACAACCGACTGCGACAAGACATTTTTGGCTGACGGCCCTTGGCAAGAAACGCCACGGCGCGGCTCGTCGGTAAACGCAGCCCTGAGCCAGCACTCGAACATTCAATTCGTCCCTTCCGATGGAACCGGCGAGAATCGAATCCCACGTCTTCATTGGCACACTACGCCGGATTCACCACGATTTCCGGTGCCACACCCCTCGCTAATCTGTCATCATCGCATGGTGGCTTCTTGCCATTGTGCCGGCACGTCCTACCATCGCACCCAAGAGTGGCAAAAGCGGCGTGCAGTGAGGCGATCGGAAAGGCTACCTCAGCCGTCATAGCCGGCCTGCGGGAGTCGGCAGTATTCGCACTGACCGCCGGCACGCGCGACGACCAAGGCACGTGTTGCTGAGTCGATCACGCTATGCCGCCGTCGTGCGCTGGCCCAATGACAACCGCGCCTTTGACTTCCAAAGCGAAAGCAGATCGGCGGCGGCGATATAGCCGTCGTATTCTTCCGCTTCGGCCGGGCTGAGGTTGCCCTGACCGCACTTGGATGCCAGTTCGCTCATGCGGGCCTGATCGGAATCCGTAAAACGGAAGTGGAGGACCGCCTCCGCCGCGGCCGGGGTCAAGGTGCCTTGCCCGGTATCGATCAGGCGGCGCAGGATGGAAATGATGGTCTCGCCGGGCATGTCGAAATTGTAGCGATCTTCCGATCGATTCGTCACCGGCTCCGGGCGCGAGCCGACCGTTGAGAGTGCCCGAATTTCCGGGAGGCCGCCTTTTCATCCTCCCCTGGTACGCCGGGGGAGGAGTGAGGTGGGGGTTTTTCGCGCGGCGCTCCATCGCTTGACCGGCATCGAACGTCGCCACGGGCGGCCCCCACCCCGACCCTCCCCCGGAATACCAGGGGAGGGGGAAAGAGCTTGGCCTGCATCGACTTATGTTTGCCCGGAAAATCGGGCACACTCCGGCCGTTCTGACCCGGGCCGGGAAAACGCGACATTCATAATCAGGCTCAGCCCGGTTGGGCGACCAGTTGGAGCAATTGTTCGGCCACGTACTCGATCTGTTCGGGGAGCAGTTCGGGATAGACCGGGAGGGCCAGAACGTCGCGGCAGGCTTGCTCGGAGACGGGGAAATCGCCTTCGCGGCGGCCAAGGTAGGCGAAGCATTCCTGAAGATGAAGCGGGATCGGGTAATAGACGGCCGAGCCGATGCCGAGTTGGGACAGGGATTTCTGGACTGCATCGCGGTTGGGGACGCGGACGACGTATTGATTGTAGATGCTCACGTTGCCGGGGGCGATTTTGGGGGTGACGATCGGGCTGCCGGCCAGGAGTTTGTCGTACATCGCGGCGTTGGCCCGGCGGGCTTCGTGCCAGGAATCGAGGTACTTGAGCTTGACGTCCAAAACGGCGGCCTGAATGGCGTCGAGGCGGAAATTGGCGCCGATGAGCTTGTGGTGATAGGTATGGGCCGAGCCGTGGACGCGGATCAGGCAGCATTTCTCGATGAAATCGGCGTCGCTGGAGCAGACGGCGCCGGCATCGCCGAATGCGCCAAGGTTCTTGGTGGGATAAAAGCTGAGACACCCGGCCAGTGAGAGTGAACAGGCGGCCTTGCCGTTTTGCCGGGCGCCGATGGCCTGAGCGGCGTCTTCGATGACTTTGATCCCATGCCCGGCGGCGATGGCGTTGATGGCCTCCATGTCCGCGGTCTGGCCGAAAAGATGCACCGGCAGGATGGCCTTGGTCTTGCCGGTGATGCGGGCCTTGACGGAATCGGGATCGAGATTGAACGTGTCGGGGAGGATATCGACAAAGACCGGTACCGCGCCCAGCCGGGCGATCGACCCGGCCGTGGCGAAAAACGTGAACGCCGGGCAGATCACCTCATCGCCCGGTCGGATGTCCATTGCCATCATGGCGCAGAGGAGTGCATCGGTTCCGCTGGAAAGGCCGATGGCGAAGGCGGTTTGGCAATAGGCGGCGAGGTTGCGTTCAAACCGCTCGACGTGTGAGCCGAGGATGAGGGCCTGGGCGTCGCAGACCTGGTCGATGGCAAGGCGGATTTCATTGCGAAGCGGCGCGTATTGGCCGCGGAGGTCAAGAAGTGGGACTTTCATGGTGCATGGATGTACGGCGCGGTGGGTTGGGATTCAAGCGGTACGTTGGGTTGGGGCGACCACGGCCGGACGCGCGGGGTGACGGAATTGACGATGTACGCACCGGCGGCGATGAGCGTCATCCAGCCCAGGCCGGGGTCGGCGGCGGTGAGATAGTCGGACATTTGCCTGAGCATCATGCTGGCGCCGTTGTCGGTTGATTCGATCATGATCTGGATGGTGGCCAGGGCGGTCAGCAGAAGGCACAGCAGCGCATCGCCAGTGCCGGCGGCGACGCCAACGCAGCCGATCACCGCGCCGTACAGAAGATATCGCTCGTGCATCTGCGGCATGACGGCGAACATGACCACCCACGGAGCGGCCAGGGCGACGAGCAATCGGGTGTCGCGGCGGCGCTCGTTGAGGGCGGCGCCGATGCTGATGACCAGCAGCGATATCGCGTAGATGGCGAACTCGAGATTGCGCAGAAAGACTGTCGTGGGTGCGGTCCCCGCCAGCAGGTTGAGATCGAGTCGGCTGTCGGGGATCAACTGTTGGTCTTCGTGCAGGATGGCGGCGAGATTGAACGTGCCGGGCTCGACGGTGGTGACGTAGCGATTGCCGCCGTATTTGAACCCGACCTCGTACCACGCATCCGTTCCGCCGGGGCCGCGATAATACGCCAGCCACACGGCCGTGGCGGCGATGCAGGCCAGCGCGATCGCCCGCGAGCGGCGGCGACGGATGAACCAGGGCACGGCGGCGATGACGACGGCGATCAGCACGCGAGCCCACCACAACGGCAGCGACAGGCGAATCCACTGTTGAACGCCCGTCGTATTGGCTTCCGGCGGCGCAACGTGCCAATTGCCGAGCAGTCGGCTGCACATTGCCGCTACGAAAACGAGGCTGATGAGTGCGCCGACGTGGCGGAGTGCGAATTGGAGCAGGCGTCCAGCAGTACCTTGTCGGGAGATGCGGAAGCGGGTTTTGATAAATACGCACGTCTGCGCGGCGGCGGCGATCGCGGCGAATCCGATGGCCCATTTCCAGCCGTCCGCGGGAACCAGCCACGGGCTCACCAGCAGCGAAAAAGTCACAATGAATCCGACAATCGCGACCAGTGCGGTGCGGGATCGGCCGGCCAAAAGCGGCCAGAAAATCAGCACCGGTGCCCCGACCAGAAGCTGGCCCTTGATCATGCAGCCGATGGCGATGGTCATGCCGGCGGCGAATCCCCAGTCCAGCGAGATGAACAGCGCGGCGAGCAGGTAAGCCGGGACGATCCAGCAATCCCACTGCGGCCAGGCGTGTGCGTTCAGAAGCATGGCCGGGTTGAACCAGACCAGCAGCCCCGCAAGAAATGCGGCGAACCAGGCTCTGTACGGGATGGTCATGGTCTGGATCGAGCCGACCAGGGCGATGAAAAGGACAAGAAGAGCCAGGAAATCGGTCGCGCCAGGGAAATGGGATTCTTCGATCCAGTCGGGCCAATAGCCCAGTTGATAGGCGATGTAGGCGTAATATCCAATCGACAAGAGGGCGATGACGGCCGGCAGCACGCCGGTCGGTTGGAGCCACAGGTCGCTCATGTCGGGCGGCTCGACGTTGCTCGCCACAGGCGAATTGGCCGGTGGGAGCGAGCGGGAAAGAAGTGAGCGCGTCCAGAACGATCGGGCTTGGGAAAGCCGCTGGCGATACACAGTGCGCATCACCAGAAAGAACGCCGCCAGCGAGCCGAGGATTTCCGCGGCGGTGTTGAGATCAAGCAGCGGCAGGGTGATCGGGTCGGACCATTGGGATGTCCTGGGATTGGCGAGCTTGGCCGATCGAACCCACAGTCCGGCCGCCAGCAGGCGAAGGGGCGGGTAGTCGATCTCGTAATTGCCGTCGGGATGGCTGGCGATGGCGGCGTCGTAGGTCGCCAGGTAGCCGCGGAAGAATTGGCGCCAGGTGATGACGGCCGATTTGTCGCCATCGGCCCGATGGACGCGGCGGGCCTGATTCAGCACGTCGTTTCCGACGCTCCAGGTGTTTCTGATGTCGCCGGGGAATCGCAATTGGCCGGCACTGGTGGTCCAGAATTGGCGGCGCAGGACGATTCCGGCATGGAGGGCAACAAGGCCGGCGGTGATGAAAGCGATCCAGACGAAAAGACGGATGAGCAGCATGCGCCAGCGAGGCCGCCGGCGCGGCGACGCTGGTTGCTGGCCACGCGAATCGAGCGGGAGCGTTTCCACCGCCGATGGATGTACGGCGCGGCGGTGCGGGATTCAAGCTGGCGTGCCCCGCGCATCGGGCGCCCGGCGCGTCGGCGTTTCTGCGATAAGTTCCTGTCCGGTCCGCGATTGCGATCAAAACGACCTCCCATTGCGCGTCCGTCGCGCCCCGTTTTTCAGCCGAATAACGCGGTTTCACGCCCCGTCTGCGATGAAAGAATGCCCCAAATGTCTCGAAAAAGTTGGAACTTTGCCCGCAGGAATCTGAACTTGGCCTGGCCGGGGGGGAGTTTCGTACGTCTGGGCGCATGAATTCCGCCGGACGTGGAGCCGCGTTGGGGAAACCGCCGGGTCGGGCGGAGGGCTGACCGCCCCCGAGCAGGGCGTCAACCGGGCATTGTGCCGCCGATGGTGTCTCTGCCTACGATCGTGTCGTTCCCGCCGACGCCGCTGATGACATCGTTGGTATAGGTTCCGATATCGATGGAATCGTTGCCGCGGCCGGCAACAACGGTTGTATTGAAGCCCGCCGTGATGCTGTCGTTCCCGCGGCCGCCGTAGATGATGCCGTAGTTCGCCGAAATTGTGTCGTTACCGCCGCCGCCATGGATCGCGACCGGGCCGGTGCCGTACCCGGTGGTAACCAGATTGGGATTGGGATTGGGGTAGCCGGCGTCGATCACGTTGTTGCCGGTACCGCCGAAAACTGTTTCGGGGACGGCGACAGAACTCTCCGAATAGTTGACACCGGCGGGTGCGGATACCGATATCAGATTCGGGTCGACGTCGATCAGCTTTATCACGTCGTTGCCCTTGCCCGAGTGAACATGCACGCCGACGATGCCGTTGTCCGGCACCACGGTCGTGGTGCCGTCGACATATACGCCGTAAAGCGGTGTCGCGTCAGCGCCACGCGGCCCGCCGGCAAAGGTGAAATACTCGACCTCGATCGTATCGTCCGCCGGCGTTCCAAAGACCTTTAGTATGCCGTTTTGCACGGTCGGGGCCGGCGGCGCTGACAGAAGCACGCGAGATTCCAGCGGGTCGAGGCTCGCGACGGGATGCACCGATCTTCCTGTACTCTTTCTCATGGAAATCTCCGATTCTAGATCCCGCCTACGCCGATATTGGTACAAAATCGTAGGTCGGCAATCCAGCGCCTGTGTCGAAAGTGAACCACTCGTCGGTGCCGCTATCGTAAGCGTAATTCCCGTTGTAATCGAGGATAAAATACCCGTTGCTGGGCCTGTAGACGCCTACCTCGTCAATAGGTGTGCCCCCGCTGGCGGCAGCGCCGTCCCAATCGCCGACGACAGGCAGGTCGCCGGCCGAACCGAACCCGTACGTGCCATCTCCGGCGTCGTAGGAGCCGTCCGCGTTGAGATCAAGGAACCACGTACCTGATCGGAAGATACCGACCTCCGACTTCGTGCTACCCCCCCAGTGACCGGCGACGGGAAGGTCACCAGCCTGATAGCCTCCAGGGCCGTCAAAGTTGAACACCTCGTCGCTGCCCGACTCAAAGATGCCGTCGCCGTTGTAGTCCAGAATGAATTGGCCGGTGCTCGGCCGGAAGACGCCGATTTTGTCGGTGCCCGAACCACTCCAATCGCCGACGACGGGAGTGTCGTTCGCCTCGCCGAAGCTGAAAGATGTGATGGTGCCGTTTTCGTCCAGTTCCCACGCGCCGCTCGCCGTGTTGAAGACTCCCATTTCCTTAATTGTGCCGCCGCTCCACGCCCCAGTGATGGGCACCCATGTGGTTCCGGGTCCAAGGAGATATGAGAGGTCGCCTATGCCGTATTCGTTGCTGCCCGAGGTCGAAGTTCCGTTCGTTGTGTCCATTGTCCACAGGTTGGAACCGCCGACAGTATACGCCGTAGTGTAAAGGCCGACCACGGTGTCGGGGACCGCGACGTTGTTCGGCGTGGCCCCAAGCGATGTGAGAATACCTTTGACTCGTGGGGTTCCTAAGCCGGTCACGAGGTCGTACCCGGGGCCAGCATTGTAAGTCCCGTTGCCGCCAGTTGTTATGTCGTGAAAGTCCGTACTCGGTGCCGCGTACAAATCTGGCATTGTCTGGCTAACGCCGGTCAGAGGCAACGCTCCAGTGCCGCTTCCCACGATCGACCTGCCTTGGTCGGCAATCGCGATGATCGATGCCCAGATTGGTGCTGCAACGCTCGTGCCGTAGAATCCGCCGACGCCAGCGCTGCCGTAGAGCGGTGCCGCTGGGAAATCCCACGAGTCCTCGAAAATCACCGGCGTGGCGGCGTCCAGTGCGACGTCGGGAGTAGCTCGCGCGCCATAGCCCAAGAAGCTCTGATATGCGGGAGTGCTCTGATAGCTGCTCACGCCGCCGCCCGACGTAACCTCCGCGATGTCAGCCGTTGTTTCGGATCCGTCCTTGCCTGACAGGGACGCTTCGACTTGGGTGCCGCCGACGGCCAACACGTAAGGCGAGGACGCCGGAAACTCGCCCGGATAGCCATCGTCGCCAGATGACGCCACAAATGTTATGCCCGGGTGGGCGGAGAATACCGCGTTCCAGGCGCCCATTTCAGATGCCGAATATTGGTTAAAGGCAGCCTCCGTGGCACCAAAGCTCATTGAGACTACGGTGACACCTGATGCCGACGCGGCCGTGGCGATGGCGGCCAGCATGTCACCGAAGCCATACGACGACGCCTCCACTAACAAGATGCTGGCGCCGGGGGCGAGTGCGTGCGCGTATTCCACATCAACCGACTCCTCCTCGGTTTCGTTGCCCGATCCGTTGCTCGGAAGTACGGAGCCGCCATTCTGGTTCTCGACGTTGAGAGTGCACGCCGGAAGGACTGGGTTGACCGCGCCGTTAAAGGCTGTCAGGTCCGCATGGATATTCGGGTCATTGTACGCATCAACAATTGCTATCGTCTCGGTGGCCCCCGTTCCCGGTATGGACCCGAAAAACGTATTATTAAACCCGTAGATGCGCTTGATGTCTTGGGGAGCGAGGTTTCCATCGCCGTTAGCAGCGTAATCGAGATAGCCGGAGGGTTCCAGCGAGCCAAGGTCCGTTGTCGCGGACATGAGCAGACGTCCTTCGAGGGCTTCAACCACGGCAGAGGAAAGGTTTCGCAACCGTCGCCGTGGAGAGTGGCGATCTCTCGTCAGATCCGTGGAATTACCATGTTGGCCAGTTTGATTGTGTCGCAGCCTCATAAGACCTCCCTTGAGTTGGGCATCCAGGGCGACCAGACGTGGTAGCACATGATGCTTGCGACCATTTTAGACCGCGCGCGATGCAAACGCAACAGACAAATCTAGTAATCTCCGATATTTCTTCTCGCGACCGTTAGCGCGACCTAAACATTCTGAGCGAAATAGAACGGCGACGGACGTGATTCTTTCACGGCATTGTGTATTGTCGTGTATGCGTCGCCAACCCGATCGCTTCTGCGGCTGCCGTTTCAGCGGTTCTGGACCGACAACCGGGGCCGTGTGCAGCGCACAATAGGCGATCCGTAAGCTACGTTGTGCACGCGACGGCGGCAAAATCGGCCGTAGCGGGTTCTTCCGGCGTCGGATCGGGCGGATTATCGCTCGGCTCGTTGGGTTGGGGTGCCCAGGGGCGGAGTCTGGGGGCGATGGAATTGACGATGAAGACGCCGGCGCAGACGAGGGTGACCCAGCCGAGGCCGGGGTCGGCGGCGCTGAGGTAGGTGCGAAGCTGGATGATCATGGTGCTGGCGCCGGCGTTGGTGGATTCGAGCATGATCTGGATGGTGGCCAGGGCGGTCAGCAGAAGGCAGATCAGCGTGTCGCCGGTGCCGGTGGCGACGCAGGCCGACGCGATCACCGCGCCGTACATGAGATAGCGTTCGTGCATCTGGGGCATGACGGCGAACATGACCACCCACGGGGCGGCCAGGGCCAGGAGCAATCGCGTGTCGCGGCGGCGCTGGTTGAGGGCGGCGCCGATGCTGACGGCCAGCAGCGCCAGGCCGTAGATGCCGAATTCGATATTCTGAAGCGCGACCGTGTAGGGCTTGGAGTTCCAGGGGAGATCGAGGTCAATTTCGCTCTGGGGGCCGAGCCGATGTTCGCGATACAGAACGGCCGGGAGATTGAACGTGTAATCCATGATGGTGTTCTGATAGCGATCGCTGCCGTATTTGAAGCCGATGGTGTACCAGGCGGTCGAGCCGCCGGGGCTGCGGAAATACGCCATCCACATGGCCGCGGCGAGGAAGACGGAGATGGCGATGAGCGCGGACGAGCGGCGGCGGATGAGCCAGGGAACGGCCGCGATGGCGATGGCCAGAAGGACAAGAACCCACCACTTGAGCAATTGCAGACGAATCCAGGGGTCGGCCGCCGGGTCCGCGGCAGGGGTTTGGCCGTGGTGATAATAGAAGATTAATAGGCCGGACATGACAACGGCAAGAATGGCGATGGTCAGCAGGCAGGGGTCATGGAGCAGGAAGCGAATTGTGCGTTGATAAAAGGTCGTGCCCGGCAGTGGCAGCTTGGGGCGCCAGGGAATGAAGAGACTCGCCAGCGGCAGCATTGCGGCGACGGCGGCGAGAACAATGATCCATCCCCAATTGCCGGCCGGAACCGTCCACCGGCTGACCAGAAGAGTAACGGTTACGCCGAATCCGAGGATCGTCACGAATGCGGTGCGGAACCGGCCGGCAAACAGCGGCCAGAGAATCAGGATCGGCGCGCCGATGAGAAGTTGGCCCTTGAGCATGCAGCCGATGGCGATGGTGGCGCCGGCGGCGAATCCCCAATCCAGCGAGACGAAAAGTGCGGCCAGGAGATAGGCGGGGATGATCCAGCAATCCCATTGCGGCCAGGCGTGGGCGTCCAGCAGCATGGCCGGGTTGAACCAGACCAGCAGCGCCGCCAGGAACCCGGCGAACCATGCCATGTAGGGGATCGTCATGCTCTGAATCGACGCGACCAGGGCGATGAAGATTGCCAGCAAAGTCAGCAGATCGGTGGCACCGGGGAGACTGGACTGTTCGTTCCAATCCGGCCAATAGCCCAGTCGGTAGGCGCGGTAAGCGTAATACCCGATCGACACCAGCGCAACGACGGCGGCGAGCACGCCGGTGGGGCGCAGCCACATGTCGGTGATCCACTGCGGCTCGACATCGGACGGCGGGCGGGCCAGAAGGGATCGCGTCCAGAACGACCGGGCCGGCGCGAGGCGCTGCTGATAGACGATGCGAAAAACGAGCAGGAAAGCGGCCAGGGCACCGAGGATTTCCGCGCCGGTGTTGAAATTGAGGAGCGGTTCGGTGATCGGTTTGGTTTCCGTCCAGTTGGTGACGTCGGGGTAGGTGTTCTTGACCCACTTGACCCACAGGCCGGCGCCCAGCAGGCGGAGGGGCGGATAGTCGATCATGTAATTGCCGTCGGCGTGGTGTGCGGCCATTGCGGCGTCGTAGGTGGCGAAATAGCCTCGGAAGAACTGGCGCCAGGTGATTTTGGGCGATGTGTCGCGGTCGGCCTGATGAATTATCTGCGCCTGGGCGAGTACGTCGTTGCCGCGTATCCAGGCGTTTCGGACGTCGGCGGGATAGCGCAGTTCCCCGGTGGTGGCGGCCCAGAAATTGCGGCGCAGGACGATCCCGGCGTAAAGGACGACAAGAGCGGCGGCCGCGAACGCGACCCACACGACAAGGCGGATCACCAATGTGCGGTTGGGGGATGGCGGGCGTTTTGGTTTCGATTGCATCCGGGCAAATTTGTACGGCAATACCGGCCTGGGACGCACGGCCGGACCAGACTGCGGGATTGATCCCGGCGGGGCTGTCGTGGTCAAATCCGCCAGGGTCGCATCGCCGTCGGCGGAAGGTTGACCGGCCGCCTGCGGCGAATCGGCAAGCGGCTGGCCCGCATCGTCACTGGCATCGGGGTCCGAGGATGTGGAAAAGAAGTCTTCTGTCACGCGAGGCTCGATTTTGAGAGAAGGTTGTTCTTCGGTTCAGGTCGATTCGATCGCGGCCACGATCGCGGCCGGCGGCGCTTGGGGATCAGGGCGGAGCAGAGGAAAACGGCCGCGATGGCCGTGGTGAGAAATCCAATGTCCGGATGAGCATTGGTGAGAAGCCAGGAAACCGAGGGCATGTAGCTGCCGGCGCTGGTCTGGCCGTAGTGAGTCATCGCCTGCTGAAGCGCCATGGCGCCGCCGACCAGGGCGATGACGATGTGCAGGAGGGTGAGTTCAGTGCTGGCGGCGATGACGGCGGCTGAGATGCAGGAGGACATCAGGAGATAGCGTTCGCTCATTTGGGTGAGGACGATGGGGAAGAGCACCCAGGGCGCGGCCAGGGCAATGAGGACGCGCGGATCGTTCTTGCGGGAATGGATGGCGGCGCCCAGGGCGCTGAGGAGCAGGCCCAGAAGGTAGATCGAGACCAGAAGTTCCTTCATCGTCACGGCGTGGTGCATGGAATCCAGGTTGAAGACGATGTCGCCGATCTGCCAGCCGTAGCGCACGGACAGGATCGACGTGAGATTGCTGAAGGTGTTTCCGCCCATCTGCATGACGGGGAATTTGTAGGTTCCGTATTCAAAGCCGACGTGATACCAGCCAAAATCGCCGTTGAGGCCGGATTGGGTTGCACCGGGCGCGGCCTGGCCGAAGCTCGAGATCCAGACCATGACGCCGAAGGTCATGAAGAACCAGGGGATCAGTCCGCGGCGCGGGAGCAGCCAGGGTATGGCGATGAGCATGAGGACAAGAGCGCCCTGGGCGATGGCCGTCACGTTTCGGCCGGTGATGGTGAGCCACGCGGTTCCGTCATGGTTATGGATGACCAGTGCGGGCAATGTCGGGAAGAGATAGTGGACGAAACAAACGGTCCAGCCCAGGACGGCGGAGATGAGCAGGGCGGAAAGAATAAAGCGAGTCAGCCCGCCGGTGGGCGCGTTGGACGCCGCGGCCGGTGGCTCGACGCGGCTCGCCGCGGGCGGCGCGAAAAGCGTCTGGAGGGCGGGTTCGACGCGCGCCGCCAGTGGGGCGGTTGGATTCACAGTGGCGTCATCGAGCAAACCGGCCGCGCGCGCATTGAGAGCGACGAAGTTGGCCCGGGCCGGATCGGGGGCGCTGGCGGCCGGGGGCGGGCGAAGCCGTCCGACGGCCAGGACGTAGCGGATGATTATTGATGCCAGGCCCAGCAGAACGGTCAACGACGCGTAAATACGCAGCAGAGTAAGATCTATTCCGAAGATCGGAACCCAGTGTGGGGCAAGCCAGGCCACGATTCCGACAACAATCGCCACCACGCTGGCCGTCAGGTAACGCACAATGACCGACTCGATACCCAGGAAAATAACCGTGAGCGCCAGAATGCGAAATAGGATAAAGTCATTGCCGGTGATGGGCATGCGGCGTTCGACAAGCCAGGCCAAAGTTCCGACAACAAGCGCCACCAGGCTGGCCGTCAAATAACGGAAAACCAGTGACATGGCGGCCAGGAGGATGATGGCCGAAGCCAGGACACGGAACAATGTAAGGTCATCGCCGGTGATGGGGATATAGCGTGGGGCAAACCACGCCGCGATTCCGGCGGCAATCGCGACTAAGCCGACCACGAAATGGCGCACGAAGAGCGACAGGACGCCCAGGACGATGGCCGCCGACGCCAGCACGCGAAACGAAACAAGGTCAATTCCCTCGATAGGAATCCAATGCGGCGCGAACATGGCCGCGATCCCAACGGCGATGGCGCTCGAACTTATTATCTGCTGCCAAAGAATCGTTAACCACCCCCACTGGTGAAAGCGCACGCTCAAGATCAATTTGGCGGTGACGATCGCGCCGACGGCGGCCATTGCGATCCACTGCATTTGCGGAACCTGCGAGACCAGAAACGGGCTGAGCACCATCGCGCCGCCGAAAATAAATCCGCTCAGAATACGAAGGCTGGGTCCGATCCGCCCGCCGAGCAGCGGCCAGAGAATCAGCACCGGGCCCGGCAGCAGGAGTTGGCCCTTGAACATCACGCCAACGGCCAGCACGATGCCCGCGCACAGCCACCAGTCGATCGAGGCCAGCAACGCCGAAATCAGGAAGAACGGGACCGACCAGACGTCCCACTGCGGCCAGACGTGCGAGACGGCGAGCACGGCCGGATCAAACCAGATGAACAGCGCGGCAACAAGTCCGCAAGCCCAGGCTTTGTGTGCGCGGGGCAATTGGCGGACGGAGATGATGAGGATGACCAGGAGCAGGCCCATGAACAGGAGATGTGCGCCGCTGGGCCACTGGTCGCCTTGAAAGGCGACCTTGCCGCACCAGGCCAGGCCGAATCCGGAAGCTATGGCGGCCAGAGCGCCGTTGCAGGGCCACCAGGGCTGGATTTCGAGCGGTTGCGGTGGAAGTACGGGGCGGTAAAGCCACGGCCCGATGATCGGCACGTTGGCCAGCGGGGGTGCAGGTCTCAATGCGGAAATCCCGGACGGCTGCGGATCGGCGGCTGGCGTTTCGGAAAACAACGCGGCCAGCCGTGACGGAAGCGCGGATATCCACATGACGAGATCAGCGACGGCCTGGTGGATCGACAGGCCGGGTTCGCTATGGCTGGAACCTTCGCGCCGAACCCAAACCCAGACAAGCAGGAACATCGCGACCGACGCGATGGCTGCGGCGATGGTGTTGCACCAGAGCATCGGCGTGGCCATGTCCTCTTTGGCTACGCTCCAGACCGGAGCATTTCCGTTGGGCAACGGGTAGTGGATTTGAACCCAACGGGCCCAGAGCGTCGCGATGAAAAGCCGGCCGGGCGGATAATCCAGGCCGAAATTGCCGTTGTCGGCGTCGCTGGTCCGCTTGAGCAAGTTGTCATAGAGGCGCTGCATCCCCATCACCGATTGCCAGACGGTCAGCGGGATTTTGCGGTCGTGTTGGTTAGCCACATCACGCCCGGCGGCCAGGGCGGCGTTGCCCTGGTTCAAGGCGTTGGCGATATCGACATTGAAGCGGATAGTGGTGGTGGTCTGCCAGGTGCGATCGCGCACGGCCAGGCCGGCGATCCAGCACTGGTAGCCCGCCCATGCGAGAAACGCGATGACCAGAAGCGTGGCGAGGATCGATTGCCAGATCGGCCGGCGCGTGAGCGCTGATGAGTTAGGTGGCGCGGCATCAACGGTTGGCGCCGGGGTTGGCGCGCCGGGAGCCGAGGAATCCGGTGTTTCCCACGGGGTCGAAACGGGCGCGACTGGGAGGAATTCGGTCATCGTTCTGGCTCATGCCTGTGGAGATGACATCCAGCTTACGCCCCTCCCGCCGGCAACGCCAGTGGGGCAAAGAAATCAACCACCGCCCTGGCCCGGGCGACCAATTGCGCCCAATGTCGTGCCGCGCATGTGCGCAGGCTTGTCCAGGCGCCGACGGCCGGCGCTGGGCGCGATGGCAGAGTGGCGGCCACCAGAAACAGCAGGGCGCAGGTCACGACAATCCAGCCGGAATTGGGGTAGGCGGCGCCGGCCATCGCGGAAATCGTAAAGGCCTTTTCATTGCCATAGGAGGTGCGGATCTGATCCATGGTCATCATCGCCCCGGTCGCGCCCAGGAGCAGGTGAAGCAGCGACATCCCGCCGGATGCGCCGATGACGGCCGCGGAGATCGCCGAACTCATCAGCAGATAGCGTTCGCTCATCTGCGGCAAAAGGGCGGGAAAGAGCACCCACGGCGCGGCCAGAGCGATGAGGATGCGCGGGTCGTTGCGGCGGGCGTGCCTGGCGGCGGCGGCGGCGCAGATCAGCAGCGCTGCGCCGTAAACGATCGCCAGTTCCATGCGCCGGTCGATATCGACCTCGCCCCAGACCGGCAGAGTCAGCGAGCCGACCAGCTCGTGAATGTCGCCGCTGATCCAGCGCATCTGGGTCAGCAGCACCGGGAGATTGCTGAAATCGCCGACTCCCATCTGAATGTTTGGGAACTTGTCCGTGCCGTAGACGAAACCGACGTTGTACCAGCCCCAGTTGCTGCTGCTGGCGTAACCGAAGAAGAACTGCCCGAGCAGCACGCCTGCGGCTGCGGTTGTGAGCACCGCCGCAGGAATGTGACGCACGCGAACCAGCCACGGCAGGATGATGATGGCGGCGACCAGCAGCCGGAAGGCGATACGATCCGACGGCGCGGAGAACGGCGGTTGCATCCGCACGGCGGCGATCGCATAGGCGATCGCCATGGCCGACACGACCAACGTGACCAGGACAATTGCCGCCCCGGAAGGCCGCCGCGCCAAATCAAAGGGGTCGGGAGTCTTTGATGCACCGGGACCAATCAAAGACTCCCGACCCCTTTGATTCGCCCGGCGCCGGCGCCATCGGACGATCAGACGCAGCGATAACCTGACGACAATGGCCACTCCCGCAACGACGGCCGCGAAAATCGCGATCCGCTCGATCCACTGCCGCAGTTCGGGATTGACGGTCAAGAACGTGTAATCGGCGCTGGGGACCAGGAACGTCCAGAGCAATGCCACGCCGCCGGCCAGGAATCCGCCGGCGATGCGCCATGCCGCGCCCCAGCGGCCCGCGAAGATCGGCCAGAGAAACAGGATCGGGGCGCCCAGCAGCGACTGGGCCTTGAACATCGCCCCGCCGGCCAGCAGGGCGCCGGCGAGAAACCAGAGATTCAGCGATGCCACCAGCGCGGCCGTCACGAAGAACGGCACGCACCAGACATCCCATTGCGGCCAGACGTGCGAGACCGCCAGCACGGCCGGGTCGAACCAGAGCATCTCCGCGGCGATCAATCCGCACGCCCAGGCGCGATGGGCCGTCGGCAGCCGGCGCACGGATATGATCAGCGTCAGAAAGAGGGCTGCCATGGCGAACCATGTTCTGTCGTCAGGCCAATCGCCTTCATGCGCGGTCAAGCGAATCAATAGGACAAGCCCCCAGGCCGAGGCGATTGCGGCCAAAGCTCCATGACATGGCCACCACTTTTCGATCTCCGGCGGCGCCCCAGACGCCGCATCGCGCCGGCCGCTGCGCAGAACCCAGAGGAAGACCAGGAAGAACATCGCGACGGCGGATTCCGCGGCCGCCCACGTGTTGAGCCTGAGCATCGGCTCGGACACGAACGCCCTGGGGCTGTCGGTCCATCCGCCCAGACGCGGGAAATGGGCGGCCGCCCACCGCGCCCAGAGCGAAGCGACGAAAAGCCGGCCGGGCGGATAGTCCAGCCCTCCCGGCCCGCTTTTGTAGTCCAGGCTCATTGCCTGCAGTAGCTGCCAGATGGTGAGCTGATCCAGGGCGGTCAGTTTGCCCCCGTCAGCGCGGTGGCGGGTCGCGTCCAGGCTGCGGGCCAGGTCCAGCACATGCCGGCCATGGGCAAATGCATTTTCAATATCCCCACTAAAGTGATTGCCGCGATTGGCCGTCCAAATGTCATTGCGCAGTTGCGTCCCGGTCAGCCATGACTGATACCCCACCAGCGCCAGAAATGCCGCGACGATGAGGATCGCCAACCCCGACTGCCAGATCGGCCGCCGCGACGGCCGTTGCAACGCCGCCCGCTGGCCCGAAACTTTGATCTGTGGGTCAGTCATGCCCAGCGACGCCGTAGAATTCCCTCAACCGCCCGATCATGTTCCTTCCGATGCGCGATCGCGCCGAAAGTTGCGAACCGCCAGATAGAATACCCGGCCGGGAGGCAAGTCGATAGCATTCTCGGGTCCGGCTTGTCAATCTCCATGTGGGGTTTTAGAATAGCATTAAGTGATAATGATGGCATGACGCCGGTGCGGGGCTTATGGCGCCGTGCAGCGGGGTGCCGTCAGGGGCTTGGCTTTTCGCGGAAAGCCTTGTCTTGTCAGGCCTTGGGAACGGTCGTCTGGATTGCCGGCGGGCGCATGATTCGCACTGGCAGCCGGAGGATGGGCATGAACGTTGTGTTAACTGGAGCCGTGTTCGCGGCGTGGGCTGCGGTCGCGGCGATAGTGGGCGCCTGGCTGCTGGCGGCGTGGCCACGGCGGCGGGCGGTTGTGGCATGTGCTGGCGATTGGCTCGCGGCACGGGGGATGATCGTCGATCGCATCGTCGCGATGCACTCACAGTCGGCCGGGCGGCTGCAACCAGGCCGGGCTCCGCCGGAAAGAGGAAGTGACAGCGGCCGGGACGATGGGGCGCTGGCTCGGATGAGCTTGCTGCGATTGGACGGAGCCGCCGTCGCTGGTGGTGTCGATCCCAACGGTCTGTTTGAATGGTCCGCAGGACATTTGTTCCGCCCACGATCTGGCGCCGTTCGGCGCGCCTCGTGGCCGGGGACGTATACTCATGAATTTCACTTATTTCGCCATTGGACTGCTGATAGGTTTGATAACCGGCGGGGCGGGAATCTGGGTGGGCCTGTCGGTTCTCGGTAAGCGCCTGATCGAAAAAGCTCGTGCCGAAGCGGAGGCGATTCGGTCAAGCCTGCTGGCTGACGGCCAGAACAAGGCCCGCGAGATCGAACTGGCCGCCAGTCAGGAGCAACTCAAGCGCAAGCAAACGACCGACAAGGAAACCGAGGCGACGCGCGTCGAGCTGCGTGCCCTCGAGCAGCGGCTGAGCAAGCGCGAAGACACGCTGGACCGCAAGCTTGACACTCTCTCGGTCAAGGAAAAGCACCTGGACGACCTGGAAGCCAAGCTCGAACAGAGGGACAAAGCCCTGGCCCAGAAGGATCAGCAGATGTCGGACACTCTGCGCGAGCAGAAGGAACGTCTCCTGCAGATCACCAACCTCTCGCCGGATCAGGCCCGCGAGATGCTCCTCCGCCGCGTCGAAGATGAGTGCAAGCGCGAGGCCGGCGAAATCATCATCCGCACCACCGAAAAAGCCCAGGAAGAGGCCAAGGAAAAGAGCCGCCAAATCATCCTTCAGGCGATCCAGCGCTACGCATCCGAGCAGACGGCCGATCACACCGTCTCTTCGGTGGTCATCCCATCGGACGACATGAAGGGCCGCGTCATCGGCCGCGAGGGTCGCAATATCCGCAGCTTCGAGAAGGCAACCGGCGTCGACGTCATCATCGACGATACGCCGGGCCTGGTGGTCGTCAGTTGTTTTGATCCCGTCCGCCGCGAGATCGCGCGGTTGTCGCTGGAGCGTCTGGTTCAGGACGGCCGTATTCATCCCGCCCGCATCGAAGAGGTGGTGGCCACCATCAGCAAGGAGATGGATGAAGAACTGATCCGCCTCGGTAAGGAGGCCGTGCAGGAGGCCAATCTCCAGGTGGCCAAGCCCATCCTGCCGATGCTGGGCCGGCTGGCGTATCGCACCAGCTATGGGCAGAACGTGCTGAAGCATTCGATGGAGGTGGCGTATATATCGCAGGTGATCGCGGCCGAGCTGGGACTGAACCCGACGCTGGCCCGCCGGGCCGGCCTGCTGCACGATATCGGCAAGGCGATGGACCACGAGCAGGAAGGCGGCCATCCGCAGCTTGGCAAGGAATTCCTGCGCCGATTCGATGAACCCGAGGCTGTCCTCAACGCGGCCGAGGGCCATCACGGCGATGTCCCGGCCACCACGCCGTACACGCCGATCGTCACGGCCGCCGACGCCATCAGCGCCAGCCGCCCCGGCGCCCGCCGCGAGAGCCTCGAGCGCTATGTCAAACGCCTCCAGGATTTGGAAGACCTGGCGATGACCTTCCAGGGCGTTCGTCAGGCCTACGCGATTCAGGCCGGCCGCGAGGTCCGCGTCATCGTCGATGCCAAGCTGGTGGACGACATGGTTTCCGCCAAGATCGCCCGCGACATCGCGCTGAAGATCGAGCACGAGATGAACTATCCGGGCGAGATCAAGGTGACGCTCATCCGCGAGGTCCGAAGCGTCGAATACGCAAGGTAGCGTTAATCATCACGACGGGAGCCACATGCCCAAATTGACCATCGAAGGGATTGGCGAGTTCCAGGTTCCGGCCGGCAAGC
>CAYQTE010000047.1:20890-37366 GCA_964420285.1 uncultured Tepidisphaeraceae bacterium
ATGCCCAAATTGACCATCGAAGGGATTGGCGAGTTCCAGGTTCCGGCCGGCAAGCGACTCATCCTCGCCCTGACCGACGACTGCAAGATCGACCAGTTGCACGCCTGCGGCGGGTTGGCCAAATGCACGACCTGCCGCGTGCAGTTCATCAAGGGCGAGCCGGATAAGGTGACCACGGCCGAGCGCAACATCCTGGCTGTCCGCGGCCTTGGCGCCATGCCCGGCGTGCGCCTGGCCTGCCAGATGACCTGCGATCGCGACATGCACATCAAGGTGATCAGCCGCCTTGCCGGCTCAGGCCGAGCCGACGCCGGCACGCGCCCCGCCGAACAAATCGAGCCGCCGCCGGTGTGGAGTTGATTATCGGCCCCGCGACCGCCAGCCAAGACGAGCGATGGAGGAAATTCCGATGCTGGAGAAGAATGTTCTTGACTATGAGTCACGGCCAAACGACGAGCGGCAAACGCGCACTGTGAGCAACCGGCAGGCGAGGATGATCTGCGCCGCAATTCTGTGCACCGGCGGCCTCGTGGCTCAGGAATGCCAAGGCAATCGAGTGGGCGGCGACATAGCGGGCGGAATACTGGCCTCGCTGGCCTTTATCGTCTTTCTTATTGAGTTCATCCAAAGCTATCTGTAGCAAGCAAGGGGCAGATGCGCAGCCACGCTGCTCTGATGACAGCACGTATCCCGATGTCTATACTGCCCGGGCGACCCCATGCAGTACAAAAGCAACCCGAAACATTCGGACCCTTGGCAGCGAGGCAAGAAGGGCTCTCTCTGTGAGCCGAAGGTACGACCTCTTGCCGAGCATCTGCTTGAGGGCAGCGTTGTGGTAGGGGACAGACGTTACGCGGTTCACGAGGGCAAAGCGTATTGCGGACAGGAGGAAAGTGCTGACGTCTGGCATGGCTATCCCGTGGGCTGGATTGAAGTACCGGCGAAACTGGTCCACCAGTGGGTGAACGAAGGCAAGTTGTTGAAGCGCGACGTGAAGAGGTATTGGGAGAACCACGCATGACAGCCCAAAGGGAATTCCTCTCCGGGGACCGAAGGCGCTTCGCCTTCAAGCTGGCTTTTCACCCCGACCCCGACGAGGGGCTCGGAGCGACTCTTGAGGACTCCTTGGCATGGGGCAGCTTCGAGATCTGGGCGGGTGGTCAGAATCTCTGCGAGCATGCCGAGCAGGGCGAGCCTGTTGCCGCTGTCCATTGGTACATGCTGCCGTGGCTGGAATGGCTGGTCGCCAATTGGGATTGTCTCCTTCACGATAGCCGGCTGCCGATTCGCAACGCCGCGGTTGACGCGTGGAATTCGTTGGCCGAGACGGCATTTCCGCCCGATTGGTCTTCGCCGGAAGAGGAAGAACGTTGGCACGCAACGTGGAAGCAATGGTGGAGCCGGCACTGCATTTTGGCTGCAAGACACGGCGGGTTGTTCCCGAATGTTTTCGTCAGGCGATGGCAGGATTTGGTTGAGGTGTCATGGGGCCCCGCTCGACTTGCCGGCCAGCCGCCGCATTACGTGTTTCTGGCATCGAAGGGATACAGACGGTTTGGCGTTGAGGAGGTCAGCGTCGCCCTCTACGATGTCCTCGAGGGAGCCGCGGCTCATCTGCGGAAAGCGCTGCCGGACTCCAAGAGAATCGGCGACCTGCAGACCTCGGTCCGCGCTCTCACAAAGACATCCAGGACGAGGCGCATGGCAATCCTCTCGGGACTTGGTGAGAGCGCATGGCGCGAGATGGAGAACTCGGTGCCGGCAAGCCCCTCGCGCGAAGCATTCGAGGATATTTTTGTCGGAGAGGCGACGGACCTTGCCGTGACCGCCGCGGGCTCCGCCGCGTTGATGTTCGGATCAACGTCGCCAACATTGTCGGCGGATGACGTGAATGTTCTGGCCAGAACGTTAATTCAACTTTACTCCTCGCAAGGCGAACATCAGGTTTTGCAAAATCTGGTTCGTCCGGAGCCGCTTGAGAACAGCGACGCCCGTCCGTGGCACCAAGGCTATGCCTTGGCCGACGAAGTTCTTGAGCAGCTCTCGTTGCCGAAGGCCGGAACCGACTCGATTGATATTGAAGCGCTGTGCAGGGATCTGGGCATCAGGTTGGGAAGCCTGCAACTGGAAGATCAGAGCATCAGGGCCGTTGCACTAGCCGGATCCCATCACAGTCCCGCCATATTCCTCAACGAGCGGCATGACACGCACCACTGGCCGTCAGGAAAGCGGTTCAGCTTGGCACACGAGCTGTGCCATCTTCTTTTTGATCGGTCGTACGGACGACGATTGGCATTGGCTTCGGGCCCATGGGCGCCAAGGGATGTGGAACGGCGAGCGAACTCATTTGCCGCCGAGCTATTGATGCCGGCGACACTGATTCACCGCCTTAAGGCGGAAATGGTAGTATCGCTGGCCAGTCGTGCCGGTATTCTGCAGCTATCGTCTCGGCTGCGCACGAGCTTCACTGCAACGCTAGAGCACGTCGCCAACTTAGGGCTTATCTGTGAATCTGAACGAGAACGCATAAGGAACGAGGCCGATTCTTGCCAATCTTAATTGTCTCACGGCTCAGCGCATTTGCTGGTCAGAACATGCACAAATTCACACGGCGGTTCTGGCGCGGGCCGGGGGCGCGGGAGCCGAGGTAGCGGTCCTTTGTCCAACCGGGGGCTGGGGCTTTTGCGTGGGATGCGCCTCCGAACTTGCACAACCACCGACGAAGACCCCCACCTCTGTCCCCCCCTGAGTAAATTGAGAGGAGGAAGAGACGACGGTCCCGAGGGCTGGGACGCCCTTCTTGGTTGTTGCAATTATTCTTACTTCCGGGTCGTAGCTGCCGCGCCATCGCGCAATCGAACCAGGGGCAACACGCATTCGACGAGTTCATCGACGGAGAGTTCGCCGGCGTTGAGCGTGAGGGCGAAGGTCTCGGCCGTGATCTCCCTGCCGGACCAGTAGCGATGGTAGAAGACCTTGCGATTGTGTTCGGCCTCGGCGACGCGCAGGGCGGCCTGGTGGTGGTCCAGATCGTACGTCTTGGCGAAGTATTTGATCCGATGCTCAAGCGGCGCGATCAGTCGAACGTGGACGCCGCCGGGCAGGCCGGCCGTCACGAACTGAGCGCCGCGACCGACCAGGACCGCGTGACCGGCGGCGGCCAGGGCGCGGATGGTCATCGCGATCCGTTTGTAGGCACCGAATTCCGATACGTGGTGCCCCGCGCCGCTGGCCGCGAATCCCTGCACGAAATCGTCCAGCCAGGTGTTTGGCTGTTCCTCGACGGCCTCGATCACCCGTTTCTCGATGCCGTGTTCGGCGGATACCTTGTCGAGCAATTCATTGTCCCAGGCCGTCCAATCACCGCCGGGAAAGCTGTTGAGCCGTTCGGTCAATCGCTGGGCGAATGAGCGGGCGTTGGCGCCCGGTTGGCGGCTGACGGTGACGAAGGTGCGAGCCGGAGGCTTGGCCCCGCCGACGCGCTTGGCGCCGTCCCATGTATACAGCGCCGCGTCCAGGACGGCCCGGGCGGTTTTCGGATCGGAACCAAAGGAATGGGCTGATAGTGCGCACATGATCGCCTCCGTTCAAATGTTGTTGCCACGTTTCGGTCGCGGCATTGCCGCAGCAGTCTACCAAAACGCCGGCCCGTGTGGCGGTCGATGGCTGACAATGAGCAATAGCCAGCTTCGGCCAGCGGCCGAATTGCGACTGCCATTATTGCAGGTTCGATTTTCGAGGACCGTCGTTTTCAAGCTGCCAAATGCGACATTTTTCTGGCCTCTCATTTGCATTCGCTTATGTTATCAGGGATTGGCATAGAGTTGATCTGTCCCTTGTTTCCAAGCTGAGGCGATCATGCGATTTGATAAATTCACGATCAAGGCCCAGGAAGCGGTGGCTCGGGCCCAGGAGATTGCTCACGAAAAGAACCACGCGGAGATTCAGCCGTTGCATTTGCTGGCGGCTCTCATGCAGGAGACCGACGGCATCTTCAAGCCGATTTTGCAGAAGATGGGGACGGACATCGGACGGCTGGAAGGGGAGGTGGAGAATTCGCTGGAGCGGCTGCCCAGCGCCACCGGGTCGCAGACGGGCATGAGCCGCTCGTTGCAGGATGTGTTCATTCAGGCGCAGAAGGAGGCGGATCGGCTCAAGGATGAATACGTCTCGACGGAACATCTGTTGCTGGCGCTGGCGGAAGTTGGCGGTGATGTGCGGGCTACACTGGCGGCCGTCGGCGTGACGCACGCGGCCGTGCTGGCGGCGCTGAAGGATGTTCGCGGCGGGCAACGGGTGACCGATCCCAATCCGGAGGACAAGTATCAGGCGCTGGAGCGTTACGGGCGCGATCTGGTTGAAATGGCCCGGCTGGGGAAGATCGATCCGGTGATCGGGCGCGACGATGAAATCCGCCGCACCATGCAGGTGCTGTCGCGGCGCACGAAGAACAATCCCGTGCTCATCGGTGAGCCGGGCGTCGGCAAGACCGCCATCGTCGAGGGGCTGGCGATTCGCCTGCTCAACGGCGATGTCCCGGCCGTGCTGGCCAATAAGCGGATCATCGCGCTGGACATGGGGGCGCTAGTGGCGGGTGCGAAATTTCGCGGCGAATTCGAGGACCGGCTCAAGGCGGTGATCAAGGATGTAACGCAGAGCAACGGGCAGATCATTTTGTTCATCGACGAATTGCACACGGTGGTGGGGGCGGGGCGTGCGGAAGGTTCGATGGACGCGGGCAATTTGCTCAAGCCGGCGCTGGCGCGCGGCGAACTGCGAACCATCGGGGCGACGACGCTGGATGAATATCGCAAACACATCGAGAAAGACGCTGCGCTGGAGCGGCGGTTTCAGCCGATCGTCATTGGCGAGCCAAGTGTTGATGACACCATCGCCATCCTGCGCGGGCTGAAGCAGCGGTACGAGACGCATCACGGCGTGCGCATCACCGATGGCGCGATCGTCGCGGCGGCGACGCTGTCGTATCGGTACATCACCGACCGGTTTCTGCCGGATAAGGCGATTGATCTGGTCGATGAGGCCGCCAGCCGGCTGCGGATCGAGAACGATTCCATGCCGGCCGAGCTGGACGAAATCCGCCGCCGGATCATGCAGCTTCAGATCGAGCAGGAGGCTCTGCGTCGCGAAAAAGACCCCGGGGCCAAGCAACAGATGGCCAAGAGCGAAAAGGAACTGGCCGAGTTGCAGGAACGCAACACGCAATTGACCGCGCGCTGGGAGAACGAGCGCGGGGCGATGAAGGCCGTCAAGTCGATCCAGGAACAGATCGATGCCCGGCAGGTCGAACTCGAACAGGCGCAGCGGCAGGGGAATCTCGAGACGGCGGCGCGGATTCAATACGGCCAGTTGCGCGATCTCCGCCGTCAGCTCGAAACGGCCGAGAAGAAACTCAAGGATCTCACGCGCTCCGGCAATTCGCTGGTGAAGGAGGAAGTGACGGCCGAGGAGATCGCCCAGATCGTCAGCCGCTGGACCGGCGTTCCGGTGAGCCGGATGCTCGAAAGCGAGCGCGAAAAACTGCTTAAGATGGAAGACCGGCTGGGCCAGCGCGTGATCGGACAGAACAGCGCCGTGCGGGCCGTGTCGGATGCGGTGAGACGCAACCGAGCGGGGTTGGGCGATCCGAACCGGCCGATCGGGAGTTTCCTGTTTCTTGGTCCGACCGGCGTGGGGAAAACCGAATTGTGCAAAGCCCTGGCCGAGTTTTTGTTTGATGACGAAAACGCGATGGTACGGATCGACATGAGCGAGTTCATGGAACAGCACTCGGTGGCGAGGCTGATCGGCGCGCCGCCGGGATATGTTGGATATGAAGAGGGCGGCCGGCTGACTGAAGCGGTTCGACGTCATCCGTACAGCGTGATCCTCTTCGACGAGATCGAGAAGGCCCATCGCGACGTGTTCAACGTGCTGCTGCAGGTTCTGGACGACGGGCGACTCACCGACGGGCAGGGCCGGACCGTCAATTTCAAGAACACCGTCATCGTCATGACGAGCAATATCGGATCGGCCGAGATTCAGAAGCTCGCCGGGCAGGAGGCGCCGGAATGGGAAGTGGAGGCGAAGATCAAATCGCTGCTGGGCGATTATTTCCGCCCGGAATTTATCAACCGGATCGACGAGACGATCCTGTTCCATTCGCTGGGCCGCGAGCAGATCATGCGCATCGTGGACGTGCAGCTTGGCCTTCTCCAGCGGCGGTTGTCCAGCCGCAATATGACAATCAAGCTGAGCGACGAGGCGCGGAAATTCCTGGCCGACGAAGGCTACGATCCCGCGTACGGCGCCCGGCCGCTGAAGCGCGTGATTCAGCAGCGGATCGAAAACCCGCTGGCCAGCCGGATCCTTAGCGGCGATTTTATCGAGGGCGACACGATCGGCATCGGCGTTGATTCGGCCAAACAGGAATTCACGTTCGCCAAGGGATCGCCTGGCGAGGGTGCTGAAGCAGCGGCCAAGCCGGACCGGCACGGGCAGACTGGGAAGCGAGCCTGATACCAAGGCGAACGCGGCAGGCGCGAGGCTTGGTATTCAGAATTGCTTGAGAATTGCCGTGAATCCCGCCTGCTCGAAATGGTGGTCGGCGGTCAACGCGTCGCGGATTTCATGGTCTTGCATGATGACGAACGAAATGCAATCGGTCAGGGACCATGGTTTATCGAGCCGGGATTGGTAGAGTTCAGATCCGCGCGCCAGCAGCGTGGATGAAGCGGGCACCACAGTCATGCGCCCATCGGAAAGAAGGGCGCGACAGAACGGACCGAACAATCGTCGCGCCGGCGCGGGGGAGAGATAATTGCCGACCTCGACAAGAACATATTCAGACGTGATTAACGGAATGCGATGTGTTTCCGCCCAGCGGCGAGCGGCGAGGTGATTCGCGTCGGCCGGGATCAGTACGGCCAGGAAATAAGAAGTATCGGCAAAGCCGGTGTTCACTTCTTGGGTGCCCCATAGAGATAATGGTCGTGGTTGACCGAGGAGTCGGCCGGCAGCCCTTCGGCCTGGCCAATGACATCGCGCAAGACTTCCGCCCAAGTCGTGTTAGCCGAGGATGGCTCGGAAGTGCGGATTTCCACCTCCGCGCCTTCGGGCAATTGGGCCGGAGGTTCCACAACAATGACGCCCTTCCTGACATGTCCGCGATAGGTCATGGGCTGACTCCTTACACGCGCATTGTAGCACGGAACATGTGGAGGATCACGATAGTCGCTTTCGTGGCGTTGCCGGCCGGCCTGGTTCGCAAGGCGGTCGGTTCCGCTTGCCGGGCCGGCCGCCGCGGTCTTTACGACTACCGTGCATCGCATCCGATGCAAAAACCAGAATCTCGATGCCAATGAGCGTGTCGGACTTGTCAAAATCCAAAAGAACCATTGGCCCCTTGAAGTTGGGTATGAATTCATCAACGCGGACAGCTCTCTTGACGATGCCGGCCTCATGGCGATGACCTGGCAGGGCGATGTATGCCGCGCCGGCATCCCGCCCGACGAGTTTCACGCGAATCTTCTTTTGCGCCATGTTCACCCCATTCGTCCGCGCGCCATCACGCGACGTTCGATTGCCTCTGGGCCAGTTCCGCCTGATGGCGCTCGAGGACGCGGAGCAACTCGTTGTCTTCGATGTCGCCCAGACTGCGGTCGAACATATCCCTAGCGAGAAAATCGAGGTGGGCCATCGATTGTCCGAGCCGCACGCTCGGAGACAAATCGCAAACCGTCGCCAACTTCTCGATGATTTCGCGCTGGGTCACCGAATTCACCATAAACGCACATTGCCAGGTCATCAGGTATCCAAAATCGTCTGGACGTTGCTGCTAGAAATCTGATTCACATCGACGAGGCTAAGTCATCACGCGAGCGTTATATTCCCCGGCGGGATCGTGCCGCTTTCAATGATGTAGTTGTCGCTGGAGCCATAGATGAGACTGTCGTTGGTGGCCGCGCCGACGAAAAGCTCGTCGGCGGTTCCGTTGACGGCGTAGAAGATGTTGTTGCCCTGGCCGCCATAGAACTGGTTGGTTCCCGCCCCGCCGTTGAGGGAATCGTCGCCCAGCGCCCCGCGCAGCGTATCGTTGCCCTGGCCGCCGAGGATCGTGTCGTTGCCTTTGCCGCCGGCGAGGGAGTCGTCGCCCTGTCCGCCGTGAATCTCGTCGTCGCCTGCCGCTCCGAGGATGGTGTCGTTGCCCTGCCCGCCGGCGAGGGTGTCGTTGCCGGGTCCGCCGGTGATGCTGTCATCGCCGGGCCCGCCTTGAACGCTGGCGCCGTTAACCATTCCCGATCCGAGAGTGATGATGTCGTTTCCGGCCAGGCCGTTGACGACGACCGAAGTGACGCCGGTGGCGCTGAGCGTCTGGGTATTGCCATTGACGCTTGTGAGGTACTGGCCGTTCTGCAGATCGATGGTCATGGTGTCGGCGCCGCCGGTGCCGTTAACGGTGAGCACGCCATTGGAAATCGTCGCGGGGAGTTGGCTCTGGACGGTGAGGGAGACGACATCGATGTAACCGGTGCCGTTCTGCTCGATTGCGGACAGGTGGGCCGAATCGCTGACGGCGACCTCGAATTGGACGGTGCCGCTGAATCCGCTGTTGGGGGTGACGACGACATCGTTGTTGTCGGTCGCGAGCGTGACGCCGGTGGGGCTCGAGCTGGTCAATATCTCCATGGGGTCGCCATCGGCATCCACGCCGCCGACGTAAAGGTCGATCTGCGTGTTCAAAGGCGTGGTGGGCGACAGATTGAGCGAGGTGATGAACGGCGGATCGTTATTGGCTGTGTCATCGACGCCGGTGACGGTGAACGTCTGCGGCTCGCTTCCGCCGTTGGAGTCGGTGGCCGTGAGCGTGATGTTGGCACTGCTGGACGCGCCGATGAGCTTACCGGGATCGGTAATGAGGATGACGGCGTCGCTGGTGTCCTGGACGATCTGGGCGCTGGTGATGACGATGGGGGTGACGGGTTTGCTGTCTTCGGTCGAGCTTCCGACGCTCTGGTTGGTGACGGCGGCCTGGAGAATCGACGTCAGAACTCCCGAGCCGCTGACGAGCTGGCCAAAGAGGGTGTAAAGGTAATCGAGGCTGCGCTGCGGGCCGTCGGTGACAAAGAACTGCTCCGTGTTAGTGTTGGTGCCGGCGTTGGCCATAGCCAATTGGCCGGAACCGCTGAAGATGGCGTCGAGGTTGGGTTCGTTGTTGAATTCGGGGAGTGTGCCGCTGGCGGGATAGGATCCGCTGCCGGTGGGCGATCCGCCGCCTTGAGCCATGAAACCGTTGACCACGCGCCAGAAGGTGAGGCCGTTGTAGAAACCCTGGTTCACGAGCTTGGTGATCTGGGCGACGGTGTTGGGGGCGAAGTTATTGAACAGTTCGAAGGTCATGCTGCCGTAGTTGGCCACGTTGAGCTGGAGGAACGTATTGCCCGTGAGCAACGTGGCCGTGATACCGGGAGTGTTGGAGGAAACGCCGTAGCTGATCGGCACATCATCGCTGGCCGACACGGGGATCAGCAGGCTCTTGCCCGAGGGCACGTCCTGGGCGCCGACGGACGCGACAGCGATCGAAAGAAGCCGGCGTTCCTCCAAGGCCTCCAGCGCGATCAGGAGCGGGCGTTTGGCGGTGCGGCCGTTGGGTTCAATGCCGGGCTGCTGGCGCCCCCGCCGGCTGTTGCGCTGTTTGTGCATGAATGATGCTCCGATGTTATGGGGAAGTGGAATGACGGACACTCCGCCGCGAACGACCTATCAATATCCTCGGGGACTCGGCGTGTCAAAGAGAATCAGCTCGGTTTTGCCAGATCCATTGCCAGATCAATCACCTCGCGACAAACCGGCGATTGGCCGTTACACTCCGGCGACCATGACCAATTCGCAATGGCAGGAGTGGCTCGGCGTCGAAGTCTGGCAATCGTCCAGCTTTCGAGGCAAGGTGCTGCTTTTCATCGGATGCGCCGCCGGGTTCGCACTGGCCTGGTGCGCCGCCGCCGCCGCCGGCTTTCCGCCCGGGCGCGACGGGTGGATCTCCCGCGTCGCCGATGCGTGTCTGCTGCACCAGGGCCCGCCCTGGCCGGGCCTGGTGATGGCCGTGATCCTCATTCCCGTGCTGGTTGCGGCCGGTGGCGCGATCGCGGGATCGGTGCGCCATGACGCCGGGCTGTTTGTCGCCGGGTTTTCGCTGTGCGCGCTGAGCCAGCGAGGCGGGACGATGCGCATCGCGTTGATCGACGGTTCCGGCCGATTGGTTCTGCTGCTGCTGGGCTTGGAAGTGGCGATTCTGTACGGCGTCATCATGGCGTCGCGGCTGATAGTCGCTCCAATGCAGCGGCTTGGGCTGGTGGTTGACGATGCGGTGCGAGATGAAACGATCAAGGGTGAAAACAGCGCCGTGCAGAAGATAATGGCCCTGACGACAAGCGTTCTGGCCATGATCGTCGTGCAGTCGATATTCGTTACCAATGACGCCAAACACCAGGCCCTGGCCGGCGTGCTCATCGCCGCCGGTGCGGCGTCCTTTGTGGCAAGGGCGATGTATCCGGTGGACGACAGCCTGTGGTATTTCCTGGCGCCGGCGGTGGTGGCGCTGATCGGGTATCTGGCTGGCTTCGCCAGCCCGTCGGGACTGGTCATTGGCCAGCTCGACGGCCTGTTGTCGCCGCTGGCTCGCGCTCTGCCGGTGGATTACGCCGGCGCTGGTTTGTGTGGATCAATCCTGGGGTATTGGATTGCCCGCCGGTGGCAACGGCCGATGGAAGAGGATGGCGAGGATGATGGGGACAAGTGACACGGTGACACGGTAAAAAGGGCGATTGTCGGGTTTCTTTGGGTGGTTTTCTGGTTCATGCCCGGCGTTTTTGGGGGCGGCGCGCAAGCAATCCCATGCCGGCGGCGAGCAGGATCGCAGCCGATGCCGGCTCGGGGACTGGCGGGTCGGCGGGGTTAGTGTCGGTGTCGGCTACGACGGCGATGCCGGACACGCCGGGCACGTTCGAGACCAACGAGGCGTTCACGGTGCCGCCGGAGGTTGTGTATTCGCCGATCGTGCCGTTGGACCAGTTTGTGACGAACAGGTCCGATCCCAATGCGGCGATTCCCTGCTGGAAATTCGATCCCCAGAACAGCGACGGATTGGACGCCGCAAGCGTTCCAGGATTGGCGCCCAGCGTGTAATCGCCGACAGGGCCGTTGCCGCCGTAGCTGGCGACATAAAGTTCCGGGTCCGACTCGGCAATGCCCCAGGGGAACTGCAATCCAGTGACCAGCGGAGTGCCGATGGGCGTCCCCGAGATGTCAAACTCGTCGACCGCGTTAGCGGGAGAATCCGCCACGAACAAATTGGATCCCGACACGGCGATGCCTCTTGGATATCCAAGCCCCGAGATCAGGGTGGGATTTGATGAGGTAATCTGCCCGGGGGCTCCGAGCGTATATTCGCCGACTTCGCCGCAGCCGCCGTTTGTGACGAAGATCTGCGAGCCGGATATGGCGATGCCTTGCGGATCGCTCAACCCGGTGATGAGGTAGGGATTCACAACGTCGCCGGCGGTGGTGTATTCGCTGACGTAGCCGTCGGCGCCGTTGCCGCTGTTGACGACAAACACATCCGATCCCGCGACGGCAATGCCGTTGGCCCCGTTGAGCCCGGTGATCAGCGCTGGGTTGATGGGCGTTCCATCCAGGCCGTATTCGCCGACGCTGTTGTTCTGCCAGTTGGTGACGAAGATTTGCCCGCGTGCGGAATTTGGGGCGAGCATCGAAGCCGCCGCCAGCGCGCATGCCGCTATGGGCATGGCGCAGTGCCTGATCGGACGCATGTTTCTTCCTACCTCCTGGGCACAAATGACTTGTCGTCCGGGTAGCCCAAGAGAAGCCCGGACGAAAGCGACGTCATCACCCACGATGACGGCCGGACGGTTGGTGGTTGCTGACCAGTCTGGCAACCGTCCGATCCCACGTTGAACTTAGGTAAGAAGAAAGCAAAGCGCGGACCATGCGCAATCGTAACAAATACGATTTCCCCCAACCTTTGGTGGCAAAGGAAGTTAGAGCAAATTCGCAAGAATCAGCGTTGCGGAACATGCGCAACGCTCAACCTACCATGATGGTGGGCGCAAGAAGACCCAAAACACCGGCATCTTGTTACAAAACAAGGACTTGCACGCGACACCAGCCATTTTGGTGCACCCCTGCCATGATGGTAGGTCGGTGCGGCCATCTCCGGAGCGCATCAAACCAGGTTCTGTGTTGGGGACGCCGTGTATTTTCACGCCCGTCTTATGCCATATAATCGGCTTTTTCCTCCTATTTTACGAGAAAAGTCCAGTTTTTCGCCGCTTTTCGACCGCGCCGGCAAAGTAAACACTTGCCAACTGGCCCGGAGCTATTCCGGACTTGGGCCGATCTCAGGAAATCCTTCTTGCAAACACGATGCCAGAAAAATTCGATCGCACCGATCGCTCTTAGTGCCGTTTCAGCCTTCGTCGCCCCGTTTGCGTACCGGCACTATCGTGCTAACATCCAACCCATGACCGCGTCGGCCGATGTTCAGTCTCCCAGCGACCTCCCGGATTCCGGCGGGCACTTCGGAAAGTACGGCGGGGTCTTTGTCCCCGAGACGCTCTATGGCGCCCTCGAACAACTCTCCGCCGAATACGATCGCGCCTGCGCCGATGGCGAATTTGGCCGCCAGCTTGACTATTACCTGCGCGAGTTTGTCGGCCGGCCCACCGGGCTCTATCTGGCCGAACGACTCACCGAGCACCTCGGCGGGGCGCGGATATTCCTCAAGCGCGAAGACCTCAACCACACTGGCGCGCACAAGATCAACAACACGATCGGCCAGGGATTGCTCACGCTGCGAATGGGCAAGAAGCGCGTGATCGCCGAAACCGGGGCCGGGCAGCATGGCGTGGCAACCGCGACTGCGGCGGCGCTGTTCGGCCTGCAATGCGATGTCTACATGGGCCAGGAAGACATCCGCCGCCAGGAACTCAATGTCTTTCGCATGAAACTGCTGGGCGCGCGAGTCGTGTGCGTGACCAGCGGCAGCATGACCCTCAAGGACGCCACCAACGAGGCCATGCGCGACTGGATGGGCTCGGTCTCCCACACCCATTACATCATCGGCTCCGTCGTCGGACCGCATCCATTCCCACGCATCGTTCGCGACTTTCAGTCGATCATCGGCCGCGAAACGCGACGGCAATGCGTCGAAAGACTCGGCCGAGTCCCCGATATTGTCGTCGCCTGCGTCGGCGGCGGCAGCAATGCTGCCGGGATCTTCGCCCCCATGATCGACGATGCCGCGCGGGGCGAGGTGCAACTGATCGGCGTCGAGGCCGGCGGGCGCGGCACCGCACTGGGCCAGCACGCCGCCAGTCTCACCGCCGGCTCGCCGGGAATTCTGCACGGCTCGCTCTCGTATGTGCTGCAAGACCCGGATGGACAAACCGCCAATGTCCACAGTGTCAGCGCCGGCCTGGATTATCCCGGCGTCGGCCCCGAGCACGCCTATTGGAAAGACGCCGGCCTGGTCAATTACGTCACCATCACCGACGCCGAGGCTCTGGACGCATTTGGGCTACTGGCTCGCCTGGAAGGAATTCTCCCCGCTCTTGAAAGCGCCCACGCCATCGCCCACGTCTGCCGGATCGCCCCGAAATTGTCTTCAGAAAAGGCGATCGTCGTGAATCTCTCCGGCCGCGGCGATAAGGATTGCCAGGAAGTGGCAAGGCTGATCGGCAAGTGAACTTTCGGGAATCTCAATTGCCCGGCTGCGTCGCCGGCCGGGTTGCTGGATGGGCTGTCAGCCAGGTCTTGGCCTCCGCCTCGCCGGCGGCGGCGGCTTTTTGATACCACGAGCGGGCCTGATCCACGTCCTGATCGGTGCCCGTGCCGTTTTCGTAGCTGCGGGCGACGTTCAAGATGGCCCGCGAATAGCCCGCGTCGGCGCTCATGCGATACCAGTCCAACGCCTGCGTCTGGTCCTTGTCCACGCCGTAGCCCTTGGCATACATGTACCCGACTGCGTTCATGCCCGCGGCGTTACCGGCGGCGGCGGCTTTCTTGTACAGCTCCATCGCCTTGCCGTAGTCCTTGTTCACCCCGTATCCCGCCAGATACAACGCACCCAGATTGCACATGGCATCGACGCTTCCGGCGTCCACGGCCTTGTTGTACCAGTTCATTGCCTTGGCGTAATCCGAACCGGTCGCCACGCCCAGGGCATGATCGTAGCAGTAGCCGAAATTGTTCATTCCCTCGGCGTAACCGCTGTTGGCGGACTTCTGAAACCAGTTGAAGGCCGCCGCGTCATCCTTCACCACGCCGTGCCCGCCCTCGCGGTAGATCAAGCCGAGCCAGTTCGTCGCCACGCCGTTGTTGGGATCGATGCTGTTGGCGTCCTTCAATCGCAGCGCCGCCATGCCGTAATTCTGCGCCGCGCCGTGCCCGTAGATATACATGGTGGCCAGATCGATCGCACCGCTGGCGCTGTTGGCTTTCCAAGCTTTGGTGTACCAATCCACTGCCTTGGCGTAGTCCTGCGCCGTGCCCAGGCCGTGCTCGTAGCAATATCCCACGTTGCACATCGCCTCGACATAGCCCCCATCGTTGGCCGATTTGATGTACCAGTCCAGCGCCTGCTTGTCGTCCCGCTCCACCCCCTGGCCGCTGCCGTACATCGTTGCGATCCAGTTCATGGCCGGGCCGTTTCCGGCGTCGGCGGCCTTGTGAAACCACGTCAGCGCCTGCCCGTAATCCTGTTTCGTCCCGCGACCCTGATAATTCAGCACCCCGACGCCGCACATCGCGTCGGCGTTGCCGGCGCCGGCCGCCTTGGTCATCAGTTGCAGAGCCTTGTCATAGTCCGCCTTTGTCCCCAGACCCTCGGCGTACATCTGGCCGAGCCAGTATGTCGCAATGACGTTGCCGCCATCGGCCGCGGTCTGCAGCGCCTTCATCGCCTGGGCGTAATCGCGGGTGACACCCTTGCCCTGGAGATACAGAAGCCCGACATTGCACCAGGCGGCGAGGTTCCCCGCGTTGGTCCCGGCCTTGAAGGACGCCATCGCCTTGACGTAGTCTTGCGACACGCCTCGCCCCTCCAGGTAGCAATATCCCACGCAGGTATCAGCCAGCCCGGCCGTGTTACTCAACTTCGCAGCGTTCGAATACCACGTAAACGCCAGCCCGTCATCCTTTTTCACGCCCTGGCCGTTGCCGTACATCGAGGCCAGCCAGACGTAACCGGCCCCATTGCCGGCATCGCCCGCCTTGCGGAACCACGTCATCGCCTTGGCATAATCCTGCGGAACCCCATTGCCGCGGAAATACAAAACCCCGATATTGCACATCGCCGGCGCGTTTCCCAGTTCGGCCGCCTTGGTGTACCAGGTCATGGCCTGGCCGTAATCCCGCGTGACCCCCAGCCCGCGATCATAAAGCCAGCCAATATCGTTCTTTGCGTCAATGCTCCCAATATCCGAAGCCTGCTGAAACAGCTTCATCGCCGCCGCATAGTCCTGCGTCACTCCCTGCTGCCCGGTCATCGCGTTGCGACCCTGGCTGTAGAGGTCGTCCGGATTGGCGTCCGCCCCCCGCACCCCGGCCGCCAAAGCCGCCAACAGCCCCATCGCCAGCCAAACCGCCGCTCCGCACTGCAAAGACTCCCGAACCATACGTACACCTCGCCGCCCAATATCATACACGGACGATAGTAGTATCTCCCGAACCCCCGCCCGTTGATCCCGGCCGTGCTTGTCGGCGATCGTGCAGGAAATGCAAATGCAGTTTGACCGCGGATAGGCACGGATGAACACGGATAAGAAGCAAGCCAAACGCATCATTCCTCATGCGTTTATCCGTGAAATCCGTGGTCAAATTGCATTTGCCCCGCGCCCCCGCGCCTCCGCGTGAGATTTCTCTTAAGTCGATTCCCGTACTATGGTTACGCCAAAAACGTGCCGCTGTCCGCGTATCCGCCACCCTCGTTTCCAGCCGAATATCGCGGTTTCGCCTCGCAACTGCGACGAAAAAACGCCCCAAATGTCTCGAAAAAGTTCGAAGATGTGCTGAAAAAGTCTGAACTCAGCCCGGCCGAGTCCAATCTGGGCGCGCCAGAATTGAACCGCCAAGCCGCCAAGAGCGCCAAGAAGGCAATGATGCCAATGCCGAAGTGCCAGCCTGGCCGGCTCCGCTGCTCCCCGGCTCCCGCTCTCCACCGCTTCTTCAATGTCACCAAATGGAACCGAATGGCCCGGAGGGGGGGTGGGGGGGCGGCCTTCGGCCGAGAGGGTGGAAAGTGGAAAGTAGACAGTAGAGTGACGATCCGCCGGGTGCTCATTGTCCACTGTCCATTTTCCATTGTCCATTGCTTCCGCCTGTCCCCAGATGTCCCAAAACTGCCCGGAGGGGGGGTGGGGGGCGGCCTTCGGCCGAGAGGGTGGAAAGTGGAAAGTAGACAGT
>CAYQTE010000048.1:0-27830 GCA_964420285.1 uncultured Tepidisphaeraceae bacterium
GTTATTACCATTCCCGTCAACCGGGCGATTCAGTTGCTTGCTCTGAATCGCGCTAGGATGGCTGGCCCGGGGCCCGAGGATTGGGATACTTCCGTTGACCGTCGCTTTGGGGCGATGGCGTTCCCTTCCGTGCATCCCAAGCCTCCCCGGACCTTCCGGTTGCTTGCGCCATCCGAGGAGTTGCCGCACTATGTTCGGCCGCGTCATGTTCGATTGGGCTTTCGGCATGTTCGGCATGGACATGGGTATTGACCTGGGCACGTGCAACACCCTGGTCTGCGTCAAGGGCCAGGGCATCGTGCTGAACGAGCCCAGCGTCGTTGCCGTCCACAAGGGCACCAACCGCGTGCTCCAGACCGCCAGCGGCGATGCCGTCGGGCTGGTCGCCAAGGAGATGATCGGCAAGACGCCCGGCAACATCGTGGCCGTCCGCCCGCTCAAGGACGGCGTCATCAGCGATTTCGAGATCACCGAGGCGATGCTTCGCTATTTCATCCGCCGCGTGCAGGGCAAGCTGCGCTGGCCGCCGCGCGTGGTCATCGCCATTCCCTCGGGCATCACGGCGGTGGAAAAACGAGCCGTGTTCGATTCCGCCGAACGCGCCGGCGCCCGCCGGGTGTTTCTGCTTGAGGAGCCCATGGCCGCCGCGCTGGGCGCCGGGCTTCCCGTGACCGAAGCCACCGCCAGCATGATCGTGGACATCGGCGGCGGGACCACCGAAGTCGCGATCATCAGTCTCGGCGGCGTCAGCGCCTGCCACTCGGTCCGCGTCGCCGGCGACGATTTCGACGATGCCATCGTCGATCACATGAAGCACACCTACAACATGTCCATCGGCCCGCAGATGGCCGAACGCATCAAGATCGACATCGGTTCGGCCTCGCCGATTACAACCAACGGCGATGAACCCGCCATGGACGTTCGCGGCCGCGATCTTATCAGCGGCCTGCCGCGCAAGACCCAGATTTCCGCCGGCGAAATCCGCGAGGCCCTGCAGATTCCCATCTCGCGCATCATCGAGGCCGTCACCCAGACGCTTGAGAAGACCGACCCGGAACTGGCCGCGGACCTGGTTCTCAACGGCATCACCATGGGCGGCGGCAGCAGCCTGCTCCGCGGATTGACCACCGTCATCAGCAACGCCACCGGCCTGGAGGTGCGCCTGGCCGACGATCCCCTCACCTGCGTCGCCCGCGGCACCAGCGTCTACCTGGACAATCTCGAAGTCCTCAAGGACACCCTGCAGAGCGACAGCGATGAGTAATTTCCCATGCTCTCCTTTCGCATCAAGCATCTCGCCGGCGTGCTGATGACATTGTGCCTTCTGTGCGCGCTGGCGGTTCCCCCGGCGTCGGTGGCGCGGCTGGATGCCTCTGTCGCTATTCTGTTTCGGCCGGTTTCCATTCCCGCGCGGGCCGTGGCCGCGCGGCTGCTGAGCCGGTCCCAGCCCTTGCCCACGGCCGAAACGCGAAGCGATCCCGATCTCCGCAAGGAAAACGAGAGTCTCCGCCAGCAGGTTGTCTATCTGCGGGCGCAGCTTGATGTCTATACGCAGCGCGACAAGGATCGCCAGGCCATCGGCGACCTGGCGCTGCTGTGTACTCCGATCGAAGTCCTCGCCGGAGATTCGGGCCTTCGCGACATGCTGGCGATCGACGCCGGTTCCGGCTCGGTTCGCGTCGGCATGCCGGTGGTGTACGCGCATGGCCTGGCCGGCCGAATCGATGCCGTCGGACCCGCCAGTTCCCGCGTGCGGCTGGTCACCGACGTGGGCATGATTCTCCAGGCGCATATCGTCCGCTACATAAGCGGCGCCGACGAAAAGCCCGTTCTTGCCCAGATCACCATCGGCGATCCCATGGTTGAAGGCGCCGGCAACGGAACCATGCTCATCCACAACCTCACCTGCCAGCAGGCCATTGCCGACGGCAAATCCCGCCTTCTTCCGGGCGATTGGATCGTCCTGTACGATTCCGACTGGCCCAGCGCCGTCTGGAACACGCGCATCGGCTTCATCCAGTCCATCGCCCCCCAGCGGGCTCATCCGCTCTTTGCCGAAGTTATTGTGGTCCCGGCGGCCCGGCTCGACCAGTTGCGCGAAGTCCAGGTTCTCACCAGGGAGTAACTTGTACCAGTCGCCCGGTTTTCGGTGGTCGACAATATCCCATGCGATGGTTTCCCCTGTTCATCCTCGCCTACCTGATCGTCGGCATCCAGTTCGGCGCCGGGTCGTTCCTCCGCATCGGTTCCGGCCAGCCCCCCAATCTCGCCCTGCTGGCCGTGGCCTTCATTGCCATCAACGCCCCGACTCCGGCGGCGATCGTCGGCGCCATCGTGATCGGGCTGTTCCAGGACTTGACGACCGGCCAGCCGCCCGGCCTGTACGCATTCAGTTACGGTTTGTTCGCGTCTGTCGTCTCTCGCTGGCGCTGGCTGCCGCCCCGGGGGAATCCTATCACGCAGGTGATCGTTGCCTTTACCGGCGCGATGCTCACCGCGATGGTCCTCTACCTCCAGGGCGTCGTGCATCCCGCCGCGGCAGCGCATGCAACGCCCGGCGGCCCTGCCGTCGCGGCCGTTCGCGCATCGCCGGGCCCGCTCTGCCTGGCGGCGTTGTATACCACGGCGCTGGCGCCGATCGTGATGGGGTTATTGCACCTGACGCGGCCGATCTTCGCCTTTGCGCCCCGGGGCCGCCGACGTTTTTCACTGTGAGGGTGTACCGATGTTCCAGCGCCGACTGCGCATCATCCTCGTATTGCTGATCGTCATGACGGCCGTTCTGGTCGTCCGCGCGTTTCAGGTGCAGGTGCTCCAGCGCCGCCAGTGGCAGGACAACGCGGCGGACCTGATGAAGCAAACCCGCCTGATTGAGACCACTCGCGGCAGCATCGTCGATTACCGGGGCCGCGTGCTGGCCGTTGACGAGCCGTGCGTCGATGCCTGCGTCGATTACCGCGCCATCACGGATGACCCTGATCCCGCCTTCGTCGCCCGCATCGCCAAAGCCCGCGCCGCCAGGGCCGACGACTACGCGCATCTCACCCGCGCCCAGCAGAAACAGCGCATCGACGAGCAATCCGACCAGGTTCGCCAGGACATCCTGTCCATGTGGTCCACGCTGGCCAATGTCTCGGGCAAAACGCCCCAGGAGATCGACGACATCCGCCGTTCGATCGTCCAGCGCGTCGAGATGCGGAGGCGATATCTCTGGT
Source organism: uncultured Tepidisphaeraceae bacterium (assembly GCA_964420285.1). Lineage (GTDB taxonomy): Bacteria > Planctomycetota > Phycisphaerae > Tepidisphaerales > Tepidisphaeraceae > CAYQTE01. The sequence continues at coordinate 3,216 of CAYQTE010000048.1, forward strand.
ATGTGAATTACGAAAACGGTGTCAAGAAACACGCCGATCTCCCCAAGCCACCCTGGTACGAAGCCTGGCTCCAGGGCGATTCGGGCGACGCTCCCAACCTCGACGATTACGCCATTCCCGTCGGCGAGCAAACCCAGCCCCATGTCATCCTCAACGCCATCAGCCCCGACGTCTTCAATATCCTGGACAAGAACGGCGCCGATGGCGATCAGGACATCGAGGCCGGCGAGAATATCGAGCGATTTCCCGGCCTGATTCTCCGGCCCGGCCAGCATCGCGTCTATCCCTTCGGTGAAGCTGTCTGTCACGTCATCGGAGGACTCGGCCCTGTCGACAAGGCCGATCTGGCTGCCGATCCCTTCAAGGGCGACGATCTGCGCAAGTACTGGCCCAACGATCTCATCGGCCACGGCGGCATAGAGGGACTGGGCGAAGAATCACTCCGCGGCATCCGCGGGCAGACCGTCACCTACAGCAATTCCGAAAAGTCCACAACCGATCCCGTCGCCGGGCGCAATGTCAGGACCACGCTCGATGTCGAACTTCAAACCGCCGTTGGCGAGGCTTTCGCAAAGCGCCGTGTCTATACGCATGCCGACACCCAGACCGAATTTGTGCGCCAGGACCAGCACGGCGCCGCCGTCGTCATCGATATCGCCACCGGTCAGGTGCGGGCCATGGTCAGCTATCCGGGGTTTGATCCCAACACGCTGGATACCGAATACAACCGGCTGCTCCGCGACGACCTGAACGCGCCGCTGCTCAATCGCGCCACCCTGGCCCAGTTCGAACCCGGTTCCACCGCCAAGACCATGGTGGGCCTGGGCGCCATCACCCAGGGCACTGCCACTCCCACCAGTACCATCGAATGCACCGGCTATCTGGTCCTCCGCGGCAAGGAATACAACATCGGCCGCTGCTGGGTCGCCTCGGAATACGAGTCGCTCCTGGGCAAGGAGGGCGTCCGCCATCACCCCGTCCCCGAGAACGATCCACATCCGACCGGATTTCTTACCGTCACCGACGCGCTGGAACGTAGCTGCAACGTCCAGTTCGAGACCCTCGCCGATAGCATGGGGATGGAGAAACTCAGCTCCTGGTTCGATCGCTTCGGACTTGGCCGACCCACCGGCATCGGCATTGCCGAAGCCGCCGGACATATCCCCAATCCCGCCAACATACCAAATTCGCTACGGCAGTATTCAACATGGTTTGCGGGCATCGGGCAGGGTCTGGTTCGCGCCACGCCGCTCCAGATGGCCAACGTCGCTGCCACCATCGCCCGCAACGGAATATGGATGCGGCCGAGGTTGCTCGTCGATGCCAACGATGCCGCCACCAGGCCGTCGACTCCCGATACCGTCGATCTCCATCTCGCCCCCAATGCCCTTGAGGCGGTCAGGCTGGGCATGGTCCGCGTCGTCAACTCGCCGGCCGGAACCGGCAACACGTTGCAGAAGCGCCGGCCCCCCGACGATCTCACGGCCATTCTCGTGGCCGGCAAGACCGGCTCCGCCCAGGCCAGCAAACTCACCATTCCCATCCGCGACGCCGCCGGCAACGTCGTCATGGAGAACGGCCATGCCACGCACAAGACCATCGATATCGGCGAGAAGGGCACCGAAACCTGGTACATCGGCGTCGGCGATAAGAACGACAAAGTGGTCCACGGCTGGTACATCGGTTTTGCCCCGGCCGACAAGCCGCAGATCGCCTTTTGCGTGATGGTCGAATACGGCGGTTCCGGCGCGGCGGCCGGCGATGTGGCTCACGATGTGCTGCTGGCATGCATCGCGCACAAGTACCTGTCGCCATCGACGGGACCGGAGGCAGAGCGGCTGTGGCGGCTGGGCAGCGTCTCGGATCAGCCGGACTTCGTCGAGCCCGATCCGGATGATCCGCAGTCTTTAGCCGCCGCCTCGCCGGTGGTCATTGGGCCGCCGACGCCGGAGCAATTAGTCGCCGCATCGCAGCAGCAGGAATCGCCGCCTCCCCATGCGGCGGGGCCTGAACTGCTCACGCCCTCGGCGCCTCCGGCGGCGGCACAGTGACAGCGATGGACTTTCACGGCACAATTGGGCAATGACAAGTTCCTCGACCCCGTCGCCGGCCTCGCGACAGCCGCCGGGCGCTCCGCGCCCGCGCACAAAATCCGCCCGCCGCCGAGCCTGGGCCGAGCCGCGCACGCGGGCGTGGCTCATGTCCAGCCTCGTCCTGCTGCTGATCGCCGTGGTGTGCCTGGTTCAGGAATCCGCCGCCTGGCGCGACAGCCGCTCGATCATCGACAAACACACCTCCGTCACCGCCGTCATCGCCGCGATCAACGGCACTGACCGCAAGGGCTATGCACTCGACGCCGCCGAGGCCGCCGGCGCCTGCAAGCTCACCTTCACCTTTGGCGGCCATGACTATGCCGTCATGGGATCGATCGGCGATCAGACCGACAACGGGCTGGCCATCGTTGGGCACAACGTCACGCTGCACATCGATCCGGGCAGTCCGGACCAGCGCTGGACGGCGGCCGGAAGTTCGTCGCTGGGCGTGCAACTGGTCGGATTCTGGGTGACGCTTCCGGTGGTATTGGCGCTTTTCGGCGTGGCGTTCTGGCAACGAACGCGGTATTTGAATCTCTGGGTCGACGGCCGCGACGAGCAGTGCGTCGTCGTCGATACCAGCCAATCGGCGCTGGCGCCGCTTTCGCTGGCCGTGCGATGCACCCCGGTTGTCGGCTATGAACACCGCGTCGCCACCGTCTTTGTTCCGCGCCGCGTCGCCGATCCACGGCCGGGCGACGAGATCTGGGTCATCTTCGCCCGCAATCAATTCGCGTTCGCGATTGCCGCGGCGGCCTTTGATCCGCCCGGTCAATCGCCCGCCGGCCCGCCGGCCTCGGTGCCTCCGGCGCCGCCATCGCCCGAGCGGACCTCATGAACCGCTTTTGGAAACAACTGGCCCTGGCCACCAACTGGCCGGTCCTCGTCGCCGTTGCCGTGCTCTCGGCCGCCGGACTTCTGTGCATCTGGTGCGATTCGCCTTCCGACGCCTCGCCCGAAGGCCCCAAGCAACTCTTCTTCCTCGCCCTGGGCTTCGTTCTCATGATCGGCCTGCAGAGTTTTCATTACCTTCGCGTCGGCCGGCTCGCATGGTCTTTTTATGCCATCAGTCTGGTTTTGGTCCTCTACACGGACATCGGCACGGCCGTCTCCGTACCCGGCGTGCTGAGGAAGAACGGCGCGTGCAGTTGGATCGTCATCGGCCCGGCCAGCCTGGAACCCAGCGAATTGCTGAAGCTCTCCTTCGTGATGGTACTGGCCCGCTATCTGCGATTTCGATCCAATTACCGAACGGTGATCGGCCTGGTGACGCCGTTCGCGCTGGCGGTCGTCCCGATACTCATGATTCTTCGGCAGCCCGATCTGGGCGTCGCCGCCATTTTCGTGCCCACGCTGCTGGCCATGCTCTTCGCCGCTGGCGCCAAGGTCCGGCACATCATGGCCGTTATCGGCCTGGGCATCGCCATACTGCCGGTCGTCTGGCTGGCCGGCACCGATACGCCGTTCTTCCGCCATCTTCCGAGTCTCATCCCGATGAACCGCCGCCCGCGCGTCGAGGCCATGTTCCACGACGACTTCAAAACCAAGCAGGGCGCCGGTTTTCAACAGCAACTGGCGCTGATGGCCATGAGTTCCGGCTGGACCGGCAACGGAATGGGCAACATCCCCATCGGAAAACATGTCCCCGAAGCCCGCAACGACATGATCTTCGCCCTCATCGGCGAGCAATTCGGTCTGGCCGGTTCGATTGTCGTGCTTATTGCCTACATGGTTCTCTTCGCGGCCGGCATCGAGATCGCCGCCGCCACGCGTGAACCGTTCGGCCGGCTCGTCGCTCTGGGCATCGTGAGCTTTCTGGCCGCTCAGACTTTCCTCAATCTCCTGGTGACGGTGCGCCTGTTCCCTGTCACCGGCGTAACGCTCCCCTTCGTCTCCTCCGGCGGCAGCAGCCTTTTGGCCAGTTTCCTATCGGTGGGATTGCTGCTCAATATCGGCCAGAACCGGCCGCTGGTTATCGCCAGGGATTCATTTGAATACGATTGACCTTGGTGGCGGCTGATGCCTTTCCGCGGCATCGGCCGATAATTCGATCTGGGAACGAATAGATTTGCCCGGAGATCGCATGGACGCAGTTATCATCGGGGCCGGCGGCCACGGAAGGGTGGTTCTCGATATCCTCCGTGCCGAAGGCCGGCACAATGTGGTGGGGTTCCTCGATGCCGATCCGGCCCTGGCCGGCACGACGGTGGGGGGGACGGACGGGCTGCCGGTGATCGGCCGGGTCAACCAATTTCCGCGTCTGCGGGAGCAGGGCGTCCGGGGTGCGATCGTCGCCATAGGCGAATCGCGTGCCCGTCGCCGCTATGCGCAACTCATTCTGGACAATGGGTTTGAGTTGATTTCGACCTGCCATCCATCGGCCGTGGTCTCGCCCAGCGCCACCATCGCCCGCAACGTCGTCATCGCCCCGAATGCCGTCATCGGCCCGGAAGCGCAGATCGGCGATTCCGCTATCGTCAACACCGCATGCATCATCGAACATGAATGCCGCATCGGCCCCGGCGCGCACATTTGTCCAGCCGCAGCCCTTGCCGGCCGGGTTAACATCGGCCAGTGTGCATTTATCGGTCTGGGAAGCCGCATCATCCAATGTCTGGCGGTCGGCGACGATGCGATTGTCGGGGCGGGGGCGGTGGTGATTGCGGACGTGCCTGCCGGTGCGACGGTCGTGGGCGTTCCGGCGCGAGTCATCAAGACCGGGCAGCCTCAAGGCGTCCACGAGTTTGCGTTTCCATAAATGCTTAACGATGTGTTATTCAATGGTTTACGAATGACCATCGTCCTGGCCGTGTCCCACAATCCCGCAAGATTCGCATTGCCCGCCAGCGTATCGTACTCTAGAATACAGCGGTGTAGTAGTCCCTTGGGAGGTGCCTCGTGAGTGCAGTTTATAATCCTGAATCCGACGTCATTGCCGAGATCGAGCGGCTGGAATTGGAAGCCCGCGACATGCGCCGCAAGATTGAACACGTGCATTCCGACGCCGATCGCCGCGCCCTCAATCGCCTTCTGGCCGACGTGAGGGACCGCATCGAATATCTCCGTCAACGTCTCCCGTGATCGCGACGGCCGCCGACGCGGGCGGCTTTGTTCGCTTTCATCGCACCTGCAGCGCGGCTACACTGCCGGCGGCATGTCCTATCTCATTCTTTGCCTTTGTCCGCTGAGCTTCGCCCTTTCGTTTGTCCTCACCTTTGTCGTTCGATCATTGTCGCTGCGCATCGGCTTCGTCGATAAGCCAGGCGGCCGGAAAATCCACTCCAATCCCAAACCCCTTGGCGGTGGGATGGCGATATTCTGGGGAATTACCCTGCCGATCCTGGTCGTCCTGGGCATCGTGCATTTCTCCACGCCGCCTCATTGGGTCGCGGAGCTTTTATCCGGCCGTGCCACGCCCGGCGCCAATTCCTTGCCGCAGTCCCTGGCCATCGCCTATTGGGACGGCATCCGCCAGCAAACTCCCATGGCGCTGGGCATTCTCGCGGCCGCGTTGATCCTGCACCTGCTCGGCCTGGCCGATGACCGCAGGGCGATGGGGCCGTGGTCCAAACTCGTCGTGCAACTGACGGTCATCTCGATTCTGGTCATCGGCCTCGACTTGCGCAGCATGACGTTCCTTGACCATGTGCTTCCCTTTGGCCGCTGGCCCAGCATTGTCGTGACCGTGCTGTGGATCGCGTGCATCACCAATGCGTTCAACTTCCTGGACAACATGGACGGCCTGTCCGCCGGTGTCGCGGCGGTCTGCACGTGTGCTTTTCTCGCCACCGCGCTGGGGATCAGCCAGTGGTTCGTCGCCGCCGCCCTGGCGCTTCTGCTTGGTTCGCTCCTGGGCTTTCTCTGTTTCAACTTTCCCCCGGCCAGCATATTCATGGGCGACGCCGGCAGCATGGTCATCGGCCTGTTTCTGGGCGTTCTGACCGTCCGAACCACGTACATCTCCCCTGATATCCAGGCCCATTTCGCATCCGGCTGGTACGCGCTCTTCGCGCCGCTGATCGTCATGGCCGTGCCGCTGTACGATCTGCTGGTCGTCAGCGCCCTGCGCATCAAGGCCGGCAAGAGTCCCTTCGTGGGCGACGCCAATCACCTCAGCCATCGCCTGGTGGCCCGCGGCATGTCGCGCCGCACGGCCGTGCTCTGCATCTATCTCATCACCGCCGCCACCGCTCTGGCGGCCATCGTTCTCACGCAGGTCCGCACCACCCACGCGGCCATCCTCATTTTCGCTCAGACGATTCTCATCCTGGGCGTCGTCGCCCTGCTGGAACAACACCCCATCGCCCGGCCAAATAACATCGCCGCGCATCCCGCCGCGACGGATTCGTCGCCGGCCAATTCCGCACCGCCGGGTTCCACAATCGCCGGTCATCGGTAGAATCGGGCGCAAGGCGATTGCATGCCATCACGCTTGCGAGAACTCGACGTGTCCAAAGACCGGCGTCCCGGCCTGCTCACAATAGCACTGGCGATTCTGATCGCCCTCGTCCTGGCGCGGGCGCTGATGCTCGAATCGATCCGCGATCTGTCACCTTTTCCCTCCGATCTTGGTCCCGGGCCTCACGCGCCCGGCGCCGCATCGGGACTGGTGCTCGATCTGCTGGCAATGCTTCCCGCCCTGGCCGTTCTGTTCTATCGCGCCCGGCACGCCGATTTTCGCCTGCGCCGTCACGCGAGCCTGCTGCTGGCCGGGCCACTGGCGATTTGGATGGCCGCCAGCGTGTTCTGGTCCGCCGACAAGTTTGCCGCCCTGGTGTCGGCTGCACATTTCATCGCGGCGCTGGTTGTATTATGGTCCGTCGTGCAGCTTGTTCGATCCTGGCAGCAGTTCCGGGTCGTAGCCGCACTGGCGGTGGGGCTGCTTTTGGCACTGATTGCCAAGAGCGCCTTCGATCAGTTCCTGGAACTGCCGCAGCTTCGCCAGGAATGGAGCCAGAAGAAAGACACCATCCTCGCGCAGCACCACTGGACCGAAGGCAGCTATGAGGCCGGGCTCTACGAGCACCGGATTCTCAGCGGCCAGCTCATGGGATTTACCGCCTCGCCCAACACCTTCGCCGCGGAACTCGTGCTGCTGTTGACCATCGCGGCCGCTATGGTCATTCAATTCCTCAAGGACCGTCGCCCGCGCTGGTGGCTGATTGTCCCGGCGCTGCCGATCCTCGTCGGCGTGGCGGATTCCGTCTATTGGCGCGGGTCGCCGCGGCCAACGCTCGATTTCTACCGCACCGGCTGCCGCGCCGCCCTGGGAACGATCGGCCTGACTATCGTGCTGCTATCAGCCGTCGCGCTGGGGCAGTCCTGCATCAACCGCCACCGCCGCGCCCTGTATGTCGCCGCCGTCGTGCTGTTCGCGGCCACCGTGGCGTTTGTCGTCGAGCACGGCCGGCGCTACGGAACACTGGTTCATCCGAGCCTGACGTTTCGCTGGGACTACTGGACCGGCGCGGCCCGCGTGTTCATGGCTCATCCGCTGCGCGGCGTGGGGTGGGAGAATTTCAGTCTCTACTACCTGGCGGCCCGCGTGCCCCGCGCGGCTGAATCCATCCGCGATCCGCATAATTTCCTGATTCGCTTCTTCGTTGAACTCGGCATTCCCGGCGGAGTTCTTGCCGTCGCCTTTTTTGCCCGGTTCGCGTGGGAATTGTCCGTCACTGACTCCGGCGGCGCCGACAGCGCCGCCGGCGATTCCCGCCCGCCGTCCGGGCAAAAAACGCCTGACAGCTCCGAGCCCATCGGCCTGCTTTTCATCGCTGCCGTGGTGCTGATGGCCATCGTGATCAACATCGCAGCCGCCATTGACTTCACGCAGGACGGCGTCTACCTGCTCAACGAACTGGTGCAGTGTTTGATGTACGGCGGATGCCTGCTGATCGCGGCGATCGCCTGTTCGATCACGCGATGGGCCGATCCGCGCATCGACGGCCGCCCCGCGCCCTGGCTTGCGGCCGGAATCGCTGTTGCCCTGGGCATCTTTCTGATCCACAGTCTCATCGAATTCTCGCTGTTTGAAACCGGCCCACTGTTCCTGGTCGCACTGCTGGGCGGAGCGGCCCTGGCGATTAAGGGGGATGCGAACCCTTATTTTGCCCGGAACGAAAAAATGACGGTTCGCGTTCCTCCTGGTTCGGTTTGTTTCGCGTGGGCCGCCCTGGTCGGCGGCGGCGTCGCCTGGGCCGCGATGGCGGTCGCTGTCGTCATTCCCGTGGTCCGTGCCGAGTCGTACGCCGGCGAGGCCGCAGATGATATTCGCTTCGGCGATCACAGGCGACTTCTCCAGGCCGTGGACGACTACGCGCAGGCGTGGGAGATTTTGCATTTCAACGACGACTACGCCGCCGGCGCCGCCCGCGCGATGCAATTCTGCGGCACGTTCAAACCGGATGCCGTTCTCGTCTGGTACGATCGCGCCATCGCCGCCAATCCCCAACGTGCCAGCTACTACATGGACCGCGCCCAGGTCCGGGCGCAGAACCGCGATACCGCCGCCCTGGACGACCTGCAAACCGCCGTCGACCTTGATCCCAACAGCGTCGGTGACCGGCTTGCCTACGCGCAGTATCTGGTGCTCTACAACCGCCCGGATCGCGCCCTGGACCAATTTCGCACCGCATTGCGCATGGACAGCCTTCTGGACAAGGCCGAGCCCAAGCGGCTCTCGCTGGAACAGATCGAGGAGGTCGAGAAGCAGATGCAATTCGCCGAGGCCGCGGCGGCACGGGCGGCGTCACGGCCGGTCACGCAACCGTAGCCGGCGGAATCGGGCGATCGCTCATTCGACTTGAACGGAATCCGGAATTTCCGCGTTGTGCGACACGGTCTGCACGTCCTCGCTGTCTTCCAGGGCGTCCAGAAGTCGCAGCAGCTTGGCGGCCGTGTTGGCGTCGATGGGGATGCTCGATGTCGGGACGTTGGTGATTTCGGCCGCGGCGACGGTCAGGTTCTTGGCCATCAGCGCCTCGCGCACCTTCGGGAAACTGCCGGGCGACGTGATGACTTCAAAGACCTCGCCCACGTTCTGCACGTCGTCGGCGCCGGCCTCCAGGGCCAGTTCCAGGACGTGGTCTTCCTCGACGCCCTCGGCCTTGACGGAGATGATCCCCTGGCGCACGAATTGAAAGGCGACGGCGCCGCTGACGGCCAGGTTTCCGCCGGCCACTTCGAAAATCTTGCGCAATTCCGGGGCCGTGCGCGAGCGGTTGTTGGTCAGGCCGTCGATCATGATGGCCACGCCGCCGGGGCCGTAGCCTTCGTAGGTGACGACCTCGTAATTGTCGCCGCCGAGTTCGCCGGTGCCCTTGAGGATCGCCTTTTCGATGGTGTCCTTGGGCATGTTGACGGCCTTGGCCTCGTCGATGGTGTAGCGCAGGGTGAGATTTTCGCGCGGATCGCCCCCGCCGGCTCGGGCGGCGATGATGATCTTGCGGGCGATCTTGCTCCAGATCTTGCCGCGCTTGGCGTCGTTGGCGCCCTTGGATCTCTTGATTTTCGACCAGTGAGAGTGTCCTGACATAAACGGCCCGCCTGATTCGATTACGATTCCATGTCCGCCCCGACCGGCGCGACGTCGGCCGGCCGGCGGCTCTGCACCTGCTGCAACTTGAGCGTCAGGTTCTGCATCAATCTTGCGTGTTCCGGGTCGGTGAGATCGACGCGTCCCAGCAGATCCCTGGCCCGCTGCCATTGCTTGTCGGCTGTCGCGATGTCGCCCAGCCGGTAGAGCACGTCGCCGTAATGGTTCAGCACCACCGGATCGGGCTGGGTCGAGGGATCGATGGCCTTTTCCATGAAGACCTTGGCCTGATCGAATTTACCTCGCTTGTAGAGCACCCATCCCATGCTGTCGAGATAGGATTCATTGTCCGGCTCGGCGTCGACGGCCAGGCGGATCATTTTCTCGGCCTCGGGGAGATTCTTTCCTTCGTCGGCCCAGTCGTAGCCCAGATCGTTGTTGGCCGCCGCGTTTTTGGGGTCGAGCTTCAGAACCTCCTGGAGCACGTCCACCGTCATCGAGTTCTTGCCGATCTGCTGGTAGAGCGGGGAGATCGAATAGAGCCCCTCGGCGTCGCCGGCCAGAGTCTTGCGGGCATCATTGAGAATCTTCACCGCGTCATCGGGCTGCTGGGGCCCCAGGATGGTCACCAGCAGGCTGACGATCCGCCGGTCGCGAGGGTCCGCGTTGTGACGCTGCATGAGCAGCGACACGAACGCCTGCACCTTGTTGTGGCTGACGCAGAAACCCATCAGCGAGTCGAGCACCTCCGAATCGTCGCCGTGCTCGCCCTCCAGCTTCATCAATATGCCCTGCGCGTCCTGAGTCTGTCCTTCGCCATCCAATATCTCGGCCTGCTGAAGACGGCCCTTGACGCTGCCCGGGTCCGCCGCCAACCAACGGGCCAGAATGTTCTGCGCGGCCTCCCGGTGGGCGGCATCCGGCGGGGCCGCCGGCGCACTGGGCATCGTGTCGGGCGCCGGGCCCTTGAGCGTCAGATTGAACAGCATCTGCCACGCATCCTGGTCGGTTGGATGATCGGCTGTCAAATTCTGCAAGACCTCCACGGCCTTGGCCTGGGCCCTGGTCGCGTAAAGCGCTTCGGCATAGACCACTTGCAGGTCCGGCGCCGGCGTCGGCGTGGCAGCCATGGCTTTGGCCAGTTCGTCAACCGCCTGCGGCGTCTGGTTCTGGTTCAGCAGCGACATCGCGCCCAGTTCCAGAGACAACGATTTATTGCCGGCCGCGGCCGCCTTGTCCGCCAGCTTTTTGGTCTCGGTCTGTTTCTTTGCATCGTCCCAGTCAAGGCGATTCCAGATGTCGTTGACCATCATGCGATAGGCCGGTGCAAACGGCGGATCGTGCGCGATCGAGGCCTCGAGGCTGCTTCGCGCCAGCGTGTCGCGGCGGCGGATCGAGGCGATCTGCGCGATGAGGAATTGCCGGGCCGATTCGGAACCGGCCGGCACCGACAGGCCTTGAAGCATCGGAATCTGTATCTCATTTCGTCGCGCCGGCGCCACCAGGCGGTCGATCATGGGCACCAGTTCGCGGAGCGACTGGGGATGTTCGGCAAGCTGATTGACGACAAGCTGCGCGGCGGGTTCGACCTGGTCCTGACGGTCGTATTCTTCGAACATCGCCCGTGCCAGTTCGGTATCATCACCCGATTGCGTCGTGGCGGCTTCCTTATATGTCGCCACCGCCTGGGCATGCTGGCCCAGCTTCTCCTGCAGCGACGCGATCTTCACCCATACCGGCAGCGGATCGGCCACCAGCGGCCCGATATCGGCGTCATACCGCATCGGCTCGGTCGGCTGGCGAATCCGGTTCCGCAGCGACGTATACTCCTCCACCGCCGCCTGCAAATATCCGGACCCTTCCAATGATTCGGCCAGGAACCGGTCGACGATCGCCGCCTCGTTTTCCTGCTTGTGATACCCGCTGGTCTGCTGCGCCAGCCGGAAATGCCAGATCGCCTGCGGCAGGTTGCTTTCGGCCAGATAGGCCCGGCCAAGAATTCGCTGGATATCCACATCATCGGGGCGGATCGCCGCCGCGCTTTCGAACGCCTCGATGCCCTTGGTCATCGTGGCCGGATCGCTGGCATAAAGGTCGCCCAGAAGGTGGAACAGTTCAAAACTATACGGATCGATGGCGACGGCCGAGTTGAGCAGATCGATCGCCTTGGTGCGGGCATCGGACACCTGCTGTTCGGTGAGCTGAGTGCCCTGGGCGTCACGGACGACCTGCATCGCCTGGGCGTAGAGCAGAAGCGAACTGGTCGGCGCCGGGCCCGATGGATCGGTGGTGGGACGCAGGGCGGACGGAAGAGTCGGCGCCGGGCGGATCTGATCGAGAGTCAGATGTGCCTTGGCATCGGCATTCAGCCGCGACGGCCCGGTTGCCGAGGGCGCATGCCCGCCGGCCGCATCGTTCTGCATGAGCTCGTTGCCCGCGCTGGGCTGCGTGGCCGGATGCGAGTTGGCGCATCCGCCAAGGGTCAGGATCGCCAGGCACATGAGGGCGGTGAGCAATCGTAGTTGGGACATCGGATCACCTGTTTGGCCGCGCTGGACTCTTGCCACGGACCGCTATGGTATCACCTTGTTCAGCGGATACGAGATGATCCCCGTCGCACCGGCGCGCTTTAGCCGGGGGATCAGTTCCCGTTCCTGTTTCTCTTCCAGAATCACTTCGACGGCGACCCAGGCCGGGTCGGCCAGGCGGCTGACCGTCGGGCTCTTTTCGGCCGGCAGGAACGACACGACCTCGGTCAGACTGGCCTCGGGGACATTCATCTTCAGGCCGACTTTGGATCGCGCTTCGATCGCCCCGCGCAGCAGCATGGCGATGTTTTCCATCTTCTCGCGTTTCCACGGTATCGACCATGCCTTCTTGCTGGAGACAAACCGCGCGGTGCTGGTCAGCAAAGTATCGATCACACGAAGATTATTGGCGCGCAGACTCGATCCCGTCTCGGTCGCGTCCACGATTGCGTCCAGCAGCCGGGCCTTGATCTCCGTCGTGCCCCACGAAAACTCGACCGTCACCGGGATTTTCCGGTCGGCAAAATAGCGCCGGGTGGTGTTCACCAGTTCGGTGGCGATGATCTTGCCGGCCAGGTCCGACGGGGTCTGGATCGAGCTCTCCTCGGGCACCGCCAGCACCCATTTCACGGGGTTGCTGCTGGCTTTGGAATAGGTCAGCTCGCACACCTGCACGATGTCCTGCTCGTTGCCGTTTTCCACGATCCAGTCGTGGCCCGTCAATCCGCAGTCGATGATGTCCTCGGCGACGTACCGGCTGATCTCCTGGGCGCGGAACAGCACCGCCGACAGTTGCGGATCGTCGATCCGCGGAAAGACGCTGCGCTCGGGGATGCTGACCTGGTAGCCGGCCCGGCCAAACAGCTCGATGGTCGAATGCTGCAGGCTTCCGCTGGGCAGGCCCATACGCAGCGTTGATTCTGAAAGACGATTGGTCATGCGGACTGTCCCTTGCGTTTGGATTTATCGGGGGCTTCGGCGGCGTCGGAGGCGGCGCGGCGAATCAGGCGGAATGCTTCGTAGATTTCCTCGGCCTTGAGATGGTGCTCCATGAACCGCTGTGCCTCGTCCAGGGTTGCCGCCGGCGCCACCGCCTTTTGCGCCTTGAGATACGACAGCATCATGTTGTCGATCGGCATGGCCGTGCCCTCGAACGCCATGAGCATGGTGAACGCCTCGACGTAGGGGTGCATCTCCGGCAGTTCGCGGAGGAACTGGCGGGCATCGCGCTTGCTGATGGTCTTAAGCCGATCGAGGTTCATCGTGTGCTCGCGCTCGAAAATCGAATTCAGCGCCAGCGTGATCATCGCCACGCGGGTTTTGATCTCCGGATATTTCACGCCCAGCAGGCCCTGGATCTCCAGGTCGGTTGCCACGCGAAGCTCGTTGAGATCGACAAATTCCCTGCCGATCATCTGCACGGCGTCCTCGGCGCGGCCGTCGGCCACGTCGTAGCTCATCGCCGCCCGCACCAGCGCCCACAGGGGCTCCAGCGGCGTGAAAGCTTCCGGCTTGCCGTCGCGCTCCAGGCGGCGCAGCATATTCCGCATCTCGTCGGCAATTTTATTTGAACTCTTCATATCGTCGTGTGCCTTCTTCCGATCGCATCATTTACACACCCGGCTTGTCATCAGCCTTTTCGCCGCCGGCGGCCTTGTCATCGGCCGCCCCGGCTTCACCGGCGGATTCGGCCGCCTTCAGCGCCCGCACCCGGTCCAGCTCGGCGTTTTCCGCGGCGACCTTCTCCAGGACTTCCAGCACGGCGATCTCCTTCTTCAACTGATCGTCCAGGTGGAATTTCACATACGGCGCGATCCGCAATTGCAGGGCCCGCGTCAGCCGGCCGCGCATGAGTCCCGCCGCATGTTTCAGCGCCATCAGCGCCGTCGCCTGCTGGCCCTCCGTGCCCATCACCGTCACGAACACGTCCGCCACCGACAGATCGGGGCTCACCTTCACGCGCGTCACGCTGGGTAGTCCGGTCAGCCGCGGATCGGCCAGATCGCGCTGGATGATCGACATCAGCTCCTGCTGGATCGCACTGGCCAGTTTTTCGGTTCGACGCGACATATGACTTCGATCCGTTCGGGCCTTGCCGCCGGTTGCCGGCCGCTACAGCAGATCTATCTGGTAATCCTCCAGCGACACGCTGGGCACCGTCTTGACGAAATCGACCAGCTTCGAGAGTGCGCCCTGGACATACCGGCTGTCGTTGCCGACCATCGCCAGGCCCAGAATCGCACGGCGGTGTTCGTCCAGAGCCGCGACCTCCGCGATCGACACGTTGTGCCGGCGGATGATGCGGTCCTTGAGACTTTTCACCACACGACGCTTGTCTTTCAACGACATCGCATCGCCCACGGACAGTTCCAACTGCAACACCCCGATCACCATGGATGGACACGCCTTGAAGCCGTCAGACGTCGCCCGGTTTTGTAGGGTCCGCACCGCGGACCACGTTTCCCATCGTCACAACAAAGGTCCGCGGTGCGGACCCTACAGCGTCCGCTCGAATTCCTCTCGCACATACGCCTCAAGAACGTCGCCCACCTTGATGTCGTCGTACCCGGCGATCTTGATGCCGCATTCCAGCCCGGCCTTCACCTCGCGCACGTCGTCCTTCACGCGCTTGAGCGATTCCAGCGACAGATCTTCGGTCACGATCGTGCCATTGCGGATCAGCCGAATCTTGCTTCCGCGCTGAATGTGCCCGTCGGTTACCATGCACCCGCCGATGTTGCCGATCCGGCTGACCTTGAACACCTGGCGGATTTCCGCGTGGCCGTGCATCTTCTCCCGCACTTCCGGCGTGAGCATGCCCGACAGGGCCTTCTTCAGATCGTCGAGAATTTCGTAAATGATGCGATAGGTCTTGACGTCGATGCGGTTCTGTTCGGCCAGCACGCGGGCCGGGTCTTCCGGAACCACGTGGAAGCCGATGATGGCGACCTTGTCCTTGCTGCGGTCGGCAAACCCGGCCCGCGTGGCGACGGCCAGTTCGACGTCGCTTTCGTTGATCGGGCCGACGCCGGAATGGATCACGTGAACTTTTACTTCGTCGGTGTTCGATTCGGTGACCGTCTTGACCAGCGTTTCGACCGAGCCCTGCACGTCGCCCTTGATGATGAGGTTGATCGTGGAGACCTGACCGGCCCGCATGGTGGCCATGAGGTTTTCCGCCGTCACCGCCGTGCGGTTGGACAGATTCGACTGCCGCGTCAACTGTTCGCGTTCCTCGGCGATGGTTCGGGCACGTTCGGCGTCTTCGACGACGAAGAACTTCTCGCCCGCCGACGGAAGGACCGACAATCCGCTCACCAGCACCGGCGTCGATGCCCCGGCACTTTCGATCATCTGGCCGCGATCGTTGAGCAGCGACCGGATGCGGCCCCAGCCGGCTCCGCACAGGCCGATGTCGCCCAGTTTCAGCACGCCGTCCTGGATCAGGACCGTCGCCACCGAGCCCAGGCCTTCGTCAATGCGGCTTTCAATGACCGTGCCGCGCGCGGGCAGGTCCGGATCGGTCTTGAGTTCCAGAATCTGGCTTTGAAGATCGAGAATTTCGATCAAATCGTTGATGCCCTGCCCGGTGACGGCGCTGGTGCGGACCACTTCGGTATCGCCACCCCATTCGACGGCGTTGAGCCCGTTGGCCGCCAGTTGGCCCAGCACCATTTCCGGATTGGCGTCGGGGCGGTCGATCTTGTTCATGGCGACGATGATGGGCACGCCGGCCGCTCGCGCGTGGTTGATCGATTCAATCGTCTGCGGCTGCACGCCTTCGGCCGCCGATACCACCAGCACGACCACATCCGTCATATTTGCACCGCGAGCCCGCATGCTGGTGAACGCGCGGTGGCCGGGCGTGTCGATGAACGTGACGCGCTTGGCGGCCGGTCCCTCACCCATCGTAACCATCCACGCCGCCGTGTGCTGCGTGATACCGCCCGCTTCACCGGCCGCGACATTCGCATGGCGTATCTTGTCCAGCAGGCTCGTTTTGCCGTGGTCGACGTGACCCAGGATGGTCACCACCGGCGGTCGCGGGACTAATCGGTCGGCCACGGGTTCGACGGACTCCAGTTCGCTGAGGAATCGTTCCTCGTCGGTCGCCTGCTTGACGATCTGCAATTCCAGGCCGTATTCCAGCGCCATGGCGCCGGCCACATCGGCGTCCAGCGATTGGTTAAGCGTGGCAAAGACGCCCTGTTTGATGAGACGGCTGATGATGTCGTTGGACTTCACTCCCAGTGCCGCCGACAGCGTGCGCACGGTGATCGGCTCTTCGATCCTGACTGGCTCGCCCTTTTGGACCGTCGTCTTGGCGAAGGCGTGAGTGCCGCGCTGGCCGGTCTTGCGAAGGTGGTCGGCGACGCCCTTGGTGTAGCTGGCGGCGGCGTTGAGGCGGTCGCGGCGCTCGATGAGATCGGCGTCGGTGAATTCCTTGAGCTTTTCCATGGCCTCGCCGCGCCGGCCGTCGACGCCGCGACGCCGGCTCGAGAGGCTGGCGCCCTTCTTATTCGCCAGGGCTTTCTTGCGTGCGTCCTCGTCTTCCTCTTCGGTGACCTTGACGCCCCGTCCGCCGCGCGGGGGGGACGGGGTGAAACTGGGCGCATCGCTGACCGGCCTCGGTCCGCGCGACTGCCGCGTATCTACCGTTTCTTCCTTCTCGATGCGCACAATTTTCGGCCCGGATATCTGCGCCGGCGCCGGTTTGACCATCTGCGGAGCGGGCTTGACCGGCTTGCGTTCGGCTGGCGGCGCGGCGGCCCGGCTTTGAAGCGTGACCGTGGGGCGCATCGGCGCAGCTCGCGAATGATCGGCGGTGGGCGATGCCGTTCGACCGGCCGCGGGAGCGGCCGTGCCGGGCGCAATTGCCACCGGCGCTGGCGATGCCGGAGCCGCCGGCGCGGGGGCAATGCCAGCCGTCGGCGGGGGGGCCACCTCTTCATGTGCTATCGCGGCAGGCGCGGCGATCTCGGGTTCAGCCACTTCCGCCACCGCCGGCACGGGCGCCTCGATCGGCGCTGGTTCGGTCGCGGCTGGCGCTTCAACCGGCGTTTCGGCGATCGGCGCGACGGGCGCCGCCTCGACCGGCGGCGTAGTTATTACCGGCGGCGCTTCGGGGGCGATTTCCGGCACCGTTACTTCGGCCGGCGATTCGACAATTGGTGCCGCCGGGACTTCGACAACCGTCGTTGTCGCCTCGCCAGTGGACTCGTCGGCCTTGGCGGTTTCGTCTTTCTTCTTGGCCTTGCGTACGCGCGGCTTGGCGACGAGGGTTTCGACGGGGGCGCCCGTTTCAACCGCCGTGCCGCCGCCGGCCCCGGCAAACCACTCGCGCACCGTCTCCGACAGTCCCACGCTGAGCACGCTCATGTGGTTGGGTACCTGCTCGGCAAGCCCCTCGGCCTTGCACTTATCAAGGATCAGCTTGCTGGCTACGCCGAGCTCTTTGGCCAACTGGTTGACTCGAATGCCTTTTGCCAAAACCATCTCCCGTTCAACGACCGCTCGCTTCGACCTGACACGCCGCCCCTCATGACCTGGGGGCCGGCGGCTTGTCCTCGCCCGGTTGTTGCGGCTTGACCTCCGCCGAAGCGGCTGAACTCTCCGCCGTGACGCCGCCTGGCGACGCCACCGGCTCTGTATTCGTTTCCGCTGCCGACTTGGCCGCCGCATCCGGGCCGGCGCCGGCCGGTGTCTCGTCCGCTATCGGCGGGGCCACATCGCTGGCCAGGGCCGAACGCGGTTCGGTTGAGCCAACTCCCAGCGCCAACAGCGCCGCCTTGTCCGCGGCCTTGGCCAGGGCGTCGGCGGCCTTCTTGGCTTCCTGCTCGGCCGCAACCAGCTTGG
Organism: uncultured Tepidisphaeraceae bacterium; assembly: GCA_964420285.1. Taxonomy (GTDB): domain Bacteria; phylum Planctomycetota; class Phycisphaerae; order Tepidisphaerales; family Tepidisphaeraceae; genus CAYQTE01. The sequence continues at coordinate 21,227 of CAYQTE010000048.1, forward strand.
CCTCTTCGGCGCATCGGCTGACCACGACCTGAGCCACCGCCTCGGCCATGCCCAGTTCTTCCATCAGCGGGCCGATGCCCACTTCCTCGATATCGCGCACGTCGATCAGGCCCAGCGCCACCACCTTGTCCACCTGCTCCTGCGGGATGCCCTCGATGCTCTTGAGCGTCTGCACCAGCCGCTGCACGCCCGCCTGGAATTCCGGCGGCGTCAGAATGTCGATATCCCATTGCGTCAACCGCGCCGCCAGACGCACGTTCTGGCCGTGCTTGCCGATGGCGAGGCTCAACTGGTCCTCGTTGACCACCACCGTCGCCCGGCCCAGTTCAAAGCACAGCGCCACTTCCGCCACTTCCGCGGGCTTGAGCGCATTGCCGATCAATATCTGCGACGATTCGTTCCACCTCACGATGTCGATCTTCTCCCCGCCCAGTTCATCCACGATGTTCTTGATCCGGCTTCCGCGCACCCCCACGCACGCGCCCACCGCATCCACCTTGCTATCGATCGACGACACCGCGATCTTCGTCCGCCTCCCCGGCTCGCGCGCCAGCGCCTTGATCTCGATCGTCCGCTCGCCCACCTCCGGAACCTCACGTTCAAAGAGCCGCCGGATCAGCTCCGGATGGCTGCGGCTCAAAATAATCTTCACGGCCGCCGGCGTGTCGCGCACTTCCAGGATCAGCGCCTGCACGCGTTCGGCCACCTCGTGGGTTTCGCCGGGGATTTGTTCGCTGCGGGGCATGATCGCCTCGACATTGCGCGTGAGCGTCACGATCATCGAACCGTTCTCGAAGCGGGCGATCGTCCCGGTCACGATCGTGCCCACGCGGTCCTTGTATTCCTCGTAAATGCTCCCGCGCTCATCCTGGCGGATAAGCTGGATCATCACCTGCTTGACGGTCTGGGCCCCGATGCGCCCGACCACCGACAGCGGCATATCCACGCCCTGTCGCTTGGCGGTGATGACGCCGGTCGCCCGATCGATCGCGACGGTGAATTCCGCCACGTCCTCGATGTTGAACTGTTTGCGCAGACCGCTGGCGACGGCTTGTTCGATATCGTTGTAAATCTGGTCGCGCTCGATGTTCTTGTCGCGAGCGATGCCGTCGACGATGCGGATCAGTTCACTCTGGTTCATGTACCTCTCTCCGAGCAACAACAAAAAAGGGCAGCCATCCGATGGCGGCCCCGTCTCGAGGAACCCGTCGGAATGACGACACTGGCCCTACGCGGAACCGCTCCGCACAAGGCCGGCCGCCGCCTCGAAACTGGGCCAGCGATTATGCCACCACATGGGCCGGCTCGCTCGTAAGGCTCAGGTTCATTCCGGTCTCTCCGGTCTCGAATACGTGGGCTTTGCGCACATCCACAAACACCTGCCGCGCGCCGCCCGCCTGAAGGTCCGAATCGGCCTCCATCCGTCCTACCACATGGTCGTGCGTTGCCGTACTCATATACACGTCCATGTTTCCGCCCAGCGGCTCTACCACGTTCACTTGCACGTCCATCGCCTGCCGCCAGGCAACTGTCGCTTCGCCGGCCGCGTCCTTCGGACCAAAGCTCATGTGTTCCGGCCGCACTCCCAGTACCAGGGGCTTGCCAACACGTCCGGACAGACCACGGCCGACCGGGCCAATCAACGATAGCCTAAACCCCCTTGGCTCCAACGTCAAATCACTTCCCGCCATCCGTCCCTCGCAAAACGCCAATCCGTCGCCCGACGCCACCACCGTTCCGTTGAAAAAATTCATCGGCGGCATCCCGATAAACCCCGCCACAAACCGATTCACCGGCTGGCGATATGTATTCAGCGGCGTATCCGCCTGCTGTATGACTCCGTCTTTCATGACCACGATCCGATCCCCCAGCGTCATCGCCTCTTCCTGATCGTGCGTTACATATATGGTGGTGGTCCGCAGTCGCTGGTGCAGCCGTTTCAGCTCCGCCCGCGTGCTCACGCGAAGCCGCGCGTCCAGATTGCTCAGCGGTTCGTCGAACAAAAACGCCGCCGGCTCGCGCACGATGGCCCGTCCCAGCGCCACTCGCTGGCGTTGTCCGCCGGACAGCGCCCTGGGTTTGCGGTCCAGCAGGTGTTCGATTTCCAGAGTCCGCGCCACGGCCGTCACCCGCCTTCGAATCTCCGCCTTGGGCACGTCGCGCATCTCCAGCGCAAAAGAAATATTGCGATACACCGTCATAAACGGGTACAGGGCATAATTCTGAAACACCATCGCGACGTCCCGATCCTTCGGCGGCACGTCATTGACGACGCGATCCCCAATGCGAATTTCCCCGCCGGTCATTTCCTCCAGCCCCGCCACCATGCGCAGCGTGGTGGTCTTCCCGCACCCCGACGGCCCGACCAGCACCACAAACTCCCGATCGGCGATATCCAGCGTGAGCTCGCGCACGGCGGTCACGCCGCCCGCAAAGACCTTGCTCACCCGATCGAATTTCACCTGCGCCATGCACCAACCGCCATTTTCCGGGAAAACCCCGTTCCCAAGCGAAACGCCGATTATAAAAGGGGGGCACGGCCGGTCAAATTCGAGGTTTCGTCGATATTGGCCCATGATTGACTTTTGACGGCAAACGTTGAGGATCATCGATATCGACCATCGTAAGGACGTGTACGAGAACTGAACCATGAAGACCATCGCAACACTTGACTTGAATGGCGAAAAGTACGCGGTTCTCCCGATGAAGGACTACCGCCGATTGCTCGCCGCGGGCGGCATCACCGATGAGGAGGAGGGACTACCGCCCATGCCGCCGCGGCGGGCCAATGGTGACTATCCGGCAATTGCGGCGGCACGCGTGTCCATTGCCCGCGACATCATTCGCAGCCGCAGGGCCGTCGGCCTATCGCAGGCCGAGCTCGCCCGCCGCTCCGGTATTCGCGTCGAAACGCTTAACCGGATCGAGAAGGCGAAGGTCACTGCCGATATCGCGACGATGGAAAAGATCGACAAGGTTCTGGCCGGGGGATGACCGCGGAATCGAGAGCCTCAAGACCGTGGAGCTGGATTAAGACGCGGCGGAAGGAGGAGGTTGGCATGGCTGAGGAACAGTTCCCAATACAACCGGGCGCGCAGGCGGAACCGAGGAGCTTTGAGGAGCTCAAGCGGGTCAATCCGCATGCGGCGGAATATTGGAGTGCGCGGGATTTGCAGTCGCTTTTGGGCTACAGCCAGTGGCGGCGCTTCGAGCAGGCTATCGATCGCGCTGTAATCTCTTGCAGCCGATCTGGTAACGATCCGCAGAACCATTTTGCCAGCGCCGGCAAAATGGTGGGCATCGGCTCGGGCACGCGGCGGGAAGTTCCCGATTTCCACCTCTCGCGATTCGCCTGTTACCTGATCGCCCAGAATGGCGATCCGCGCAAGCCCCAGATCGCCTTCGCCCAAAAGTATTTCGCCATCCAGACCCGCCGGCAGGAATTGAGCGACGCCGCTGTGCGGGACCAGGAGCGGCTGGAACTGCGCCAGCAGGTCACCGAGGAATTCAAGGCCCTGTCGGGCGCGGCCCAGGATGCGGGCGTGCAGAGTATCATGTTCGGCGTCTTCCATGACGCCGGCTACAAGGGGCTTTACGGCGGGATCGGCAGCGAACGGATCAAGGCGCGCAAGGGCATCCCGAAAAACGAAAACCTACTGGACCGCGCGGGCACGACCGAGCTGGCGGCCAACCAGTTCCGCATGACCCAGACCCGCGACAAGCTGGCCAGACAACGCACAAAAGGTCAGCAGCAGGCCATAGAGACTCATTTGCAGGTTGGCAAAGAGGTGCGCGAGGCTATCAAACGCATTGGCGGCACGATGCCGGAAAGTCTGCCGCCGGCGGAACACATCAAGCAAGTGGAAAAGCGGTTGAAGGGATCAACGCCCAAACTCGAACTCGACGGTCCCGACGCCAAGGGTCTGGCCAGGGGATAAGGCAACGGCCGCATCGGCCGTCACGCCGCCCGCCGCGCATACGCATTCTCGAAGCCTCGCGGTATCATCGACCCACGGTCACGGAGGCTATTCATGGAAAGATGTCAGGTCGAGGGGTGTTCGCGCGACGTGTCCAAAGCCGGCTACCAGTTCTGCCTGGACCATTGGAAGGCGGAGAAGGCCGGTCGCGTCGCGAAATGTGAACGTTGCGGACGATGGCACGAGAATGCCGGCAGACGCTGCAAGGGATGCTCGAACGAAACCGCTGGGGATGAGGAATCTCCCTCGGGATATCTGTCATCCACGAAAATCGGAGACCGGCTTGGTATATCGAACGTCAAGGTGAATCTGATTCTCGCTGAGCTTGGCTGGATCGAAAAGTACGTCAAGGGCTGGATTCCGACCGAGCGGGGCAACGCTCTGGGCGCCAATGTCCGGGAGATGAGGAACGGGACGCCATTTGTAGTCTGGCCGCCAAACATACTGACTGTTTCCAGTTGAGATTTCCGGCCACACGTATTAGCGTGGTACTTGATCCGCGGAACGGGATTGGCAAAAGGAGCAGCACATGGGTGATCTTATCAGTAAGGCGTTACTCACCGGGTTGGGACTGGCAAGCTTGACGACCGAGGCGATCAAGAAGACGGCGGAGGATTTGGCCAGCCGGTCGAACCTGTCCGAGGAGGAAGGCCGACGGCTCTTCAAGGAATTGCAGAAGCGATCGGGCGAGGCGCAAAAGGCGCTGGAGAAGAAGGTGGAGAAGGTCGTGCATGAAGTGCTGGGGAAGCTCAACCTCACCACGATTCCCAAAGCCCAGCAGGCCGCCAAATCCGCCAAGGCGAAAGCCAGTCGCCCGGCAAAGCGAACACGCAGCGCCGCCAGGAAATCGTAGCCCGGCCGGCGGCAAAAACGCGGCTTACGATATGTTGCCTGGCCGAACCAGTCGCCGGCTCGTGGTGACGCCGACATCGGGCGCCGCATGGATGAAGCGCTGAACTTCGCATGAAGCTACAGACCGCCGCCCAAATTCCCGGTGAAATCGCCCGAGCGCAGGAGGTGGCGCGCGTGCTCATCACGCACGGCCTGGCGGCGTGGCTCAAGGGGACCGAATGGGAACCGGCCCGGCGGATGCTCACCAGCCATTCCGGCGAAGTGCTCACCGATCAGCCGTTTCCCGTACGCATGCGGCTGGCCCTGACCGATCTGGGGACTACATTCATCAAGCTTGGCCAGGTGCTCAGCACGCGGCCGGATCTGGTCGGCGTCGAACTGGCTCACGAACTGGCACATCTGCGCAGCGAAATGCCGGCCGATCCGCCTGATGTGGTTGTCGCCACGGTGGAAAAGGAACTGGGCCGGCCGATTAGCGAGTGCTATGCCGAGTTCGAGCGTCAGGCGACGGCATCAGCATCGATCGCGCAGGTTCACAAGGCCACGCTGCACAGCGGCAAACTGGTCGTCGTCAAGGTGCAGCATCCCGGCATCGAGGGCACCATCCGCCGTGATCTGAATATCCTTACCGCGCTGGCATCACTGGCGCAGCGGCGGGATGAGCTGAAGCGTTACGAGCCGGCCGCCATCGTGCGCGAATTCCGTCAGACCATGCTGCGCGAGCTCGATTTCCGCCGCGAGATGCGCAACCTGCTCCAGTTCCGCCAGAATTTCTCCGCCGACCAGACTGTGACGTTCCCCAAGCCGTACGCGGATCTGACCACCGGCCGGGTGCTGACGATGCAACGGCTCGACGGAATGAGCATCGGGGATACCGAGCACTTGCGGCAATCGAATATTGACGGCGACGCCTTTGCCCGCCGGGGCGCCGGCGTGTTCGTCCAGATGATCTTCCGCGACGGCTTCTATCATGCCGATCCGCATCCGGGGAATATCCTCGTGCTGGCCGGGGAGCGGGTCGGCATTCTCGACGGCGGCATGGTCGGGCGGATCGACGATGAACTGCGGCAGCGGATCGTCGAAATCCTTTTCGCCGCCGCCGATCGCGATGCTCCGCGACTGGCCGACGCGATCGCCGTCACCTGCAAGGCGCCGGTCAATCTCGACCGCGACGGCCTCAGTGCCGATCTGCTCGAGGTGTTTGCGCAATACGGCCTGGAAACGGTGGGGCAGTTCGATATCGGCGGGGCGCTGACGGCGGTGACGCGCCTTATCCACGAATACAACCTCATCATGCCCAGCCGCCTTTCCATGCTGATCAAGTGCCTGATTATTCTGGAAGGCACGGCCAAGGGACTGAGCCCGAAATTCAATCTGGCCGAGTTGCTCGAACCGTATCGCCAGCAGTTTATATTGCAGCAGTTTTCGCCCCAGACATGGCTGCGGAAGATGAAGAAGATGCGTCGCGACTGGACGGTCCTGGCCGAGGCCGTCCCGCGCAACGCCAATAATCTGCTCGAACAACTGCAAGCCGGCACATTCTCGATTCGTGTGCGCCATCCGCGGCTGGAATCGTCGATCAACCGCGTGGTCTACGGCCTGTGCGTCTGCGCCCTGATGCTGTCGTCGGCCCTGCTCTGGAGCCGGCAGGTTCCGCCAACGATCGACGGCGTGTCGGTCCTCGGCGCCGCCGGATATACGGTTGCCGCGTTCCTGCTTGCCCGGCTGGTGCTGTCGATTCATCGCATGGAAGAGGCCCGGCGGCGCGAGGAGGA
>CAYQTE010000048.1:27930-37040 GCA_964420285.1 uncultured Tepidisphaeraceae bacterium
GGGGTGACAAGGTGACCGCATGCACGTCACACGAGTGCCGATTTCAGCGAATAGCGTCGGCAAGATACCTGTGCCGGCATGGAAGCGATGATGCGAGTCAGAAAGGCCCGTCCGCCTTATCACGCGGTGGCGCTTTCACGCGCTCCCCTCAATGCAGGACGATCCGAATGGCGTAGAGAGCGAGCAATATCACCGCCGGCCCTAATAGCCCGATCGGGACCGCGACGAAAGCGGGTGTGCCGATCCGCCAGCGCCAATGACGAATTGTTAGTGCCAAACAATACAATCCGGGAATTGCAATGACCGCCGCGAACTCCCACGCTCCCGGGTCGTTAACGTGTCCATCGATGCGGATTTGCAACGGTGTATTCAGCCATAGTGCGAAAACCAATCCAACGAAGATGCTGGCCGCGAAGGCCAGCCAAAATGGAATCCGGTTCGCACGCGTAGGACTGTTTTTCAGTGATTCGTATTCAAGCTTGTACATGGTAAATGGTGATTCTCGCGCGCACCTTGCCACTTGTTTGAATGCGCCACGCAGCAGACCGGGACAGGGGGTGCAGCCAATTGTCACCGCCACGGGTCAGTGCACGAGATAGTCTGGTGACGATGAGCGATACCAACAAAAACCCCCTTCCGGCACGGAAGGGGTTTAAGAGCGGGTGAACGGGGTCGAACCGTCGACATTCACGTTGGCAACGTGACGCTCTACCACTGAGCTACACCCGCGATAGCGCGATATGTATTTTATCGTCTTTGGGGGGCGGAATGCAAGGGTGAAGCAACGATTCTGGCCGCGAAAATTTGCAGAGGTGTGTTGACAGGGGGCGAGTTGGTCGATTAAATGGACTGACTATGACGCGGATCGGACTGCTTTCGACACTTCTGGCTCTTGGCCTTAGCGGGCTTATCGGGCGGAGCGTGCGATCGTAGGGAACGCGGCAGAACTGGACAAAAACGCACCCTGCGATCCGACGATCGCGGGGTTTTTTTATTGATGTGCGTGGCCCGTTTGGGCGGAAATGGAGAGCGGCGATGGACAACGTGAGAATCTTCGACACGACGTTACGGGACGGTGAACAATCGCCCGGCGCGACCCTGCATCAGTCCGAAAAGCTGGAAATCGCCCGCCAACTCGAAGCCCTGGGCGTTGATATCATCGAGGCCGGGTTCCCTGTCAGTTCCGATGGGGATTTCGAATCCGTCAAGGCCATCGCCGGAGAAATAACCAGGAGCACGGTGGCCGGACTGGCGCGATCGACGCCGCGGGATATCGAGCGAGCGGGTCTGGCGGTGATGGGCGCGGCCCGGCCGAGGATTCATATCTTCTGCGCCACCAGCAAGATTCATCGGGATCACAAGCTGCGCAAGGGGAAGGAAGAGATCATTCGCATCTCGGTGGAATCGGTGAAGCAGGCGGCGCAGTACACGAAGGACATTGAGTTCTCGCCGGAGGATGCCAGCCGGACGGAGTTGGAGTTTCTGGAGGAGATCGTGCAGGCCGTGGTGGAGGCCGGCGCGACGACGGTGAACCTGCCGGATACGGTGGGATATGCGGTGCCGCAGGTGTACGGGCAGATGTTCGCGCATCTGCTGGCAAAGCTGCCGATACTGCGCGAGCGCGGTGTGGTGCTGTCGTCGCATTGCCATGACGATCTGGGTCTGGCGGTGGCGAATTCGCTGGCGGCGGTGGAGAACGGGGCGCGGCAGGTGGAATGCACGATCAACGGGATCGGCGAGCGGGCGGGGAATGCGTCGCTGGAGGAAGTGGTGATGGTGCTGAAGACGCGGGCGGATCATTACAACGTGGGGACGCGGATCGACACGACGAAGCTGGTGCCGACCAGCCGGATGGTCTCTTCGCTGACCGGCCTGACCGTGCAGCGGAACAAGGCGATCGTGGGTGAGAACGCGTTCGCACATGAATCGGGGATTCATCAGGACGGCATGCTGAAGAACCGCCAGACGTACGAGATCATGGAACCGGCCACGGTGGGGATCGCCAAGAGTTCGCTGGTGCTGGGGAAGCACAGCGGCCGGCATGCGTTCCGCGAGCGCGTGGTGATGCTGGGTTACAACCTGAGCGAGGAGCAGGTGGAAGTGGGATTCGGGCGGTTCAAGGCGCTGGCGGACAAAAAGAAGGAAGTGTTCGATGAGGACATCGAGGCGCTGATCGACGAACAACTGGAGCGGCACGCCGATCTGTGGCAACTCGCGGGATTGCAGGTGATGAGCGGCACCGGCTCGACGCCGACGGCCACGGTGACATTGACGGACAATTCGGGAAAAACGGTGCAGGACGCGAGCATAGGCGACGGCCCGGTGGATGCGATCTACTCCGCCATTCAACGCCTGACCGGCGTGCATGCGTCATTGGTCGATTATCGCATCCGGGCCGTCACGCGCGGCAAGGAGGCGCAGGGCGAGGTGCAGATCGACCTGGAACACAACGGCAAGAAAGTCCGCGGCCGGGGCTTGAGCACGGACATTCTCGAAGCCAGCGCCAAGGCGTATCTGGCGGCGATCAACCGGCTGCGGAGCCATGCGGAGCGAGATCGGGAAGTGACACAGGACGCGGCGGTGTGAGCGACGACGAAAATGGAGATCGGCGCCGGCTGGGCCTATAAACAGGATGCGTTGTAATGGTCTGGCAGCCAAAGGCGTTGGATGCCTGCCAGGACTGGTCGCAAATGGAGGTTGCGTTTGCGCATCGTGGCCGCACTGCTCAGCGTGGCGTTGATTGTCTTGATCCTCTTCGAGGGTTTCGAGACCGTGGTACAGCCACGGCGCGTGACGCGGCGCTACCGGATTTCGCGGCTGTACTACGAGACGTGCTGGGTGGTTTGGCGCTGGGCGGCCGGAGGGCTGCTGAAGAAATCCAAGCGGCGGGCCGCGTTTCTTAGTGCGTTCGGACCGCTGTCGCTGCTGGGAGTATTCACGACATGGGTGATTGGACTGGTTACGGGCTTCGCCATCCTGCAATGGAGTCTGCGGGATGCGGTCTCGGTCAACGCCGGGCCCGGCGGTGTCGGCATCGGGACCTACCTTTATCTCAGCGGCACCACGTTCTTTACACTCGGTTATGGCGATGTGACGCCGGCCACGCCGCTGGGGAGGATGTTGGCGGTGGCCGAGGCAGGGCTGGGATTTGGATTCCTGGCGGCGATCCTGAGTTATCTGCCGGCGCTGTTCCAGGCCTATTCGCGGCGTGAAGTGAACATCTCATTACTGGATGCGCGAGCCGGTTCGCCGCCGAGCGCATCGCAATTGATTCTCCGCGCGGCACGGAACAGCAGCCTGGGCGCGCTGGATTCGTTCTTGGGCGAATGGGAGCGTTGGGCGGCCGAGCTTCTGGAGAGTCAACTGTCGTTTCCGGTGCTGGCGTATTACCGTTCGCAGCACGACAACCAGTCGTGGCTGGCCGCGCTGACGACGGTACTCGACACGTGCGCCTTGATGATGACACAGGCACGCGGTGAGAACACATTTCAGGCGCAGGTGACATTCGCGATCGCGAGGCACGCGGCGGTGGACCTGACTCTGGTGCTTCGCGCCAAAGCGCCCGGCCCCAGCGGCACGGCCGAACGGCTGGCGGCGGAGCAGTTTGCCGAGTTGCGCCTGGTGCTGGAGGCGGCCGGCGTGCCGCTTCGTGATGTGGCCGGCGCGGAGGAATCGCTGCGAAAGCTGCGCAAGACGTACGAGCCATTTGTTCAAGGGCTGGCGGAACGACTGCTGCTGACCGTGCCTCCGCTGCTGGCCCAGGAGGGCGTACCGGACAACTGGCAGCGCAGCGCGTGGATGAAGCCGGCGCCGGGCATCGGCGCCCTGCCGATGGCGACGCCCAACGAGGGGCATTTTGGGTAGTGTCCATCGTCATGAGAGCACAAGACGCCCGCGAAGGTCTCGTGGCCCGGCGTCGATCTTCAGTGGGAGGATCACCCAGAAAGTGGACCCCTGGCCGGGCTCGGAGATCACGCCGATCGTGCCGTCCAGGAGTTGGGTGAGTTCCTTGGCGATGGCCAGGCCCAGGCCGAAGCCGGTGTGTTCGCGCGTGACCGATCCGTCGGCCTGGCGGAATTTCTCGAAGATGATCTGTTGCTGGTCGGGGCTGATCCCCTGGCCGTGGTCGGTGACGGAGATGCGAATGTGATCGACGTCGGGGCGGTCGGCGGCAATGTCGATGCGGGAATTATCTGGCGAGAACTTGATGGCGTTGGAGAGGAAGTTGTAGAGGATCTGCTGCAGCTTGGCGGGATCGGTGTGCAGGATCGGGACATCGTTGCCCACGTTGGAGAAGATCGTCAATTGCCGCGGCTCGCACAGGGGTTTGAGCACATTGATCAGACCCTCGAAGAGATCGCCAAGGCTGAGCGGTTCGGAGCGGACTTCCATGCGGCCGGCTTCGATTTTGGCGAGGTCGAGCAGATCGTTGATGAGATCGAGCAAATTGCGGCCGCTGGTGAGGATGTTCTGGACCCAGCGAGTGCTCTTGGGGTCGGCGCTGTTGGCGTCGCGGAGCAGGTCGGCAAAGCCGAGAATGGAATTGAGCGGGGTGCGCAATTCGTGGCTGACGTTGGCGAGGAATTCGCTTTTGAGGCGGTTGGACTCAAAGAGGGCGACGTTGCTGGCGGACAGTTCGCCGAGTTTGACGTCGAGGCCCTTGTTGATCGAGCTGAGCTGGTCGGCGTTCTGCTTGAGGTTGATGAGCATGGTGTTGAAGGTCTCGGAGAGCTGCTGGAATTCGTCGCCGGTGTTGATGTCCGAGCGGATATTGAGGTCGCCCTGGCTGACTTTTTCGGCGGTTTCGCGGAGCACGCGGACCGGTTCGAGGATGAGCCGCGTTGTGATGAGATAAAAGACAAGGATGGCGAGCAGGCCGGCGATGAGTCCGGCGGTGAAGATGAACAAGCGGTTGAGGAAAATCTGGCCGGAATCGATTTGCGAGGGGATATCGACGCTGACGATGCCAAGAAGCAGGCGGGCGGAGGGTGAGGAATCGACGAGAGAGGCGCCGGCGGGCCGGGTTGCCGGGGTTACATCGGGCAGCGTATGGCATTGCAGGCAGGAGGGTTCTGCGTTGAGGCGGATGGCATAGCGATAGCGTGCGATGCCGGCTTTGGTGTAGTTCTGCATCTGGGGGGCCAGATCGGGGTCTTTGAGGAAACCCTGTATGGCTTGCTGTTCAAAGCGAGTGAGAGACGCACGAGGCGTGTCGACACGGAGCAATCGGGCGCCAGGTCGCGCGGCCGATGGGGCGGTGGCGGGCTTGGTTGTCGCCAGGGGTCGTGCGTCGGCCGCTTGCGTGTCGCTGGTGGTGGGTTCAATACGGACATGGCCGGCGACCGCGTCATCGGCAAGTGTCTGGGCCGAGCGCTGATTGATCTGGTCGGTCAGTTCCTCCATGCGCCACCAGGGAACCAGCAGGGCCATGCCGATGATCATGGCGACGGCGAAGCCGAAGAGGATTTGAAATTTGGCAGCCAGCGAGATGCGGAGCTGCCGAAACCGCTTGAACATCGCGGTGAATTGTAACCAATTGGCAGCCGATTACCCGTTGTCGGAGATCGGATGACAATGGCATGATATAATTGGTGCTTACGTATGGCGCCGCATTAAGGACAATTGAGGCGACCCTATGGCCAATGGCGGACACGTTTTGATTGTCGAGGACCAGGAAACCGAGCGCAAGGCCCTGGCCGCGATTTTGAAGGCCGAAGGCATGACAGTCAGTACGGCCGAGAGCGCCGACAAGGCGGTGGGGTACCTCGATGAGAATGTGGACGTGGTGCTCAGCGATCTCAATCTCGGTGAACTGAGCGGGATGGACCTTTTGCAATTGTGGAAACAGAAACGGCCGGATGCAAAGATCATCCTGGTGACGGGGAGCACAAGTGTGGTGACGGCCGTCGAGGCGATGCGCGCCGGGGCGTTTGATTATGTGATCAAGCCGGTGAACCCGGTGGAGTTGGTGTTACTGATCCGGCGGGCGATCGAATCGGCCAACAAGGACAAGGAACTGGACAACCTGCGTCAACGCCTGGACCAGAAATTCGGTCTGGAGCAGATCGTCGGGCAATCGCAGCAGATGAAGGGTGTGTTCGACCGGATACGGCGAGCCGCGCCGGTGGACAGCACCGTGCTGATCCTGGGCGAAAGCGGCACGGGCAAGGAACTGGTGGCGCAGGCACTGCATCACAACAGCCCGCGCAAGAGCCGGCCGTTCGTGCCTATCAATGTGGCAGCCGTCCCCTCGACACTCGTGGAAAGCGAATTGTTTGGGCATGTTCGCGGCGCGTTCACGGGGGCAACGGACCGGCGGATAGGGCGTTTCGAGCAGGCGGACGGCGGGACATTGTTCATCGACGAGATCGGTGATTTTGAAATGGCGCTTCAGGCAAAGCTGCTGCGCGTCCTGGAGACATTGACGCTCACGCCGGTTGGCGGGCACGAGGACCGAAAGGTCGACGTTCGCGTTGTGGCGGCAACGAGCCGCGATATTCACAAACTGCTGGCTGAGGGGAAGTTCCGCGAGGACTTGTTCTATCGCCTCAACGTGATCAGCATCAATTTGCCGCCGCTGAGGGACCGGCCCGACGACATACCGCTGCTGGTGGAACATTTCATGAAGGAGATCACGTCGACGCGGCGGATTGCGCCGCGGCGGGCATCGCCGGACGTGATGCGTCGATTCGTGGCGTATCGGTGGCCGGGTAATGTGCGAGAATTGCGAAATGTCCTGGAGAGCATGGTGGTTCTGGCGGATGAGGAAGTCCTGACGGAAGAGGACTTGCCGGAATCGCTCATGCGGTCGGGGGCAGATGCTTCGGCATCACCGCCGATCCCCGCGGGTATGACGATGGAGGAGCTGGAGAAACTGGCGATTGTCAAGGCTTTGGATCAGGCTGACGGGAACCGCACGCGTGCGGCGGGGAGGTTGGGGATATCGGTTCGAACGCTGCAACGCAAACTCAGGCAATACGGAGTGGAAAGCCGCACCAGGTCATCCGCGGACGACGTCTTGACGCAGTGATGTCAGATCGTCGTGTTGTCGGACACGATGTCGTGTTACAGACCCGATAAGCCGGATATATGTGACAGAATGTCGCTGGCACAGTCTTTGCCTGCCTATCATTCGTGAAATGGCGCTCAACACGCCCAGCATGAAGGAGATAGTCATGGCAATAGGCGTTCATGTTCCCGCGGATGGTCAATTCCTGACACTCGAATCGCATCCTTCCGCCGGCAAACCGGTCAGCATGTTCGTGTTACAGTGTCATGCATGTGGTTACGAGCCAGACGATTGTGTTCGCCCGCCGCGACTCTGTCCCAAGTGCCACAGCCAATCCTGGGACCGATTTGCCCGGCCGGGGAGCATCCTGGCCAACGCTCAGAAATACTCCATTTAGGGAGCCGGAAGCTACGCACGTTGGTGTCGGGGGCGGCAGTCCCGAAGATGAAAACCGGTCAAATTGGCGGCCCGTCTTGCCAGTTTGCGTGGCGTGAAGTACATTTCTATCCCCGGTGCGGACGGCAGGGACGTTCTTTTCCTCTCCGAGCCGGAAGCCACAGATTTCCCCGGAGACCTTCAGCATGTCGCCAGAATTTCGACGCCGCGGCCACCTGTTCACCAGCGAATCCGTCACCATGGGACACCCCGATAAGGTGGCCGACCAAATCAGCGATGGAATTCTGGATGCGATTATCGCCAAGGATCCCAAAGCTCGCGTTGCCTGCGAAACACTGGTCACCACCGGGCAGGTGATCCTGGCCGGTGAAGTTACCACCACCGCCTACGTCGACGCCGCACAGATCGCCCGCAAGACCATCAAGGATATTGGATACACCCATCCCGACATCGGCTTCGATTTCGAATCCTGCGGCGTATTGACCTCGATCCATAGCCAAAGCCCTGACATCGCCCGTGGCGTCGACCACGCCGAAGACGACGACGATCAACAAGGCGCCGGCGACCAAGGCCTCATGTTCGGTTACGCGACCGACGAGACCCCGCAGCTCATGCCACTGCCCATTCACCTGGCCCATCGCCTTGTCGAGAAGCTGGCCGAGCTTCGCTTCAAAGGGAAACTCCCTTGGCTTCGTCCCGACGGCAAGAGCCAGGTCACCGTCGAATACGTCAACGAGCGCCCCGTGCGCGTTCACACCGTTGTCATCAGCACCCAGCACGACACCACCATTCTCGACAAAAAGACCGACACCATCAGCCAGAAGGCCAAGGAAGCGATTATCGAACAAGTCATCCGGCCGGTCATTCCCAAGAGGCTTTGGAACAAGGACATCATTTTCCACATCAACCCGACCGGCAAGTTCGTCGTCGGCGGTCCCAACGGCGACACCGGCCTGACCGGACGCAAGATCATCGTGGACAGCTACGGCGGCCGGGGCGCGCACGGCGGCGGCGCCTTCAGCGGCAAGGATCCCAGCAAGGTCGATCGCTCCGCCTGCTACATGGGCCGTTATATCGCCAAGAACATTGTGGCTGCCGGCTTGGCGGATTCGGCCGAAGTGCAGCTTGCCTACGCCATCGGCGTGGCCAATCCAGTCTCCGTCACCGTCAGCACCGAGAACACCGCCCGCATCCCCGAGGACCAGATTTCACAGCTTATCCGCGAGCATTTCCCACTCACCCCGCGCGGCATCATCCGCCATCTCAGTTTGCTCCGTCCGATTTATCAGACCACCGCCCGACACGGCCACTTCGGGCGTGAACCCGGCTCCGACGGCCCCGGCTCCTTCAGTTGGGAAAAAACCGACAAAGCCGCCGCCCTGGCCAAAGCCGCCGGTGTCGCGATGCGCAAGGCAAATTGAGCTGGTTGCGTGTCTCCGATCGCAACCAGTTGTGCGGCCAGTGAGAATGACGGATGCGTGCTCCGGTGGTATGCCGTGCCGTCCGGGGAAATCGGCTCGTCTGAAACCTCGCGCAGCATCGAGCGTCAGGGCATCGGCCCCTGCCGCTTCCTCGCATCGCCCGGTCGACTCTTCAGACGTGCGCGCCAACGCAATTACTGAGCTTCCCGCAGCCGCGCCTGCACGTTGTCCAGCACGTTCATGAAATTGATGTAGCTGTCGTATGGGCTCTCGTAGGGGCTGAA